>JBBSAB010000009.1:0-156671 GCA_038252755.1 Polyangiales bacterium | reverse complement strand
GGATCGCGATTGGGCCTCAGGCGCCTGTTCGAACAACAGAAATCTTCCCGCCTTCCCGCCTTCCTGTTCGCTCGTGCTCGAGGCGAGAAACGTGATGAATGGTCAGAACCTACACGGGGGTACCCCGACTCACTCGCGGGCCGGCGCGATCGCGGGAAATTTCCTTTCACTTTCCGCTTCGAAACGGCCCTTCCACGAGCGCGGAAAGGTGAATCGTGCCTACCCAACGAGGCGCCTCAGCCGCGGCGGCGAGGCTCCTCGATTCGCCTCGTGACTTTGGCTATCGTGGTCCCCGATGACGCCCAGCGAAAAGAACATCGTCAAGTCCCTGGTTGCGGTGGCGTGGGCCGACGGCAAAGTCGCTGCCCCTGAAGCCGGAGTCATTGAAGGCATGTTGTGCGGGTTCGACGCCAGTGAGGAGGAGGAGCGCGAGCTGCTGCAGTATGCCAAGCAGAAGCGCACCTTGGCCGACGACGCGCCGATCAACGAGCTGAGTCGCGAGGATCGCGAGCTGCTGCTGGCGAATGCCGCCTTGCTGACGCACGCCGACGGCGAGCAGAGCGAGTCCGAGCAAGCCCTGCTCGAGAAGCTGATCGGGCTCCTCGAGATTTCCGAAGCCGACGCCAAGCAAATCCTCGACTCCGTGCAAGACGGTGCGCTCACGCTGTCGAGCAAAGCCCTCGAAGGCTGAGCGCTAGCGTTGCGGCTTGATATTCACGCTGGTGAGCGTAGGCGGCGGGACCAGCGACTGGCCACGCCCGAAGCCCGAGATTCCGCCAGAGACGATGAAGGTCATGACTTCGGAGCTTGGCGCGTCCAGTAGCTCGACTTGGTCGCGCGGTACGACCGCCAGCTGTCCGGCGAAGTTGTACGACTGCGGGAAATAGACCGCTACGAAGTCGGGCATGCCCAACATGTGCAGCGCATCGCGGGTAACGAAGCCCAAAATGCGCGCCCCACCAGGCGTCAAGACCACGGCAGCTGGCTGATCGAAGCTCTTGTGATCGCCCACGAACGCGCGAATCAAGTCCTTGATCGACGTGTACAACAGCTTCACGAGCGGCATGCCCGACAGCAGCCGATCGGTAATTTGGAACACGCGCTTGCCGATCACGTTCGACGTAAGCAGCCCAACCAACGTGATGAACGACAGCGTGACCACGAACCCGACGCCGGGAATGTCGAACGGCAAGATCTGATCGACGAAGCGCAACGTGCCCCAAACGATCCAGCCCGTGATCGCCAGCGGCACCGACACGAGACAACCGCGCACGAAATAGCGAATCAGCCGCTTACCCATGCCGGCAAGCTAGCAGGGGTCAGGGGTCGGGGATCAGTCGTCAGTCGGGCGGTGGAAGCGACTTCGCCCTAGTCCAACCAGGAAAGCAGGAAGCTTACGGACTGTCCGACTGCAGCCGGGCCATTCGTTCCAGGCCTTCGAGCCTTTGCAGCACGAATCTTTCCGTGGGCGAGAGCGAGTCGGTGACCAGCCGCAGCGAATCGACGTAGTCCCGGAGCAATGCGCGATCGAGGCCCCGGACGCGGCCGACGAGCGTGTACAGCTCGTCGACGATTGGCAGGGGCATAGGTTGGGCCAATGCGCGGTAGAGCCGCACAGCGAAATCGAGCCAGTTGCTCTTGTTCGTCGCGGCCGCGAGCTTGAGCGCGTAGCGCGCGGCGGTGCGGGCGATGTCAGCCGGAACACCGCGACCTGTGCTGGCGTCTGCCAAGGCCGCGACTAGATGTGTGCCGATCAGATGCTCGGCCTCTTCTCCGCGGCCGAGCGCGAGCGCTTTGTCGACGACGCCGCTCAGTAACTGAAAAGCGTCCGCGCGGCGCGTGGCGATCGACACGTCGTCATCGGAGAAGCTGGGTAGCCGCGGAGTTTGATCCGGACGCACCGGGCGCATGTCGGAAATCGTTTCGGTGCGGCGCTCGCCCGGCTCTTCGAGCTCGAACAACGTGAGCGAGTCGTCACCGATGGTGATGATGTCGCCGGCGCGCAACGCTTGCGGTCCGGTGATGCGCTCGCCATTGACGAACACGCCGTTGCGGCTGCCATGATCGGAGACGTCGACGCCGGTTTCCGTGATGCTGAACGTGGCGTGGCGCCGAGATACCAACGCGCCGACGAGCGGGATGTCAGCGGCCGAGCTGCGGCCCGCGGTCGTGATGCGTGACTTGAGCTTGATCTCGCGCGTTCCGAAGCGGAGGGCATACGCTGGCCGCGCTCGTTCGCGCGGACCGCTGTCCGCCGGTGAATCCAGCTCGAGCGCCTTGCCGTTCATCGGCTTAATGAAATAAAGGATTTGCCCACTCGTGTCTACACACAACTACATGTCATGTGCACAGGGCAAATTCACCTAATGCAGCGCGTTATGCGCTGTTTTCGATGTTCATTTCAGGCTGGGGGTCGAGCGCTCTGCGCGCGGGGATAACTACCTAGGACACGCACCATCGCGCCGCCTTTTACCAGGCGTTCTAGCGCGTGCCGCACCGCCGGGTCGTCGCGGTGGCCTTCGAGATCGGTAAAGAAAGCGTACTGCCAAAGCTGACCGCGCAGCGGGCGCGACTCGATTCGCGTGAGGTTTAAACCCTCTTCGTCGAAGACCTCGAGTACGCGCCGCAGCGCTCCACGTTCATGCGGAGTGGAAAACACGAGCGTGGTCTTGTCGTGGCCGGTGGGCGAGGTGAGGTGCTTGCCCACGACGACGAAGCGCGTGGCGTTGCCTTCGTGATCTTGAATACGCTCGCACGCGACCAGCAACCCGAGCTCCGCTGCCAGGCGACTGCCAACCGCCGCCGTTCCCGGATCCTTCAACGCCTCTTGAGCGGCGGCGGTGGTGGATTGCGCTACCACCAGCTCGGCTTGCGGCAGATGTTCGCGTAGCCACTGCTTGCATTGGCCGAGTGGCTGGGGGTGTGACGTGACGCGACGGATCGTCGTCAGGTCACGGCTTTGGGCGAGCAAACACAGCTCGACCTCAAGCACGAACTCGGCCGAGATCGTCAGATCGCTATCGAACAGCGCGTCGATAGTGGCGTTCACTCCGCCCTCGGTCGAGTTCTCGATCGGGACGATCGCGACGTCGGCCTCACCCTCGCTCGCGGCTTCGACCGCATCGGGAATCGTGCGCCTCACGACGAACTCAGCGGCTTCGCCGAACATCTGCAGCGCGGCGGCGTGCGAGAACGTGCGCGGCGGCCCCATGTAAGCAACGCGTTGGGGCGGTGTTGCTGGCGTCATCAGTGCCGCGCTTCGATCACAGCGCGCAGGACCGAGGCGGCGTGGATCCGCGAGTAGTCCTTCCAGCCGGTGATATCGGAGACCCCCTCGACGATGGCTGCCCAGCTGTCGGCTTGGACGTGCAGTTTGCGGACGGTGGCGGCCACGCGCTCGAGCGGCATACGCTCACGGATCGTGCGCGGGAGCCCAGCGTAGAGCACCCCGGCGCAGGCGGTGATCGCGATCTGCAGGTCGACGCCGCGCGCTTCGCGAATCGCCGAGTGCGCGCGCTGCACGACGCGCGCGACCTTGAAGATCTCCTGTTCGGTCACGCCACCGAGCGAGAACGCCGCCCAAGTTCGCGCGATTGCGGCTTCTTCGACCGGCGGCAGGTGGCCGCGCTTGATCCGTACTTCGAGCCAGTCGGCCAGCGCGCGCGCTGCCCGCATCCACTCGGGCGCCGCTGGCGGCAACGACTCGCGCATCTGGCGCACTTCGCGCTCGATGCGTTCGGTGCTGTCTGGCGGCTCGGGGCTGCTCTTGAGCGCTGCTAGATCGGCGGCGGGCGGCTCGAAATCGGTAACGGTGCGCTCGGCATCAGCCGGGAACTGCTGGGCGTCGCCGAATAGCGGCCAGGTGATCTCGAGGTTGCGCTTGGTGCTGGTCATCGCGGTAGGGCGTCGACCTACTTGAGGATGTCCATCAACGGCTGCAGGCGCAGCGCGAGGCTCATGTCGCCTTCGACCTTGAGGCGGCCGGTGAAGAACAGCTGCTGGCCGTTGGCCTTGCCCTCGGTGAGGTCGACGAAGTCTTGCGACGTCATGCGGATCGTGCACTCGGCCGCGCCATCGCCCTCGACGACGCCCGGGTCGTCCTTGAGATTGACGATGAAATTCCCGCCGCCGTCGCCTTCGAGCGCGAACTTGAAGACCGCGCCAATGGCTTTGGCTTGGTCCTTCTTCTCAGCGATCTTGGCGCCCATCTGCTTGAGTTTGTCGCTAGCGGTCGTCATCGGGGGACTGGCTCCTCGTAAAAAGCGGATCGCAAGAATATCCCCACGATGGCCCGCAAACGTCAATCACAGAGGCGCCGGCTTTGCCCAGCGCTAGATTCAGAGCGCAAACTGCAGGCCAAGCGAGAAGCGGTGCTGCGTGAAGAGGATCGGCCAGCCGGTGAGGCCGGGCGCTGGCAGCGCGAGATCCAACGGGTCGGCGGTCAAGGCGACGCCGTCGGCGAACTCCCAGATCAAGCCCATCGCCCGCACGTCCAGGAACATGCCCAGGTTGCCGGCGTTCACACCCAGCATGTCGGCGTTCAACATCGAGAAGCCGACGCCGAGCCCGAAGCGCAGGACCAGGTCATGCCGCAGCGGGTGCAGGTAGTGCCCGAGGACGCCGAAGTTGGTGGCGCCCAGGCTCATGCGCCGGCGGTCGATGCTGTACCAAGGATTCAGCTCAGCGAAGACGCCGACGTCGGCGTGCTTGAAGCCGTAGAGCCCGGCGACTCCGAATGCGTAGGCTGGGTTGTCGACGCTGAGCGAGGCGCGCGCTTCGAGTCGCGGGCCGCCGACCCGGCGCGGCGGCCGCGCCGCTGTGGGTTCGTCACCGTTACCGGCCTGCTCGGCGTGGGCGACGCCGGGCGCGAACAACAGCGTGACGGCGAGCATGCCAGTCGCGAGACCCCGCCGCCGTCGCAGCCCGAGTGCTGCCGCTGCCAGAGCGGCGACGACCAGCAACCCGCCGGCAGGCGCTCGCGGTGCGGGCGTGGGGCTGGCCGCTTGGCAGCTCAGCGGACCGTCGCAGATGCTCGCGTCCGAGCGGTCAGTGTGCTTGAGCCATGCGTACACTTCGTTGTCGCAGTAGCGATTCTTCAGCGTGCAGTCGGGCTCGTAGGTCATCCAAGTCTCCAGGAAATCAGCGATGCGTTGGGCGCGTTCGGCGTGCCGTCCCGGGGTGGTTAGCGCGCTCAACAGGTCGGCAGAGGCCTGCGTCGCGACCTCGAAACGCTCGGCTTCGGTCGGGTCCCCGTCTTTGCAGTCGTCGAGCACGGTCTCGTGGCCGTGACCGTCGCGCGCTTCATCCAGCGTGCAACTGACCTGGTCGCTCCAGTTGAAAACATGGCGAATCTGCCGCCAATCGGGCGAACGAAAGCTGTGCGTGAAGCTATCCTGCACGGCGTGGATAGCGCGCCCACCGTAGTAGTAGAGGCCACTCAGCTTGTACTCGACGCTGCCTTGAAACTCCGTCGCGACCGTGGCTTCGGTGCGCGTGTCGGGCGAGACGTCGCCGTTCTCATCGAGCGACGCCAGCGCTTGCCAATACAGCGACTCGATCCGCGCCCGGCAGTCGGCGACTGCGGCCGCGTCGCCCTCCGGGCCGTCTTGGCTGGCGGTACGCAGGCAATGCGCGCGCTGGTCGTCCGGCGCGTTGGCGGCGTTCGCGTTGTTGCCGAATGAAAAGCTGGCGCCGCCGTGGGTGTCGGCGTTCCGGACGCCGATCACCAGCGACAGGGCGTATAGATTGGCGTCGTAGCGTGATGCGTTGAAGTCGACGTTGTCGCGCAGGCGCGCGTCGTCACCGTCGAGCGACGGTGGATCCTGCGCGTAGCCGACGCGATCCAAGGCGGCTTGGCTGATCCGCTCGTGACACGGCTGGTGAATCACGTCTTCGATCTGCCAAGCGTCCGCGCGTGCCGCGCACAACGCGGTCAAGGCGAACGTCGCCAGCAGTAGCCCAGGCCTCATGCGGGCCACACGTTACTTCAAGGCGGTATCGAGGCATAACGCCCGAATTTCTCGGCTAAAATCGCCAAAGCTTCCCAACCGCGCGGCGTGGAGGGCGAATAGGCGTCGGGCGTAACCGGGGGCGGCCGCTGACTGACCTCGCTCGGCGACACGCCGATCAGGGCGTCGAGGTCGTCGACCAGCTGTTGCATGTCGCGGTAGCGGTTGGCCGGGTTCTTGCGCGTGGCGGTCAGGATCATGCGCTCGAGCCGCACGTCGATGTCGTTCTCCAGCCACGACGGCGGGGGCAGCGAGCTGAACAGCTGGTGGCGTAACAGGTCCGCCGGCGCGTTGGTGTCGAACGGCAATTCACCCGTGAACAGCCTGAACATCACCACGCCCAGCGCGTAAACATCGGTGCGCGCGTCGACCGGCTCTGCCAAGATTTGCTCGGGCGCCATGTACTCGATCGTGCCCAAGATGGTGTGCGTGCCGCTCGTGCCGCCGGAACCGTCGAGCTTAGCCATCCCGAAATCGATCAGCTTCAGGCCGTACGGCTCGTCGCTAGGCCCGACCAGCACGAAATTGTCCGGCTTGACGTCGCGGTGCACGATGCCGGCGCGGTGGGCCGCCGACAGCCCCTGAGCGGCTTGCCGCACCAACGACAACGCTAGCTCGAACTGCGGCGTACCCTGGCGACGTAGAAAATCGCCGAGCGTCTCGCCCGGCAACGCTTCGAGCACCAAATACGGCACGCCGCCGGCGGTTTCCCCGGTATCCAGCACGCGCACCACGTTGGGGTGATCGATGCCCCGCAAAGCTTCCGCCTCGCGCAGCATGCGGTGCGAAAGCTCGTGGCTCTTGTTGGACTCCGGTGCGAGCATCTTGATCGCGACCGGCACGTCGTCGATCAAGTCTTCGGCCAGGTACACGCGGGCCGTCGCGCCGCGCGTGAGGTAGCCGCGCACCTTGTAGCGGCCGCCCAGCACCATACCGGTGAGCTGCGACTCGGAGGGACGAAATTCGTGCAGCGAAGCCGAGCGCCTTTCGACGCTCGGCTGGCTCTTTCGCGGGGGCTCTGGGGCGATGCCCAGAAGCTTGTCGAGCTCGTCCGTCAATCCCGGCCTAATCGGTCTCGCGCGCGCCGCTCTTCAGCTCGGGCGTCGGCACGGCGCCGGTACGTGCAGCCATCGGCACGAACCTACGCTCGTCGTAGCCGGTGTAGATCTGCCGCGGTCGCGCGATCTTCTGGTCCTTGTCGAGCAGCATCTCTTCCCACTGCGCTAGCCAGCCCGACGTACGCGGGATCGCGAACATGACCGGGAACATGTCGACGGGGATCGTCAGTGCCTCGTAAATCAGGCCTGAGTAGAAGTCGACGTTCGGGTACAGCTTGCGCGACACGAAGTAGTCGTCGCTGAGTGCGATCTTCTCGAGCTCGAGCGCGACGTCGAGCAGTGGGTTCTTCTTGCCGACCAGGTCGAACACCTGATCCGCCAGGCGTTTGATGACCTGAGCGCGTGGGTCGTAGTTCTTGTAAACGCGATGGCCGAAGCCCATCAGTCGGCTGCCGACGCCGCTCTTCACTTCTTTGATGAAGGCTGGGATGTTCGACAACGAGCCGATCTCGCGCAGCATGCGCAAGACGGCTTCGTTGGCGCCGCCGTGCAGCGGGCCGTACAGCGCCGCCGCCGCACCAGCCACGGCCACGTACGGGTCAGCGCGCGAGCTGCCGACCGAGCGCATCACGTTCGTCGAACAGTTCTGCTCGTGATCGGCGTGCAAGATGAACAGCACGTCGAGCGCCTTGACGATCTCGGGGTGCACCTCGAACTTCGGCTCGGCGATCTTCTTCACCATCTGCAAGAAGTTCGCGGAGTAGCTGAGCTCGTTAGACGGATAAACGAAGGGCATGCCCATCGCGTGCCGGTAGCTCCAGGCTGCCAGGGTCGGCATCTTGGCGATCAGCCGCACCATCTGCGCCCGGCGGATGTCCTTATCCATCACGTGCTTGGCTTCGGGATAGAACGTGCTGAGCGCGCTCACGCTCGCGCACAGCATGCCCATCGGATGCGCGTCGTAGCGGAAGCCGTCGATGAACGTGCGCACGTTCTCGTGCACGAAGGTGTGGTGCGTGATGTCGTCGACGTATTTGTCGAGCTGCGCCTGGGTCGGCAGCTCGCCGTTGATCAACAGGTACGCGACCTCGAGGTACGAGGCGTTCTCCGCCAGCTGATCGACGGGGTAGCCGCGGTAGCGCAGGATGCCCTTGTCGCCGTCGATGTACGTGATCGCCGAGCGACATGACGCCGTGTTCATGAACGCCGGGTCGTAGGTCATCAGCCCGAAGTCGTCTTTGTCGACGGTGATTTGACGAAGATCGAGGGCGCGAATCGTGCCTTCGCTGATCGGCACTTCGTAGGTCTTGCCGTTCCGGTTATCGGTGATCGTGAGGGTGTCCTTGGCCATGTTTCGCTCGCTCTGATCTTCCTGTCGAACTCGGTGCGCTTGGGGTGTGCGAGCCTTCCCCGAGAGAGCCGGCAGCGCAAGACTTTCTGCCGGTTTGTTGGCCACCCTCGTGGGTTTTGGCATGGGCAAGGGGATGGCATCGCTCAGCATGGCTCACGCTCCCCGGCCTAGCACCAGGGTCTGGGCGGCCGCGCTCGGGGTGCTTTTGGCCGCGTCGCTCGCTGGTTGTGACGGGAACAGCTGGTTGTCGAAGAAAGATCCGGCCGCGATGCGGGTCAAGCCGGAGAACGGCGGCATTACGCCACCGGTCGATGACTGGTCTCGCGTACCGGTCCCGCCCGCGGATGGCCTGCAATTGGCGCCAATCGTCATGCAGACACCGGTCTACGCCAAGCCTGACCCGAAGGCCGAGGTGATTGGCTACCTGCGGCTAGGCGCCAAGGTGGCTCGCTCAGCGGTGCCGCTGACCAAGGACGGCTGTCCGGAGGGCTGGTACGCAGTGCGGCCGCTTGGTTTCGTTTGTGTTGGGCCGAACGCCACAATCAAGCTCGACCACCCCCTGGTTCGCGCGATCGCGGTCGAGCCCGATCGCAAGAAGCCGATGCCGTACGCGTACGCTTTCCTGCGTTCGATCGCGCCGTCCTACATGAAGGTGCCGACCAAGGACGAGCAGTTCCAGTACGAAATGCGGCTCGAGCGCCACCTGCGCAGCCACGACAAACTGAAGGACAAGTGGGACCTGCTCGACGTCGGCGCCAACGACGTGCCGCTCGATGAGCGTGGCCTGGCCGTAGGCGGGATCCCCGAGCACGCGCGGCCGCTCGGGCTGAGCGAACGCTACGGCGGCGACGGCTCGGACAAGGTGCCATGGTGGCTGGAAGGCGGTCGCAAGATCCCCAACGTGTCGACGTTCAAGGTGCCGAGCTACGCGGTGATCTCCAACCGTTTGAAGCGCCACACCGGCGTCTCGTTGATCGGTTCGTTCGTTACCGGCCAAGAGGCGCAGAATCGGCGCTTCGCGGTCTCGACCGACGCGCGCCTGATCCCCGCCGACAAGCTGAAGGCCGACTCCGGCTCGCCGTTCCACGGCTACGACATCAAGCAGGTCGGCTTGCCGGTGGCGTTCGCGCGTAAAGAGGGCGTGAAGAGCTACCGCTTGGAGGGGACCAAGCTCGTCGACGGCGACATGATCCCGGGCCGCTCGATGCTGGCGCTGACCGGGTCGGTGAAGGAGCTGCACGGCGAGCGCATGGTCGAGACGCGCGAAGGCCTGTGGCTAGCCAGCGCCGATCTGAAGACCGCCGCGAAGAGCAGCAAATTGCCGGGTTGGGCCAAGGGCAACAGCAAATGGATCGACGTCTCGATTCAGAATCAGGTGCTCGTGCTGTACGAGGGCGCGCAGCCGGTGTTCGTCACGCTGGTTTCGACCGGCAAAGATGGCCTGGGCGATCCCGCAAAGACGCTGAGCACGCCGACCGGCCAATTTCGCATCTACCAGAAGCACATCACGACCACGATGGACTCGGCCGTGTCCGAGCACGAGTTCGAGCTACGTGACGTGCCGTGGGTGATGTACTTCAAGGGCGGCTATGCGCTGCACGCTGCGTACTGGCACGATGACTTCGGCCGCGCCCGTTCGCACGGCTGCATCAACTTGGCGCCAATCGACGCGCGCTACGTCTTCTTCTGGAGCACACCCAGCGTGCCCGAGCACTGGCACGGCGCCTATTCGGGACAGGGCGGATTCGAAGAAGGCACTTTGGTCTACGTCCATCCGTAAGGGTGGCGTCGGCGCTGCTCTCCCTTCGGGGTAGTTGATAGTTGGGAGTTAGGAGTTAGCAGTTAGCAGTTTCGAGAGAGAGCAATCTTCGGCGCACAGCGCCGGACGCCTTGCCCGACTGGTCGGCACGCCGCCGTGTTGCTTATGCGGCTGCAACGGCCGCCGCAAGCTCACAGCTAGGCAGCCGGCATCCCCAACTGCCAACTGCCAACTGCCAACTGCCAACTCCTAACTCCTAACTCCTAACTCTTCTCACTGTACGCTGAACGACTTTGAGACGGTGACGGCGTCGCCGGCGAAGGGCGGGACCTTGGCGCCGCGGAAGATCCGGGCGACGCAGCCGCCGACCGCGGTGCCGGCTAGATCACCCGACACTTGCGTGTTGGTGGCGCGGCCGCTCGGCATGAACGTGATCGACACCTTGCCGCTGCCGGTGGGGCCGTCGGGCGTCTTGCAGCTCTGTGCGCTGCCAGCCGCGGCCGAGAGCGCGGCGATGGCTGCGGATTTGTCGAACGGCGCGGCGCTGCTGGCGGCGGCCTCGGCGGGCTTGTCGGCCGGCTTCTCCGCTGGTTTGTCGGCCGGCTTGTCTGCGGGCTTGGCTGCGGCCTCGCCGGGCTTGGTGACGGCCGCGACCGGCGCGGCACCACCTGCGGCAGCGACCGGTGCGGCTGAGGCGCCGCCCGTGCCGGTCGCTGGCGCGGCGCTCGTTGGCGCAGTGGCGGAGGGCGCTGCCGCCGTCGGAGCCGCTTCCGGAGTCGCGGCGGCGGTCGGCGTTGGTACGGCGGCGACCGGCGCGCTCGGCGTCGGTGCTGGCGGCGTGCCCGCGAGCTTGGCGGGCAAGCCCATCGCGAAAGCACCGCCGGCGAGCGCAACCACCGCGGCGATGCCGATCCACAGCCCCATGCCTTTTTTCGTGGCGGGAGCGGCGTTGGGGAGCTCGACCGGATCACTGGCGCGCGCCTCGGGCAATGGCGCCGCGACTGGCGCGTTGAAGTCAGGAGCGGCAAAGGCCGCGCCGAACGAGCCGGCGCCGAACGAGCCCGTGCCAACGTTGGAGAGCGAGCTCGGGCTCGAATCGGTGCCCATCAAGATCGCTGCGGCGTCGTCTTGCTTCGCCGCGGAAGACTTCTTGGTGGGGACTGGTTTCTGCTCTTGTTTGACCAGCGCATCGAGCGAGAACAACACCGAGCTCTCGTTGCGCGCGCCGGTCATCTTCGGTTGAAGATCTTTGGCTTCGGCGCCGAGCGACTCGTCTTCTTCGCTGCCTGCTCCGGCCAAATCGCCGAACAGGTCCCCGCCACCGCGCGCTGCGCTGCGGCGTGCTGCGGCCGGTTTGGTTGCCTCGTGCTTCGGCGCAGCGGCGGCCGGCTTGGGGCTGGTCGCGGCTGGTTTCGGGCTCGCGACCGGCTCGGCTCTTTCGAACGGCAAAGCGGCTGGCGCGCGCAGATCGAATGCGGCTTCGGGTGAGCTGGGGGCTTCCTTGGCGGGCTCATGCCAAACGCCCGGCACGCTCGACTGCGATTCGAGCGAGTCGAACGGGGAGTCTTGAACCTTCGTCGCTTCATCGTCATCCGTGAACGGCGCCGCTGCGGGTGCGGCCGGCGCTGGCTTGAGTCCGCGCGTGCGGAGCGCCGTCGCTAGCTCGGGGATGTCAAACGGCGCCTTCCAGTCGGTCATGCCTTCACGCCAAAGGAAGGCGAGGTCGTCGAGCGAGCCGGCCGCGTACTTGTTAACGATCTCGCTCACGCTCAGCGTTTCTTGCCGATCGTCGGGATAGGCGATGTCGTAGCTCGGCTCGGCGACGGGCATCGGCGCCGTGACCTTGGGCACCACCGCTGGCATGGGCGCCGTCGCGACCGGCGCTGCTACTGCAGCCGGAGCAGGTGCTGCTACGGGCGCGTGCGCCGCGGCCGGTGCGGGCGCCGAGGCGGCCGGAGCCTCGGCAGCGGCATCGATCTTCGTCCCGTCGACGATGATGCCGGTGCCGCAGTGTTTGCACGTGATCTTTACTTTTTTGCCGCGGACCTTCTCATCCGGGATCGCGTATTTGGCTGAGCAAGACGTGCAGCTGACGTTCATGAAGTTCCTTGGAGCAGCGCAGCACCACGAGGCTCGAGGGGGCCTGCCCGCAATCGTGGAGAAATACCACGATACTATTGCGGTCGCCAAGCCGGCTCAGCTTAAGTAACTACTTGTTATAGCGGCAGAATAAGTCCTGGAGCCTTGGCCGGCTGGTCTCGTCCGCGCTCTTTGCCAAAGTCCGCGATAGAGTCCGCCCGCCCGAGGCCGTCTGCCCCGCCCAAGGCCGCAGGGGGCCCGCGCAAAGCTTGATGGATTCCACGGATAAACCTGCCGCACCGGTCCCGCTTGCCGTACCCACGTCCACTGCCGGGCTCGGGAGCGGGCTGCTGGCTTTCCTGAATGACCGTTACCGCCGGCTCGACCCACGTTGGCTCGGCCTGTTTCGCATCTGCTTCGGCTGTCTGCTGATCACCGAGCTGGGATACCGCTGGAGCTACGCGCGGCTGCTGTTTTCGAACGACGGCGTACTGCCGAATCACTTCTCGCTGTTCGCCCCGATGGGGCAGGACCTGTTCTCGATCTACCACGTGTTCTCGACGGTCGAGGAAGTGCACGTGGCGTTCGCGCTCACGCTGATCGTCTTTGGTTGCTTCACGCTCGGCTACCGGACGCGGCTGTTTCACATCTTGTCCGCGATCCTGATCACGAGCCTGCACTCGCGCAATCTGTTCACCGAAAACGGTGGCTCGGTCGTGACGCACTCGCTCGCCACGTGGACGGTGTTTCTGCCGCTCGGTCGTTGCTTTTCGATTGACGCGTTGCGGCGTTCGATGGCGGCCGTCAACGAGCACAGTCCAGTCGAGCTGAATCAGCGCGAGACGCCGACGGTCGAGCCTTTTGTTTCGGTCGTCGTGCTCGGACTGCTGCTGCAGTGGAGCGTCATCTATTTCTTCAATTTCGTGCACAAAGATGGCGTGGGTTGGCAGAACCACAGCGCCATCTACTGGTTCCTGTACCAAGACCGCATCGTTACTGGGCTGGGGGTGTGGGCGCGCGAGCACGTGCCGTACTTCGTGTTCACGACGCTGACGCGGATGACGTTGGTGGTCGAATGCACGCTGTCGTTCATTCTGCTCGTCCCGTTTTGGCAGAAGTGGCTGCGGCGCTTGGCGTTCCTGTTGGCCGTCGGCTTGCACGGCAACATCGCGCTCCTGTCACGGCTCGGCCCGTTCTCGTACGTGATGGTGTTCTTCTTTCTGATGCTGTTCGGCGAGGAAGAGCTGCAATTTCTCGGGCGCTGGTTCGGGCGACCGGCGCGCGCCGTCACCGTGATCTTCGACGCCGATTGCGGGATCTGTTTGTGGACGTGCCGGCTGCTCAAGCGGCTCGACCCGTGGCAGCGCTTGACCTTCGTCGGCAATGACGAAACCGCGCGCCTGCCGGCCGGGCTCGATCCGAAGGTGTGCGAGACGAGCGTCGTGGTCGTGGACGCGGCTGGGCGGATCTTCCTCGAAGCGCAGGCCGGGCGACGGGCGGTGCAGGCGTTGCCGTTCGGCATCCTGGTCGTCGGTTGGCTGTACGTGCCCGGTCTGTCGTTGCTCGGACGCCGCATGTACCGCTGGGTGTCGACGCATCGCCTGGCGATCAGCGGCTATTTCGGGCTCGGCGCTTGTGGCGTGCCGAGCGCGGTCGTCGCGGCTCCGGCCAAACCGGCGTCGTGGCTCGGTCGCACCGGTGACGAGCTGCGCAACTGGCGCGTGGTCACGCGTGAGACGCTAGCGCTAGTGATGATGGTCGCGCTGTCGACCGAGGTCATCAAATCCAATCCGTTCATCTCGCGGCGGATGCAGCTGAAGCAGCGTCCGGAATGGATGACCGAAGCGATCGGCTACACGCGCATGCTGGAAGGGTGGGGCATGTTCGCGCCGGAGCCGCCTTACGACGACGGGCGGCTGGTCGTTGACGGGCGCACGGTCGACGGTCGCCGGCTCGACCCATTCACCCACGACACTCCGGAGTTCGACCCCGAATCGCCACGCGGCTGGGGTCATGATCAGCTGTGGTGCGACTACAGCAACCACATTCGCTGGCCGCACAATCAGGGTCGGCGGCAGTTCCTGCGCAGCTACCTGATCAACCAGCACACTTATTTGCAACGCCCCCAAGACCAGCTGGTCAGCTTCGACGTCTGGTGGATCGGTGACAAATCGCCGCCGCCTGGTCAGAAACACGGTCAGGTTCAGCCGCCGGAAAAGCTGGTCAGTTATGGCTTCGTCAAGGACTCAGGCGCTAGACCGTGGCTCGCGAAGACGGGCGGGGGGCGACCGTGAAGCAGCGCTACGCGCTCGTGCCGCCCGCAGCGGCGCCGCTACCTGCTCCACCGGTCGGGCTTTGGAGGAAATTCGAGCAGCTGTACGGCTCGGCGGATCCGCGCTCGCTCGGCTTGTTCCGGATCGCGCTCGGCGCGCTGTTGGCGGTTGACGTTGCGCTCAAATTCTCCGAGGTCGCGCCGCACCTGTCCAACGCTGGCTGGCTGCCGAATCACTTCGCGCTGTTTCGGCCGATGAGCGAACGGCTGTTTTCGGTTTACTTCGCGTTCTCGTCCCCGCTCGAGGTGAAGTGCCTGCTCTCGCTGCACTTGCTCGTGTGCGTGCTCTTGCTGGTCGGTTTCCGCACCAAGCTGATGCAGGTGCTGGCGCTGGTGCTCACGACGAGCCTGAACAGCCGCAACCTGGTGATCGAAAATGGCGGCACAGTGGTGCTCGACATTTTAGTGGTTTGGAGCGCGTTTTTGCCGCTCGGGCGTCGTTTCAGCGTGGATTCGCTGGCCGCCTCGCTGCGTGCGCGCCAGGAGACGACCGAAGCCTCGCTGAACGAGCGACTAGATCCACCGCGCGAATCGCGCCCGATCGTCTCGTTGGCGGTGACCGCTCTGCTGCTGCAGTGGGCGACGATCTATTTTTTCAACACGCTGCACAAGAACGGCGCTCCCTGGCGCGACGGTACGGCCGTTCACTATTTCCTCCAGCAAGACCGGCTCGTCACCTGGTTCGGCGCGTGGTTGCGCGGCGTGCTGCCGCTCGGCGCGATCAAGCTGCTGACGTTCAGCACGTTGCTGATCGAGGGCAGTGTGCCGCTGTTACTGCTGTCGCCATGGCGGCCGCATGTGACGCGAATGGTGGCGTTTGGGCTGGTCGCGCTGCTCCATTTGTCGATCGACTCGGTGCTGCAGCTGGGCTCGTTTTCTTGGGCGATGCTGGTGGTGTTCATCGCGTTCATTCCGGCCGAGGGCTGGGCGCGGGCTGGACAGCGCTGGACGCGTTGGCGGAAGGCCTGCGTGGTGCACGTCGATCCGACGAGTGGCGCTTCGTTGATGCTGGCCCGCACGATCAAGCGCTGCGATGGGTTGGGGTTGGTGACGTTTCGCGCGCTCGATGAAGCCTCGCCGAAGAAGGCGCAAAAGGGCTTCTGCGTCAGCGTGGCTGGCGAAAAGTCGCAACTCGGCTGGGAAGCGGTTTTGGCCGTTGGCGACGCGCTGTGGTTCGGGCGCCGCCCGCTGCGGCTGTTGGCACCGTTCGTGCGGCGACGCGTGGCGCGCCGCCTGACACAGCTGGTCGTGGCGCCGGCCGAGCTCGACCTGGACTTTGGACTCGAGGCAGTGCCGCTGGCCGCGGACGCGCGCGACGCGGGTCCCAGCGCGGCGAGGCTGTCGTGGCAGAGAGCATGCGGCAGCCTGCGCGAGGCCGCGGTGGCGCTGGTGTTGGTGGCGTGCGCGACGCAGGTGTTGATTGAGAATCCGGCCGTGCCGCGGTCACTGAAGCCGCACGGCCGACCGCAACTGTTCGACGCGATCATCACCTACCCACGCATCTTTCAGGGCTGGAGCATGTTTGCGCCAGCGCCCCCCGATGGCGATGGTCGGTTGGTGATCGACGGTGTGACCAAGGACGGGCGTCATTTCGATCCGTTGACCGGCAGCGCCCCGATCTTCGAAGTGCATCCGGTCGGGACGCCGCGCACCAACCTGGTTTGGGGCTATTTTCACACGCGCATCGCCGAGGATCGGTTTCGGACCTACTGGAGCGGCGTGCGTGATTTCTTGATCAGCCACCACAAGCTCACCGAGCGCCCGGAGGACGAGCTGATCTCGTTCGACGCCTACTACGTCAGCGAGACCTTTCCCGAACCGGGCAAGCTCAAGGCGCCGCCCGAGCGCCGTAAGCTGTTTTCCAACGCTTCGCTGCCCAGCGACGCTCCAAGCCTGCCCAGCGCACGGCCGAAGAGCAAACTGGTCAAGCCTCGGGCACAATAGCCGGGTGACCGCGCCGCACATCGCTCATGCCGTCTGGCAGACGCTGCGCATCAGCGTGCCGACGATATGGCAGAGCATGCGCGGCTCGCTCACCGTAGAGGCTTGCGACCGACGGCTGGCGCAATGGTCGCGCGCGATCGTAGAGCGCGCTCGGATCGAGCTCTGCGTCGAAGGCACCGAGCACGCGACACCAGGCGAAAGCTTCGTGCTGATGTCGAACCATCAGTCGCTCTACGACGTGCCGGTGATTTACCAAGCGCTCGACCGACGCATCCGCATGGTGGCGAAGAAGGAGCTGTTTCGGGTACCGGTTTGGGGACGCGCGATGGCGGGCGCCGGTTTCATCTCGCTCGACCGCGCAAACCGCGAGCGCTCGCGCGAAACGCTGCTGGCGTCGGCCGACATCCTGCACACGGGCACCTCGATCTGGATCGCGCCCGAGGGGACGCGCAGCAAAAACGGAGAGCTTGGACCGTTTCGCAAGGGCGGCTTTCATTTGGCGCTGCAAAGCGGCTGCCGCATCCTGCCGATCACGATCGTCGGCACGCGCGCGGTCTTGCCGGCCAAGAGCGCGCACATCACTGACGGTTGCACGGTGAGGGTGGTGCTGCACCCGCCGGTCGATCCGCGCGGCTTTGGCGAAGAGCGACGCGAAGAGCTGATCGAGCGCGTTCGCAGCGTGATTGCCTCGGCGCTACCAGCGCCGGACGCTGCTTAGCCCCGGCACCACACGCGCATGACCATCGTGCCCTTGGCCGTCCATGGGGTCACTTCGATGCGCTCGACGTCGGCGATCGAGCCAGACGGTACACGGTGGAGTAGATGCTCCTCGACGAAGCGGCGGCGCAGCGCGTCGGTGGAGAGATCCCCAACCAGGCTGCCACGGATGATGAACGTCAAAAGCTCGAAGATCTCGAGCGCGTCAGGCTTGAGGCGCGGCGTGGGCGGCGCTGGCTCGACATCGCTGGTGATCGTGACTTCCGGGCCGTCGTCGCGTTTCGCGGCTGGGGAAGGTGCCCGAGCCGAAACGGGAGCGGCAGCTGGGACAGGTGCTGGCATGCGACTTGGCGACTTGGCGCCCGGCGCATTCGAGATCTTGTCGGCGTACGGTAAGGTGTTGAGCCGTGGGCGCATCGCCTCGGCCAGCTCTTCGGCAATCGCCGCCATCGTCTCGCGCCCCGCCGGAGTCTCCGAGATCTCGATCATCGGCGCGTCGGCGGTGCTCAAGCTCGGAGCGCCAAGCTCGCTTTCGATAGCGGCCATCGTATCGCGCCCCGCCGTCGCGTAGGTCAGCTTCACCTCCGGCGCCGACGGCGCGAGGCTGCGTCGCTTACCAGTCGTAACCTTCGAACCCTTTTTGGTCGGAGCCACTCGACCGACCAACCTATCAGAGTTTTGTCCTCCTCCGCACGGCGCTCTCTGGCGCCAAGGTCGGAGGAGGTGGGTTCAATTCACCCCAGCGAAAGCGAGACCGAGACAACAGGAAGGCGGGAAGGCGGGAAGGTCATGGTTGCTCGAGCAAGCGGACGAGACCGCTGCGCGATCCCGCGATGACGACGCGCCGGCTGCGCCCACCAAACGATCTCGTCTTCCCGCCTTCCCGCCTTCCTGTTGATTCTTCACGGGCGGGCGACGCTGGCCGAGCTCAGGCCAGCTCGCTCTTGCCCATCAGGAAAATATCCGCGGCCCGGGCGGCTTTGCGGCCTTCGGCGATGGCCCAGACGACGAGCGATTGGCCGCGTTGGCAATCGCCGGCGGCGAACACGCCCTTCTGGTTGGTCGCGAAGTTGGCGTCGACTTGAATGTTGCCGCGGCGGTCGAGCGTCAGACCCAGATTCTCGACGATGCCGGGATGCTCGGGGTGCACGAAGCCCATAGCCAACAGCACGAGATCAGCCGGGATCTCGAACTCGCTACCGGCGACGCGCTCGAATTTGCCGGCCTTCAGCTCGACGCGAACGCAATGCAGCTTGGTGATCTGGCCGTTCTCGCCGGTCACACTCTCGGTCGAGACGCTCCAGTCGCGGGCGCCGCCTTCTTCGTGCGAAGACGAGGTGCGCAGCATCAGCGGCCACAGCGGCCACGGCGTCACGTCGGCGCGCTGCTCCGGCGGGCGCGGCATGATCTCGAAGCTGGTGACGGTCTTGGCGCCTTGGCGGTGTGAGGTGCCGATGCAGTCGCTGCCGGTGTCGCCGCCGCCGATCACGATCACGTTCTTGTCGGTTGCCAGGATCGCGCCCTGGTCCGGAACGACGTCGCCGGCAACGCGCTTGTTTTGCTGCGTCAGGAAATCCATCGCGAAATGGATGCCCGACAGCTCGCGACCCGGCACCTCGAGATCACGCGGCTTGCGCGAACCGATCGTCAGTACCACCGCGTCGAAGTCAGCTCGCAGCTGATCGGCAGTGATCGTCCGCCCAACGTCGACGTTGGTCTGGAAAATCACGCCTTCTGCCGTCATTTGCTGGACGCGTCGCTCGATCAACGACTTTTCCATCTTGAAGTCGGGAATGCCGTACATCAAGAGGCCGCCGATGCGGTCATCGCGCTCGAACAGCGTGACGGTGTGACCAGCGCGGTTCAGCTGCTGCGCGGCGGCCATGCCGGCCGGACCCGAGCCAACGACAGCCACCTTTTTGCCGGTGCGTTGACGCGGCAGCTGCGGCTTGACGAAGCCGTCGGCAAACGCGCGATCGGCGATCGAACGCTCGATCAGCTTGATGCTGACCGGGTCGTCGTTGATGCCGAGCACGCACGCCGCTTCGCACGGCGCCGGGCACACGCGGCCAGTGAACTCGGGAAAGTTGTTGGTGGCGTGGAGCGCCTGGATCGCGCGCTCGGGCTCGTTGCGATAGACGTTATCGTTCCAGTCGGGGATCAGGTTGCCGAGCGGACAGCCAGTGTTGCAAAACGGAACGCCGCAATCCATGCAACGCGCGCCCTGCTTGACGAGGTCGTCCTGCACGATCGGTAGCTCGAACTCCCGATAGTCGCGCACGCGCTCGCCTTTAGGACGCTTCGAAGGATCCTGACGCTCGAACTCGAGGAAACCAGTAACTTTACCCACGATGGAACCAGTAGTGAGGGGTGAGGATTGAGGATTGAGTGAGAGCCGCTCTCGTCAATCGCCGTGATTCATGTTGAAAAGGCACCAGAACTAGCCGCCCGCGATCACGCCCGACTTGGGCTCGGCCTGCATGGCTGGGATCATCGAGGGCCGATCAGGTCCTTTGTTCTTCATTTGTTGCTCGTCGAGCACGCGCCGGTACTCGCTCGGGAACACCTTCTTCAGGCGTTGAACAGTGTTGTCCCAATCCGCGAGCAGCTCCTTGGCCTTGATGCTCCCGGTGCGCTTGACGTGCTCTTCCATCAGGCCGGCGACGAACGCCGCGTCGTCCGCGCCCAGCTCTTCGATGTCGTCGACGATGGCTGCGTTGCAGCGTTTCTCGAAGTCACCGGAGTCGTCCAGCACGTAGGCGAAGCCGCCGCTCATGCCAGCGCCAAAGTTACGTCCGGTGCGGCCGAGCACGAGCACGCGGCCGCCGGTCATGTACTCGCAGCCGTGGTCGCCCACGCCTTCGACGACCGCGGTCGCGCCGCTGTTGCGCACCGCGAATCGCTCGCCAGCCTTGCCGTTCAGGAATGCCTTGCCCGAGGTCGCGCCGTAAAGCGCGGTGTTACCGAGGATGATGTTCTGATCCGCACGGAAGGTGACGCCGGCCGGGGGCCGTACGGTGAGCACGCCGCCCGAAAGGCCTTTGCCGACGTAGTCATTGGCGTCGCCTTCGAGGTTCAGCTCCATGCCGCTAGTGGCAAAGGCGCCGAAGCTTTGACCAGCGGTGCCCTTGAACTCGAACTTGATCGTGCCGTCCGGCAGGCCTTCTTTGCCGAAGCGACGCGCGACCTCACCCGCGAGCATGGCGCCGATCGTGCGATCGACGTTGCGCACGTTGACCGTGTGCTTGACAGCCTGCTTGGTGGTCAGGGCCGGCTGGCACAGCTCGATTAGCTTGTTGTCGATCGACTTGTCGAGGCCATGGTCCTGCTCCTGCAGCTTGCACACGCCGACGCCCGCTGCCGGGATGATCGGGGTGAGCACGTCCGTGAAGTCGAGTCGCGATGCCTTCCAGTGATCGGTCTTTCGAACCTGGATGCGCTCGCTGTGGCCGACCATCTCGCGGATTGTGCGGAAGCCGAGCGAGGCCATGATCTCGCGCGCCTCTTCGGCCACGTAGAACATGAAGCGGATCACGTGCTCGGGCTTGCCTTCGAACTTCGCGCGCAAGACCGGATCTTGCGTGGCGATGCCGACCGGACAGGTGTTGAGGTGGCACTTCCGCATCATGATGCAGCCGGAAGCGACCAGCGGCGCCGTAGCGAAGCCGAACTCTTCCGCGCCCAACAGCGCCGCCAAGACGACGTCGCGGCCGGTGCGCATCTGGCCGTCTGTTTGGAGCACGACGCGGCTGCGCAAGTCGTTCTTGACCAGCACCTGATGCGTCTCGGCCAGGCCGAGCTCCCACGGAATCCCGGCGTGCTTGATCGAGGTGAGCGGCGACGCGCCCGTGCCGCCGTCGTGACCGGCGATCAGGATGACGTCGGCGTGCGCCTTGGCGACGCCAGCTGCGACCGTACCCACGCCGGCTTCGGCGACCAGCTTGACGCTGATCCGCGCCTTCGGGTTCGTCATCTTCAAGTCGAAGATCAACTGCGCCAAGTCTTCAATCGAGTAGATATCGTGGTGCGGGGGCGGAGAGATCAGCGTCACGCCGGGGGTGGAATGGCGGGTCTTGGCGATGATCGCGTCGACCTTGTGGCCCGGCAGCTCGCCACCTTCGCCCGGCTTGGCACCTTGCGAGACCTTGATCTGCAGCTCATCGGCGTTGACCAGGTAGTACGTCGTCACGCCGAAACGGCCCGACGCCACCTGCTTGATCGAGCTGCGACGCAGATCGCCGTTGGTGTCTGGCACGTAGCGCTCGTCGCGCTCGCCACCTTCGCCGGTGTTGCTGCGCCCGCCGATGCGGTTCATCGCGATCGCCAGGTTTTCGTGGGCTTCGCCGCTGATCGAGCCGAAGCTCATCGCGCCGGTGGCGAAGCGCTTGACGATATCCACCGCTGACTCGACTTCATCGAGCGGAATCGGCGCGTGGTGCGGGGCAAGCTCCCAAAGACCGCGCAGCGTGATCGGACCATTGCTCTGGTCGTTGATCAGCTTCGAGTATTCCTTGTAGCTCTTCACGTCCTCCATGCGCACGGCGTGCTGCAGCTTGGAGACGGTGCCCGGATCCCAAAGGTGCCGCTCGCCTTGCGCGCGGAAGTGGTACTGCCCGCCAAGATCGAGGAACGGCGTTGGCTCGGTCGTCTTCGGGTAAGCGAAGTCGTGGCGCCGCGATGACTCTTCGGCGATCGCGTCAATGTCGATGCCGGAGATCCGGCTCGAGGTGTTGGTGAAGTAGCGATCGATCAGATCCGCGGATAGGCCGATCGCCTCAAAGATCTGCGCGCCCTGATAACTCTGAAGGGTGCTGATGCCCATCTTGCTCATCACCTTGAGCAAGCCCTTGTTGATGGCTTTGATGTACTTGGCGCAGGCAAGGTCCGCGTCCTTCAGCCCGGGCGCGCCGGCCTTGGCCATCTGCTGCAGCGACTCGAAGGCCAGGTACGGATTGACCGCGCCAGCGCCGTAGCCGAACAGCAGGCAGAAGTGATGGACTTCGCGGGCTTCGCCGGTCTCGATGATGATGCCGACCTTCATCCGCGTGCCATTGCGCAAGAGGTGGTTGTGCACCGCGCCGGTCGCCAACAGGCTGGGTACCGGGGCCATGTGCTCGGTCGAGCCGCGATCGCTCAAGATGAGCAGACCGTGGCCGTCGAGCACCGCCAGCGACGCTTGGCGACACAGCTCGTCGAGCGCCGCCTTCAGGCCTTCGCCGCCTTCGGCGACCGGGTACAGCATCGGCAGGGTGGGCGGGGTGCGCACCGTGCTGAGCGGTGTCTCACGCAGCTTGGCCAGGTCCTGGTTGCTCAGGATCGGATCCTCGAGTTCGAGCATCTGCGCCTGGTCGGGCAGCTCGAACAGGATGTTGCCTTCGCCACCGATGTAAGCCTTGAGGCTCATCACCATCGCTTCGCGGATCGGATCGATCGCGGGGTTGGTGACCTGGGCGAAGTGCTGCTTGAAGTACGCGAACATCAGCTGCGGGCGATCGGACAAGACCGCCAGCGGTGTGTCGGTGCCCATCGAGCCGCGCGGCTCGTCGCCAGCGCCGGCCATCGGCCCGATCAGGATCTTCAGATCTTCTTGGGTGTAGCCGAAGACCTTCTGGCGCTGGAGCAAGGTCGTGTGCTCGCGCGCAGTCGCGGTCGGCGGCGACGCTTCGATGTCGTCGAGCGAGATCTTGTTCTCGCGCAGCCACTTGCCGTAAGCCTTCTTGCGGCACACCTCGTCTTTGATCTCTTCGTCTTCGACGATGCGACCCTTCTCGGTGTCGACCAGGAACATCTTGCCTGGCTCGAGGCGGCCCTTGCGCTCGATGTTCTCGGCCGGAAAATCCAAGACGCCAGTCTCCGATGCCAAGACGACGATGCCGTCTTTGGTCTCGGTCCAGCGCGCAGGGCGCAAGCCGTTGCGGTCGAGCAAGCCGCCGATGCGCTTGCCGTCGGTGAACGCCAGGGCGGCTGGGCCGTCCCACGGCTCGACCAAGCACGAGTGGTACTCGTAGAACGAGCGCTTGTGCTCGGGCATCGCCTCGTCGTTTTGCCAGGCCTCGGGTACCAGCATCATCATCACGTGCGGCAACGAGCGGCCGGCTTGCATCAGCAGCTCGGCGGTGTTGTCGAGCATCGCCGAGTCGCTGCCGCCCGGGGTAATCGTTGGCAGAATGTGGCGCACGTCTTCGCCGAAGACTTCGCCCTTGAACAGCTGCTCACGCGCGCTCATCCAGGCCGCGTTGCCGCGCACGGTGTTGATTTCACCGTTGTGCGCCAACGTGCGGAAAGGCTGCGCCAGCTCCCAAGTCGGGAACGTGTTGGTGCTGAAGCGCTGGTGCACCATGGCCAGCGCGCTCAACATGTCCGGATCTTCTAGCTCTTGATAGAAGCCGGCGAGCTGCTCGGCCAACAGCAGGCCTTTGTAGATGATCGTCTTGGACGACAGGCTCGGCATGTAGAACATGCCTTTGCTTGCGATGTTGCTCTCGCGCACGGTGCGCTCGGCCCAACGCCGAATCACGAACAGCTTGCACTCGAAGGCTTGCTGGTCGTCGACGGAAGAGCCGATGAAAACCTGGCGGATGACCGGCGCGCTGGCGCGCGCGATCGGCCCGAGCGCGGTGTCGTTGACGTTGACATCACGCCAACCGATCAGCCGCTGGCCGGTGCCGAAGATCTTGTCTTCGAGGATTTGCTGGCAGCGACGGCGGTCGTTGCGGTCGCGCGGCAGGAACACCAAGCCCACGCCGTAGCGCCCCGGCTCCGGCAATTCGATGTCGGCCGACTCACACGCACGCTTGAAAAACTTGTGCGGTACCTGGAGCAGGATGCCGGCGCCGTCGCCGGTGAGCGGATCGCAACCCGACGCGCCGCGATGCACCAAGTTGAGCAGGATATCGAGACCCTTGCGGACGATATCGTGCGAAGCCTCTCCCTTGATGTTCGCAACGAAACCAACGCCGCAGGCGTCGTGTTCATAGCGCGGGTCGTAGAGTCCTTGGCGGGGCGGAAGCGGCATGGATCGTTGTCTGCTGAGTTGGGTGAAAGGGGTGGCGCCAGTGAGTGGCGGGGCGAGCAGTATAAGGTGATCGGGGGCTTCGGTCAGGCGCCGCGGGCGCTAAGGCGCGTCTCGCACGGATTGACGCGACGCGCAAGCTGACGGGGACCAGTACAGAGTTTACAGAGTGCCCGTCGCTTGGACGGCGCGCGCTGATTAGCACGCAGGCCGTGCGCTTCAACGTCCGCGAACACGACGCGAAACACAGCGGAAAAACCGCGCCACCCGCGCGCCGGGGCGACTCAGCCGCTGGCGCTGAAATGACAGCTCGCGACGAATCCACAGTGCACAGCACGACAGGTCGGTTCGGCTACGCGCGGCCACTCGTCTTGTGCGCGCGCGGCCAGGAATGCGCGCGCGATCGCTGCTGGCTCAGCGGCATTGGGGCGGAGCCACTCGGGCTCGTCTGCATCACCCAGCAGGTGGAGTAGGCCGACCTCAGGAACCTTGCCGAATTGCCGCTCGACGACGCTGCGATACAGCGCGAGCTGCGGGCCGTAGCGCGCGTGGTCGCCGCGGCCGCCGCGCGTGCGCTTGTAGTCGATGACGTGCAGGCTGCCGTCCGCGAATTCGACGAGCAGATCGAGCGTTGCCTTGATCACCAGCGCCGGCGATTTCGTCGCTGCGGGCGGTGCGACGGCCGGCACCGGCAGCGCCGGTTGCGCGAACAAATTGAGCTGGGCAGGGTTCGCTTTGAGCAGCCGCTCGGCGGGACGCGCGAGCTCGGTCGAACCGTGAAGGGTCACGGTGAGCGCCACTTCGCGCTCGACGCGCACGGCATCGCGCCGCACGCGCGCGGCGTAGGCGCCGCCCAGAAAGCGGGCCAAGCCGAGCAGCGTCTGCTGTCCTACTTTGGATGCCGGACCGAGCCCCCCGTGCTCAAGCGCGGCCGCCAATTCCGCCGAGTCGGGCGTCTCGCCCCAGCGTTCGAGCGGCCAAACCTCGAGCACATGGTGCGCCGCGATGCCGGCCAATCGCAGATCCGCTTCGGGGTCGACGGCGGCCTGGCCGGCGGCCGCGCCGCGCTGCGGCTCGCTGAGACCGTGCAGCTGAACCAGGCTGAAGCGCCGCGGGCAGAGCTGAAAATCGCTGAGCGCAGTCACCCCCAGCACCACCGCTGTGCTCTGGGCCGCGCGCGCCGGCGGCGGATCCTCTCCGGGAGCGCTACTGGCGAGCTGAAGCTTGGCCGCGGCCAGCAGCTCACTCACGGCCAGCTCACGCAGGCCGGCGATGCCCGCGAACGCGCCCTCGGTGTGCAAATCCAGCACGGTTTTCGCGAGCGATCCGCCGCCCGCGCGCGCCGGCAACGCGAGCACCAGCTCATGCTGGGCACGCGTGAGCGCCACGTAGCTGAGCCGTTGCCGCTCGGCGTGGGCGCGCGCGGTCGCGTCCTCGGAAAGCTCGGTTTGGGTGTCGGTGATGATCGGGCCGTCTTCGCCCGCGTGCCGCACCACCAGCAGCGGCCGGTTCTGTGCGCGGCGCAGGATACCGACCGGCGCTGATTGGGGCCTTTCGACGGCTTCGGCGTCGGCCAGGATCACGGTCGGGAAGGCCAAGCCCTTGCTGCCGTGGATCGTCAACAGACGCACCGCGTCGTCATCGGCCGAGAACACCGCAGCCTCGGTTTCGTCGGTTTCGAGCGCGATTTGGCGGGTGATGAAGCGCACGAAGGCGGCCAGGTTGCCGCCGTGCGTGGCGGCGATCTCTTGCAGTCGCCCCACGTTGGCCAGCCGCACCGCGCCGCGCGGCAGCAGCGAGAGTAAGGAGGTGAGCTCGAAGCGCTCGGCCACGTCGAAGATCGCATCGCGCGGCGAAACGCGCGGCGCAATCTGCAAGAACGCCAGTAATCGCTGCTTGAGCAGCGTCGCCAGCGTGACGTCGTCAGGGCGAGACAAGCGCGTCGGCTCCCAGTCGCCGACCGGCAAAAGGCCACGCTTCGGGTCGCTCAGCTCGAGCAAGGCTTGATCCGACAAGCCGCCGAGTGGGCTCCTGGCGATCACCGCCAGCGCGTGGCGATCGCGCGGCGCCTGGCTGAGGCGGAGCGCCGCGAACACGTCGCGCACCTCAGGGGTACCGTAGAGATCGCGCCCCGAGACCACGTACGGCACGCCGAAATGGTCGAGCGCGAAACCGAGCAGCGGTAGCGTCGCACGGCGTCGGGCCAGCACCGCCAAGCTGCCGAGCGCGCGGCCCTCGTTCAAGGCACGCACGCAATAGCCAGCTATCGCGAGTGCGCTGCGCATGCCGCCAGTCGCGCGCGCCACGAGCGGTTCGGCGTCGGGCGTCAGGCTGTCGTCGAGCAGTAGCGTGAAGCGCCCCAGCTCACCGTTTTGGCGGCTTTCAGGCATCCGCAGCGCCTCCGCGGGCGCGTAACGGATCTCGAAGCTGCGATCGAGCCGAGGGGCGAAGTCGCGCTCGGAAATGATGTTCACCGCGTCGACGATCGCGCGGTCCGAACGGTAGCTGTCGACCAGCGTCGAGACGTCAGCCACGACCGGGGCGGTTTCGGGCGGCGTCGCGCTAGCGGGTAGATCTAGAAGCCGCGCCGCCGCCGCGCCCGCCAACGCCGTCGACAGCTCGGCGAAGACCGAGACATCGGCGCCGCGAAAGCCGTAAATCGACTGCTTCCGGTCGCCAACGACGACCAGCCCACGCGCCGCAATATCGGCGGCAACCGGTAGCGTGCCAGGCGCGCGCTTTCGGTTCTGTTCCGGTCGCTCGCGCAGCAGGAGCAGCAGCTCGCATTGGACGCGGCTGGTGTCCTGGAACTCATCGACCAAGAGCAGCTCGATCCGCGAGGCGGCGGCTCGCGCCACGTCCGGATGGTCGCGCAGGCCGTCGCGCGTCAAACGCAGCAGATCGCCGAAACCCAAGCTGTGCTGGGCGACGTGGCGTTCGCGCAGGCGCTTCTGGATCTCGGCGATGACTTGGCTGACGCCCTCGAGCCGTGCCGCGAGGGTTGGGCCCTCGATGATCAGCCGAACCAGGGCACGCGCTCGCTCGGTGTTGTTGCCGCCCCGGGTGCGCTCGAGCAGCAGCTTGAGACCGTCCGAGCCGGCGGCTTTGCGGCCCTTTTTCTCGCCCGCCAGTGCCGCGAAGGCGCGGCTCAGTCGATCGCCGTCCAGCCCTGTTTCAGCCGTCGCCAAGGCGTCCAGGACGGCACGGGCGTGCGGGGCGCGGGGCGACGCGGGCTCGCTGACGAGCTCGCGGCACACGTCGTAAAGCTCGACCTGCGTCCGGCGTGCGGCTGCGCCTTCGTCGCCGCGCTCGAGCGACGTCGCGTCCAGGCCTTCGTCGTCCAGCCGTGCCAACAGTCCCAACATCCAGCCGCGCAGGCGGTCGAGGCCGCCGGAGGCGTCCAGCAGCTGCTGCGCGCCGAGCGTGGGCAGGCCGGAGCCGGCGAGCGCCTCGCTCAGCACTTCGTCGATCGCTTGCTCGGTGTCTTCGAGTGAGCGTTGCTCTTCGAGGATCGTGAACGAGGGCGCGATGTCGAGTTCGAGCCCATGCTCGCGCAGGATACGAGCGCACAAATTATGCAGCGTATCGATCGATGCGTCGGGCAGGTCGTCCAAGGCGCGGGCGGCGCGCCGCTGCAGCTCAGCGCGTGACACGCCGCGCTCGGCGGCCAGAGCGAGCAAGCCTTGGCCGAGGCGTTTCTCGTGCTCGGCGACGTCCTGGCCAGCCACGCCGGCGAAGCGCTTTTCGAGCCGTTCGCGGATTTCGCGCGCCGCGGCGCGCGAAAACGTGGTGGCGACGATCCGCGTCGGTGACACCAGCTCGGAGTCGCTGTGCAGGCCCAAGCAATGCCCTAAATAGATGCTGGTCAGTAGCTCGGTCTTGCCCGTGCCGGCGCTGGCGGCCACGACGGCGTTTCTGGCCAGGCCCGGAATCACGACTCGTCTCCGCTTTCGTCGGGGGCAGGGGCAGACAGTGGGCGCCGGCAAAGATCGCGGCCGTCGCAACGCTCGCAGCGCGCGGGGCGCGATGGTTCGGCGGCGACGTGACCTCGACGCAGGTCCTCGAGTTTGCCGAGCGCGAACCTTTCGCGATCCCGGAGCTCGGTGCCGTCAGGGCTACCGCTGTAGATCTCTTTCGGCAGCGGCACGCGGCGGCTGAGGCCCAGGTACAGGCTCTGCACCTCGCTCGTGCCCAGCTCGGCCGATACCTTGCGCGCGTACAGCCAGCCTTGCAGCGCGTGCTCGTCGTTGCGCGACGGCGGTTGCCCAGATTTATAATCGATGACGCGGGCGCGTTTGCCATCGCTCGAGACGTCGATGCGGTCGATTCGCCCCGATAGCCGATACGGCCCGAGCTGCAGTGGCCCCCAAGCTTCGCCCTCGCCGAAGCCTTTTTCGGCTTCTCGGAACGTGTAGTCGCGGTGCTCGAGCGACCAGCGCACGAGGCTCCGCACGTCGCCGCGGGTGGTTCTCAGCGCGGCCCCGCGCAGCGCCGAGCCGGCGTGCGCTTCGAGCGTCCGATCAGCAGCCGCGAGTGCGATCCCCAATAGTTCATCATCGGGGCGCTCGAGTCCGGCGATCGCCAAAAGCGCGTCGGCAACGGCAGCGTGAATCACGATGCCGCGCTCGCGCACGCCCAGCGCATCGGTCACGCCTTCGTCGCGCGTCGCCCGCAGCACAATCGCGGAAAATCCCAAAAACGCGCAGTCGGCGTAGCGCTCCAAGCGCGTGACCGGCAGCGGTGGCAACTCGGGCGCTACCCAGGCTGAAAGCTCCGAAACCTCACCGGTGAACGCCGAGCGCGCCCCGTGCCCGAAGAAGAAAGCCTGCCGAGCCAGCTCCGCGTCGGCGCGCAGCGTGACCGCGGCGGTCGCCGGCGGCAGGGCTACGATGCGCCGTGCTCCGGGCGCGAGCGGCGAGCCGGGCTCGTTGCGCGGCTCGACCTGCGCGGCGTGAGCGAGCACCTCGACGAAGCGGCTCTCGCGGGTGTCGCTGCTGCCGTCGCTGGTCGACCAAATGAGCTCGGTTTCTTCAGCGCTGGCCAACAGCGCGTTCAGCGCGGTCAAGGTTGCGGCTTCTTCGTCACGCGCGCTCGGCGGCCGCTGGAAGCGCGGCAAGGCCTCGCAAAGCTCGGCGCCTAACCACAGCGACGCCGACGTCGCGCCGCTCTTGCTGAAGCAAGCTGTCGAGGCTCGACACACCACCGCCAAATCCAGCGGCAACCCGGCGACCTCGAGCGGGCGTGCGATCGCCACTGCGGCGGCTCGGGCGGCTCCGCGCGACTGCCCGACGCCCTCCATGGCGCGCAACAGCTCCGCCGAAAGCTCGCGCGGCGTGACGGCGACGTCTGACAACCCCAAGCGCGCGGCGGCTTCGACGAGCCGTTCGAGCGCAACGGAAAGCGTGGCGCTGCCGCGCGCATCGTCCGAGAGCGCTGTCAAAAGGCTCGGTGCACCGCTGTCGCGCGCCTCGAGCGCCAAGCGCAGCGTGCGGGACGACATCTGCAGCAGGCCCAAGCTCTCGACCAGCGCCGAGAAGTCACGCACCAACGCGGCGCGGGTTTTGCCGGCGCCCAAGCCACGCAAGTCGTCGAGCACGCGCTCGAGCGCCGCCACGGCAGCGGCGCTCGCCGGAGTCGGACGTTGCTCGGCCAAGCGCCGCGCGTGCGCCGACAGCAAACGCCCGTCGCGGTCGAAGCCGACCGGCGTGCGCGAAAGCAGCTCGCGCAAAGCGTGCAGCCCGACGCGCCCGCCGGCGCCGAACCAGCGCTCGGTGCGCAGCCCCGGCGCCGCCAACACGTCGAGCAAGGCGTCGCGCCGAATCGGTCCGCCAACGAGCCGTAGCAATTCGAGCGCAGCGTGCACGTTCGGACCGGCGATCGGCGGGCGCCCGCGCGGCTCGCTGAACGGCAGCTTGGCCGCCCACAAAGCCGAGCGCAGCTCTTCCAGGAAGGCTTCGGACAGCTCCAGCGGCACGATCGCGATCCGATCGAGGCGCCCGCCCGCGCTGAGCTTGTCTTGCACGGCTCGCACGACCGCGCGCGCTTCACTGGCCAGATTCGGGGTGCGAGTGAGTCGTAGCTTCAAGCCGCTGGCGGGCTGGTCGTCGTCGCGCAGCACGCTCGGAGCGTCGTTGTCTTCGGCCCAGCGCGCTTCGAGCCGCGCTTGCTCACTCTCGACCGCGCGCCGCGACTCGTCACCGCTCACGCCAGGAAAGCGCAGCGTTACACCGCCGCCGCGGCGAACGAGCTCGTGATGCAGCCGCTCGAGCAGCGACAGCTCACCGGCGCCGAGCCGCGTCCAGGCCGCGACCGCGAGCTCGGTTATGCCCGGCAAGCTCGCCGCGTCGACGGCGCTGGCTGCGAGCCAGGCGTCGCCGCGTTCGTCACGCAACTTCGCTCGCGCCAGCTCCGCGTCGGCGCGCTCCAACGTCTTGGCGAACAGCCGCGCTCGCCCGCCAGGCAAGCCCGCCAGTTGCGTCGCGCCGACGCCGATTTTCCTGAGCGCGCCCAGTCCAGCGTCGAGCAATTCGGCCAGCTCGGGCTTGGGCGCGACGGTCTCCGCGATCAGCCGCGTTACCTCGGGACCCGCGCGCTCGCGCCCCGCGGCTGCAGCATCGGCGAACTCCAAAATCAAACCGCGCAGCGTCTTGGCAGCTTGCCCTTCGCGCGCCAAGGCCTCGACCTGTCGCTCACTGGGCACAAGATGCAGCCGCACCCGCTTCGGCTACCGGCTCACCGCCGCACGGTCAAGCCAAGCCTGCCAGACAATGTCCGGCGGTCAGCGGTCGAAACAACAGGAAGGCGGGAAGGCGGGAAGACTTTTCTGGGTTCGAGCGGCAGACCGAAGCGCGGTCCCTGGCCCGCTCGCGTCGACCTGCCCGACTCGCCCACCCAAAAATCTTCCTCTCGCCTTCCCGTCTTCCCGCCTTCCTGTTGTCTCGACCTCGCGCTCGTCAGCTTCCGGCGGCGCGTTTGAGGGCTTCGCCCTTCATGCCGGAGACGGCTTTGAACGCGGCGCTGCGCGCTTCGTTCGAGAGCAACGAGTCGGGGACGGGCAGCTTGGGCACGACCAAGAACTCCAGCTGGAGCTCGGTGCTGTTGTCGGCCGTTTTCCGCAGCTTCCACTTGGCGCTGAGCTTGTCGACGTTGCCTTTGATCAAGCGGCCGACCACGACCTCGGTGTCACCGATCTTTTGCGGCGGCTCGAAGCGGATGATCGCCCAGATCTTTGCGGCGCCCTTGAGGATTGGCACCTCGAGGTACACGTCCGTCTTATCGCCAGTCTTGCCGACCACGTGGCTGGCCCACCTGCGCTGCGGGTTCTTGCCCTTGTCCGGATCGAAGTAGCGAGCGTAATGCTCGAAGTCGAGCACGACCGACCTGACCAGCTCAGGTGAGGCCGAAACGACGGTGCGCGCGCCGCCTGCGGGCCGGCTGCTCTCCGGCAGCTTGCAGTCATAACGCGTGACGTCGGTCGGGGAGCTGGCCAGCGCGTTACTGGAAGCCAGGGCGAGCAGGGCGGGCAAGACGACGAAGCGGAGGACGCGGGAGGTTTTCATGATGGCGCAACCTGGAAGTCTGCAGGGAGCATGCCTGGCCAATGTGGCGAACTGTTGACTCTACAGCCTTCGCGTAGCTGTACGAAATAGGCTCAAGTTAAGTTCCTTGGGCCAGCACCCGGCCTGCTTCGGGGCGCCCAGTGACATGGGCCCCAGTGCGGATTCCGCAAGCCATGTCAGGGGTGTCGCAAATCAACTACACCGCGTTGTTCACGCCGGTGCCGGCACCGTTTCGGTGGGGGCGGAATTGCTCAGTCGATCGGCGCCATCGTGCAACTGCCAGAAAACTGCACTCCCTTGTCCATGAATACTTCGGGAGCCTGGAGCGTCCCGGAGACCTTGGCGGGCACATAGAGCTCGATCGAGCGGCGGGCGCGAACGTTGCCGCTGACGCTCCCGCCCTTGATAATCACCGTCCCGGCCAGGATTTCGGCCTCGACCTCGGCGCCGTCGCCGACGATCAGCGTGTCCTCGCTGCTGATTTCGCCGCGAAAGCTGCCATCGATGCGCACCCGCCCGTCGAATGAGAGCTTGCCTTCGAAGTGGGTGCCGCGCCCGAGCAGGGCGGTAATTTCGGTCGCGGGGAGGGCGCTGGACATGGCTGGGCGGATGCTAGCGCGCCGAGGCGCTGCGCGACAGGCCGGCGGCGCGACCGCCGACCGCTAGACCCTCCGCGCCGGCAGCGTGTTACCGTCCCGGCCCGGTGACGGCCCCCCACGCCCGCAAGCTCTGCTCGGCGCTGTTCCCAGCGATGCTGTGCTTTTTCTCGGGCAGCGCTCGGGCGCAGACGGCGCCGCCAGCTGCCGCCGACAGTGCCACCACCAAACCGGCCGAGCCCGAGGTCGAGAAGCTGCCGGCGTACCACCACAGCGTGTTCGCCTGGGAGAACGACGTCACCGCCCAAACGCTGGGCGTGGGCGATACCCCGCAGTCATCGAACCCGACCTACACGATGGGGTTCCTGGCCAAGCCACGGTACTACCTGGTCGACGATGCACGCGCGGGCAAGCACTTGAGCTTGAGGCTCGAGGGCGGTCTGTTCCACGAGGTCACCAACAGCGACGAGACCACCAAGCGCGGCGAATGGATCTTCAGCGACACCGAGCTGATAGCAGGCTACGCGCAGCGCTTTCGCGGCCCGACCGACAGCGACGGGACGTTCTTCGAAGTTCGGCCAATCGACTTCACGCTGCCCACGTCCAAAGGCAGCTACCACTCCGGACGCTACTTTGCGGCCGGCGCACTGGTTGGCATCTCGCACGTGACGCCGATCTTGCGTGGCACCGTCGAGCCCGAAATCTCGTCGAGCGTGCGCCTCGCGGTCGGTTACAAACGCTGGTTCGCGCGCGCCACTGTGCCGACGAACGAGTCGCTCGAGCGCGTGCGGCTCACGCCCGACGCCCGTAGCTTGCCGGGCGACTCGCTCTCCGGCGCGACGCTGATCCGCGATCAGCTCAATCTCAGCGCTACGCTAAGGCTGTCGTTCGGTAAGAATGTGCTGTGGACGACCGACGCTACGTTCTCGCCGGCGTGGAAGTACCACCTGCAAGACGACGTCAGCATCTGCGGCGTGGTGCTGACCGGCTGCACGGACGTCCAAGTAGCCCCGGACGACACGCGTTATCTCGTGCGAACGCAGCTGAATACCGAGGTCTCGGTGCGCATCACCAACGGCGTCTCGCTCGACCTCGGCTACGGCAACGTCGCCAACCAGCTCGGTGCCGACGGCCGCCGCCGCAACTTCTTCAACAGTCCAGCGGCCGTGTTCTACGCTGCCGTCAGTTTCTTCCCGCATGAGTTTGCGACCTCCTCGAAACAACTTGCCGACAATCATTCGGCGTCGCCCAAGTTGTAGGCTGCCTGCGCGCTGGCTCGCCGCCGGGCTGGCAGTGTTTTCGTGGGTCAGCCTGCACAGCGCGCCCGTTCGTGCCGAGGTGCCGAAGGCGCCCAGCGCTCCCGGTCGCGAGTTCCGCGTGGATTTTTCGGCCAAGCACCTGGATGTCGACGCGGAGCTCGGCGAGCTGTCTTTGTCCGGCGACGCGGTGGTGACGGTCGGGCGCTACCGGCTCGGTGGCGAGCGCGTGCGCTTGCAGCGCGGACCGCGCGGCATCGGCGTCGAAGGCGGCGGCGACATCGCGTTTTGCAGCTGCGACAAACCGCCGGTCACGCTCGGCTACAGCTCGGTGACGATTGCCCCGCCGAGCGACGTGTTGATCAAACACGCGGTGCTGCGCGCCGGCGGCGTGCCGCTGTTTTGGCTGCCGTACCTGTGGCTGCGCTCGCCGGATCGCTTGGGGCTGATTTTCCCGAGCGTCGAATGGCGTGGCCACGACGGCCTATTGGTCGGCAGCGGCGTCCATGTGCCGTTCGATGCGAATCAGGGCCGCCCAGCGGCTCGCTCGTTGGATATCGGCGGGTTCGGCTACACCACGGGCGGGGCGCGGGTCGACGCGCGGCTGTTCACGCCGCAGTCGACGTCGTTCGTGCGTTGGGACTACCGTGACGGCACCGCGCTTAGCGTCGACGCGCACGCTGCCGTGTCGGGGCAGACGGCGGCGCTGGTGGCCTACGACGCCGACGCTTCGCTCGGCTCGCGCGGCCGCAGGGCGCTGTCTTCGCTCGAGGCGGCGGCGCGTCGCTACGACCACGCGCGGCTCGGCGTGGCCAGCACCGGCAGCTTGATGTACGGGTTCGGCGTTGCGGCTGACGCCGAGCGCGGCGCCTGGCTATCCGAGCCGCTGAATGTGGGCCCGTTCGCGTTGGTCTCGACCGGCGGAGCGCTGGGCGATCGAACCAGCTATGCGCTCGACCTGGGAGCCGTCTCGACGCTGCGTGCTGGCCAGCGGCGCACCGACAACGCAGAAACGCGAGGCCTCGAGCGCGGCAGTCTCGAATCGGCGCTCTTGCTCGGGCCAGCGCTAGCCAAGCTCGGCGCCTTCGAACAGGGCGAGCTGCTCTCGGTGCCGGCTCAGGCTGTCTCGAAGCTGCGGACCGGGGCAGGGGTCGCGCTTTCGCTGCCGCTGTTGCGGCGCTTCGGTGCCGCGAGTCACCTGGTTTCGCCGGAACTGCTGGGCCGCGTCGAGCGCCAGTACTGGGACGGTGCGGCCGAGAATCATTTGACGACGACTGGCGGCATCACGACCGCCCTCGGCAGCGGGCCACGCGGCGCGGCCGCACGACTGCGCGTCGCTGGCGGTTGGGCCGGGACTCCGGACCAGGTCGCGCCGGTAACGGTCGCTTCCCTGTCGGCTGATGTGCGGCTGGTCGGTGCGCGAGTGACAGCCGTGGCGGAGCCGACCTCGCGAGCCGCCGAGGCTACGGCCAGGCTCCGGCTGGGAGCGCGCGGCGGCACCACGCTGACGAGCTACGCCGAGGCGCGCACCAAGCGCGCTCCCGCGATCGCGCCGAGTGAGGCCAACGGTGACGTGCTGCCGAGCTTTCACGAGCTGCGCGCCTACGACCGCGAGGGGCTCACGACCGGCGCCGAGCTGACGTTGGCGCTCGCCTCGGTGCTGCTGGTCGGCGCTGGCGCCGACGTGGATCCGGCGGCGGACGGAAGCCGGCGCCTCGTGGCAGCCCGCTCGTTCGCCCGCTACCGCCACGCTTGTGGCTGCGTGGCGGTGGCGGCGTTTGGCAGTGCCCGGCAAGGCCGCGGCGGCTTCGACGCCGGCCTCAGCCTGGACCTCATGCCCTGATTTGGGGCTCTGACCGCGGCTTGGTTGCGGGTTTCGGCTGGGCGCTGTTAACCTGATGGGCCGTGCCGGATAGCGATCCCCCGCGCTCCCAGCCACTCGGCTCGCGCCCGTTGAAGGGTTCCACCATCGTGGTGGCCGATGATGATCGCATCACGCGGGAGCTGCTGGCCGAAACCCTGCGCGCGCACGGCTTCACGGTCGAGGCGGTGCCAGATGGCCAAGCCGCAGTCGAGCGCGTCGCGCGCGGCGGCGTGGACCTGGTTCTGCTCGACGTACTGATGCCGAGGCTTTCAGGGCTCGAGGCGTGCCGGCTGCTCAAGGGCATGACCCAAGACAGCTTCTTGCCGGTGCTGTTGGTCACCGTGAAGACCGACACGGCCAGCCGCGTCGAGGGTCTGAAGATCGGCGCTGACGACTATGTGTCGAAGCCATTCGACGAGCGCGAGCTCACCGCCCGCGTCGAAGCGATGTTGCGCATCAAGCGGCTCCACGATCACGTGGTCGAGGCGCGCGCCAAGCTCGAACAGCTGAGCGTCCACGATACCCTCACGTCACTCTACAATTACCGCTACCTGCACACGCGCCTGACCGAAGAGTTCAAGCGTGCCGAGCGGTATCACGACCCTTTGGCATGTATGGTGATCGACGTCGATCGCCTGCAATCGCACAACGAGGCGCAGGGCCGCGGCCTGGGCGACGCGATCCTGAAGTTCGTGGCCGATGCGATTCGCCGCAGTGTGCGTGAGGTCGACGTGGTGGCCCGCTTCGGTGGTGACGAATTCTTGGTCGTGCTGCCGAGTACCCATTTCGCCGGCTCCGTCACCGTCGCGGAGCGCATCTTTCGCGACGTGGTGGAGCGACCCTTCACCATGGAATCCGGCCGCAGCACACGCGTTTCCTTGTCGATGGGCGTGGCGCTGTATCCGTCGCGCGACGTTCGCACCAAGGACGCCCTGCTGCGCGCGGCCGACAGCGCGCTGTCGACGGCCAAGCGCGAGGGCGGCGGTCGCATCTGCGTGTTCCAGCAGCAAAATCAGATGTACACCCCTATCACCAGCGACAGCCGCGGCTCGAATCGGGCGCGTCCGCGCTCGGATCGCCCCGTACCTGTCGAAGAGCGCCCGACTGGGCGCGCCGAGAGCCGCGGTTCCGATCGGCCTCCACGCCGAGGCACTCCGTGAGCCTATCCGCGTCGCGCTCGGGGGAGCTCACGGCGGTCAGAGTGGATGCTGGGCCGCCGCGGGTACTCGTGGTCGACGACGAACCGACGCTGCGCCGGAGCCTGTCACGCCTGCTACAGAGCCGCGGTTGCTCGGTGATCACCGCCGACGACGGCGAGCAAGCGATGGGATTGCTCGCACGCGAGCAGATCGACGTCGCGCTCGTCGACTTGATGATGCCGAAGGTCGGCGGTCTGGAGCTACTCGAGCACGTGCGCGAGAAGCACGACGGCGTCGAGGTCGTGATGATGACGGCGTTCGGTGACGTCGAAACGGCGGTCAAGGCCGTGCGCGCTGGCGCGTACCATTTCCTCACCAAGCCGTTCCGCTCCAACGACGAGGTCGTGCTCACCGTCACCAAGGCCGCCGAGCGGCGGCGGCTGGTCGACCGCGCCGCGGCGCTCGAAGAGCGGCTGCTACAAATCGAAAAATTTGGCGAATTGATCGGCAACTCGCCGACGATGCAAGAGGTGTATCGGCTGGCGGTCGGGGTGGCGCCGACCTCGTCGACGGTGCTGATTCTCGGTGAGTCTGGCACCGGTAAAGAGCTTACGGCGCGCGCGATCCATCAGCATTCGCCGCGTGTGGCGCAGCCGTTCGTGGCCGTGAACTGCTCGGCGATCCCGGTCGACTTGGTCGAGAGCGAGCTGTTCGGGCACGTGCGTGGCGCGTTCACCGGTGCCACCGCGACGCGCGCCGGTTTGTTTGAAACCGCCGACCGCGGCACGCTATTTCTGGACGAGGTGGGCGATTTGCCGCCGCTGGCGCAGGTCAAGCTGCTGCGCGCCTTGCAAGAGGGCGAGGTCAAGCGCGTCGGGTCGAACGACACAAAGACCGTCGACGTGCGCGTGGTCGCAGCCACCAACGTCGACCTGACCAGCCGGATCACCGCTGGCAAGTTTCGCGAGGACCTCTACTACCGATTGAACGTCGTTCCGATCAACTTGCCCGCGCTGCGCGAGCGTCGCGAAGACATCCCGCTCTTGGCGTTTCACTTCTTGAAAAAGTACGCCGCTCGTAGCAACAGCCAAGTGACGAAGATTTCGAACGAGGCGATGCGCCTGCTCCAAGGCCAAAATTGGAAAGGCAACGTGCGCGAGCTCGAGAACGCCATCGAGCACGCGATCGTCTTCTGCAAAGACGAGACGCTTCAGCCGGGCGACCTGCCGTTCGCGCGCGGCCGGAACGGCGGCTACCACGAAACCGGGAACTCCCCGGTGCTGATGCTCGAGGGGCTTGACCTGCCGTATCGAGATGCCAAAGACCAGGCCTTGTCGGCCTTCGAGCACGCCTACTTTTCGGCACTTCTGCAGCAAACTAGCGGGAACGTCTCGGAGGCGGCGCGCAAGGCCGGCCTCGACCGTTCGAATTTTAGACGCGCGGTGAAGCGCGCGGGGTTAAAAACCCGAGACGACGACTGAGCCGATGTCCTGTCTTTCGCGTTTCAAACGGCGTCCGTGGGCGAGGGCGCTTTGCTGCCTGGTTGGGCTCGGTGCGACCCACGCCCAGGCCCAGGTCCCCACAACGCCCGCGGCTGAGCCCGCGCCTGCACTAGCCACTTCGGCTGGCGCTGACGCCGCGCCGCTACCCAACATCAACGACTTCGAGCAGCGGCCGCTCACCTCGACGAACCTCGCCGGCTACTCGCTCGAGCGCTGCCTCGCGCTCACGCTGCGCAATTATCCCAGAATTCACGAGGCACGCGCGCGGCTCGGTTACCGCCACGAACAGCAAGTCCAGTCGTGGTCGCAGCCATACAGTGAGTTCAACGTCACAGGCGGGTTGGCGCTCGCGCCAGAGGTGCGCGGTACGCCGATCTACAGCCCCGACACCGACGTCGCGCTCAGCAAGCACATGGGCGTGGGTTGGAGCATCGGCATCGACGGCGTGGTGCCGCTCTGGACCTTCGGTAAGATCACCAACTTGTGGGATGCGTCGGCGGCGCAGGTGAAGGTCGCTGAACAGGACGTCGAGAAGGAAAAGAATAACATCAAGCTCGACGTGCGCCGCGCCTACTACGGAGTGCAGCTTGCGCGGGATGCCGGCGCCTTGATGCACGACGCCGAAGCGCGCATCGATAAGTACCTAGTTACTCTCGAAAAGAAGATAAAATCGGGAGACGGTGATGAGGTCGCGTTCTACAAGCTCAAGATCAGCCGGGCTGATCTGACCGCTCGCCACAGCGAGGCTCGTCAAAAAGAAGCCATCGCACTGGCGAGTCTGAAGTTCCTGACCGGCGTGCAAGGCGAGTTGCCGCTGCCCGAGCAGCCGTTGGCGCGAATCCGGCAAGGGTTGAGTCCGCTCGCCACGTACCTGAGCGCGGCGCGCCTGCATCGCCCGGAGATCAACATGGCGCGCGCAGGATTACAGGCGCGTGAGGCTCAAGTGCGGCTCGAACAAGCGCGCTACTATCCGGACCTCGGCCTGGGCCTTTCGGCGCGTTGGGCCAAAGCACCGGGCATCACCGATCAGACCAATCCGTTCGTGCGCGACTCGATCAACGTGCTCGCCTACGGAGCCGCGCTGGTGCTGAAGTACAAGCTCGACTTCATGCCGACCTCTGCCCGAGTCGCACAGGCGAAAGCCCAACTCGAAGAGCTGCGCGCGACCGAACGTTACGCGCTCGGCGGCGTTGCCGTCGAAGTGGAGACGGCTTACCGCGAAGCCGAGGACGCCGAGCGGCGCCTCAACGCCTACGCCGAAGCCGCCGGCTACGCGAAAAAATGGCTGATTTTGGTGCAGCAAGGCATCGACGTCGGCACCAACGAAGAGGAAGACATCGTCGACCCCGCCAAAGAGTGGGCGCTCAAACGCTTCGCGGTCATGTCCGCCACCTTCGACTACAACGTCGCGATCGGCAAGCTGGCGCAGGCCACGGGTTGGGAAGCGTTAGTCTCGAGCCGCTGAGCAAGCGCAGGTACGAGCGCGAGCGCGAGCGCGAGCGAACAGGGAGGCGGGAAGGCGGGGAGGGCGAGCAGGAAGGCGCATATTTTTGTTCGGGAGACCGAACAAAAATATCGATTGCCCGGTGGGCCTGGTGACTGGCGCTGTCGACTTGCGCGGAAGTGTCGAGGTGACCGGTTGCCAACCAAAATCCTCCCCGGCTCCCTGTTTGCTCGGTGCTCGAGAAACGCCAAAGTGGGACCTGAGGTCGCCACGCTAGCTTCTGCGAGTTGGGCTGCGAGGTGGCAGCCCAACCGCTAACTGCCAACTCCGAAGGGCTAGCTCAATCTTCGCCCGAGGCTGCGTCGTCGTCACCGTCGTCGTCGTCGTCCGAGCCGGATGAGTCTTCGCCGAGGTCGCTCAGGTCGTCCATGTCGTGGGCGGCGGTGCGCGAGGCGAGGGTAGGCGGCGTGACGGGAGCGGCCGGGTCCGCGGCCGGCGCGCTGCTCGGACGTGCGGCGTCGTACTCGTCGAAGCGTTTCTCGATGCTCAACAATGCGTTGATGATCGAGTCGTTCGCCATCTGCAAAATGATCGGCAGCTGGCCCTTGAGCGCCTCGTAGTAGCGCTGACGCTCGGTCGAATGGATGATCGCCGGCGGGTAACCGGCGCGCATCAACAGCGCGTTCATCAACAGACGCGACACCTTGCCGCTGTCGTTCGGGAACGGGAACACGCGCACCAGATCGTAGTGGACGCGCGAAGCGATCCGGATCGGGCTCTTCAGCTTCTTGGGCTCGGGCCCGTTCAGCCAGTCGATCACCTGCCGCACGCGGTAAGCAATCTTGTCGGGCGCCGCATACTCGTGGAAGTACAGCCGGTGCTGCGGGATGTCCTTGCGGTACTTGACCGACTTCACGTCACCTTCGTCGGGATGCAGGATGACGTACAGCTTCTTGATCGTGTCGACGGTGATCGGAATCCGCTTCCGCTCTGCCAGCTCGCGCACGTACTCGATGGCTTGGCGGTGCCGACGAATCTCTTCGCACACCGGCTGCATGCCGTCCGGCACGCTGCCGACCGACGGATCGGTCGCGGTCTTCAGCTCTTGGTAGGTGTAGACGACGCCTTCGAGCGCGCTGTCGTGATAAACCCACGACATATCGAAGCTCTCGCGGTACTCGCGGCGGAACTCCGGATCGGCCGTGTTCAGGCGCGCCAGGATCTTCGCGTAGCGCTCTTCGATCGGTAGCGACGGCGCAACGGGCGGCGGGGGAGGCGCGACCGCTCGCACCGGCTCCGCCTCGGGCGGGATTTGCCCAGGCTCGAGCGACCGCACGCCGACGAGCTTCTGCTGTCCGCTCGGGGTATCGAGCCGGCGAGTGGTGCCGGATTGGTTGGGGATCGCGTCGGGGCGATAGACGCGCGCGTTGGCGCCGCGGCTCAGATCGCGAGCGGCGCGCTTAGAAGCACGAGCCACTTTGCCCTCGAGAGCGCGGCGGGCGGCTTCTTTTTCGGCCCGGATGCGCTCGCGCTCGGCTTCTTTCGCGCGGCGGTAAGCCTCACGCTCGGCCTCGCGCTTAGCGCGCTCTTCGTCCTTCAGCTTGCGGGCGGCTTCGCGCTCGGCCTCTTTTTCGGCCCGGAAGCGCTCGCGCTCGTCGTCTTTTTCGCGCTTCTTGCGGTTGCGCTCGGCCTCGCGCTCTTTTTCCTTGGCGACGCGGACGGCTTCGCGCTCTTTCTCTTGGCGCGCCTTCTCGCTTTCGCGCTCTTTCTTCTCGCGGGCGGCTTCGCGCTCTTTTTCTTTTTTCTCGCGCTCTTTGGCCTTGGCGACGGCGGCGGCTTCGCGCTCTTTTTCTTTTTTCTCGCGCTCTTTGGCCTTGGCGCGGTCCGCGGCTTCGCGGGCTTTTTCGCGGCGTGCGACGTCTTTTTCTTTGGCGACGGCCTTCCGTTCGGCCTCGCGCTCTTTTTGAAGCTTCGCCTTCTCGGCGGCTTGGAGCTTTTTGAGCTTGGCCTTGTCGACGGGCTTGCCTGCCTTGGCTTGGCCCTTGGCGGCGGGTTTGCCCTTCGCCTTGGCCGAACCTTTGGCCGGAGTCGCGCGCGCGCTCTTCTTGGCCTTGGACTTGCCCTTGGACTTCTGCGGCTTGGCTTGCGCCTTTCGCTTAGCAGGTTGGGCTTTGGAGCTTTTTTTGCCCTTGTTCTTAGGGCGCGATTTGGATCGAAGCGACATTTCCAGCCGAAAAATTAGACGGACCCGCCCGCCCGGGCTGCACCACAGGCACAAACCTCTACATGTCCGGGCACGCCGGCGACCCGATTAGGTGTGGGCAGCGGGACCGGGGTCCCTGGGGATTAAGCCCTGCGCAACCTAGTCGCGCGCCGCGTAATGAGTCAAGCCGGACATGAGCCGGGTCGGCCGCTCAGACTGAAAACGGCTGAGTGGCCGCAGGCCACTCAGCCTTGCTTGTCTCGTGGGTCGGCTGGGTCCCTGCCCAGCCTCCGCTGCGTTTCACGCAGTTTGTCTCGTGGGTCGGCGGGGTCCGTGCCCAGCCTCTGCTGCGTTTCGCCGAGCTCGTCGTTGTGGGCACCTTCTCTTGCCGCTGTTCGCGGCCAGCGGTGGTCCTGGCCGCTTACGAGAGGGTTTCACGGAGCTTTGAGGTTCACGGAGCTTTGAGGTTCCGGAGCTTTGAGGTTCCGGAGCTTTGAGGTTCCGGTCGATCAGCTACTTCGAGAAATACTCGGGGAAGATTTCGCTGCCGACGAGGGGGGGAGCGGGCCGCTGGGTGAGGATTTCCACGCCATCAATGGTCACCAGCACGGTGTGCTCGAACTGGGCGGACAGCGAGCCGTCTTTGGTCACGGCGGTCCAGTCGTCGTCGAGCACTTCCACCTCGAAATCCCCGATATTTACCATGGGTTCGATGGTGAAGGTCATGCCGGGCTTGAGGCGGTTACCCTTGCCCCACTCACCGTAGTGCTTCACTTGCGGCTCATCGTGGAACTTGCGGCCGATGCCGTGGCCGACGAAGTCGCGCACGACCGAGCAGCCATTCTTCTCTGCGAACTCTTGAATCGCCGCGCCAATATCGCCCAGACGTGCGCCTGGCTTCACTTGGGCAATCCCGAGCTCGAGCGATTTCCGCGCGACTTCGACCACCCTTTTAGCGTCCGCGCTGGGCTCACCGATGTAGAAAGTGGCGGAGGTGTCGCCGTGGAAGCCCTTGTAGAGGTGCGTCACGTCGACGTTGATGATGTCGCCGTCCTTCAAAACGCGGTTCGCGCTCGGGATGCCGTGACACACGACTTCATTGATTGAAGTGCAGACGCTCTTCGGGAAGCCGCGGTAATTGAGCGGCGCCGGTCGAGCACCGAGGCGCAGCGTGTCGGCGTGGACGAAGTCGTTGATTTCCTGGGTGGTGACGCCCGCGCGCAGCATTGGGCCGACGCGCTCTAAGGTTCCGGCCGCCAGCTGGCAAACTTCGCGCATGAGCGAAATCTCACGGTCGCCCTTGATCTCCACCGAACTGCTACGTGAGTACATGTCCATTAGCTCGCGGGCTTTCCTAGCCCATCAGCGCCCTGGCTGCCATCGAGGGCTGGAGTGCGGAGAGCCTTGAGCCCGTCAGAGCTCGGATGTTAGGTTGCCGACACTCGCGGGACCCGGAGAAATCATGAAGCTCAAACTCATTGCCACGCTTGCTGTCACAGGCCTTACGGCTCTTTCGTGCATGGCCCACGAAGGAACGCAGGCTGGCGAACCCGAAGTCGGGCAGCCCTCCGGAGAGAGCCCCAGCTCTGGTGACAGCTCGTCATCCAGCTCGGAACAGCCGCCGAAGTCTCACTCGGACGATTCCGACCCGGCTCCAAGCCACTCCGACTCCAGCGATCGCGACGCACCGTCGCATGGCAAGGGCGAGGACGCGGGCGGTAAGGACAAGGCCAAGAGCGCCAAGGGCATTCCGATGCCGGTCTTCCCGGGCCTCAAGTTCGGCATGAGCCTGGAGCAGATTGCCAAGCTGAACGACAAGGATCTCGACCAAGAGTACAAAAAGAAATTCTTGACCGCGAGCCCGTCGCAATCGCTGCAGGTCGAGGACGAGCTGCGCGACAAGAAGTCGGTGTTCCGCCGCAGTCGTATTGATTTCTTGGATACGCCGACCGGCATTGATCAGTCAGCGCTCAAGGGCGAATACAGCTACGCGAACAAAGAGAGCTTGGCTCGCTTGGCGGCGCGCACGCGCGAAGACGGCAAAGACGTTCCCGCGCGCAACTTCTTCTTCTTCGACGACAAGCTGTGGAAGGTCTACGAAGAGTACAAGCTCGGCGCGAAGTCGAACCTGGGCGCCGATTTCGACTCAGCCGTGAAGAAGCTGGCGAAGGTGTTCGGCGGCGAGCCGGCCAAGGTCGCGGCCGATTTCCAGAAGGGCCAAAGCTTCGACGAGGCCCAGTGGAAAGATGGGGAGAAGATCATTCGCGCCATCGATCGCGGTGACACGCTCGGCATGGTGTTCGTCGACAAGAGCGTCCAGGACAGCCTTCCCAAGCTGCGCACGCATCAAGTCGCCGATCAGCACGAGCTGGACAAGGACGTGAAGGCTGCAACCGCCAACCCGCCGACCGTGGCGGGGCCGCCCAAGGACGAGAAGAAGGACGCCAAAAAGGGCGGGAAGAAGTAGGTCTCAGGCTCCCACGACGACCCGCTCGGCGCCCTTTGGCACGAGCGGGCCGGTGGTGACCGTCACGTAGGCCCCCGGGGCGGCCGACGCGATCAGCGGCTCGAGCACGCGGCGCCGGGCCAGCGTATTGCCCGGACAACCGGAAAAACGCCCGGACAGGTGGAGCGAGACCCCGGAATCATCGACAGAAACGAGGTAGAGCTCGCCGCCGTCCGCCTGTACCAGGGGCGCCAGGACCTCTCTCACCACACGGACAATCTCGTCCTTCGGAGCCGGCGGAGCCACCATATGAGAATTCCGAAGCTATCACGCCTTGACCCTGCCGAAAGCTTCCTTTAATAGCTCTCGGTCTTCGTAAGGCTGGGGCCCCGACCCCCAGCCTTGCTTGCTTCCGCCTCCTGGCAACTGCACCAACCGGTGCTACTTTGCCGGCCCTTCCGCAACTAGTTCGCTCTCAGAGGATTCATGGCTGTTCACATTCGCCTCTCGCGCTACGGCACCAACAAGGCGCCCTTTTATCGCATCGTCGTTACCGACCACCGTGCCCCGCGTGACGGGCGCCACATCGAGAACATCGGTACGTTCGATCCGAAGGGCCCGTTCGCCGTCGATCGCGCGCGCCTCGAGTACTGGACGAAGCTCGGTGCGCAACCGTCGCACACGCTCACCCAGTTGCTGAAGAAGAACCCGGCCCAGCCGGTTCCGGCGGCCTGAGTTTCTGGGCACTGCCCGAGCAATTCATGGCACTCAAACTACTCGTACAGACTTTGGCGGAAGCACTCGTGGATGATCCCGCGAGCGTCGACGTGGCGGAAATCGAGGGTGACAACAACATCATCCTCGAGCTGCGCGTCGCCAAGAACGACATTGGCAAGGTGATCGGCAAAGACGGCCGCACCGCGCAGTCGCTCCGCACGATCGTGTCCGCAGCGTCGATCAAAATCGGTCGCCGCGCTCACCTCGACATCATCGATTGAAGGCGGAGCCCACTCCGGGCGATCTACTCGCGATTGGCCATGTCGCACGGGCGCATGGCCTGAAGGGCGAGCTGCGCATCGAGCTGTTTTTCGACGGCAGCGATGCGTTGGGGTTGGTCGATGAGTTGTGGCTCACGCGCAAGGGCGAAACGCCTGAAGCTGCACGCCGTCACGTCATCGAAGTCGCGCGCCCGGTGCCCAAGGCCTACCTGGTCGTGCTGGAAGGCATCGTCGAGCGCAATGGCGCCGAAGCGCTGCGCGGCTCGACGGTGTGGGTCGCCCGCTCGGCGTTACCTGCGAGCGACGAGGCCGAGTACTACTTGGTCGACTTGATCGGCGCGAAAGTGATGGGTCCCGAGGGTGAGGTGGGCACGGTGATCGAGATCGCCACGCACCCCAGCATCGACGCGCTGGTGATCCAGACGCCCGACGGGCGAACGGTGGAGCAGCCGCTGGTCCCCGATTGGATTGCGCGGGTCTCCGTGGACGAGAAGCTGGTCGAGCTGTCGACGCTCGAAGGCCTGATAGGCTAAGCGAGCGCTCGTCATGCAAGTCGCGATCGTCACGCTATTCAAAGAGCTGTTCGTGCCGTTTTTCGCGACCAGCTTGATGGGGCGCGCCACCGACCGTGGCGTGGTCAGCGTGCACTACGAAGATTTGCGGCAGCACGGCTTGGGCCGACACTTGAGCGTCGACGACACACCGTACGGTGGTGGGTCCGGCATGGTGATGCGCGCCGACTGCACGGTGGCGGCGATCGACGCTGCCTGCGCCGCGCTCGGCCCAGGTGAGCCAGTGCATCGCATCTTGCTGACACCGCAGGGCAAGCGCTTCACACAGGCTGACGCCCGGCGTTTGGCGGAAAAATCGCGATTGTGTCTGACCTGCGGGCGGTACGAAGGCTTCGACGAGCGCACGCGCTCGTTCGTCGATGAAGAGCTGTCGCTAGGCGACTTCGTGGTTACGGGCGGGGAAATCCCGGCCATGTGCCTGCTCGAAGCCGTGATTCGACTCTTGCCCGGTGTGTTGGGCAATGACGATTCCGCGCGCGAAGAGTCGTTCAGCGAAGAGTGCCAGGGCCTGCTCGAGTACCCGCACTACACGCGCCCGCTAGCCTTTCGCGGGCTCGAAGTGCCGGAGGTGCTGCGCAGCGGCGACCACGCCAAGATCAAGCGCTACCGTGAGGAGCAGGCGCGGCTGCGTAGCGGCGAGCGCCGCCCCGAGCTTGTCGCCGAGCGCGCCGCGAAGGAGGCCGAGCGATGAGGCAAGTCTCCGCGGTGCTGATCCACCATCCGATTTACGATCGCGAGCGCACGGTCGTGACCGGTGCGATCACGAATCTCGATCTGCACGACATCAGCCGTAGCGCGCACACCTACGGTCTGGCGGCCTACTACATTGCGCATCCGATCGCGGCGCAGCGTGAGCTGGCCGAACGGATTCGTGAGCACTGGTTGACGGGATCGGGGTCGCGCAGAATTCCGGATCGCGTGCCGCCGATGCGCGGCTTGCACATCGTGGCCACGCTCGACGACGCGTTGGCGAGCTCGGGACCCGGCACCGAGCTGTGGGTGACGAGCGCCAAAGGTGGCGAGAAATGCCTGGATTTTGCTGCGGCGCGCGCGAGCATCGCCGGCGAGGGGCCGCCGATCTTGATCACGTTCGGCACCGGCTGGGGCTTGGCTGACGAGATCATGCAGCGCGCCGATCGGCTGCTCGAGCCAATTCGCTCGCCCCGCGCCGACGGCTTCAATCACTTGAGCGTGCGCGCGGCGGCGGCGATCACTTTCGATCGCCTGCTCGGTCACCGCTGAGCTTGAGTAGCTCGGGCGATCGGCGTCGGCCGATCCACTCGATCAACGGCGGTTCGACCACGAGCCCGCCCGGTCGCGCTGCGCGTAGCTCGACGAGCGCCAAGCGTGCCGGCTTGTCTTCGCGGGCGTGCACGAGGCGTAGCCGCTTCGGGACCAGTCCGAGGTCTTCGGCGCGTCGCAGCAACTCCGGCAGTTGGGGCGCCGGATAGCTGAACAGCGCGCGACCGGTCTTGCGCGCCAAAACGGCCGCGGCCGCGGCCAGAAACGGCCCGAGCTCGCCGCTGCGCGCGGCGGCTTTGCCGAGCGATTGCGCGGGCCGATGGCTGTGCGCGGGGTAGTATGGCGGGTTACACACCACGAGCGGCGCCGCCGAGTCGCGCAGCTTGGTGCGCGTCAAGTCGAGCTCACGGACTTCACCTTCGAAGCCTGCCCGCGCCAGATTCTCCCGCGCTAAAAGCACCAGTTTCGGGTCGGCCTCGATCAACAGCGCACGCTTGGCGATGCCGCGGTGCAGCGCCAAAAGCCCCAGCGCGCCCACCCCCGCACCGAGATCGACGACGCGGTCGACGCGCCGCTCGCCCGCGAAACCGACCAGCAAGAGCGAATCGACGTTGATGCGATAGCCGGTCCTGGGCTGCAGCAGCTTGAGTGCGCCGCCGAGCAGGGTGTCGGTGGTAGTTGCCACGGCAGGTGCCACGTGGCGACTCTGGGGCCTAGCCGGGCGGTTGCCAAGCGGCGTGCCCCAAAGCCTTGCGCGAGGGCGTCGGCCGTGAGAATCACGGACTGGCTATGAGCGAGGAAACGGCGCCGCGGCGCGAGAACGCCTTCTTTCGCCGCTTGGCGCATTGGGGCGCGCTGGACGCGCCAAAGGCTTTGGTAAGGTTCAGCCCCAAGCCGATCGGCGCTGCGTTCGGCCTCGCGCTGCCGGAGCTGCGGCGTCGCGTCGTGCAGAACCTGCGGCGCGTGCACGGCGCACGCAGCGCTTGGCGCGAGCAGCTCGATGCCGTCGAGACGCTCGCCAACTACGCGGCTTGCTTCGCCGAAGCGATCGCGTCGGGTCGGAAGGATGCCCAACCGCGGGTCAGCGTGCGCGGCGAAGAGCGACTGCGGGCGGCGCTCGCGCGGGGCGGGGTGGTGTTGGTCACGGCGCACATTGGTCCGTGGGATTTGACGGCTCAGCTTTTGGGCAGCGAGCTCGCGGCCGATGTGATGCTGGTGATGGAGCGCGAGCCGAACGCCAAAGCGGGCGAGCTGCAGGATCGCCATCGCGGCGAGCGCGGGTTGCGCGTTCTGCACATCGGTGAACACCCGACCGATGCCTTGCCGCTGATTTCACATCTGAAGAAGGGTGGGGTGGCGGCGCTCCAAATCGACCGCGTGCCGCCGAGCGGACGCGTGCTTCAAGTCACACTGTTCGGCGCGGCGTTCGGCGCGCCTGAAGGACCGTTCAGGCTGGCCAGCCTGAGCGGCGCGCAGGTGCTGCCGGTGTTTGCGCGACGAGTTGGCTTTTTCGACTACGAGCTCGAGATTTCGGAGCCAATCGCGTTTAGCAGGCGGCCGAGCCCTGAGGACCTCCAAGCGGGGGCGCAGCAGGCTGTGAGCGCCATGCAGGAGTTCATCGAGCAGTCCCCGACGCAGTGGTTTCACTTTGCCGGAGAGTGAGCGCTCCAGCCGCCCTAAGCCGCCTGGCCCATCGGCCCGGGATACGCTATGACGCGCGGCCCGTCCCCCACCCACGAACGCACCCTTGGTGTAGCCAGGTTTCATGATTCTTCGAGTCGGTCAGAGTCCCTCCAAGCTTTCGATTGCGCGCTACGGCAAGCATTTGGATTTGCTCGAGGTGCGGCTCGACAACGGCGCACCGCGCCGCCGCACGCTCGAGACCATGAAGACCGAAGCGCCGCCGAACTTGGCGTTCGCGGTGCTGGTGCCGAAGCCGGTGTCGGCGCTCGACGCCGACGCGACCGAGGCGGACGTGGCCAGCACGGTCGAGACGGCTCGCGGGCTCGCGGCGCGTTGGATTGTTCTCCGCACGCCGCCGACGGCGCGGCCAGGCACTCGGACTCGCGCGCGCCTGACCAAGCTGGTTGAGCTGCTCAAGGCCGCAGAAATCGCGATCGCCTGGGAGCCGACCGGGCTCTTGGCGGAGGCTGAAGCCGAAGCCCTGGCGGCTGAGCTGGGCGTGACGTTGGCGCGGGATCCGGCGCGCGACGACCTGCCACCGGGCGCGGTCGCCTATGGGCGCATCTCGTCGCTGGGCGCCGGCGGGCGCGTGCGCGGCTCGGCCATCGAGCGCGCGGCGGATCGCCTGGCCGAGTTCGACGAGGCTTACATCGTGATCGAGGGCGACAACGCCCTGCGCGCTGCGAAAGAGCTGCGCAGCCTGCTCGGCGCCAGCCAGAACGGCGCCGCAAGCGACGACGATGACGATCTCGACGACGACGAAGAAGAAGACGAGGATGGCGAGGACGAGGACGAGGACGAGGACGAGGACGAAGAGTCGTGACCGGTCGCCTGCGCGCGCTGGCGCGCTCCAACGACCCGGTTTGCGAAGCCGCGGCGGGTGACGAACTCGCCCGCGGTGGCTCGGCGATCGATGCGGTGTTGGCCGGCTATTTTGCGGCCGCTGGCGCGTACCCCGGCGTGCTGCTCGGACCCGTGACGTTGCTGTTGGGCGGCACGGGTTCCGGAGATCGCGCATTCGACGGGCGCGTCCGTCAGCCTGGCAGGAACGCCAAGCGGCCGCGCGGGACCCTACCGGGCGAGGAGCCACCGCCGGCGTCGCGCGTCGGCGTGCCGTGCTCGGTGCCTGCGCTGGCTGTGGCGGTGGGCTACGGCGCTCAGGCGACGCTCGGGCGCTTGGTGCAACCCGGCGTGGCGTTGGCCCGCGAGCGCGGCGCTGAGCGTCGCGCAGGCGTGCTGTCGCGGGTCGGCCAGGTCGGCGCGCTGGCGTTTTCGGAACCTGAGCTGTCGCGGGCGCTGGTTCGCGCCTTCGGTGCGCCCAACGGTGGTCTGGTGACGCCGGCCGACTTTGCGCATCCCGAGGGGCTCGACGTGCCGGCTGTGCGGAGCGAAAGGGCAGCGGCGGCGGTCTTGGTCGCGCCCTGGGCGGGCCAGGCGACCAGCGCCTTCGTGCGCGGCACGACCGTGAGCGCGGTCGACGTCAACGGCATGCTCGTGGCAGCCGCTTTCGAGAGTCTGCCGGAGGCGCTCTACGTCGAAGAGCTGGAGCTCTCCGCACCGCTGCTCGCCGTTCCGACCTTGCGCGGCGTGCCGCGGGTCGCGCCCGGCCGTGCTATCCCAGCGCCCGCGCCAATCTGGATCGGCTACGACGCTGCCGGCTCACCCAACGAGCTGTGGGCGGCGCCCGGCGCTAAAGACATCGCCGAGCCCACCGCACGGCGGCTCGGCATCCGGCGCAGCTCGTTGTTGCGCACCGTCGAAGCCTTGGAGGGGTGAGGGGGTAGGATCGCGATGGGGCCTCAGGCGCCTGTTCGAACAACAGAAATCTTCCCGCCTTCCTCCGCCTTCCTGTTCGCTCGTGCTCGAATCGCGAAATGAGCATGCCGGCTTCGCCGGCGGCCAATCGTGAGCAGATCACGATCATCCACGGAAGACCGGAGTGAACAAAACTCGGCGAGGCCGAGCACAGATCTCGCTTCAACGCGCCAGGATCGCGGGGCGCTTTTGCGAAGCGTAACCCAACGAGACCAAGCTCACGTTCGCGTGCACCTCACGCGAACGTGACGCCGTGCTTCTTGGCGTATGCCAAGAGGCCCAGCTTGTCGATCGAACGCACGTCGCTCGTGGTGACGTTGAGCGTGACGTGACGACCGAGCTCGGGCACCCAAAGACGGCGGCGCTGCACGTTCACGAGCTGCCAGCGCTTCGTCTTGATGTTCGAGTGAGAAACGTTCTGAGCTGCCGAGCGGCGTTTGCCGGTAATTTCGCTGCGAGCCATGGGGAAGGTCGCGGACCGTAGTTGAAGGGCCGGCCAAGTCAAGAGGACAAGGGCGTGCGGGCCCTGGCTTGACCCTGTTCAAAGGCTCAGCCCCGACTGGCGCGGGCCATCGGCACCTGCCGCAAAACCGATAGCTCCTGCACTAAAGCTCGGCAAAAACTTCGTACTACGCGGAATTCATTCTGTTTTTTGGCAAGCGTCTGCTCGTCCATGTACAGCTTTCGGTTCAGCTCGATCTGAATCGCGTGAATGCCGGTCGCCGGACGGCCATATCGAACGGTCGTATGGCCGCCTCGGTAAGGTTCGTCGTGGGCGACGCCAAAGTGGAAACGCGCAGCCACTCGCTCGGCCACCTCGATGACTGCAGGCGCCGCCGTGGTCTGCTGGCGCGTGCCGGGCACGACGTCGGCGCGGTCGCGCCCCGGGTCGTCGTGGCCGTCGCGGCCGCGGCTGGGCATCGAGTGACCGGAGACCACGATCACGAAGCCGTGGCGCGCGAGCCGGTCGCGCACCAGCTCGTCCAGGCGGTCGTGGTACGGACGGTAGTAGGCGAGCAAGCGCCGTTCGAGCTCAGCCTTCGGCAGCGGTCGCGCGATCGCTGCGCGATTGTCGGTCGTCGAGCGCCAGATCAACCCGTGCGGGCTAGCGCGACCGGTTGCGCCGAGCACGGTGTCGCGATCGACGTCGTGCTCAGAGCGATTCAGATCACAGACGTAACGGCTCATGCGCGCTGTCAGCAGTGTGGCGCCGGCGTCCGGCGCATCGGCGTACAGCTCGTCGACGTAGAGATCGGCGTCGCGGCCGATCGACGAGGCGGGCGCAACCAACGTAGCAAGGGCCTCCGCGTCGACCGCGAGCCCTGCGTGGGGGACTTCGACGATAATCGGCACCTCGGGGGCGCGTGGCTCAGTGAGAACGAACGACAATGGGTGACACGCCTTCTTGGACCGGGGCTTCGCCGCTACCCGCCCACAATACTAGCGACCCGGCGCCGTTCAAGCGCCGTCGGCTCACGCGCGAGGATGAGCCTTCCGGTAGGCCTGACGCACGCGGTCTTGAGAGACGTGGGTATATATTTCGGTGGTGGCGACGTTGGCGTGACCAAGCAGCGTCTGAACGCTACGCAAATCGGCACCGCCCGACAGCAGGTGGGTGGCGAAGGAATGACGCAATTGGTGCGGGTGGACGTGGCCGCGGATGCCGGCACCACGCGCCGTGCGCCCGACGATCTTCCAGAAGCCTTGCCGCGTCAGCTTGCCGCCACGTGGCGACGGGAACAGCAGCTGCGAAACCTTGACGCTCTTGGTGCCCATCCGTGCGGCCTTGACTGCGGCGTCGGCCTCGCGGGCTTGGAGATACGCGGCTAGGTGGTCGAGCGCAACCTCGCCGAGCGGTACCAACCGACGCTTCTTGCCCTTGCCGAGCGCTGACACGATGCCGCGCGCGCGGTCGACGTCGCCGAGCGTGAGTGAGACGAGTTCGCTGACGCGCAGGCCAGCGGCGTACATCAAGCTCAACATCGCGCGATCGCGCAGGCCCCTCAGCGTGTCGGGCGGAGGCGCCTCGATCAGCGTCACCATCTCGCTCTCGCCGAGGGCGCGCGGCAGCTTGCGACCGAAACGAGGTCGCGCCGCCAGCGCGGTCGGATCCGCACGCAGCACGCCTTCGCGCATCAGGAATTTGCAAAGCCCGCGCGCCGACGACAAATGCCGGGCCGTGCTGCGCGGACCCAAGCCGGCCCGCGACATCTCGCGGATCCACGCGGAGACGACGCCGAGATCGACGGCCTCGATCTCCGTCACGTCAGCCGTCTCGGCGAAGGCCAGCAGCTTGCCGAGGTCGCGCCCGTAGGCCATGACCGTGTTCTGCGACAGCGCCCGCTCGACGCGCAAATGCTGCAAATAGAGGTCCAGAGCGGCGTCCGGGTGCAAGGTGACGTCAATTTACGTCATCGCTAACGAAGCCGCCAAGATTGGGGGTGAGTGGCGAAGGGTTAGCTAACCCCTCACAGGCGCGCTGCCGCCGCCAACGAGCGCAGCAAGGGCTCCGGGTCGTCGGCGCGCATCAGGGCTTCGCCGACCAGAGCGGCGTCGGCGCCGCTGGCTTTGAGGCGCGTGACGTCCTCGGGCTTGGCCAGGCCGGACAGGCGCACGCGGGTGATCCCGCTCGGGATCGCGGCCAAGACGCGGGCGGCGCGGGCGGCGTCCATGATCAACGTGTCGAGGTCGCGGGCGTTGACGCCGATCAGGTCGGCGCCGCCATCCAGCGCGACCACGAGCTCCTCTTCGGTGACGACCTCGACGAACGGCACCAGGTTGCGCGCCCGCGCGGCTTGGATCAGCTCGACGGTGCGGGCGGGGGAGAGGCAGCGCACGATCAGCAGCACCGCGTCGGCGCCGAACGCGCTCGCGGCGTCCAGCTGAGCTTCGTCGATCACGAACTCTTTGCAGAGCAGCGGTAGCTTGGTAGCGGCGCGCGCTTCGACCAGGTGCTGGTAGTCGCCATCGAAAAAATGGGCGTCGCACAGTACGCTCAGCATCGAGGCGCCCGCGCGCTCGTAGGCTGAGGCGCGCTCGGCAATGCTGAGCACCGTCGACAGTTGGCCGGCGGAGGGTGAGCGTCGCTTGATCTCGGTGATCAGGCTCAGCCGTCCGTCGTTTGCCGCGCGGTTGAGCGCGACGGCTCGTCGTTCGGGCGGAGTAGGCAAAGCGCGGCCACGCAGCGACGCGAGCTCGCTGTGTTTTTGCGCCAAAATCTCGGCCAGATGTCCCACGATTTGTTCAGGCCTTCTGCGCGCGGCGTTGGTTGGCGGCGGCGGCCCAAGTGGTGAGCGTCTTGATCGCCTTGCCGCTGGCGACGACCTCGCGCGCTTGCGCACCGGCGTCGCGTTCGCTCATGCCGTGGAAAACCACCAGCGCCGCGGCGGCGTTCAGCGCCACGGCGTCTGCTGCTGGGTGCTTCTCACCGCTCAAAATTGCCGTCAATGCGCGCGCGTTCTCGGCTGGCTCGCCGCCGGCGATCGCGCCCACCGGGCTCGGTGCAAAGCCGAAGCTTTCGGGACTGATGACGTGCTCGGTAAGTTTACCTTGGTGAACGACGGTGACGCGTGTCTCGGCGAATGGGCTCACTTCGTCGAGACCGTCCACGCTCCGCACGACCCAGGCGCGCTCGACGCCGAGCTTCACCAGCGCGGCCGCCAACAGGTGGCGTGTCGCATCGTCGGGCGCGCCCAATAGCTGGTGCGTCACACCCGCCGGATTTGATAGCGGACCGAGCAGGTTGAACAGCGTGCGGATGCCGAGCTCACGCCGCGTCGGCATGGCGTGGCGCATCGCCGGGTGGTGCGCCTGCGCGAACAAGAACGCGATGCCTGCTTCGGCCATTACTTCGGCTTGAGCGCTCGGTACAACGTCGAGCGGAATGCCTAAGCTTTCCAACACATCAGCGCTGCCCGAGCGGCTGGTGGCGGCGCGATTGCCGTGCTTGGCGACGCGTACGCCAGCTGCGGCAGCGACCAACGCTGCCCCGGTCGACAAGTTCAAGCTGCCCGAACCGTCGCCGCCAGTGCCGCATGTGTCGAGCAACTTGGGGAAGGTGTGGGCGACCGGCACCATCGCAGCGCGCATGGCTGCGGCGGCGCCAGCGACGATCTCTGCTGTCTCGCCGCGTTGGCGGAGCGCGACCAGGAACCCGCCAATCTGCGAGGGCGTCCAGCTGCCAGCGAAGATCGCGTCGAACACGGCGCGTGTGGTCGCTTGGCTGAGGCCGGGAGCGCTGGTGAGCTCGGCATACACGTCGCTGAACTTGGGCGGAGCGGGGGCGGCGGAGTCGGTCGTCATGGGCGTCACAAACACGAGAGCCAGTTTTGCACGAGCTGGGGCCCGTGCTCGGTCAGGATGGATTCCGGGTGAAATTGCACGCCCTCGACCCGCAGCTCGCGATGTCGGAGTCCCATGACTTCGCCGCCTTCGGCGGTGGCACTGACTTCGAGGCTGGGCGGCACGCTGGCGCGGGCGACGACCAGCGAATGGTAGCGGGTAGCCTCGAAAGAGCCTGGTAAGTCGCGAAAAACGCCGCGGCCATCGTGGCTGACGCGCGAGGTCTTGCCGTGGACCGGCGTCGCTGCGCGCGCGATGCGCGCGCCAAACGCTTGCGCCAGCGCTTGATGGCCCAAGCACACCCCGAACAGTGGGATCGACCCGGCGAGCGCTTGGATCAGCTCGAGCGTCACCCCGGCGTCGCTCGGGGTGCCGGGCCCTGGTGAAATCAGAATGCCGTCGGGCTTACGGTCGAGCACGTCGCTCACGCTCGTGGCGTCGTTGTGGCGCACCCAACAATCGGCCCCCAGCGCCATCAAGCACTGGACCAGGTTGTAGGTGAACGAGTCGTAGTTATCGACCACGAGCACGCGGGCAGGCTGCGCCTTCGAAGCCATCGCGAACGGAGCGTGGCACTTGAGTGGCGTAGTGGTCAAAGCCGAGCGGGACCGCCGACCGGCCCAATCGCTTCACGCTGGAAGCGGAATTTCAATCTTGCTCGGGCGGTACGCTGCCTGTACTGTCCCGGCCCGTCGCCCACCTGGCCAGCGCCCACTTTCGCGCACTGACCAAACACCGGCGAGACAGCTATGTCCGAGGACAAGAAGCCCAAGATCGATTTAAAGGCCCGGCTCGGTAAGAAAACGGTCAGCGCCCCGGCTACGGGTCCGGGGGGTTCGATCCCGCCTCCAGCGGGTATTCCGAAGCCGAGCGGTGTGGGGATCCCCGCGCCGCCGTTCCAGTCTTCTCACCAAACGTCGCGCCCAGCGCCGATGGTCGACGCCTCCAATCCCTACGGAGCGATGGAGCCGGCTCAGGCGCCCCGTGCAGAGGCGACGGCGATTCGGATTGAGATGAGCGACGACGTCATGCGCGCCCAACGGGGTGGCAAGACGAAGGTGCTCGTCCTGGCGATCATTACCGCCATCATCGGTGGCTTCGTCGGCTTCACCCTGGGCGGCGCGTCAGAGCGCGGCAAGGGTCAAGATGCGGCAGTCGAAGGCGCCAAGGACCTGGCCAAGGACGTGGACGCGGCCAACGCCAAGATCACCGTCCTGGCAGACACGCTGAAGAGCGCGCGCGAGAAGCTAGGCAAGGCGACGTTCCCCGATGACGAGGTGACCAAGCTCGGTGCCCTCAACATCCCATTCGCGGGCTCGAACCTGGCGGGCAAGGGCATCGGCCGCTTCAAGGCAGACCTGCTCACCATGCTGACCGACTTCGCGTCGTCCGCGGCCGAAGCCAACGCCAGCAAAGAAGATCTGCAGCACGTCCTCAGCGGCAACAAGAAGGGCGTGCAGGAGTTCCTGGATTCCCAGACCAAGCCGCAGGTGCGTTGGTCGATCATCGTCAGCCCGACGCAGGTCGGGCCGTTGGCGTCGATGCAGCCGGTGCCGGCGCCGTTCTTGCTCGGCAGCGAAGACAAGAAGACCTGGCCGGACTCCTACGAGCTGATGAGCGGCGGCAAGAAGACGGTCGTCAAGCGCTACATGAAGGGCGACGCCGCGACCGAGGATCCGACCTTCATTCCGGTCGACCCCTCGACGCAGGCGCTGGTCTGTCCGTCCGACGTCCTCGTGAAGCTGCGCGGCAAGCTCAGCGATCTCGAAGAAGTCCTGCGCGGCAACCAAACCCCCGGCGAAGAAAAGACGGGCCTACTCGAAGCCGGTACGGCACTCGCCAAGAAGCTCAAGCAAATCGGCGCGGCGCAGTAGGCGGGCGGCTTGTTGAACTTGTAGCGAACGGGCCGCCTTCGGGTGGCCTTTTTGCTTTGTGGGTTCGGGAACGAGAGGAAGCAACAGGAAGGCGGGAAGGCGGGAAGATTCGATTGCTCGCCAGGCCTGCGGCCCGCAAGAGACGAGTTCAACGAAGTACACGGGAAAGTAGACGCGTCAGCGCGCCCACCACAAAACCTTCCCGTCTTCCCGCCTTCCTGTTGGCTCGATCGCGCGCCGCTCAGCTGGCGACGGGGATGCGCGACGACGACCGCGGCACGATGCTCTCAGCGGGCAGCGTGCGGCGCGTGATTTCGACCTTCAAGACGCGGCGTTCGTCGGCTTCTTTGACTTCGAAGTCGAGGTCGAAGGCGGAGAGTTTGACGCCGACTTCGGGCACCGTGCCGAGCTCGGCGACGACGAAGCCGGCCAGCGTGTGATAGTCGCCGTCGGTCGGTAGCTCGGCTCCGAGGTAGCGGCTCAAGTCGGCGATCGAAACGCTGGCATCGACCAGCAGCTTGCCGTCGCCCAAGTCTGCGATCGGCGGCTCCTCGACGTCGTGCTCGTCACGAATGTCGCCGACGATCTGCTCCAGTAAATTCTCCAGCGTCAAGATTCCGCTCATGCCGCCGAACTCGTCGATCACGACAGCCAGGTGCTGTTTCCCGGCACGCATCTCGCGCAGAACGCTGTCGGCGGCTTGGCTCTCCGGCACGAACACGACCGGTTGCCTGACCAGGATCGGTAGACCAACCTTCTCGAGATCACCGCGCGACAGAGGCGGTAGTAGATCCTTGGAGTGGAGCACGCCGACCACGTTGTCGATGTTCTCGCGGTAGACCGGATAACGGGAGTGTTCGCTCTCGGCGATCACCCGCAGCACCTCGGAAATCGGCGTGTCGATCTCGATCGCGTGCACCTGGGTGCGTGGCACCATCAGCTGCCCAGCGGTGATGTCGCCGAAATCCAGCACGTTACGGATCATCTCCGACTGCTCGTGACCGAGTTCGCCGCTGAGCTCGCCCTCGTTGACGAGCATTTCCACTTCGCTCTCCACCAGCCCCGGGGCGGGTGTCGGTCGGCTTTCGGCCTTGTGCTCGAACAGGCGTCCAATCCAGACGATCGGCGCCGCGATCGGCGAAAACAGGTATTCGATCGGCGTGACCAGCCACAGCAGAAACGGCGCGGACCGCTCGGGGTTTCGCGTCGCGACGACGCGGCCAATCTCGGTCGGAATGCCGTAGACGACCAGCGCCCCCAAAGCCGCGACAGCCGGCATCCAGCCGTGCAACGGCGGTAAGTGCTCGCCGATCATCAGCGCCGTCAGCGAGATGCCGAGCGCGCGGATCACGAGCCAGCGGGCTTCCATCGCGCCGCGCTGTGCCTGATAGCGCTCGAGCGCTCGGCGAGCGCCTCCTGTCAGCCCCTCACGAACGGCGGAAAGGCGCGCGTCGGACAGAGCTCCGACAGACCAGCTAGCGGCGGCGAACGTCGCAGCGAGGAGAGCCGGTATGATAGCGACGAGAATGGCTGGTGAGAGCGCTGGTGGAGCCGAGTCCAAATCCGATGCCCGGGCTGGTGCCGAGCCTCCTCTCAGCAGTTCTTAGCGGAGGGCAACGTGGGGACGCAACCCGACCAGCGGCTGACCGAGGGGGTGGCCATGGTTCAACCACTCCCTCGAGTGCCAGCGAACGGTCGGCCGGAATGCCCGCCGCCTGGACCCGGGCTCAGGCCAATAACTACCGGCAAATACGAAGAATTTCGCACGCACCTTCGCAGGTTTGGTGAGCGTCCGGCGGGCCCGCTAGCGGCTGAGCCAAGCACCGGGACCCGGTCGGCTGAAGCCACGCATTCAGAGCGCGAAATATCAGCCGCGCCCGAACTTCCCCAGTCCCTTGCCCCGGAAGGCCAACCGGGCTTGGGGCAGGGCGGCGGCGAGCTTGCCGAGTGGTTTTCGCTCATCAACCCTGCGGGTGGGGTGGAGGCCCCGCGCCAGCTCGAGGCGACGGCTACACCGTCACCACCCGCAGCTGTGGAGGTCGCCGAGCTCGTGGAGCGGTGGGTGCGGCGGGTTGCTCTCGGCGGGGACCAGCGGCGGGGCGCCGTGCGGCTCGACTTTGGCCACGGCCGATTTTCTGGCGCTGAGCTAGTCGTGGTCGCCGACGCGGGCCGCGTCTCGGTCGAGCTGAGCCTGCCGCCGACGATGGCGGCCAGCGACTTGTCGGAGCGACTCCGCTCACGGCTTGAACGTCGCGGCATCGCGGCCGATGTTGTCGTGCGCTGAGGCTCAGCGCTCGCTGTTGAAGCCGCGCAGGACTTTGAGCTCGCCGGTGGTGGACCCGAGCGCGACCAGCTCACCTTCGGGTGAAAGCCAGGCGCCGGGACCCTCACTCGTCGGTAGCTCGCTGAAGTCCTCGGGCGTGAGCAGCTTGCCCTGCCGCGCGCGCAGCACGGCTTCGTCGCCTTTGATGCGGCACGCTGGCAGCACCGAGGTCACGGCCTCGGTCAGACCGATCAGCGGCGGCGGCTCGGTCGCCGGCCATGGCGTGGCTTGTTCAATGCGAAACGGGCCGCTTGCGAGGCGGCGCAGGCCGGCTAGGTGCGCCGGAACGCCCAAGCGCGCGCCCAAGTCACGGGCCAGCGAACGCACGTAGTAGCCCTTCGAGACGAATAGCTCGCAGCGCAGCATCGGCGGGGCGAGCTCGAGCAATCGGAGCTCAAGCACCTGGACGGGGCGTGGCGGCAGCTCGGGTGGGGCACCTTTGCGGGCCAGCGCGTAGGCGCGTTCGCCCGCGACTTTGATCGCGCTGACCGCGGGTGGCGTCTGTTCGGCGCGCGCAAGCTCCGCAGCGAGCGCTCGCGTGACGGCGTCGACCGTCAGCAGGCCTTCGGGCAGCGGCTGCTCGTCGGTGGTTTGGCCTTCGGCGTCGAGCGTGTCGGTGGCGCGACCGAAAAACACCTCCGCGGCGTAGCGCTTGGAATCCGCGGTGAGGTAGCCCGAGAGCTTGCACGCCTGGCCGACCAGCACGAGCAGCACGCCGGTCGCCATTGGATCGAGCGTGCCGGCGTGACCGATGTCTTTGCGACCGAACAAGCGACGCGCTTGCGCCACCACGGTGTGACTGGTGAGGCCGCGTGGCTTGTCCACGACGGCGACGCCGGAGCGCGCCTCGGTTTTCATTGCCGCCCGCTCAGAACCAAACGCTACGGCGCTTTTGTAGCCCGTTTTCGAGCATGCTCTGGATCGTGCTGCGCACGCGCTCGGAGAGCCGCCCGACCAAGAGGTCGTCGTCAGCCGCTTCGGGGCCGTAGTTGTCGAACGCGATTGGCTCTCCGAACTTGATGCGCCACTTGGTCGGCGCCGGCACGAGGCCCAGCGCGCCCAGCGCCGGGAACGTCGGGGTGACTGGTAGATACGGGATGCGCAGCAGATCTGCCAGGGCGTCGAAGCGGTAGAGCAGGGGGCTGGCTTCTTCACCGCCGATGATCGCGCACGGGATCAGTGGCGCACGCGTGCGCAGACAAAGCCGAATGTAGCCACCACGACCGAAGCGCTGTAGCCGGTAGCGATCGCGGAACAACTTGCGAATGCCCTGCACACCTTCCGGAAAGACCGCGATCAAGTTGTCGCGCGACAACAAGCGCTCGGCGTTCTCTTGGCAAGCGCGCACGGCGCCCGCGCGATTCATGAATACGCCCGCAAAAGGCAGGTAAAACAAGAAATCTTCGGCGAGCCAGCGCAGGTCTCGGCTGGCGGAGTGATCGGTGCGCAGCGCGGTCCGCAGCATCAAGCCGTCGATCGGGATTGAACCCGAGTGGTTGCCGACAATCACCGCGCGACCTTCGCTCGGCACGTTCTCGATACCCTCGGTTTGGATGCGGAAATAGCGCTTGTAGATGAAGTCGAGTACCGGCCGCAGCTTGGCGTCGAAGCTGCGATCGAGACCGAACTCGTCGACCTCTTCGGCGCGGCTGCGCAGACCTTTGCGGCCCCATTTCTGCACGTAGTACCGGCTGCCGGCCAGCTCCGCGGCGCTTTCGACCGCGATCGTCTCGGCGCTGATCGATAGCGGTTCGAGCTCGATGTCCGGCGCTAGCGCGAGATTGGGCGTCAGCGCAGACGGCGGCGGGTTGTCGGGGCGACTGGCGCCTTGAATCAAGCCGTCGAGGCGGGCTTCGAGCGCGCGGATCTGATCTTCGACGTCACCTTCGGTGCGCGCGGCAGGGTGAAAGCTCTCGAGCGCGTCGTCTTCGAAGCGCACGTTCGGCGCGACCACGCGTGAGCCGACGCCGAGCTCGGGCGCGTCTTCGCTGAGCGCGTCGAGGTCGTCGCCGTCGGCGGTTAGCTCGTAGCTGCTGTCCAGATCGACGTGGGGGAGCACCTGCGCGTCGACGATCGGCGGGGCTGGCTCGAGCGTGGAGGCGACCCGCGGCCGAGCTTCGGCTGCGTCATTCTCGGGCGGGCTGCGTTTCTTGCGCTTCTTCGACTTGCCTTCGCTGCCGCGCGGCTTGGGAGTTTCGCTGCGCGCGCGGAGCGAGCGTGCCTCGGCGCCGCTGTCGGCTTTGCGCTTGCGCTTGCGCTTGGCTTTGGTCTTGTCGTCGTCACGCGCGGTGGATGCCCGTCGCGAGCCCGGCTTGTCTTGCTTTTTGTCTTTTCGGGTCACGCTGGAGTCTCCGAGAGCAGCTTGGCGTCACGCAGTTGCTCAGCGCCCGCGAAGTCGCTGAGCGCTTCACGACTCGAGAATACGGGAACGAAACCCAGGCGGCTCTTGGCGAGCGAGGTGTCGGCGACACAGGCGTATTGCAGGTAGTCGAGCAGCGCCGGCGAGGCGTCACCCACCTTGGTCAGCCACAGGGCGCCGAGCGTCGGGCGCAGCAGGGGGCGGGGCAGCGGCAACCGGCCGCGCCCGAGCAGCCGAATCGCCATGCTGAGCGGCAGCACGCCTTCACTCGCCAAATTGAACACGCCGGGCGCGTCGCGATCGACGGCGAGCTTGAGCGCCGCGACCGCGTCGGCTTCGTGCAAAAACTGCCAGAGCGGATCGAAACCGAGCACGGTCGGCACGCGCGCCAAGCGCAAGTAGCGACTCACGAAGTTGTCGACGCTCGGCCCGATGATCGGCGCGGTCCTGAGCACCGTGACCACGCGGCCTTGTCCCGGTTGCCGAAAGCGCAAGAGCTGCTCTTCGACCGCGAGCTTGTCGCGGAAAAACGTGTCGCTGCCTTGCGCGCGCAGCGTGTGCTTTTCGGACAGGAACGCTGGGTTGGTGGCGCGTGCGCCGTACAGCCAAGTAAAGCTGCGGACGATCAGCTTGTGCGTGCGCGCGCGGCGACACGCGTTGAGCACCTGCATCGTGCCGACGCCTTCGAGCTCATGGCTGTAGCTGGTCTCGCGCGACGGTGATTCGAGCAGCCCCAGGTGTACGACCGTGTCGACCGCCTCGGCGCCGAACACCTCGGCCAGGCGTTCCTCAGCGGCCGGATGCACCAAGTCGAGCTCGTAGAAACGCGACTTGGCGCCGACGGTCGGGGGCGATGTGGTGTCGAGACACACGATCTTCGCCACTCGCGGATCGTCCTCCAGGAGGCCGATCAAATTAAGTCCTAGGAATGTCGCAGCGCCGGTTATGGCAACAACGCGGCGTTTTCCTGAAACCTTGACGACGTCACGCAAGTCGCTGCCTTTTCGGATTGAGTGGGGTGATGTGCGCTCCTCGCTCACTTTCCAAACCGTAGTCCAAAGCGCTCCGCAAATGCTCTTGATTTTTGTGAGAAATGAGCTGGGTTCCGCGCTACGCTTAAGACTCGATGCAAGGTAGGCCACGGCCCGTGCGCGCGATGCTCGGACCGTACGAGCTTGGCGAACGGCTGGGTCTCGGCGGGATGGCCGAAGTGTTCGTTGCTTTCCGTGCTGGTCCGCACGGCTTCGCCAAGAAGGTCGCGATCAAGCGCATCTTGCCCGAGCTGGCACAAGACCCGCGCTTCGTGGCGATGTTCTGCGACGAGGCGCGCATTTCCGCGCCGCTCTGCCATCCGAACATCGTTCAAGTCATCGACTTTGGCGAAAGCCAGGGCGAGCTGTTCATGGCGATGGAGTTCGTGGAGGGCGTGTCGCTCGCCAAGCTGCTCCGCTACGTTTCCGGGCGACGTGAGCGTTTTCCGCTCGGCGCTGCGCTGTTCATCGCGCACGAGGTGCTGACCGGCTTGGCGTTCGCGCACACCGCTTGCGACGAAAACGGCAACCCGTTGTCGATCGTGCACCGCGACGTCTCGCCAGGCAACGTGCTGATTGGGCGCGCCGGCGACGTCAAACTGGCGGATTTCGGCATCGTGCGCAGCGCCTACGTCGATCGTCGAACGTACCCGGGTGAGCTCAAGGGCAAGGTTGGCTACATGTCGCCCGAGCAGGTGATGGGCGTCGAAGTCGATCCCAGGAGCGATCTGTTCACGGTCGGCATCATCCTGGCCGAGATGCTGATCGCGCGTCCGCTCTTCTCTGGGCAGAACGAGTTCGACATCCTGACCAAGATTTACGAGGCGGAGCTGTCGGCGCTCGACAAATACGGCGCTGATCTGACGCCGGCGGTGCGCGACATGCTGCGCCAAGCGCTCGGCAAAGCGCCCGCCGACCGCTTCAATAGCGCGCGTGAGTTCGCCGACGCGCTACGGCGCTTGGCCCACGCATCGCAAATCGCACTCGATGATTCGGAGCTGGTACCGTGGTTGTCGGCGCTCGGTGTATTGCCCTCGCGCAGTGGCACGCACGAAGTGACGCGGCTGTCTCCGCGGCCGACGGAGCCCGTGGTGCCCAAGATGTTCAGCCCGCAGCCGATCATGCGCCCGACGACCGCGGCGCCGCCGCCGAATAGTCGGCACAGCGTGCCGGCTGCGCCGATGCCGGGGCTGCCGTTTCGGCGCGCGCTGGTCCGACCGGAGCTACCTGCGCTCGTGTTCGCGATCGCGCTCAACGGCGAAACCGGCGAACTGCACGTCGAAGGCACGCACGGCGAGCTGCGGCTCGCGTTCGAAGACGGCAAGCTCGTCGCGCTCCACGGCAGCGGCGCCGAGATGCAGCTGCGCGGCCTGTTCGCGTTCGGCGACGGCATGCTGACGTTCACCGCCGCACGTATCGAGCACCCCGTGCACATGCAGCGCATCTCGATCCTCCCGGTCGTGAGTCGCATCGTGCGTGAGCGCTTCACGGTGAACGAGGTCGCAGCTTGGCTTGCGCCGATCCGTCGTCTGCCACTCAACCGCGGCTCGTCCCTTCGCCGCGATCCAGCCGAATTCGGCCTCAGTTTGGGCGAACGCCGCGCGATCGAGCAAGCCCCTCACAAACGCTCGCTCGACGATCTCGGCGGCGCGCTCGCCGCCGCCGGCATGGCCGAACCCGGCGAGATCCTGCGCGGCGTCTTTCTGGGCCTAAGCCTCGGGCTGCTGAACGCGCCCGGGTGGGCGTGGACTCAGGGGTCGTGAAGAGTTGGCAGTTGGCAGTTGGCAGTTTCGAGGGTGAGGCTGCCTGACGCCGAAGGCTGTCCTTGAGGCCGACCAGCATTCGGCTGACCTCATCGAGCTGACCGAGTAATTGTTGCGCATTGGGTGACGTCAGGTATGCGAGCGACTCACTGATCAGGAGCTGCGTCTCGAGCTCAGCAGCTGAGCCCCGAGAGATGTCGAGAAAGCGCGCAAACTCGCGGCGGGTGGTCCGTCGGTGGCCTTCCGCGATGTTGTAGACCACCGAGCGGACAGTCTTCCGAAGCTCGGCCGTCAGACCGAAGCGTTCGTGGCCCGGAAAACTCTCGGTTTGCCGGTACAGGTCAATGCAAAGCTTGAACGCTTTCTGCCACACCAAAAGCTTTCGGAATGATGCCACGCCCGAAACTCCAAACTGCCAACTGCTAACTGCCAACTCGGCCGCCCGGGGCCGCCACAGTTTCCGGAAATCAGCGGACTGACGGCGAGCGATTCGACGACGACGGCGGATCCTGAAGCAGCGTCTTCACGGTATTCGGCGGGCTGGAGGCGGGGTTGGGATCTTCGAGGAGCTCGAGCAGGCTTCTGAGCTCGACGGGTTTGAAGAGGGTGGTGCAGCCAGAGGAGCGCAGGTAACTCGCTTCTTCTTTGCCGAGCGCGCCGCCGGTGACGAAGACGAAGCGCCGCGCGATTTCCGGGCGATGCTTGGCAACGCGCGCGTGCAACAGGTTGCCGTTGGCGCCCGGCAAGAAGATGTCGCACAGCACCAGATCTGGCGCGTAAGTTGGATCGAGCAAGAGCGCCTGTGCTTCGGACGCCGCCGCACAGGTCTTGACCTCATGCGGCTTGAGTGAGCGGCGAATCGTGCGCGAGAAAACCGGATCATCGTCGACGACGAGCACTTGCTTGCGGCGGGTCGGCGCGGGCGCCGAACGCAGCGGCATCGGCACCGGGATCGCCAAGAGCCCGCTGTCTTCGCGCGCGCGCGGCAAGAGCACGCGGAACGACGCGCCACCACCCGCGCGCTGATGCACCTCGATGTGCCCGCCGTGCGCGCTGACGACATCCGAGCAGATTTTTAGTCCGAGCCCAGTGCCGGCGCCGCGCTCTTTGGTCGTGTAAAAAGGCTTGAAAATGTGGGGGATCGCCGAGTCCAGCACGCCTGGACCGTTGTCTTCGACGACCAGCGCCACGTGCTCGCCGGCCTCGAGCACGCGCACCGTGACCTCGGGTTGGTTCGAGCCGTGGCACGCGTCCATCGCGTTCAAGGTCAGGTTGAGCACGACTTGCGCCAGGTTGTCGCGCCGCGCGATCGTGTAGCAACCGCGGTCGAAGCTGGTCGAGAGCGTGATGCCGCGGCGCTCCAAGTGCGGCTTGACCACCGTCAGCGATTCCTCGACGACCTCGCTCAGCTCGACGTGCTCGGGCGCGATCTCGCGTCGGCTCACCGTGCTCAGCTGGTCGACCGTGTCGCGAACCCGTGCCACCGCCGTGCCGATATCGGTCGAAAGCTCGCTCAATTCGGCGACGGCCTCGCCGATCGCGGTGTCGGCGCCGCCATCCAACAGATCCAACTGCTCGACCAGTCGCTTCAGCTCTTCTTGCTGAAGTAACAGCGCGCCAGCCGGACCGCGTAGCTCGTGGGCCACGGTCGCGGTGAGCAGACCCAGGCTCACCATGTGCGCGGTCTCTTCTTGCTGCTCGGTCGAGACTTTCTCGCCGCTGCGACGATCACGCTGCATACGCAGTGCGGCCAGGTTGGCGATGCTGCTAGCGAACAGAATCGTTTCGGCGTCGACTTCCGCTGGACTTGGGAACAGCAGTACCAGCGCGCCGATCGGCGTGCGCAGATCGAGAATTGGCAGCGAAAGCACGCACGCTGTGCCGAGCGCCAAGAACTCACCCGCGTCGTCGACGCCGTCGCGATCCACACGTAAATCTGCCGATTTGGCTGGCTTACGCGTAGCCAAGCAGCGCTCAGCGAAGGTGCCGGCGCCGCGCAGCAGGGCCGACAGTGGCCGGTGCGAGGCGTCGAGGCCGCGATCTGCGACCAGCTCGAGCCGCTCGTCGACAGTGAACGCGATCGCGCTCTTGGCCGTGGTTCCGCTCAAAAGGGCATCGAGGCAATCGCCCAAGTACCCGCCAGCCGACTCACCCGCCAGGCGGTGCGAGAGGTCGTGGAAGACATCGAGACGTGTGAGCCGGAGAGCCTGCAACACCATGCACCCGTGAACTGCGCCGAAGGCGCACCAAAGACAGCCTCATCAACATATCCCGGATCCCGATTTTCGCCTAGTTCGGCTCGGTCTCGGGAGTAGGCGGGAATTCAGGGCAGATGTAGGCGAAGCACCGGGTAAGGACGGAAATCCGAAACGGGCGTGAAACCGGCGTCGTGAAACAGCGCCTCGGGCCCGAGCCAGACTTCGTCGGCTCGCAGCCGCTCGGCCTCGGTACCCGGGCTGGCGCGCGGAAATGCTTCGACTGCAGTCCCGCCGGCGTCGCGGACCAGCTGAATCGCGGCGCTCAGCAAGCTGCGGGCGACGCCGCGGCCGCGCTCGGCTTCGGCGACATAGCAGCATGCCACTGCGTACACGTGTTCGCGGGCGCCAGGCTCAGTCTGAAAACAGGGCAGGTTTCGGTAGACGCGCTGGTCGTAGAGGCGCGGCACCCTGCCGACGCGGCTGACGTTCATCCAGCCTGCGATGGCGTTTGCGCCCTGCTCGCCGTTCCCCCTTGGCGAAAGTGCCACGACGCCACACAGCTCGGTACCGGACAGCCGCTCCACGAGCGCCTTCCGGTTGTCTTCCGGTTGCAAGTAGCAGCGCTCGAGCCAAGCGTTCTTGTCACCTTCAAAATACCAGTAGTTGCAGTAGCAACCACTGCCGGCGCCCTCGAACAGGGCTAACAAGCCGTCGGCGTGCGCGCTCGTCGCGCGTTCACAACGCCAAAGCTCGTCGACCGAGCTCATGAGGCCGGCGGGCGCAGCACTTTGCCCATACGCCGCTCGACCTCGGCCGCGAGCGAAAAGAGTCGCTCTTCGGCGAACGCGGGCCCGAGCAGCTGGAGCCCCACCGGCAACGTGGGCTGACTCGCGGTGGCGGGCGTCGGCGCGCACGGCACGCTGAGCCCGGCGATACCGGCCAAGCTTGCCGGCAGCGTGAACACGTCGGCCAGGTACATGGCCAGCGGATTGTCGACCTTTTCACCGAAGCGAAAGGCGGGCGAGGGGCTTGTCGGCACGGCGATCGCGTCGACTGCTTCGAACGCTTGATCGAAGTCGCGCTTGATCAGTGTGCGAACGCGCTGCGCCTTCTTGTAATAAGCGTCGTAGTAGCCGGCGCTGAGTACGTAGGTGCCGAGCAAGATGCGGCGCTTCACTTCCGCGCCGAAACCGGCGTTGCGCGTTTTGCCATACAGTGACGTGAGATCGCTCTTGGCGCTCTCGATGCGCAGGCCAAAGCGCACGCCGTCGAAGCGAGCGAGATTGCTCGACGCCTCGGCGGTCGCGACGATGTAGTACGTCGCGATGCCGTACTTGGTGTGCGGCAAGCTGACCGGCTTCACCGTGCAGCCCGCTTGTTCGAGCCCGGCGATCGCCGCGCGCACGCTGTCGGCGACCGCTGGGTCCAAGCCTTCGCCGAAATACTCTTTCGGAATACCGATGCGCAGGCCCTTCACGTCGCGCGTACAAGCCGCTTCGTATTCGCCGACTGGCAGCTCGGCGCTGGTCGAATCCAGTGGATCGCGGCCGGAAATGACTTCCAAGATGCGCGCCGCGCTCTTCACGTCGCGCGCGAACGGACCAATTTGGTCGAGGCTCGACGCGAATGCGACCAAGCCGTAGCGCGAGACGCGGCCGTACGTGGGCTTCACGCCGACCACGCCGCACAGCGCGGCGGGCTGGCGAATCGAGCCGCCGGTGTCACTGCCGAGTGAGCCGAGCGCGAGCCCAGCCGCGACCGCGACTGCGCTGCCGCTGCTCGAGCCGCCGGCGGTGCGCGACTTGTCCCAAGGATTGCGCGACGCACCGAAGGCGCTGTTCTCGCCCGACGAGCCCATCGCGAACTCGTCCATGTTGGCTTTGCCGACCAAAATCGCGTCGGCGGCGCGCAGGCGCGCGACAACGGTGGCGTCGTACGGTGGGCGGAAGCCGTGGTCGGGATCCGTGCCGCCGGTGTTGCCCTCGCCGACGCGGGTCAGGATCTTTGACGCGCAGGTGGTCGGGGCGTCGCTGGTGCAGAGCGCGTCTTTGATCGCGATCGGCACGCCCGCGAGCTTGCCCAGCGCCTCGCCGCGCGCGCGCTTGGCGTCGACGGCGTCGGCTGCCGCCAGCGCGGCCTCGCGCGCTACGTGCAGAAAGGCGTTCAAATCGCGGGTTTGATCGATGCGGGCGAGCGCCGCTTCGGTCACCTGACGCGCGGTCAGCAGGCCTTTTTGCACCTGATCGGCCAGATCGGCGATGGTGAGATCGAGGACGTCGCTCATCATTCGTCCACGAAGCCGGGGACGGCGAAACCGTCGGAAGAGGAGCGCGGTGCCTGGCTCAGCGCCAGATCGTGCGGAATGCTGACGTGAGGGACATCACCGCGGAACGGGGCCGCCACGACCGCGCCTTGGGTCGTCGCTTCGACGTCGGTCGTGTCGAGCTCGGAGAGCTGGTTGACGTATTCGAGGATCCCGTTGAGGTCGCGCTGCATCCGATCGATCTCGCTCTCGGTGAGCTCGAGGCGGGCAAGCTTGGCGACGTGAAGCACGTTGTCGCGAGTAATAGCCATGATGAAAACGCGCCCGTAAGCGGCGCGCCGCGGAGCCTAGCCCATTTCGGCAACACGTCAGCTATGCTCGGGCCATGGCGTCGCCTCCTGGCGGTTACGGGCCCCCCGGGGGCGGAGGCGGATATCCACCAGGCGGTTATCCACCTCCGCCAGGCTACGGCCCGCCCGGTTACGGCCAGCAGCCAGCCGCGCCAAACAAGCCGATCACCGGCTCGGCCGAGACGATGGCGCTGCACGCGATGACCATCGACCCGAAGACCGGCTTGCCCAAGGGAGAGAAACCTCCCGCGAGCCCGGCCGCGGTGCTGTCGCTCGTGTGCGGGATCTTGCTTTGTCTGGGTCCGCTCACCGGCCCCATGGCCATTATCGCGGGGTTGGTGGCGCGCGCCCAAGCTCAGCGGAAGCCCGCCGCCGTCGGCGGCCGCACCATGGCGGCGATCGGCATCGCGCTCGGGATCGTCAACGTGCTGCTGTGGATCGGCCTGTTGGTTTACTGGTTGTCCCAAGACGCCTGACAGGTGTTCAGCACAGCGGGTTTTTTGGGGTGCCCGTGGTTTTGGTCCGCAACTCGCGGCGACCGCGTCCCGATGGACCCGCGTGGCCCGACTCAACACCCAGGACGCCTCCGAGCTAGCTGACTCGACGCGCCACGTGGCCCTGGCTAGGCTGCCTGAGCGAGCGCGCCAGCCTAGTCCGCACGCACCGAGGCGAGTGAGCGACTACCGGGAGTTTCAAGATGGGGAGGTGGTCCCCGGCACACGCTACCGCGTGACGCGCCTGATCGGCGCTGGCGGCATGGGGCGCGTGTACGAGGTGGAGCACGTCGAGCTCGGCAAACGCTTCGTGCTGAAATCGCTGCAGCGCGAGCTGTCACGGCGTGAAGACTTGGTCGCCCGGCTGCGCAACGAGTGGCGAGCGCTCGCGCGGCTCGAGCACCCCAACATCGTCAACGTCACCGACGCCGGCACCTCCGACAACGGCGTGCCGTTCTACGTCATGGAGCGACTCGAGGGTGAGACGTTGTCGGCGCTGTTGCACCGGCAACGGCGGCTGTTGCCGCAGCAGGCGTTGGCGATTGCCGCAGCGATCTTGTCCGGCCTGCACGCTGCGCACCAGATCGGCGTCGTGCACCGTGACGTCAAGCCGCCGAACATTTTCCTGACCGCGCCGACGACCGTCAAAGTTTTGGATTTCGGCATCGCCAAGATCAAAGACGCTAAGGACGTCATCACCGCGCGTGGGCTGGCAGTCGGTACGCCGCGCTACATGTCGCCCGAGCAGGCGCAGGGTACGGCGGTCGACGCGCGCTCCGACATTTACGCGACTGGCTTGATGCTGTTCGAGATGGTGAGCGGTGTCGGGCCGTTCGACGACGCGCGCGATCATAACGAGCTTCTGCTCGCGCATTTGGGCCGCAAGGCGCCGCTGCTTTCCAGCATCTCGGTGGTGGCGCCCGAGCTCGACGCGCTCGTGGCGGGCATGCTCGCCAAAGATCCACGTGAGCGCCCGTCGAGCGCGCACGAGGTGGCCGAGACACTGCGCGCGCTCGGCCAGCGCTACGCACACTACGCAGGAACCGAGGCGCCGACGGTGAACGTGGCGCCTCGTGCCCCGCTCTCCGAGCCGCCGACGCGCGTCGAGGGTCAGCGCCGCCCATCGCAGCCCGCGCCTGCTGCAACGCGACCGGACGGTGTCGCAGCGATGGGCCGCGCAGCCTCTGGCGACACCACGACGCTGCAGCCGGCGTTCGAAATTGCGACGACGGCCGCGCACGCGCTCCCGAGCTCCAACGTCACGCAACGTCTGCCGGACGCGGCCTTCGCAACGCCGGTGCTCTACGGCCCTGATACGCTCGTCGATCCGCTAACCAAGGTGCCGACCGCGGTGCCGCAGTCGGCGCCGGAGCGAACCGAAATGCTGCTCGCCGCGCCGCCGCAGCTCGGCCCCGGCGCACGGCCCTACACCGATCCGGGGCCGACCCGCACGGCGGTGCCGCTGGCTGAGCCGAACCTCACGCCGCCGCCGGTGGTTCCGAGCCCTTCGTTGCCGCCACCGGCTCCGGTGTCGCGCGCGGGGCGGGTGGTCGGCTTGGCCGCGGCGGCGTTGGCCGTCCTACTTGTTGCCGGCGGGGTCGTGTCGCTGCGGCGGCGCCACGATGGAGCGTCGGTCCGCCAGCCGGCAGTCGCTGCCGTGCCGCTCACCGCGCCCCTGGTTCCGCCAACCGCAGTGCCGGTGGCAGTGCCGGTGGCAGTGCCGGTGCTCGAGGTCGTCGCGACGGTACGTCAGCCTGAAGTTGCGCTCCCCGCGCCTTCAGGCATGCCCGCGCCGCGCAAGGCTGTGCCAGTAATTCCACGAAAAGATTCACAAAAACACGTTTTCCTGGGCGTCAATTCCAAGCCCGCCGAAGCCCCGGCTGTGGTCGCGCCCGCGTCTGCCCCGAAGGCCAAAGCGGCCGCCGCGATGCCTGGGTCCGGGCTCTGAGGCTGGGCGAAAGTCGCGTCGGAACGGCTTGCGCAGCCCGGAATGTCCGCGTAAGTTCCGCGCCCCTCGCAATTGAGCGAGGGAACACCACACGTCCCACGCGCATCCAGAGCGTCCGGTGCCCTCGCAAGAGGGTTGGCGCTCGGTGGGACGGAGGCCTAACCGAAAGGAAACCGCGCACCATGACTGAGAACACCGACCAGGGCGCTTTCGAAGCCGCCCCGGAAATGAATCGCACCATCCGCAACGCCGCCGAGCCCTTGACCGTCAAGGAGCTGTTCGAAGCCGGCGTTCATTTCGGTCACCAGACCAAGCGCTGGAACCCGAAGATGCGCCCGTACATCTACGGCGCACGCAGCGGCATTCACATCGTCGATCTCGACCAGACGGCTCGTCTGTTCAAGCGCGCGTTCGACTTCTTGTCGGAGACGACCGCTCGCGGCGGCAGCGTGCTGTTCGTCGGCACCAAGCGCCAGGCGCAAGAGATCGTGCGTGAAGAGGCGCGTCGCGCCGGCATGTACTTCGTCACCAACCGCTGGCTCGGCGGCACGCTGACGAACTTCCGAACGATCAAGGGTGGCCTCGATCGCCTGCGCACGCTCGAGCGCATGAAGGAAGACGGCACGTACTCGCAGCTGCCGAAGAAAGAGACCGTCCAGCTCGAGAAAGAGCGCACGCGCCTCGAGAAGTACATCGGTGGTCTCAAGGGCATGGGCGCCGTGCCGCAAGCCATCTTCGTGATCGACCCCGCTCAGGAGACGATCGCGGTCAGCGAAGCCAAGCGTCTGCACGTGCCAATCGTCGCCATCACCGACACGAACTGTGATCCGGACATGGTCGACTACGTCATCCCGGGCAACGACGACGCGATCCGCTCGGTTCGCCTGATCTGCGGTGCGGTCGCCGACGCTTGCGTCAGCGGTGCGGCTCGTCGCCGGGACTACCAAAACCAAAACCAGGGCGGCGATGGCCGGCAGGGTCAGCAGTCGGGTAAGCCCGAAACGCAGGTCATCTACGCCAACCGCGGCAACCGCGATAACTGAGGCAGCAGCATGAGCCAACCGACCATGCAGCAAGTGAAGGAGCTTCGCGATCGTACGAGCGCGGGGCTCAACGACTGTCGCGCGGCGATCGTCGAAGCGGGCGGCGACATGGAGAAGGCCGTTGAGGTCATCCTCAAGAAGGGCCTCGCCAAGAGCGCCAAGCGTGCCGGTGCCGTCGCGTCGGAAGGCGTCGTCGTCTCGGCCGTGACCGCAGACGGTAAGCGCGGCGTCGTCGTCGAGGTGAACATCCAGACGGATTTCGCCGCGCGCAACACCGACTTCCTGGCGTTCGCTGACAAGGTCGCCCAGGCGGCTTTGAATGCGAAGCCGGGCAGCGAGCTGGGCACCGAGGCATTTCCGGGCGGCAGTGGCAGCGTCGAAGAGACGCGCGCTGCCTTGGTCGGCAAGCTGGGCGAGAACATCACCGTGCGTCGCTGGGACAGCCTGAGCGTCGACGGCGCCGGCAAGGTGCAATCTTACGTCCACATGGGCGGAAAGATCGGCGTCTTGCTGGCGGTGCGCGCGGCTTCGGATACGGCGGCCAAGTCGCCGGCGTTCGACAAGCTGGCCGACGACTCCGCGATGCAAATCGCGGCGATGGCTCCGCTCTACCTGTCGGCTAGCGAAATACCCGCGGACGCGAAGTCGAAGCAGAGCGCGTTCTTCGTGGCGCAGCTGGCTGAGGATCCGAAGGCTCCTCCGGCGGCTTCGCACCCGAAGATCATCGAGGGCAAGCTGGCCAAGTGGGCAAAGGAAATTTGCCTGCTCGATCAAGCGAGCGTGCTCGAGGGTGACAAGACCGTCGATCAGGTTCGCGCAGCGGTTGGCAAAGAGCTCGGTGGCGACATCGTGTTCAGCCGCTTCGTGCGCTTCGAGCGTGGCGAAGGCATCGAGAAGCCGACGGGCGAAGACTTCGCTGCCGAAGTCGCCAAGATGGCCGGCGGCTGAGCCGCACGGCGACGTAAGTCGCGACAGAGCCCCGCACGTCTCCGTGACGTCGCGGGGCTCGCTGTTTTTGTGCTTGAGGGAGAGCGGGCGAACAGGAAGGCGGGAAGGCGGGAAGGGCGAGCGGAAACGCATTTTTCGTTCGGGGAGACCGAACGAAAAATCGAATGCCCGGGAGCCTCGCTAGGCGAAGCGCCAGGTTGACCTGTTGCTACGGGGCCACCAGCTCACCCACCCAACAAATCTCGCTTCCCGCCTTCCCGCCTTCCTGTTGATTTCTCTCGAGCCGTTACCGTGCGGTCCAGCCGCCGTCGATCATCAGCGTGTCGCCGGTGATCAACGACGCTGCGGAGGAGGCGAGGAAGATGATCGCGCCGCACACGTCGATCGGACGACCGACGCGGTGCAGTCCGGCGATGCGCTCTTCGACGTCGGCACGGAACTTCGGATCCGACAGCGCCGACTCGGTGCCGGGCGTTGCGATGAACGTCGGGGCGATGTTGTTGACGTTGATGTTGTGCTTGCCCCACTCGACTGCCAGGCACTTGGTCAGGTGCGCAATGCCAGCCTTGGTCATGCAATAGATTGCTTCGCCCGGCAGCGCGGCGTGACCCGCTTGCGACCCCAGATTGACGATCTTGCCGTGCTTCTGCTTGATCATCTGCCGACCGACGGCTTGGCTGACGAAGAAGGTGCCCTTCAAATTGATGTTCACCGTCAGGTCGAAGTCGGCTTCGGTCACGTTCTCGGCCAGGTTTTCTGGGCCCAAGCCGGCGTTGTTCACCAAGATGTCGATCTTGCCGAAGTGCGCGACCGCCGCCTGCACCGCTTTCTCGATCTCGTCGAGCTTGGTGACGTCCATTTGCAGCTTGAGCACCTTGCGTCCCAAGCCCTCAATCTCGCGCCCCAGCTGGTCGCCCGACTTCACGTCGCGCAGGCCGAGGATGATGTCGGCGCCGGCATGAGCCAGAGCCTTGGAAATGGCATTGCCCAAACCACGCGCGGCACCCGTGACCAGCGCTACCTGACCGGTTAGATCGAAGCTCGGAAATTCGCTCATGTTCTTCCTCTCACGCACTGCGTGAATGGTAACGCACCGGCTCGGGCTTCACTTTTGTTGAAGCCTGCCGGCGTGCGAGCTTATCCGAGCCAGGGCTGCCGGCTAGCGAAACGTGCTTGGGTCCTTGAGCGCCAACCAGAATTCGTCCCGGGCGTGGTTACTGTCTGCTTTGGCCACGTGCCAGATCTGCCCGGTTGGATCGGGGGTGAGGAGCGGGACGTCTTCGCCGGGCTCGGCCCGCATGCGGGTGACGCCGGACGCGAACCAGGGCAGGGCGGCCGCTTCAATACTCACCTGATCGCAAGCCACGACAAGCTCGAGAATTTCGGCGAGCTTGCCAGCCATCCAGGCGCCGAACGGATTGTCGGGCAGCTCGGCGGCGCGTGACGCGGGCACGTCGAGCAGCTGAGGGTAGTAACCGTTCACTTGCACGAAGCGCATGCGTCGGGTCACGATGATCGTCGCCCAGTTGTCGATGCCGCCGTTCGGCTCGCCCGCGAGCGCCCCGTCGGCCGTGGTGGTGCCGAGCGATGATACGACTACGGCGCGCTCGGGCAGCGTCGGATCGATCAGGTACGCGTCGGCCGCGTCGGTGAGCGCGCCGCCGGTCGCGATCACCAACGGATGCACGCTCGTGCCGTAGCGCGCGGCGGCGTCCAAGATCAGCCGCGCACCTTCGGAGCGATTCGGCAAGGTGTCTTCGATCACGCCGTTGGTGGGCCGCACCAGGGTGGGGGCCACGCTCGCGGTCGGCTCCGGCACGTGCCGCATACCGCTGTCGCGCGCGGCTTGGACCATCCGTCGGAAACCGCTGACGTTGCTCTCGAGTGACGGATAGTTACCCGATGAATTGACAACCAGCCCAACCAGCCGCACCTGGCGGCGTGCGGCGAGTACGATCGCGTATTCGCCTTGCCAGTTGTCGCGCGGGCCATCGTTGACCATCACGATCGCGCTGCGCTCGTCGACGGGCAGCGAGCCATGCGGCGCGTCTTCGCCGGCATCGAGCTTGGCGCCGCAGCCGAGCGCCGCGCCGACGCTCAGCGCGATCAGGGCGCCGGCATGCCGAGGAGTCACTGCGGGGTCGCCGTGGCTTTCATCCAGCTGAGTAGACCACTGTGCGGGTAGCGTTTTCGGAAAACCGCCGCGGCGCTCTCGGCGGCAGCTTTGTCGCCCATACCCCACAGCGCGCGGACGCGGAGCGCCTGGCGTTCCTCGGCGAGCTGGCCGCGCGGGTACTCGCGCTGATGCCGGGCGATCGCGGCCAGCGCACCGGTGAAATCGCCACGCGCGATGCTACGGCGCGCCGGCTCGAGCAACGTCAGCTCAAGCGCAAACGTCGAAGCGCTGGGCGCTCGCGGTGGTTCGGGCGTGGTGGTCGGGAGCGGCGCCCGCGGCGCGTCGAGCGGCTCGGCTTCGACCACCGACGGCGACCCCAGCGGCACGGGCGCAACTCGCTCTTGGGCTGCAGCGACGGGCAGTGCGGGCGGCGGCATGGCCGAGACGAAAGTTGGCGCCGCCGGGGCTCGGACGAGGACGTAGATACTGACTCCCGCCGCCGCCAATCCGGCGATCGCGACGGCCGCCGCTACCAGCAACAGGGTGCGTGGCGCGCGCCCGGCGCGTGACGTCTGACCGGCGACGCGCAGGCCCACGCCCGAAGGACGTCCTTCAATCGCGACGCGCGCTCGCTCCAACACGCGCTGTCGCAACGCTGCGTCGGCCGGTTGCGGGATACGTTCGTTGGCCAGGAGCGCGCGCACGGCGGCGGACAGCGGAGGCAAATGCGGATCAGTCATCGTTGCCTCACTTTCTGTAATCTTGAAAGAGCGGCATCGAGTTCTTTCCTGGCTTTGCGCAAGCGCGAGTAAGCCGTAAAAAGTGGCAGGTTCAGCTCGGTGGCGATCTCGCGCATCGGCAGCTCGTCGACGTCGTGCATCACCAACACCGCGCGTCGTTCGCGTGGCACGTGACCGAGCGCCTTGAGCAGTAGGCTGCGCGTCTCACCAGCCGCCGCCGCGTCGTCGGGTCGCGTCCCGAGATCTTCGGTGTCGTACGCGCCGCCCAGCACCTCGCGCGTGCCCTTACGGCGCTGCGTGGAAGCGACCCGAAACGCGATCCCGAACAGCCAAGGCCGCACCGGGCGCATCCGATCGAAATCTTCCCAACGCCGATGCATGACCAAGAACACCTCGTGGACCACGTCCTCGATGTCCGAATACGGAACACCCAAGCGCCGCAGTGAGCTGAGCAGGTAGTCGAGCTCCTGCTGATAGACCTGGAAGCAGCCGTCCGCCCCGGCAGGGGGCGAGCCCGCATCATCCGTGGCGAGCTGCAGCTTCTCGAGCGCCACTACGGATGATTGCGGGGGGTCGTCCGCTTTTGTCATCGAAAAATCGCCTCCAGGTCGATCCCAGCACTGAAAACCACGGGGGCTGTGGACCACACCTCGTCCCGATTGATCAAAACCGTGCGCGGCGTGAACAGCACCAGGGCCTCGACGTGGAGCAGTGCGCCAACGACCGAGTCCCCTGGCCACAGCACTTGGAGCCGGGCACCCGCGCCGCCAACCAGGGAAGAAGGGCTCGCGGTGCGATCCACCCCCCGACCGCGAACGCTCAACTGGCCGACCATGCCGAGGCCGCAAAAGCCGACAATCGACACATGTGCACAGGGCGCGATTTTTCCGGTGAGCGCGCTGGCGGTGAACCCGGTCTGGTCTGCGGCACGCCGCTCTACCGGCAAGCCGGCTTCGGTGCTGAGCTCCACTGAAGCGCGGGCGTTGCCGAGTGAGCCGAAAATACGTAGGCCTGGGCTGACGCCTGGAGTGAGCCCGCTTTGACCAAGCACGCCTGCGCCAGCGGTAACGGTCGTGGTGCGTGGCTTCGCGCGAGGCGGTCGGGGCGCGGTTTTCTTCGGTGGTTCTGGCGCCGGTTTGGCGGGTGGCGGCGGTTCGGTGGACGCGCGCAGCTGAATTTGCACGGCGATCGCGAACGCCAGCCCACGCCCGAGCTCGGCGCAATCGCCGCCGTCGGCGCCCAGCCGTCGCTCGCCTTCGCTGTGGCCTTCGGCGTCGAGCCATTCGACGTGCGCCTCGGCACCCGCCGTCGCTCGTTCGATCGACGCTTTGACGCGGTGGGGGGCCGCTGGGTCAGTGACAAAGGGATCGTAGCCGAGGCGCTCTTGGATAACGCCCGACAAGTCGCTGGCGGTGGGGCAGTCGCTCAACGTCGGATCGACCTGGTAGTCGAGCGCCACGTGCAGGCCGCCGACAGGCTCGGCCGACCCGTGCGTTGCGGCAGCGGCCACGGCGCAGGCGAGCCACAGCGCAGAACGATGGCTCGGCCGACCCGACATGGTGCGACTGATTGTATGACAAAAGCCGCGAAGGTACCGCAATCCCCTCGATGCCCAGCCTGCGTGCGTGTGTCCGGCCAGCTGACTGCGTCGGCGGCAAGGTCTCACTCGCCCTTCACCGCTACGGCGCTGCACCGGACCGCTCACTGGGCTCGGATGAGCTTCGGTAGGGGCGTGTCACGGTTGGAGTGTATCGCGCTCGGCGTCGCTGCGCTGGCGCTTGGAGCCTGCTCCGACACCGCCCCGACGTCCGACCGTTCGAGCGCTGGCGCGGCCAGCGGAGGCAGTGCCGCTGGGGCGGGTAGTTTTGCGACGTCCGGCAGCGCTGGCGTTTCCGCGGGCGGTAGCGCAGCGGGTGGTGTGAGCGGTGGTACGAGCTCGGGAACGAGCGGCGCCGCGGGCGCTTCAGCAGGCGCAGGTGTGAACGCCGGTGGCACCGCCGGATCGTCGGGCGCTGCGAGCGCGGCCGGAACGGCAGGGCAGGGCGGAAGCGCTGGCGCACCACAGAAGCCGGAAGCGGAGCTCGACGGCCTGAGCTGGACCATGATCTGCAACAAGGCTGCTGACGGCAACCTGTGCGGCGTGTTTCCCCCGGGCAGCGACACGTGTCCCGCCGACGGCTACAAGTCCGTCGACAAGACCGTCCACTTCGGCGGTACGCCCGGCACCACTTACGACGTCACGATTCACTTTCAGGGCACGCAAGAAGCCGGCGACTACACCGGCGGCACCGCTAACCCCAAAGAGTTACTCAAGGGTGCCACGCACCAAGACACGCTGCACAACTGGCTCGCGCTCGAGGTGTCCGCACCCGCCGCCACCTACAATCCGAACGCTGGCGCCTGCTGCGGCAGCGTACAAATCTACGACTACGTCGCGACGATCCCGGTCGAAGCCGGCGCTACGCTTCACCTGACGGCGCAGGACAAAGACTGCCTGATGCACCGCTACTGCCAAAACGACGTCACCAGCCCCTGCAAAGGCCTAGTCGTCGACGGCATCTCGCCCGCCAACGCGCCGATCGACGGAGCGTTTTTGCACATGACAGTGACCTCGGTGGTCGCCCGCTAGTTGGGAAGGCCGTGTTTGGGCTGCCGCACCGCAGGTCGCTTGCAGAAACTGCTGTGGCGTCGCCGGGCCGCGTTGTGCGACCGCGCGTGCGTCAAAATTTCTCGGCGAAAAATCGTGATCGAATAGAATCACTTGATACTACTCACAGACACATTTTTCAGCTTTCTTGGAGGCCCGGCCTGCGCGCGCAGCTGCGCGCGACGCCATGCTAGGCTAGGTGCCGTGGCCGTACCGGTCGAACAACGCTGGCTGTTTTGGGACGTTGATCCCGACGCAATCGAGCTAGCTCGCGACAGACGCTACGTTTTGGGACGGGTGCTAGAACGTGGGCGGCTAGCCGACGTTCGTTGGGCAGCGGGCGTTTACGGCTTGGAGGGTTATCCACGACTTCTTCAAATCCGGCGGACATCCCGAGCTTTCTCGCGCCACAGTCGGTCTTTGGCGCGCCGTCTTCGACGAATCCGGAGAACCATGGCCGAACTCGACGAGCTGGCGAAAGACCAGCGCCGCGCCCTGGATCGCGTAGCGCCTGTTGCGCTCGAGCTGGGCCTCTATCTGGCCGGGGGGACTGCGCTTGCCTTGCACCTGCACCATCGGCAATCGCGCGACATTGACCTTTTTAGCCTCCGGCCGGCCGCCGCTCGCCGTGGCATTCGCCGCGACTTCTGGGATCTGTTCGAGATGTTCGAGCGCGCGACCCCGACACTGGACCAAGCGCTCGACGACTACCGACGTCGCTTTGGAGTGACCGATTCGGATCTCTATCACGTGCTCAGAGCGCTCACCTACTTCGACGACGCCGAGTCCGAGCCGATCTACCCGCTGGGGCTGACCAGCGACAAATGGCAGCAAATTAAGATTGGAATCGCCGCCCGCGCACGGGACGCCGTGCGCTCGCGCATTGTTGCTGCGCCGTAGTGTCAGTTGCAGCCGACGCGCTCGGGCCCAATACCGATGTCGTCGAGCCACCAATTTGTTAACGAGCGAGACAACAAAATAGAGCGCTCCCGGATCCTTCCTTCATGTCCGGATCCGGGGCGCGTTGTCGCTGCACATCTCCCCAGCCCCCGTTCCCCCCGAAATCACCCCACTGAGCGCCCCCGGCTTTAATGAGCCCCCCCTCAAAAGAACCCGCCCACCCCGAGTCCTAACCGCCGTTGATTCAGCGCCTCACCTCTAGATGGCGAGTCGCCCCCCGTTTTGATCACACCTCGCGAAAGATTTTCGCGCACGTGCCCCAGGCAATCGATCGTCGATGAAAATTCGGCCTTGGGGCCCGCCCTTGGACGTGATCAAACTAGCGATTTGGAGCCATACAGTTGAGTCGGCTGCTCGAAAGGTCCTTCAGTCTCGGCCACGCCGCACCAGTCACCACGCTGGGTGGGACGGACGAGAGCCGCTTGCGGCGGGTCGTTTCCGAGCAGTTCGAGGTGCTCTGGCGCTTTCTGCGTCGCCTGGGCATCAGTGAGGGCGACACCGACGACGCAGTTCAAGAGGTGGTGCTGGTGCTAGCTCGCAAACTCGATCAAGTTCAGGTCGTTAGCGAGCGGTCGTTTGTCCTCAGCACCGCCTTTCGCGTCGCCTCGGGTTTCCGTCGCGCCGGGCGCAGACGGCGCGAGGTCGACGATTCGGAGCTCGGTGAGCTCGCAAGCCCCGAGCTCGATCCGGAGGCGCTGGCTGAAAAGCAGCGCCTCCGCGCCGTACTGCAGCGCGTGTTGAACGAGCTGCCGATCGAGCTGCGCGCTGTCTTCGTCTTGTACGAGCTGGAAGAGCTGACGATGGCCGAGATTGCCACCACGCTCGAGTTGCCGCCCGGCACCGTGGCTTCGCGGTTGCGGCGGGGTCGCGAGCAATTCGAGGCCCTGGCGGCGCGCGCCTCGGAGGGCTTGACGTCATGAACGAACCGCGTCGCCTCAATCAGAGCGGTGGTGTCTCACAACGCCTGCTCGATTCGGCATCGATCGACAAGCCCAGCGTCGCTGCGCGGCGTCGCGCCCAACTCTTGGCCGCCACCGCGAACTCGTTCGCCACCACGCGCCCCGGCGCGTCCGGGACGCCAGCCGCGGCGTCGCGAGCGAGCACCGGCAAGACCCTCGCCACGTGGATCGTTGTTGGCGCCGCCGCGAGCGTCTCTGTGGCGTTTCTCGGCTCCCAACTACTCGACTCCAACGCTGGGCGCAGCGCTGCGAGCCTCGGCCCCCCCGCCATGTCGGTGCTAGGCGAGCCCGCAACTCCGCCCCCCGTTGCGCCAGCGCAATCGCCCGAAATTGCTTCCGAGCCGCCATCGCCGCAGCGCGCGCTGTCTCCGTCCGCTGCCGTGAAACCCACCCCTTCAACCAGCGTGGTCGAGCCGTGGATACCCAGCCCCGTCGCGATACCTTCCGGCACCGTCGCCCGCGGCGCAACCGCACCACGCAGCAGAGCATTCTTCGACGAAGTCGAAGACATCGAAGCCGCTCGCTCCGCCATCGCGCGCGGCGACGATAACGCCGCGCTCGCCAAACTCAACGACTACGATCACGCCCACCCCAACGGCACGCTCAAACCCGAATCCACCGTGCTTCGCATCCAAGCCCTCAGCAACAGCGGCAACACCGCTGAAGCCCGCACACTATCGAACGAATTTCAGAGCAAGTATCCGCAACACCCGCTCGTGCAGCGGGTGAGGCGCGAATTGCTGAAGTAGCGGCGGCGAAACCTCCGAGCATTTGGTAATCGGGCCGCGCAATCGGACGCGACACGGTGCAAACTACGCCAAAACACTCGTGTGCTGGGCTCGCGAAAACTTCGCCAGGACCCGGGCTTGGCGGGTGGGTCGACAGAAGCCTGCCAGCGAGGGTATCGATGAAACGCCCCCCCCGCAAATTTCACGGCGGTTGCTCGGCGGAAGCGCCACCCTGCTCGGGCTGCCGTTTCTGGAGTCCGCGTTGCCACGCGCCGCGCGTGCAGCCGGCGCAACTGCGCCTGTCCGACTGGTCTACATCTTTTTGCCGAACGGCCTCGACATGGCGACGTTCCGCCCCACCACGGCCGGCACGGACTACGCGCTACCGCCCATGTTCACGGGCCTCGACGCGCTCAAGCCCGATTTTTCGATCGTCACCGGTCTAGAGAACACCAACGCCAAGCCAGACGGCGCGGGCGATCACGCGGCAGGCACGTCCGGTTTCATCACCTGCGCGCACGCCACGAAATCCCAAACTGACATCAAGCTCGGCATCTCGGCCGATCAGGTCGCGGCGCAGAAAATCGGCCAAGCTACGCGTTTGCCCTCGCTCCAGCTCGGCATCGACGGCGGCGGCGGCACCGGGGATTGCGACAGCGGCTACAGCTGCGCCTACGCGCGCAACATCTCCTGGTCCGATACGCTCACCCCGCTGCCAAAAATCGTCGACCCCGCGCAAGCCTTCAACCAACTGTTCGAAGGCTATGATCCGAACGCATCCGCCGCAGAAGCCGCCAAGCGCAAGGCCTACGAAAAGAGCGTCATCGACTTCGCCTTGGCCGACGTGAACACGCTGATGCCCAAGCTGGGCGCCACCGACAAAACCAAGCTCGAGCAATACCTCAACAGCGTGCGCGAGCTCGAAAAGCGCGTCGTCGACGCCGGCCCCGGCGCAAGCTGCACGCCGGGCGCGCCGCCCACCAAAGGCGCCATGCTCGACTACCCGGGCAAAGTCAAAGCGATGATGGACCTGATGGCGCTAGCGTTAGCGTGCGACGCCACACGCATCATCACGCTCATGTTCTGCAACGCCGTCAGCCAGCACACCCATCCGTTCCTCAGCATCAGCGCCGGCCACCACGACATCTCTCACCACATGAGCGACCCGGCGATGATTGCCCAACTAGCCAAGATCGGCGCCTGGGAAATCCAACAAATTGGCTATTTCTTCGACAAATTGAAGGCGATACCGGACGGCGACGCTGGCCAAAACGTGCTCTTCAATTCAGCCGTCTTCGTCTCCAGCGACATCTCCGACGGCAATCGCCACAACCACGACGACATGCCGATCGTGCTCGGCGGTCACGGCGGGGGCAAGCTCAAGCCCGGCCAACACGTCTCGTTCACCCCCAAAACCAAGACCGATCCCAAACAAAAAGTCTCCAACCTTCTGGTCACCATGCTCGAAGCCGCCGGCGTTGCGGGCGCGCAATTCGGCGACAGCACCGGACCACTGGCGGAGCTGTAGGTCTTTAGGCGACGTGTAGCGACGCCGTGCGATCGAGCGGGATCAACAGGAAGGCGGGAAGGCGGGAAGATTTTTGGGGTGGGTGACCTGCGGTCTCGACGCTTCAGGTTCGCTTGCTGGCTTTAGCTTGGTTGCTCAAACAACCAAACCCTTCCCGCCTTCCCGCCTTCCTGTTCGCTCGCGCTCGCGGCTCCTTGAAGAGAGAAGCTTCTGTTACGCTTGGGCCATGGGCTTCAACATGCGCAGGCTTTCGTTTGTTGTCGTGGGTGCTCTGGTCTCGATGCCGCTCGCTTGCTCCAGTAGCGACGCACCATCAGATAGCGGCACGGCGGGAGCTGGCGGGGGAAGCCAGAGCACTTCTGGCGCAAGCTCGACTGCTGGCGCGGGCAACACCACCGCGGGCGCAACGTCAACCGGCGGACAAACCGGCGCCGCCGGCAACTCCAACCCGGGCACGGCCGGCGCGGTCACCACGGCCGGAGCCACGAGCGGTGGCGCAAGCACGGGCGGCAACAGCAGCGGCGGCGTTAACACGGGCGGAGCCAGCGCGGGCGCGGGCGGCATGAGCCCCGCCACCAGCAGCCCCGGTTGCAACGTGCCAGCCGGCCAAGCCCTGAACAGCTGGGTCGAACAACCCAAGCTCAACGTCGCCGGCACCGATCGCCAATGGTGGGTGTGGTTACCGACCAACTACGATCCCAAAAAGCCCTACCCGCTCGTGTTCAACTTCCACGGCTGCAGCAGCTCCGACAACATCGTGCCAATGAACAAGGTCACCGCCGACAAAGCCATCTTGGTCCGCGGCACCGGCATTTCCCCAAACGTGTGCTGGGATGCGAACGCCGCCGGCAACGACGTGAAGTTCTTCGACCAAATGCTGGCCGACGTGATCGCCAAACGCTGCGTCGACACTTCCCGCGTCTTCGCCACCGGCTACAGCTCCGGCTCGTGGCTCGTGAACACCCTCGACTGCGAACGCGGCGACAAACTACGCGCCACCGGCACCGTCTCCGGCGGCACCTACGGCGACAAATCCAAGTGCAAAGGCAAATACGCCCGCATCTTCATCCACGACGCCGACGACTCCGATGCCCCCGCCGTCGGCGGCAACCCAATCAGCGCCGGCGACGACAAAGAGCTCCCGCGCCTCGTCACTGCCAATCACTGCATGCCCAAATCCGACAGCAACCCCGTCATGGAAGCCCCCGCCCCCTGCGCCCGCTACCAAGGCTGCGACGCCGGCTTCCCCGTCATCTGGTGCCAAACCTCCGGCAAAAAGCACGACCGCCAAGACGCGCTCGCGCCGGGCGCGTTTTGGGGTTTGTTTTCGTCGTTGTAGAATTTCCTACTGGGAACCATCTTTTTGCACTCGCGACCAGTAGCGGTGATGCATCAAGAACTGAACGTCCTCAATGCGGTTCCAGGCGAGGCCGGGCCGATCAAAAATGCGGAAGCGGTATGCGCCGGAAATTGGCCGCCCAGAGAGCTCCCGCTTCGTGAACGCGGGTTGTTCGAGCAGACCCTTGTCGGCAGCAGAGATGGGTTGAGTGATGACGCGTTCTGTCGCGAGCGCCTTCGCGTTTCGGATCGAACCCATTCCGAAGTTGAACGAGCTGCCCTGGCCGTTGTGGTCGTATAGCGTCACGTCGTACGCCAAGTGGTCAAGGCTGTATTCCAAATAAGAATTTGCGTAACAGTCGGTGTTGGGGGCATTCGCGCAGTCAATGACGCCCGTGCCCACGATGTTCACTGCGGCATCGACGTGGCGAAAGTTGAAGTTCCCAGTGGCGAACTTCCCGGCGAGCCTGGAGAAGCCACTCTCGAGCTCAACCGTGTCGATTGTGATGGGCGTCTTCAGCTCGTACCAGCACCGGCCGGCATCACACACTCGCCCAAACGCCTTCCGAAGACTGTCGCCAACCGCGCAATCATTCGAAGCCGACGCAAGCTCAGCTTCAGTGTGCTGATAGGCCAACGGCTCACTGGCTAGTGAGGTCGCTTTTTCCAGTTGCACGTCTGCGACAGCAACGCTGCCAAGACGCTCACCGGAGGAAGCGCCGAACATGACGCGGTACTCCCCTGGGTCTTGTACCGAGAAAGACATTGACCGCCGCGGACTCCAATCGCCCGCGGCAGCCGAGCTGCCGAAAGCAACCTGAGTAAGCCCTGCCGCGTTGACGACGCTGACCCGGTAGGGGGCCGTCTCGCTAGCCGCCACGACCCCGTTGGAGTCGACCGCGCGGTCTGCCCAGCTCAGCACGTAGTCTCCAGCGTCGAGCGTCACACGTTGGAATACCGAACGCCCTGGAACGTCACCCCCCGTGGGCGGCAACCCGGCCGACCTAGACGCAGCGATATCATGCAGCCAGGTGACGTGACCACTTCGCGAACCGCCAGGACCAGCGAGGCCTGACGGCACCGTTTCGGTCGAGTTAGCTCGCACGGAGGATCCCGGAAGCACATCGAGGCAACGGCTTTCAGCGTCGCACCTAACGGTTTGCCAACCGTGCCGAGCACCCGCGATATCATCCTCGGGAGCCGAGCTAGTGCCGAGATTTCCAGAGTAATAGAGCAGATTGACGGCGTGATCGGTACACGAGCTGGAGCCCTTCGGGAGCAGATCGTGAACCAACGAGAGCACGGCCTGATCGTCCGCGTCTTTGGATGGAAACTCCACGTTGTAAAAGGAGACGAAATTTTCGAGCTGGTTGACGTAGTCGCCGATGAACATTAGCGATCGATCTTTTTCGATGTATCGCTTCGTCGCGTCTGACAGCTTCTGCAGGTATTCATCCGTAGGCTGGTAACTATGGAAGAGCCCGTCGTCGAAATCGAAGTTGAACCCGGGGTCGTCCGAGTAGTCCTTACCCTTTGCGTAGCAGACATCATCAGCCCAAATCGCGGGGGCTTCTAGGTTACCGATCGTGGTCTGAATGCTGTTCAGGCGCATCCCGATCCGCTGTTCGATGGCCAAGCGCGCAAAGTAGGCGAGGTACCGCGCTTGGTTGAGCGCGTTATCGTAACGCTTGTGATAGACGTTGTATTGCTCGCTGAGGGCTTTGTTCACCGGGAGGTCGACCTTTTCTCCCTGATCGTTGGTGAACTCGGTTGCGCCGGTAGCTTGAGCGACCTCGTACTGCACTTGTTCCTGGTCGCCAGCGATGGCGCCGATTGCGCCGAGCGTGGCCCTAGTCGTGTCGTCGATCTGGTTCGCGCTCCGTTGCAGTGTTCCGAAGTCGCCACGGATGTCCAAGGTAAAGTCGTTCATCACGCCCTGAATGGCGGTGTTTTTGATCTTCTGCTGGGTCTTTTCCATGTCGCTAATCAGCGATAGTTGCTGAGCGTCGAAGTAAATTTGACCAAGGTCGTTGGTCGCCATGGCGGCAAAGTCGATCCAGCCGAGTACCGGGACCACTTGGCCTTCCTGGATAATGTGGGTGACGCTGGTGGCATGCTGGATGGCCGTGGCGGTATCGGCAAGCAGCTCCTTGTGAGCCTGAATTCTGGACATTGCCAGCCTCTCCTCGGCAGATTCATGGTCGAGGTGGAGAGCCGTAATGTCGATGTTCAAACCATCGTACTTGATGGCCAGTCCGTCCAACGTTTGCGAGAGCAGGGACCAGTTGTCCTTCATCTGCGAGATCTTGCTGCCAATGGCGATTAAATCCTCGCCCTTGGTACCTCTCAGCGTGTCCGAAGCCTGGCCGGTTGCGGGTTCCAGCGCACGCTTTGGCACTGAATCAAAATAGATCCGGCGCACTAGGTCCTTAGACTGGCCACTGATGCCGCGGATCCATTGCGACATCGCCGGAATGTCCGAAGTGCTCTTCAGGGGCGGCGGAGCAAGCAGGGTAGCGGGCGGGGCCGCCCTTCCTTGACCGACAAGGCACGCCAGGCCCATGGCCTGCACGAACTGCGAGGCACCACCGCAGCGTGTCTTTGGCGGAAGGAAGTTCGTGTAAAGAAACGCGCGATTTTGAGGTGAGCAGGCTGCCGGCCGCAGCGCCTGACGACTCAACGAGAAGCGTGTGCCCGAAAGTAGATCCGATGTGCCGCGATTCCTCGCACACGGTTTGGTCAAGTACGTGGGCTGGCCGTCGCACGGCTCGTGCTCGTACGGACCGGAAAACGAAAACGGGGTCTGCGGTACCGTTAGCGGTGGATACTCAGTCATCAACGGGCCGCCGATCTGGTAATAGTCCGGCGCCGAAGTAATGTACGGGTCGCTTTTCCGGTCTCTAACCAGCTCATCGAACACGGTCACTTTGCCCAAAGCGGGCGAGCCAGCGGAGTAGTCCGAGCCGCCTTGTACCTGGACGTCAGGGAACATAACGGTGCCTCCGATATTTCCGTCGCAGACGTGGAACTGCCAGAGGCTGGTCGGGGGGTCGCCATACCAGTCGCCCACCTTCAGCTCAGCGATATCTCTCAACGTTTTTGCGGTCGCCGTGTCGCCCTTCGGTACGCCATTGCCGGTCTCGAGGTCCGTGCACTTTGCACCCGGGAGCCCCGAAAAAATCTCCTTGAGCTGTTTTTCCCAATCTCTGAAGCTTTTGTTGATGTCGAAGTTCTTCCGCGTCTTCGTCGGCGCCATCACGTGGAGATAGTTTTCGCGATGGGCGTAGACTTCGTCGATCCAACCCAGGCGCGGCTGAGCCTTGTCGTAGTCGAACCGTGTGCTGGGAATGGGCTGCGCGAGCCGCTCGTCCTCGCTCGTCGCTGCATTCATAATCCCGACGTCTTTGAAGTCGACCAGCCCCTCCGGACCGCTCGCCTGATCCAAAGTCTTGCCCGTGCTGCCGAGCGAGAATTCGCTTTCGCCGAACACGGTGAGCGGCGGCGCCCCGTAGCTAGCTCCAGCCGCCTTGAAGTCCACGGCAGGGATAGGCAGCTCCATGTACCCATCTGGAGCGGATGTGTTCAAGCCTGCAAGTACCCAAAGGGCCCCTTGGACACGCCACATGATCTTCTGTTTCTGAGCGGCGTCGTAGGTACCCGCTTGGCGGGCTGACTCGTCGCGGAACAGCCGGTCATAAAAGGTCAGTGTCGCCTGGCTGTTGTCGGCCAGGGGATCGCAAGGCATACCCGGCCCCGGATTTTCAAGGCAGCCCGGCCAAAGCTCGGCGTTCGGATGGGAGTCCATGACCTGGTGGCCGCCGACGGTAACGCTCCAATGGCCGTCGAAGCCCAGTTTGAAACGCATGGCGCCAACGGTTGCCTCAATGCTGTCCGACTCTCGCCATTCTTGGTTGCCGAGGTTGATAATACGTGATGTCTCGAGCCCATCACCTTGAAGTCCGGCCATCTCTCTGGCGATTTGGGCGCAGTCCTCGGGTAGCGCGGGCTTCTGGTCCTGAAATGGCAGGAGCTTCAGACCTGTGTGCGACAGGATGCGCTTGCCACACAGTGGATGGTTCGGAGGGACGTCGGCTGGTGGTGGCGGGCTCAGGGCGTGGCACCCGAGTATCTCCCGCTTGAGACATGCGGTCTGACTGGCCGCCTGCTCGCCCTCCCGAATGCCGTCGACCGGACAAAGCGTTGGCGTCGGATCGTCGCTCATGAACACGAGATCCCACACGTCTTCGTTGACGCAGGCACAAAGCGGGCTATCGGCAGCGTCTTCTGCGCATGCGGCTTGCCCGCTGCTGAAATCGAGATCCGCTAGATTGCCGTAGGCGCCGCAGAGTTGACCTAGTCTTTCCTGAGCGGCTTCCTTGTGATTCGCCGCTTGCAGCTCCAGATTCAACAGCTGGTCCGCGATCTGGTCGGCGCGTGCGGCCGTGTCCTTGGCGCGCTCCAAGTAGTGCCGCCAGCTGTTTTCGTAGGCGTCGGAGTTCTCCGTAAGTTCGTTTTCCAGCGGCACGAACGCGTCACGCGGTACGCCCTCGATGCAGTAGCCCTTCGGATCCGCGGTCGTCGACCCGCCCCTGCTCGAGCCGCGGGTTGCGATGGAGTCGCTGACGCCGAGCACATTGTTGAGAAGCTCGCGGCGAAGGTCGCTGACGATGAACGCCCGCGGTTTGGCGTCGTAATAGACGCGGGCCGCACCCAGTACGCGCCCCCGGCTTTTCGTTGCAGGCGTGCCCCGCGCGATGAGGTACAGAAACTGGTCCTTGGAGCCGTACCAACCCGCCTCATCTTGTTCGGTAGGGACAAACTGGGGTAGGGCGAAGCCAGCCGGGGTCCCGCTGGTCACGGTAAACAAGATCACCGGCGCAGAGGTACCGAGAATCCGGAGCTGATCTCCGATGCCGCTAAGCAGGGAAGGTTTTTCCGGGCGAGCGACATACTGAGCTTGCAAGTCGTCGGGGCACGTCTCCCTGATGCCGGCAGCGCAATCTGCTACCGCGGCCGTTCCGTACACGACGGCGAGCCCTTCGGACACGTCGTCGATACCAGTTAGCCCCAAGTCCTTCCACTCGAAACCCAAGAGGCCGAATGATACTCTACGAGTTCCGGGGTCCACTTGGAGGACCACCTTGCCAGGGCCAGTCCACGATCGCAGCTCCGCCGCCCCGGCCTGCGTCGTCTTTACCAATTCGTCGTCTTCCGCGTAGCCGGCCGCCAGGAGCTCGCCTTGTTGAGCACTGAGCAATCGCTGCAGCTCTTCGCCCATCGCGAAGACGTCTTGATACGAGAGGTACTGGCCGCCTCCAACTACGGTCAGGTCTTGCTGTGGGTTGAGACCTGAGTTAGGCGCCCCGAACGAGACTGAATCGAAGAGAATACCGCCCGCGCGGGCAGTAATATCGCCCGCCAGGTCGCCTCGGGGCAACGCTGTCGAGAGCACGGCACCACCCAGGCTCGTGATCTCGCTGGATACGTGCGTCGCCGATTGGAATCCGACACCGAGATCGCTCGGGTCTATGGAGCTCTTCGAAGACAGTTGATGGTAAGCCCGCAAAGCGCGCCCCACCGCGAAGTGAATGTCCTCGTCGCTCACCCGCTCAAGCGTCTGCGGCACCGACGAAGCGTCCTTGAAAACGTTGTAGTCATTGGACGGCACCGTGATCCCGTTGGAGCGAGCGGCGGTTTCCGTCAGCTGTGCCACGATGGCAGAACGCAACCGCGTCGCATCGGCCGCGGGGTCGAGTAGGATGCCGCCTGCTTCGACGAGGTTGGCAGCGATCTCCGCACCCTTCGTCGGGATGGCAACATCGCTCGTGCGACTTCGCAATGTGTCCCCGTAGCTCAGCAGCAGATCACCGGGCGCAACAGTGCCCCCAAATTGATCGCTCGGACCGAGCACACGGCCAGCCAGCACGCTAATCGCGTGCCGAAATGTATTAAAGGAAGGGTCCACGTCGTCGGCGACTCCCCACATCAGCTCGAGCCCGCGCTTCGGATCGGTCGCATAGTTGCGTTGTTGAAACGCACCGGCAAGGTCGGCATAGACGCTCTTTGATACCAGCTCGTCGCGAAGGAGTCGCCCCGCCGCGCGTCGAATTTGCGCTCTGAGCTTCATACGCGCCTCGATGAGCTTGCCGCGATTCTCAAATGTTCGTGGCAACTCAGGCGGAATGAAGGGGACGCTTTGTGATGAATCGGCCATCCCGAACAACAGCGGTGCTACGAAGTTATAAGCACTCTGATCCTTCGTAGAGAGTGCATAACTAGCGATTTGATCGCAGGTGCGTAGTGAGGCCGAAAGCCCTGGCAACAGATTCTGCCAGGGGTTTTGAGATTCGAGGTAAGTGATGTGCGAAAGCAAGAGCAGGGCTTGATCGCGCGCAATGAAGCGGTCTTGCTCTCGGGCCGGTGGAATCACCCATGGACCATCTGGAAGTCCATTGTTGACGGTGACGTTCCGCCACACCACGGGCCCCAATCCGTTTGCGACTGCGACGAGCCTGTCTGCCATGCAGACCAACATCTGTTCTTGGTGAAGCTGGGTCTCGCAGTTACTCGCGAAAGTGCCGAATACGCCCCCATTATGATAAATCCAGCCCAAACTCGTCGGTAGGTAAGGAAATTGCTGAGCCTGAGGATACACGGTAGACAGCGATGCCCATTGCGTGTTCAGGGCGCTGCCCATCCCGCACTCGTAAGCGGCTCCAGCGATCAGCGCTGCGCCAGTGGGATCAGCGCCGAACCGTTTGAGATCCGCTTCGTAGGTGCTGGTCCCGCCGCCGACGCCATGGTCGATCCGCACCTGGGTGTGTTGTGGCGGAGGCCGCGCACCGCTCGGCGGGTCGGGTTGCACTTCTTCGGTCGGTGCGGCGTCGGGAAGCAGGCGAAGCCCATCTAGGGTTTTGGCATAGGCCCTATCGAGGCGCCTCATTTCGGCGGCGACGTCTTTGCTCGGTTCTTGTACGAGGCCATTCGCTTTCGCGGTCGCGATCGCATCCTCGACGAGCGCGTTTGAGTCACGCTTCGAGGCGGCCAGCTCACGCGGCAGGGGGCCGACGTCCATGCTTGCCGCGTCCTTGCCTACAAAAACCCTGATAGCGTAGGGCGAGAAGCGGGGGGCGTCGGGCGTGCTGCTGGCCGTTTGCTTTTTGGTTTGGCTACTGCACGCCGAGCTACCCGCACCCAGGCAACACGCTAACGGTACCGGGCGGAAGGTGGTTGGAATTTCGTGACGCGGATCTGTGTCTCATTGCTGTCGGGCGCGAAGCGTCCCCTCCGGATGCGCATGGTGTCGTCCCCGACGCGGCTGACGTTTGCCCTGGCGACGATCAATTGCGCGAGCGTGTGCAAGTGACCGCTATCGCCCTTCGCAACCCGGCTATCTCGGCAGTCACACTATTCGTCTTCACGCTGACGACGCTCTCGCCTGGCTTGGCATGGGCGACGCAAAGGGCGGAGCTTCAAGGCACGACCCGCGTCGTTGACGAAACGTCCCCGGACCAGCTGAAGGCCGCGCGCACCAAACCCGACCTCCCGGTCACCGAAGCAGACGCTTCGAGCTTGGCTGAAGAGAAGCCGAGCAAACACGAGCTCCAGGCAGCGATCGCCGGCAAGAGCGACAAGACTGCCGCCGCCGAGCCCGCCGCGCCACCTGCCGCCGCCCCGGTTGAAACCGCGGCGCTTCCAACCGGCGGCGACAAGAGCGGCGTCACGTCGCAGTCAATCTCGGTGCCGAAAGGTTCCGGCACGGTTCAGGGCATGGGCGAGAGTTTTTCCGCCCAGCTGTCGACAGGCATCGCCACGTTCAGCGTGCCCTTCGCGCTGCCGGCGGCGCGTGGTGGTGCGCAGCCATCGCTCGGACTTTCGTATTCGTCAGGCTCGGGCGCCGGCCTTGCCGGCATGGGTTGGAGCGTGGGGGTGCCGTATATCGCGCGCCAAACCGATCGCGGCTTGCCGGCGTACGAGGACAAGGAGACGTGGCATGCGAATCAAGATCGCTTCGTCTTCAATGGTGGGCAAGAGCTGGTTCCCATTTGTACGGTCGATGATGCGTTGGCCTGTAAAGGCAAGCTTGCCGAAGAGGTGATGCCGCCGTGGAGCGCCGACCATCAGTACTTTCGACCGCGTGTTGAAGGTTCGTTTTTGCGCTTTTTCTGGTCGCCGAACCACAAGACGTGGCGCGTGCAGGACAAGAGCGGCGTCACAATGGAGCTGGGTGAGCCGCTCGATGGCGGGACTGGCGCTGACCATCTCAACTCGCTCGAGGTCAATCCGAGCGCGCCGACGCAGATCTTTCGTTGGCATCTGGCACGCCAATACGACACGTACGGCAATCCGAACCCGGCAACGGGCAATCCGACGCCGGTTAACGTCGTCGTTTATAAATATTTTCAGGACGGCGGGCAGGCGTACGTCAGTGACATTTACGACACGACGCCGAGCGCGACGCCGAACGATACGGCGATGCTGAGCGGTTTCGCGCACCACACGCACATCAACTACGAAGCGCGCACTGATCCGACCGAGACGTATCACAGCGGCTGGCTGATCAAGCAGACGCAGCGCGTTGCCGGTGTGGACGTGACGAGTAAGCCATCAAGCGGTTCAGGCGCGGCGCGCCGGCAGGTGCGGCGGTATCACCTCGAGTACGACAAGAGATTTCACACTTCGTACCTGACGAGCGTGCAGGTCGAGGGGCGTTGCGATGGCAGTGAAGGAAGCGACGGCGTCCCCGCCGAATCGAACGAGCGGCTAGGCGACACGAGCTGCGCCAAGTTGCCGCCGATGACGTTCGACTACAGTCACGTGCGCGGCTTCAACACGGCCGGGACAGCGATTGAATCCGGTCTCGCCGGCTACGAGGCGTTCGACGCGCGCATTCAGCAGGTGGGTGGGGATCCGCCGCACTCGGTGGACGAGGAGCTCACCGACTACTTCGACATCAACGCGGACGGTTTGCCCGACCTGCTGGTGACCGCGCCTGGCATCTATGGCAACGACTACGGTGTCTTCTTCAACTCGGAAGGTGGCGTTCGCAATACGTTCGGCACCGTCAGTCAGATGGGCGTCGCGGGGGTGCTCGGGGCAAACTCGGGCACGATCAAGCTGAGCAACGCCAACGTCGCTCCGCTGGATGTGGACGGCGACGGCATCATCGACTTTCTGCACATGCCGAAGGTCAAGACCTACGCGGTGTACAAACCCGCGCTAGTCGGCAGCAAATGGATGCTACGCGGCCGCAGCATCGACGTCGCCAACCGGCAGAGCCCGAAGGTGGATCTCGGCAAAGACGCCGCCGAGACCCGGATTGCCGACGTGAACTTCGACGGCATGGTCGATCTCGTCGTCAGTACCGGCACCGAGTTCCAAACCTTCTTATCGCTCGGTCGCTTGCCCGACGGCGACGGCCAGTTTGGCAAGGGCAAATGGGCGACCAACGCGACTTCTAGTCTTTCCAACGATCCTATCGCCAAGTGCGTGCCGTTCAGCGGTACCCCGGTGCGCTTCTCAGATTCGGACATCCAGCTCGCCGACATGAACGGCGACGGGATCCAAGATATCGTGCGGGTGCGCCGCGGCGATCTCCGTTATTGGCCTGGGCGCGGTAACGGCTTCTGGGGCACGGGCGAGCTTGACGATTGCCCGGCCGGCACGTTCGGCGACAAGCGCTACGTCACCATGGATGGCGCGCCGTTCTACTCCGACATCCAGGGCACCTCCCTGCGCATGGACGACGTGAACGGTGACGGTCTCGACGACTTGGTGCAGGTCCGTTTCGACGCCGTGGATGTGTGGCTGAACGTCGACGGCAAGGGCTGGACGCAGCGCAGCATCATTGACGGCACCACCGCGAGCCCGTCGTACGCGAACCGCGTACGGTTGATGGACATCAACGGTTCCGGCACTCGCGACATCGTCTGGGGCAACGGCAAGAAATACGAATTCATCGACCTAGCGGGCGGCGAACGCCCCGGGTTGCTCGTCAGCGTCAAGAACGGCCTCGGCAAGTCGACCGAGATCGAATACGCGAGCTCGACCCAGGAGATGCTGGCCGCGGAGCGCACCGGCGTCGACTGCGCCGGCGAGCTGACGCCGTTCGACAGCAAGTGGTGCAGCAAGATGCCCACGGTGACGCACCTGGTGAAGCGCGTGACCGAAAGCGACAACCTCAGCGTCGCTGGCTCCGGCATCAGCAAGTACGTCACCGAATACAGCTACCGCGACCCAGTCTACGAAGGCCGCCAGCGCGAGTTTCGTGGGTTCCGCCGCGCGCGCTCCAAGCGCCTCGGCGACGTCAACAGCCCGACCGATTTGACCGAGAGCACGTTCTTGCTCGGCGAGTGTGAGGACGAAACGCCCGACAACGGCGTCGACGACTGCTCGTTGTCTGAGCGCTGGCGCGACAATCCGAAAGAGGCTTTGAAAGGCCTGCCGGTCGTCACTGAGCACTTTGACGAGAGCGGCCGCTACGCTTCGACCGAAGCCAGCACGTACCGGTTGCGGGAACTGTATCTGGGCCTGGACGGCCGGCATGTTCGCCACGCCTTCGAGTCGGGCAAGCGGAGCGTCCACTACGACACCGCTATCCCGAACACCCAAGCGAGCTTTGGCACGCTCGCGGCCGCGCAAGTAGAGCTCGAAATCCAGGCTCCGCAACCAACCTACCCGGTTGACTCCGACGCCTGCGTTGCCCCTGCGGAAGCGACCACACCCTCGCACGCCACGCCCGTGCCTCTGCGCGCTACGACCGGCCACGCCATTACCGAGTCGGCGGCATTCGTCGACGCGTTCGGGAACGCTTACCTGGCGCTCGACAGGGGTTGCGTGGGTGGCGACGCGACGGTCTGTCCGCAAACCACCCAGAGCACGCTGGTGGGAAACGATCCCAACGAAGCTCTGTGTAGCTTCACCATTCCCGCCCTGCTGAGCGATGCGCCGTCGCACTGGCTGTACCGCACCGTCGCCTCGTGGGCGAATGGCTCAGCCCAAAGCGCCCCGCGCCACGAGACGCTCACTACCTACTCCGCAGAAGGCGCTCCCAAGCAGACTCGTGCGGTGTTCCTTGACACAGCGACGGTGATTCGTAGCCATCCCAATGGCAACGCGGTGCAGGCCTTGGCTCCGGCGACAGCATCGACGAATGGGACGCGCATCGTCGGCGAGCGCGTGTACGACGAATTCGGCAACGTCACACAGGAGACCGGTCCGGACGGGCTCGGACGCTGCCGCGCCGTTTCTTACGACGTCGGCATCTACAAGCAGCTACCGCTCTCGGAGACTGTCTACAGCGGAGGCTGCAACAGCGGCGGCCTGACCACCTACGCCACTTACGACCGCGGTCTCGGCCTGGTGACAAGCGTTCAAGATCTGAACGACCAGAAAACCACGGTCGCTTACGACGGTTTCGGTCGGCTCACGTCGCTCGTGCGGCCGCGTCCCGATGGCTCCGCGATCGACGCAACGACTCTAGCGTCAGTCAAGATCGACTACAGCTTACCGAGCCCGCAAGATCCGCGCGCGTACTCGGTCATTCACACGCAAACGCAAGACGGCCCGACGTTAGCTGCGAGCGAGTACCTCGAGAGTTACTCGTACGTCGACGGCATGGGCCGCGCCCGCGTCGGTCTTGCCGAGGCCGATCCGGACGAAGATGGCGGCAATCACTGGATCATCTCCTCGATTGCTCATTTCGACGCCAAAGGGGCGGTACAGCGCAAATACCTGCCGTCGTTCCTGCAGAACACCCCGACTGGTTTCCCCGTTGCGGATGCACCGCCCAACACTCAGTACGGGCGCCAACGCTACGACGCCTTCGGGCGGCAGGTACAGACCTTCGACGTCGACGGCACCGTCTCGCTGCAGAGCCGCTACCACGCGCTCTCGACCGATCTCTACGACGCGGCCGACCTCTATCCTGGGCCACACCAGGGAACCTACGCATCGACGCGCACCGATGGTCACGGTCGTACCGTAGAAACCACCGAGCGCGCGCACGACTCCGGCGCCCTCGACTTGCGCTACGTGCGCACGAAGTTCCTGCCGACTGGCGAACCGACGGTCATCTCACGCGTCCACGCCGGCAGTCCGACCGTGATGCGCTGGATGCGCTACGACACGCTCGGTCGCATGGTGTTGAACGTCGAACCGCACACGACCGCCAACTTCAAGACCGATCTCACGACCGCGCCGTCGTCGCAAACCGGCGGCATGCGGCCGTGGATCTACCAGTACAACGACGCGGGCGACCTAGTCGCCACGAGTGACGCGCGCGGCTGCGGGCAAAACTTCTTCTACGACGGCGCCGGGCGCCTGTACGGAGAGGACTATTCGCCGTGCAATGTCTACCACTGGGGTTACACGGCACCCAACGTGGGGACCAAGCCGTACGACGTCACGACGCTGACGCCGGCCGCACAGAACGCTTTCGAGGTGTTTTATCAATACGACTCGGTGCCGTCGGCCCCAGTTGCTTCGCCCCCTGCGATCGAGGGCTACCCCGCGACAAGCGACGCAAATAAGGTTCTCAAGGGCAAGCTCGCCGCCGTGCACGACCGCGCCGCGACGACTTGGTTTGCGTACGACGCCCTCGGCCGCACCACCAAAACCTTCCGCCAGGTGGCCAACGTCGGCGCCGTGAACTACCCGACGTTCGCATCGCGCCTCGTCAACCACTGGTACCACAAGAATTTCTATTACGACGCCGCCGACCGCTCTATCGAAGAGACAACCGGCGTTGTCTCGCCCGAGCTGCAATCCACGGGCGGCACGAGCTCTGTCACCACCAAGTACACCCATCGCGGCACCATTCAAGGTGTGGGCTCGAGTTACGGCGAGCTGGTCAAAAAGATCACTCGGACGGCCGATGGCCTCGTCACCGACATAGCGCTCGGCGACAAAGCCGACACGACGACGCACTCCGATTTCGACAGCCGTCGTCGCCTGCGCAGCGTCCAGACCTACCGCGGATTCGCCCCTCAATGGTCGAGCAGCCCGGCGACTATCTCGCCAGAGCCTGGCGCAAATCCGGAGGATCCGACGCGGCAGCTGCTGCTGCAAGATCTCGACTACTCGTACGACGTTGTCGGTAATCCAACCGAGATCCGTGATTGGCGCACCCCCGACGAGTGGCCAGCCGGCGCCAAGCCGGTCACGCGCCGCATGGCATACGACGACCTCAATCGGGTCACGCGCGTCGACTACGAATACCCGGCCGGCTCAGACGCCTGGAAGTCACCCCACGCGGCCGACATGCCGACCGTCGGTGATCCGCGGCGTCCGAAGCCGAACGGCATGCGCACGTTCGCCAACCGCCCGCTTTGGCAAACGTACAAATACGACTGGCTCGGCAATACGACCTTCACCGACGACGACCAGCACGCGCTGCTCGATCGCTCGCTCGGCAAGATCACCAGCAACGCCACCACGGACGCCACCAAGCCGCGGCCGTATCAGTTCTATCAAGGCGACTCGGTCCCAGGCGCCACGGCGCAAATCGTCAAGGCCGTAGCCTACGACGACGCGGGCAACCTCACGTGGTTCACCAGCGGGCGCAACGCTGTCTCTTGTACCCTTCAGACCGACTGCCAAAACCTGCAGTGGTTCTACACCTATGACGAAGTGGGTCGACTGTACGCGGCCAGCAAGGTCAATTCCGGCTTTGGCGAAACCCCTTACAACCCCCAAAAAGACACGCTATTTGTCTACGACTACAACGACGAACGCGTCGCCAAGCAGTTTTCGGAATACAACTATCAGACCAGCGTCAAGGGCCCGCTCTACACGACGCTCTACGTCTTCGACTCGCTCGAAGTTCGCCGCACGGTCTACGACCCCGTCGCCAAACAGTACCCCGTCGATTCCACGACCGAGGTCGCTTACCTCTCCGCCAATGGCATGCGCCTCGCGCGCCTGCACTACGAGCAGCCCGAAAAAGGCGAGCCGCGGCTAGCAGCGACGTCGGATCAACTTCACGCGCCGAACCTGCACGTGCTGCTCGACCTGCCCGATCACTTGGGCTCGAGCAGCATGATCGTCGACCACGGCTCGGGCGAGCTCGTCGAGGCGCGTACCTATCAGCCGTATGGAGCCACCGAGAGCGACTACAGGCCGGATCGGTGGAAGGGGTTTCGGGAGGATTACGGATTTACGGGCAAGGAGGAGGATCTCGAAGCGGGGGTGATCTACTTTGGGAAGCGGTATCTGAGTGCGTTTACGGGGAGGTGGATGAGTGCGGATCCCTTGGCGGTGCATTCGCCGGGCAAGGCGGATCTGAATCTCTATGCGTACGTGCGTGGGCAGATCCTGAAAGCTGTCGATCCGATTGGACTGGAGTGCGGCAAAGACGCGGATTGCGCGTCCACAACGGGCGAAGAAAAGACTCAGACCGGGGACGAGGAAAACATGAGCGTTGGTGCTCCCGATTCTGTCTCGTCAGGTCCGATCCGAGTCATTCCGAAGAGTGCGCTGCTCGCAGCACGGAAAACGGACGCTTTGATGACCGAGTACTTTGGGGAGAGCGCCAGGGACCTTGCCGCGCAGCTGTCTCCCGCAGAGCATGCGCTTGAACAGCATGGTCCAGGTGGTCCAACCCCCTACCTTTCTGCGTCCCTTTTGCCCCGAGGCCCGGAACACATAGATGGCCAGCTTGAGTACATCGATGTTGATCGGGCGGTAAAATCTGGCGCGGAGTATATCAGTGAAGAGGACCTATCCATGGACGCAGACCGCCTCCAGATGGAGAAGCCCAACCTCGCGGCTCGAGTGCGTCAGTGGATGGGGAACCAAGGAAACGAACGCGAAGTGCTCTTCAAAGGGAACATCCCCGCGAGTGCCATTGTTACCCCCGGCGGACGCGGAGTCATCTACCTGGGACGCGGGCTGGCCGTTGTTGGCGTTGCGGTTAGCGCCTACGACGTTGGGACGGCTCTTGCGAAGTCGGTTGACAAAGGATCGCCGAGGCCCATCGCGGCGGAATCCTTGCGTCAGATTGGCGGTTGGGGTGGCGCGTATGCAGGCGGATTGGCCGGAGCGGAAGGGGCAGCCCTATTGGGTCTGCCAGTCGGGGGTGTGGGGGCTGGCTTGACGGGTTTGGGTGGCGCGTTGGTTGGCGGGTACTTAGGTTACAAGGGCGGCGACTACCTGGCAGACCCGATCGATGCGAATTTCTAGATTGCCGTTCGGCGGGATCGCTCCCCTTCATCGGGCAATCGCTGCGAACGACTTGAGCGCGGTACACCATGCTTTGGAGCACGCTCGTGGTGAATCGCGCCTCGCGAAGTGGCTGACGGATCTCTTGTTGCCTCCGCCACTGCTGTTGGCGATCGAATGCGCAAATGAGGAAATCATTGACGCACTTCTTGCTGCGGGTGTTGATTCACAGAAGGAGTGGCGTTCCCTATTTCCGCTCGGAAAGGCCTCGGCGGCTGGTCGCACTCAAACGGTGTTGACTCTCCTGGAGCGCAAGCAAGACGCCTCGATGGTCATCAGAGCCTTGAAGATTGCTGCGTATGGCAACCATGCAGGGATTGTAACCATCTTGCTGGATTCCGGAATCGACATCAACCTGGCGATCCAGAATGACCGGAAGCCTTGGCTTTGGCACCATATGTCTGATGATGTTCTTCGTGCCCTTATCGGCGGTGGACTGGTTGCTCCGCGTCACGTTGTTGAGATTCTCGAAAGCAGACCCGACCCGGGATAGTCGCCCAAGGTGTTCGAAGGCGCGCTGCACTTCGCGCACGGGGCCTGAGTGATTGGCGATGAATTTGCCGCTGGACGGGGCGAGTAGCTCCTCGACGCCGACGTGTTGCCTGCCGAATTGATGTCGTAAGCGATCGCGGAATTGACGTCGTACAGATTTGGCGGGTTTACCTGGCTGACATCGCAATTCGCGACCGAAATGGTCGCAACGTTCGCGGGTGACGCGAGCCTCCAAACGGCCAACGCCGTCGTAGCGCGCGGTGAGCACTACGTAAGTCCTCGCCCTGCCCCGCAGATGACGCCATGCCGACAGATCGCCAGACTCCGTGTCGGAGGCATGAGCGATGTCGAGAGTCGAGGCGATGTGCGAGGCGATTTCGAAGCTGGGTCGACGAGGGCGCGGCAACGCGTATCCGGCGGAGCTTCGACGCCAGCAGACCCGACCCGGGATAGACGCTCGAAGCAAAAAGCGAATGACACGCGGAGCGGTTGTCGACGGCGATGAAGGGGCACCTGGCGTGCTGGTCAGCCTCATGAAGGCCCGCAAACGGCCTTCCCCGCGGCAACACTTGCCGTCCAGTGACGCTCACACAGCCCCCGGACAAACCTCCGCACGCCGTTCATCGTTGACCACCTCGTGTCCGCCGACGCGCTCGCGGCTACGCCGGGCAAGCCGGCGCGCACGCGACGCGCGCATAAATGCGGAGCGCGTACGTGCCTTGCGGGAACTTGGTGTCGCGTTCGCCGGCGCGCCAGGCGTGCCATGCGGCGCGGTAGCGTTTGATGAAATCGAGCAGGTGACGGATGGCTTGCACGCGCGCGGGGGTGTGTTTGGCGGCGATGCGCGGGCTGGGGTTGCGGCGGAGTTCGGTGGACTTGGGGAGGGCGTCGAAGGGTTGGTGCAGAACCGCTTTGGGGCCGAGGAATTTTCGGCCGGCCTCGCGCAGGGCATCGCGGGCTGCGCCGACATGGCGCTCGACGGCGTGGGCGAGATGGCGCGCGAGCTGGGCGTCGTCGAGGTGCTGGTAGATAGGTGGGCGCACGATGTTGAGCGTCGCCGTCTCCGGCATTTCGCCTTCGGCGTCGAAGAAAGCGTCCGGTCTTTCAACGACCGTGCGCTCGGCGAGGCGCAGCGAGATGACGCCTGGCCACTCGCGCGGTGCGCGCACCAGGCCGGCGGCGCTCGGGTTGGCGAGCGTGTACGCCATTTTCTCGAGCACATCTTCGTCGGAGACGAGGGTGACGACACTGGGCTTGTCAGATGACCAAAGGTTTTCCCAGCGGCCGAGTGAGGCGTTTTGGGCGCGGGCGAACAGACGATGAAAGCGCTCGAGGAATTCAGGCAGCCGCGCGAAGGGGTCAGTGACGACACCGTGCCAATGGTTGGACATGAAGCAAACCGCGTGGAGCAACACGCCAGTCTGCCGCGCCGCGTCGGCCAAGCAATAGCGAATGAGCTGGTTGGTGCGACGCGACGGCTTGAGCAAAAATTGGCGCTGAGCGCAGCGGCGCGTGACCAAGTACGTCGCCCCCGGCAGGACCTCCCTCGGTGCGGTCACCCCGGCTCATCGGTCACGGCCACGGGCAGTTGCTGACGGGGTTGAAATGGTCAAATCGCCTTGCTGCGCAATCGAATCCGACGCTAGGGTGCGGCAGGTTTTCGCTGAGGAGTAGCGGTGAGCAACGTCAGCAACACGCGAATGGGAGGTCGGAATTTGGCGGCGCGACGGGCGGGTTTGGCGTTCGTGCTGTTGGCTTTGGGTTGTAATGAGGAAGGCGCTGCTCGGCCTTCGACGTTGGATGGCGGCGGAGGCGAAGCAGGGGAGACGACCGCGGCGACGGACACCGGTGCCGCAGCGGGCCGCAGTGGTTGGGGCGTTGCGCGAGCACCGAAGTCTATGGCGGTGTCTGATGCGTGGACTCCGCAGAGTTTGCACGGAACGCCGGGCAGTGGCGATGGCGGTGCGGGCAGCAGCGCGCCCGAGCCGATTGTCGCGCCGTATGGCATTTCGCTCAGCTGTGGCGACGGCATCGTCGGCATCGACGAGGAGTGCGACGACGGACCGGGAACGGAGTTGGACGCGTGCACGGCGAGCTGCCAAACCCGTGATCAACCGGTGGCCGCGGTGGCTGGCGCTGATCGCTACTTGGGCGCCGGACGCCACCCGGTGTCCGGGCTCAGCCAAGGCTTTGCCACGACTTACGTGGAAGTCGGCACGGGCGACGCGACGGTCGGGGCATCGCTGTTCAACATTTGGGGGCAGCCCACTCATCACGTGACGGTGAGTGATGGCGCTTCGCCGATCGACGAAGCGAATCCGGTCGCGGCGGCTTTGCCCGACGGAAGCTTCGCGATTGCTTGGGGCGACTTCGATGGTGACGGCTCGGATCTGGGCGTGGCGCTGCGCAAGGTGAACGGCGACGGCACGTTGGGCGCGCTGGGTGTTGCCAACGCCGGCGCCGAGTTTTCCCAACTGAATCCAGACATGATCTGGACCGGCAGCCAGCTGGTCGTGGCCTGGGAGGACTACGCGGACGCCAACAATGGCCCCGATATTCGCTACCGGCTTTTCGACGCAGATTTGAACCCGCTGTCGGACGACGCCTCACTCGCGGCGAGCGCGTTGCCGGAGGCGGCCGTCGCGCTGGCGCCGTTCAACGGTGGCTGGGCGGCGGCGTACCGCGAAGGCACGGTCGACGGCCAAGAGAACGTCGTCGTGCGCGTCGGCGATGCCTCATTCCGAGTCGGGCCGGTTCTGGGCGGCCCGCTCGATGATCGGCCGGCGTTGGTCGCGCTGGATACGACTCGCTTGCTGGTGGCGTTCTCGATCGGAACCGACCCGAGCAGCACGGGGGTCTACAATCTCGCTCGTGTTCGCTACGCGGTCGTCGATACGGAGGCCGGGGCCGTCGCGCCCGTCATCAAATCCCTCGATCCGCAGGACGAGGTGCTGACCAGCAACGACTTGATCGCGCAGACGTCGCCGGCCCTGGTGGCTGGCAACGACGGCCCGTACTTGGCGTGGCGCTCGGAGGCTCGCTCTGGCGATGTTTCTGGAGATCAGCTGTGGCTCAAGCGGCTGCCGTGGGTAGAGGTGGGCGGTCAGCTGCTGGTCAATGCCGAGTTGCCAGAAATGTTGATCCCGCGTGTGTGTGAGGATAGCGGGCAGGATCAGCGCTCACCGGCGCTGGCCCAAGTAGCGCTACCGCCCGGCAACGCCCTGGCTATCGCGTGGACCGACTACGGCAAGACGCAAGGCGCCGGAGCCGGCGAGCCAGACGTTGTTGTTCACTACGCGCCAACGGTTCTTCCTGCGGTGGCTGGTGCGCCCCAAAGCCTTAGCGACACTTTTAGCGCTGCCACGGGCGCAAAACTAGCGCCGCGTTGGGTGACCCACGTTGTGCCGCCATTGAGCTGGAGCGTGCAAGCGTCCGAAGCGCAGTTCGCCGCCGTCGGCGCCCCCGGGACTTCATTTGCAATGGTGAGCGATCACCTTGCCAAGGACGTCGACATCGTCACCACGATGCGGTTCGCCTATCCGACCACGTCCGCGATCATCGCGCGCGCGGATGAGTTGCCCACACCAGAAACCTACTTGGCAGCCCAGATTACCTCGTTCAAGTACGACCTATTTCGAATCTATGCGGTGATCAACGGCGTCTCCACCGATCTAGCCACCATGCCCGCGCCCTGGAGCTTTTGGGACCTAGGCGTGGGTACGAACGTTGACCACCGCGTGCGATTCCGGGCCCTCACGAACGCTGACGGCTCGCTATTTCTCGGCATGAAGGTTTGGAGAGTGGGCGCGACCGAGCCTGCTGCCTGGCCGATTTCGACAACCTTGCCGCCCACGGACCCCGCCGCCCAGACGTTCGGAAATGTAGCGGGTCGCTTCGGCCTGCGCGCGAGCGTCTTGACCGCCAATGGCAATCGCTTTTACTACGACGACTTCGCGGCGACGTTCTTCGAGGGCACCGCCGACGGCGACCTCGACCTTTCGCCAAGCCCGTATCCGCTGCTACTCCGACGCGACGCTGCAACGTACCGCCAGTGCAGTCCCAATTCGCCGTGCACGCTGACTGGCGGCTGCTGCTCCGGAGACGCCGACTGTCAGAGCGGTTTAGCCTGCAGCCACTTCCAAGCGGCAGGCTTGGGCGCTGGCTCGCATGCTTCGGTGTGCGTAGCCGCGCACTGCACGGACGGAGTCAAGAGCAGTGACGAAACGCGCGCGGACTGCGGAGGCGCCGATTGCAAAGCCTGCGACTGCACGTCAACGGCCACCCTGGGCGCGTCGGCCTACTGCGGGGCGAATTGCCTGTGCGGTAGCGGCGACTATCCGTGCACGAAAGACGCGTACTGTCTGCCGGGTCTGCTGTGCGGTAACGACACCGCTGATCTGTTCGGCGGCCCCTTCCAAGCCGACGCCTGCGTCCCACCGCATTGTGTGAATCGCGTGCTCGACGCGGATGAAGTCGAGCCCGACTGTGGCGGATCGTGCGGCGGCGGCGATTGCACGAACGTATGCCCTCAAGCCAACGGCACCATCGGGCACTGCCGCAGCTACTGCAGCTGCGGCAACGGCGAGGGCCACTGTCACCAAGACGACGAGTGTAAATCAGGCCTCGTGTGTGGCACCCGCGGCAATCGCTACGGATTTGCGTCGAATATTTTTCCCTGCATGCCGGCCAGCTGCAAGAACAACGTGCGCGATCCCGGCATGGGTGAAACCAGCACCGACTGCGGCGGCGCCTGCGGCTGCGGCGGTTGCCCGGCGGGCTGTCAGACCAGCTACCCCGCCATTGGTCCCACGATCGCGATCCCCACCGCCTCTGCCTACGTAGAAAGCTTCGACAGTATCGGTACTGCCGCTGACGCCACCTTGCCGAGCGGCTGGCGCATCGACAAACAAGCCAGTCCGCGCGTGGTCGGGACCTTCGGCGCGGCCGGCACCACGACGATCAGTCATGCTGGCGGAGGCATGTCGTCGGGTTCCACTAACTCTATCTACAACTTCGGCGCCGGCGCCGCAGCCAGCGGCCCCGCGTACTGGCTCGACTCGACCGACCGTGCCCTCGGCTGGCTCGCCACCGGCACAACCATCGGCTCGGGCGGCACGAAGAGCGGCAATCTGTACGTGCAGCTCCAAGCTCCAGCTAGCGCCGACGTGAGAAGGCTAACCCTGTCTTACAACGTCGAGAAATTCCGCAAAGGCACCACTTCGCCCGGCTGGAAGATCCAACTGTACTACTCCGCTGACGGCACCGGCTGGGGCAGCGCCGGCAGTGCCTTCACCACAACGTTCCCCCAGGACGCCGACGCCGACGGCTACGACCCCGCCCCCGCCTCGACGACCACCGTGACTGGCGACCTCGACGTGTTCATCCTCCGCGACGCGCCGTTCTTCCTCGCGTGGAACTACACCACGAGCGCGCCAACCGCAGTCGATGCAACGAGCGCCCAGGCCCTCGCGATCGACGACGTTTCAATCTTGGGCGTGGTGTCGCAGTAGACGTTGACTGCCGGGGCCGAGCGCGAGGTGCGCGGGCGACGGTGGGCTCCTCGCGCTGGATCAGCACCGAATCGGTGGTGTGTTCACCTCGCGTCCGCCGTCGCCTCCGCACCTACGCCGGGCAAGCCGGCGCGCAGGCGACGCGCGCATAGATTCGGAGCGCGTACGTGCCTTGCGGGAACGTGGTGTCGCGTTCGCCGGCGCGCCAGGCGTGCCATGCGGCGCGGTAGCGTTTGATGAAATCGAGCAGGTGACGGATGGCTTGCACGCGCTCGGGCGTGTGTTTGGCGGCGATGCGCGGGCTGGGGTTGCGGCGGAGTTCGGTGGACTTGGGGACGGCGTCGAACGGTTGCTGCAGAACCGCTTTGGGGCCGAGGAATTTTCGGTCGGCTTCGCGCAGGGCATCGCGGGCTGCGCCGACATGGCGCTCGACGGCGTGCGCGAGATGGCGCGCGAGCTGGGCGGCGTCGAGGTGCTGGTAGATGGGCGGGCGCACGATGTTGAGCGTCGCCGTCTCCGGCATTTCGCCTTCGGCGTCGAAGAATGTGTCCGGTCTTTCAACGACCGTGCGCTGAGCGCAGCGGCGCGCAACCAGATATGTCTGCCCCGGCAGGACCTCCCGCGGTGCTGTCACCCCGGCTTATCGGTCCGTGGTGACGACCAGTTGCGCGGGCGTTTTCGAGGTCAAATCGGCTTGCGGGCGAGCCGAATTCGACACTAGGTTGCGGCTGGTTTCGTGGAGGAATGAGCGGATGGGCTGGAGGTTCGAGGATTGCCGGGTGGGGTTGGCGGTCGCGCGCGGTCTTCGGCGCGTGCGCTCTCGCGCTCGGCGCTTGCGACCAAGGCTCGCCCGGCTCGTCCGGATCGGTTGGGGCGTCCGGCTCGGCTGGCGCAGGAGGCGTGGGCACGGGCGGCGTGCCTGCGACGTTGCCGCGCCCGACGCAGCGCTCGCCAGGTATTTGGCAAGAGCCGGGAACGTTTGGACGCTCGGGCGCGGGTGGGACGGCGCAGGGTGGTTTGGGCGGGCAAGGCGGGAGCGCTGCGGTGTTGACGTGTGTTCCAACTGCGATGGGAACTCCGCCGGCAACGCCCGTTTGTGGTGACGGGTTTCTGGCTGATTCCGAACAATGTGACGACGGCAATACCGTCGGTGGCGACGGTTGCAGTGCGACCTGCATGGTGACTCCCATGTTGGTGACGCCGCGTGTCGCGCTTCCTCCTCCGCAGGCGTTGGCTGCGCGTGAGCTGCAGCAAGGGCGGCACCCGCTGGGCGTTGGATGCAACCAAGTCGGCGTGAGCTTTCTCGATCGCAGCACTGCGCCGGCATCACTGCAGTTGGCGACGTTCTCGCGCGGTGGTGTCGCCAAGGGCGTGGTCGAGTTCGGCACGGTGGGGGCGGGTGTCGATCAGCCGAGTCCGTCGCTCGCTGGCCTTCCCGACGACACCTTCGTCGTGGCGTGGACCGATTTTGACGCGGACGAGCTCGGCGTGCGGCTGCGTAGGGTCGACCCTGCCGCGACGACGCTCAGTGCGCCAATCTTCGCGAATTTGAGCCAAGATTTCGCACAGCGCGATCCGGACGTCGTGTTCGACGGCACGCAAGTTATCGCGGCGTGGGTCGACGATTCGGATCCCTTCAACGGTCCCGACGTGCGCTACCGCACGTTCTCGCCCGATCTCGAGCCGACGTCGGATGATTTGACGCTCGCTGCGACTGGCGCCATGGAAGACCGCGTCGTGCTCGCGACGCAGAACGGCGTCTGGGCGGCAGCTTGGCGCAGCGGTAGTGGCGGCTTCGAGACGATTGAAGTGCAGAGCGGGAGCTCGCACTGGTACGTGGGTCCGTTCTTGCCGGGCGCCGCCGATGATCGACCGGCGTTGGTAGTCATCGACGCCACGCACCTGGCGATAGCGTTTACCGAAGGCAGCCACCCGTCGACTACTGGAGTCGCCAATGTCTCGCGGTTGCACGGTGCGGTTCTGGATGCCGCGTACCCGGGCAAAGTAGAGTCGTTCTCCGTTCCGCAAACGGTGGCACCCTGGGCTGGCCTCAATACACTGAGCCAGACAGAACCCACGCTGTCCTACGACGAGGATCACCTGCTGCTCGGATGGCACACGTCGCTAGTGAGCGGCGATCCGACGGCGGACGAGCTCTGGACCCGTGAGGTGAAGTGGTCGATCGATGCGATTGGTGCGCTGCTCATCGATACGTCGAGTCCTGACATGCCGATGGTCGCCGACTCGGCGCGGCGAGTCGGCGACCAGACCCAACCCGCCTTGCTGACGTCGCCGCTTTGGCCGCAGCAGAGCGTGATCAGCGCCTGGCAGGACTCGGGACAGAGCTTCGTCGGCGCGTCCGAAAGGACGGACGTGGCGCTGCAGTTCTCGAAAGTTCAGTCCAGATGCTCGGCAGCGACGCTCACCTACAATCACACGAACAAGTACGCCGTGAAGGGCGAGCCGTTCGTGTGGACGGCGACCTCCGTGTGCAACGGCGCCACGGAGTACCGGTTCGTCTTACGGCGCCCAGACGGGGTTTGGATTGAGGCTCAGCCGTGGGGCGCCTCGCCGACCTTCACCTGGGACACTGCGAACGTTGCAACTGGCGTCTGGAACGCCCAGGTCTGGGTCCGCGATCGACCCAACGGCAACTACGAGGTCTACAAGAGCGCCAGCGTCATTGTGAACGACTACGCTGCGTGTACGAGCGCGACGCTATCGTCCGACGCCCCGGGAAATTACGGAGTGGTTGGGAACACCGTGCATTTTACGGTGGCTTCAGAATGCGCCGGACCCGCGTACTACCAATTCTTGCTCGCGCCCTACAACGTTGGCTACACCGTTGCGCAGGACTGGAGCACCAACAACACGTTCTCCTGGGACACCACGGGTCAGCCTATCGGTTATTGGAACGTGTATGTCGCCGTCAGTGACGCGCCGTTCTACTTTTCCACCGGGCAGACGTACACGCACAAAAGCTTCATCCTTAACACCTACGCTGCGTGCACCGCCGTAGCGCTCACGCATGACGACGCTGACAACCGCGCGCAACCTGGACAAGTCGTGCACTGGACAGCCACCCCGACCTGCGCCGGTCCCGCCGAATACCTCTTTCAATGGCGCAGGCCGGATGGCGTCTGGGTCGAGATGCAGCCCTGGGGCCCGAGCAACACGTTCACCTGGGACACCACCGGCCAACTTGTTGGCGGCTGGAACATGCGGGTCTCGGTGCGAGACGCGCCGTTTTACAACGGCGCCCAAACATATTCTCAGCGCACGTTCACGCTCGCTAACTGAACGACCGGCACGGTGGATCACGCCGTCCCCGATGCCCAGACCCGACCAGGATAGACGCGTCTACCGCGCCGCGACTTTCATGCCCTTGGCCGCCGCACGCGTCTTCTTCTCAGGCTCGTAATACATCCGCGCTTCCGCGCCGCCGTCGACGGCGGTGACCGGCATGGTGGCGCGCAGGCTGTATTCGAAGACTTGCGACGCGCTCGGCGCCAAAGTCGTGATGTAAAGAATGAGCTGGCGTCCCGTCGTCTCGAATTTCGAGATCGTGCCCGCGGTGAGGTATTTTTGCAGGTCGTCGGTGTTGACGGCGAAGCCGGGGGCGATGCCGAGGGTGACCAGGACCATGTTTTGGGTCACCGCTTCGTTGTTTTTCAGCGTTACGGTGGTCTTGACCACGTCGTCGACGAACAAGTCGCTCTTGTCGTACGCGACGTCGATTGAGAGTGGGCCCTTCGGCTCGACCGGTACCTGTGCCCACGGCAGGTAGTGGCTGGCGACGACGTTGTAGCTGGGTTTGCCGGTGCCGGTGAAGGCGAGCGTGACGTCGTGCGCCCCGGGGGTTGCGAGCTGGCTCAGATCGACGCGCGTCATCACGTCGCTTTGCGCTTTGGTGAGCGACACGCTTTGCGCGAGCTTGCCGTCGACGGTCACGCTGAAGCTGCCGACGGCGCCCGCGGTGCCCTTTTTGGCTGACAAAAGCAGCGTGCGCAGGGTCCAGATCGTGGCTTGGGTCGAGCCGAAGTTGCCGTTCGCATCCTTCTTGCTCGTTAGGTACTTGAGCGCGCCTTCGACCGACGTTTGACCGAAGCTCGACAGCATCATCGCGTGAGCGACCAGCGCCGTGGCCGCGACGGCAGCGTCGTCACCGGCGCCGTAGAAGTTGGTCTGGGTCTTGCCGGCGTCCCAGTGCACACCGTCGTCGTCGACTTGCTTGGCGGCCTCGAGCGCGGCCAGCACCTTGGCGAGCTCCGGATCATCGGGCGCGCCGAGCGCGAAGGCGTTGGCGACGATGCCGAGCGTGTACGGGTCGTTGTCGGTGCCCAGGTTCTGCTTCACGTAGGCGAGCGCCTGCTGCACCGAGTTGCCGGTTTCACCCGCACTGGCCAGCGCCCACGCCGTGAAGGCGGTGTTGCGCACCAAGCTGGTGTGGAAACTGAAGAACTCGGACATGTCGCCTTCGAACGAGCCGTCGGGATTTTGCTGGCTTGCGATCCACTGAATGGTGCGCGCCAACATGGCCTCGTCGATCTCGTGGACCTTGGCCATGTCGGAGAACTCCATGATGCCGAACGCCGTGACCGACAGAAAAGGCTTCGGATCTTGCTCGCCGAACCACGAAAAGCCGCCGCCCTTGTGCTCGAACGTCAACAGGCGCTGGTAGCCGGTCGACATCAAGGTCTCGGCTTTTAGCTCGATTTCCGGGGTGATTTGCTTGGTGTCCTTCATGTACTGCGTGACCAGCACGTTGGGCCACGCCGACGACGTGGTTTGCTCGAAGCAACCGTTCGGCTCCTTCAAGATGCTGTCCATGCCTTGGACGGCCTGCGCCAAGAACGCCGGAAACACGTCCACGTACAGCTGCTGCGAGCCCGGCACTTCGTTGGCCGGAAACGTCACCGTGTGCAGCGCGCTCGGGCTGTCGAGGCTGCCCGAGAACGCCGCCGGGAAGGCCTTGCCGTCCGGTATCACGCGCACGGTGCGCGCCACCGCGTCGGACTTCTGATCGCCCTTCGCAATCACCGTGAGCGTCTGCAAGCCCACGTCGTTGACCTTAACCGGAAAACTAACGCCCGTCACTTGCCCGGGGGCGAGCTTCACGCTGGTCGTCGTCGGGCCGAGCGCCGTGTACCAAGTGCCGGCCTGCAGCTCGAGGTTCACGGTCTGCGGCACGTCGAGGTAGTTGTAGACCGCGATCGGGAACGTGACCGCGTCACCGCGCGTGAGCGCTGCCGGGAAACTGACGTCGACGAAGAAATCCTGAAAGACCTTGATCCCGCTCTCGCTGCCGCCGAGCCGACCGTCCGCGGAGTTGGCGAGCGCCGAGACGCGCCACTCGGTGATGCTGTCGGCCATGTCGACGTCGATCGTGGCCTTGCCGGTAGCGTCGGTGATAACCGAGGGATTCACGTACAAAGTCTCGGGAAAATCGGTGCGCACGCGCGGTCCGGAGCCAGCCGCGCCTGGGGTGGCCGGGCCAGCTGCGGCACCTCCAAACGACGACCCCGTGCCGGCTGTTCCAGCCGCCGTCGGGCTACCTGGAGCACCATTGTCGAATCCGCCTGCCTGCGGCACCTCGGCCCCGTGAACGCCGAGCTCTGAGAGCGAGAAGCTAAACGGAACGTCGTCAGGTGACGAGAATCGCTCGTCAGGGCCCGCGCCCGTCAACGTGACGTTGGCGTAGTCGGTGGTGACCCGCAGCAGGTTGCCCCAGAAGTCGTACACCACCAGCTTCTTCGAGAGCGCGGCACTGAGCTCGGTCTCGAAGTCACCGCCGCCCGTGCAAGCAGAGTACGGCTGACAGCCGCCAGCAATCAGCGTTGCCGCCGCCTGAGTGCTGGCGCGCTTCACGGCAACGGCTAGCTCGGTTTGAAACTGATCGTAGGCGGGCTGTAAGTTAGCGCGCGCCGCTACCAGCACGTCGGCCAAAGACCCGTGTTGAATGCCGGTCAGCGACGTGTTCTTCATCGCCGCTAAGGCCGCGCCGGTCTTCTGCTGCGCCGCGTGACTCTTGGCCTTGTCCTTCTGCGCGGTATCTTGAAACAGCAGGCTCGAAAAATCAGCGGCCGGCGCGTGGATTTCGTACTCGGGCTTGGCTAGCTGGTCTTCGATTTCGAAGTAGGTGCGGAGCAAGCCTGGCTTGGCGTCGACCAGCGCAAATACCGCTTGATCGACGATCTGAAGACCGAGCGCCGCCACGGCGGGGGCACCATTCTCGTCGGTCACGGAAAGCGTCAGCTTGGCCGGTGTGCCGGGCGCGTACACGGCTTGGTCGGTCGCGACCTCGATATTCAGCGACGCATCGGTGCGCGCAAAGATCGTGCGACCGGTGCGCACGATCTGACCCTGCGCATCGACCAAGTACGCTTCGATTCGGTTGCTACCGCCGAGCGTCGGGTCGATGCTGGTCGTGAAATGTGCCGCGCCGTCAGCGGCCGTCAGTGTGCGCATGTCGACGGTCTGACCGTCGTTGATCCAATCGACGTACACGGTGCCGGTGGCTTCAGTCGACGTGATGTCGACCTTCACGTTGTCGCCGACTTGGTAGACAGACTTGTCGGTGCGCAAGATCAAGTGATCGGCGCCGGCCTGCGTGGTGAAGTCGAACGTTGCCGCGACCGTCTTGCCGCCATCCAACGTGACGACCGCGCCGAATTTGCCATTCGGCGTAGCCTTGCCGCTCGGCGTGAACGCCAACGTCGCTTGGCCGAAGTCGTCGGTCGTCGCCGCGAGCGCCGAACCGTCGGGAGCGGTGATGTGGACGTCGGCGTTCGCCAGCGGCGTGCCGAGCGGATCGGTCGCGAACAACAGCAGCTCGTTCTCGATATTCGGGACGAGCGTGCCCGACTCCGGCACGAGCGCCACGTTCGCGCCCTGAGCCGATACCGTCACCAACGACGATTTCTCGACCTTTTGTCCCGCGCTATCCGTCACAGTCACGCGCAGCTCGACCGCCGCGCTGCCTTGTTCGAGCGGCAGCCCGGGCAAGACCTTGGGCAGCGCCAACGTGAACTCGTAATGACCGTCGGCGGTCAGGGTGCCCATCGTCTTGCCGAACAGCGTGCTGCCGACATCGACCGAATAGCCTTCGACGACCACCGAGCCTGCCACCGCTTTGCCGAAGAAATACTTCGAATCGATGCTGCCGTTCACGGTGCTGCCCGGCGCGTACCACGGCTCTTCGGTCTTCACCGCCACGTCGAACTTGGGCAGCGCATAGTGCGAAACGTTGACGGTCTTTTCGCTGGTGACGTCGCTGGAGATGACGCGCAGCTTGAAGGTGCCCTCGTTCAAGATGCCACCGAGCTGAAACTGCGTGAAGGCGACGCCGAACTTGTCCGTGCGGACGACTTTCTTGAAGATCTTGTTGCCCTTGCCGTCTTCGACCTCGAACGTGGCGATGACCCCGGCGGCCGGCTTGTTACCGTCGCGACCGAGCGAGAGCGCACGCAGGTTGATCAGCTGGCCCGGCTGGTAAATCGGCTTGTCGCTCGTCAAAAGCAGCTTGCCGAGGCCGCTATCGACCTTCATCGCGTCTTCGACCTTGGCCTGGGTGCCGTGCGTGGTCATGTGCGCGCGCACCTTGTAATCGCCGGGTGCTTCGACGCGCATTTGCACCTGCGCGTCGCCCGTTACTTCGGTCGTGGCGTCTTGGGTTTGAACGACCTCGTCGTTTTGGACCAGCTCGAAGGTGACGTCCTGGCCCTCGACAGGCGCGTTGTCGAGCGTGTCTTGCACGCGCACGCGGTAGAAAGAGTCGCGCCCCGGGTGCAGCGTCGCCGGCCCCTCGACGCGCAAGTCGAGTAGCGGCACCACGTACATCAAGCTGCGCGTGACGCGCAGGCTGCTCTTGGCGGTGCCATCGTCGACACGCACGTTCCAGCGCACCAGATCAGCCTGCTCGCTAATGCCGTCAGGCGCGGCCAAGCTGGCGCTCAGCGTCGCGCTTTCACCGGCTTTGAGCGAGTAGGGGAGCTCCACGGTTCCGAGCTCGTCCGCGCCGTCGACGCTGATCAGGTGGAGGATCAACGTGCCGGAGGCGTCACGCTCCACGAGCGACGTGACTGGCACGTCGACCGCCAGCGTGCCGTCCTCGATGCTGCCGCGGATCTTGGCTTCATCGATCGAGACCACGCCGTTGTCGGTGTGATCGCCGGCACCCTTCACCACGTGACTACTCGGAGTCGAGTCCGACCCGCAGGCCACACCCGCCCCGAGCGACGCCGCTAAAAGGAAGACGAACGGGGCCGAACGGAACCGAACCGAACGACGTGACGGGGTAGCAGCGACAAGCAAGCGCATGGTGAAGCCCTCGAGGTTGACTCGATACCTTCACGAAATGTGCCAATTGAAGCCCCGCGGCAGAACGTTGGCGACGGGGCGCGCCAGATCGAGATTAAAGCAGTAATCTCAATGAGATAACTGCATTCAGCCGGAGCGGGTGCGTTGTGCCAACCCGCGCCTCGTAAGCCGCAGAGTTGGCACAACAGTCGCGGTCAGAGCCTCAGAGCCCGTACAGCTTGCTGCGGTCTCCGGTCACGCCGCGCATCGCGTCACGCGTGTCCAGCACGAGCTTGGACTCGCGGAACATCCGATCGCGCTCGATCGCGGTGTGGTCGGTGACGATCACGACCAAGTCGTACTCGGCAAAGCTGCTCTTCGGATCGACAGCCTTGAGGATCACGCCGTCTTCGTCCACTTCGGTCACGAACGGGTCCATGATCGAAACGTTAGCGCCGCGCGTCATCAAGCCGTGAATGATGGCAAACGCCGGTGACTCACGCACATCGCTGACGTCTTTCTTGTAAGCGACGCCGTACACCAACACTTTGGCGCCGCGCACGGCCTTCGAATGGTCGTTCAGCGCGGTTGCGGCGCGCTCGACGACGTAGTTCGGCATGCCGCTGTTGATCGTGTCTGCGAGATCGATGAAGCGCGCCTGGTACTGCAACGTGCGCAGCTTCCACGACAAGTACAGCGGATCGATCGGGATGCAATGACCGCCCAAGCCAGGGCCCGGGTAGAACGGCATGAAACCGAACGGCTTGGTCGCCGCCGCACGGATCACTTCGAACGGATCGATGCCGAGCTTGCGCGCCATCAGCGCTACCTCGTTCACCAGGCCGATGTTGACGGCGCGGAAGGTGTTTTCCAGCAGTTTCACCATCTCGGCCGCCTCAGGCGACGAAACCGGCACGAGCTTGTCGATGATCTGCGAATACAGCGCCTGCACGACCTCGAGGCAGCGCGGCGTGCTGCCGCCCACGACCTTGGGCGTGTTCTTGGTCTTGTAGACCTCGTTACCGGGATCGACGCGCTCGGGCGAGAACGCGACGAAGATGTCCTTGCCGAGCACGAGACCTTTCTCGGTCAGCTTGGGAACCAGCACTTCACTGGTGGTGCCAGGGTAGGTCGTCGACTCGAGCACGACCAGCATGCCCGGATGTTGGTGCTCCGCGATCCCCTCGGTGGCGGACACGATGAAGCGCATGTCCGGATCTTTGGTCTTGTTGAGCGGCGTTGGTACGCAGACCACGACGGCATCGGCCTTAGCCAAGATGCTGCGGTCGGTGGTTGCGTCGAGGCGACCACTCTTGACGTGCGCCGCGAGATCACTCGTCGGAACGTCGGCGATGTACGACTCGCCCTTGTTCAGCAAGTTGACCTTGGCCGGGTCGTTGTCGAGACCAGTCGTGCGGAAGCCGGCGCGCGCGAATTCCGCTACGAGCGGCAACCCGACGTAGCCGATACCGATGACGACGACATGCGCCTGTTTTGAAGCGATCTTGGCAAGAAGGTCGGACATTTCCCTGAGGCTTCGTTGCACGAAGCACGCAGGTTTTCAAGTGGCCCGGCTAGCGCTGCGGCGTAAGCGCTTTTAGCCCGCTTGGAGCTGGTCGATCACGTCGCGTAGGGCGAGCCGGAAAGGCCGTAATCCAAAGCCGAACGTCGTCTCGAAGCGCTCGGTGTCTAGCACCGAGTTGGCGGGTCGCTTGGCGGGGGTGGGGTAGTCGGTGGCTGGAATCGCCGTGACGACGGGTCGCCGCGAAGTGTGTCGAGCCTCGAGCTCGACGATCGCCTCGGCAAAGCCGTGCCACGTGGTCGCTTCGCCGTTGGCCAAGTGATAGGTGCCCCACGCGACTGGGGCGCCACCCAACAAGTGCTCGCGCCTCAACCGCCACAGGGCACCTGCGAGGTCGGCGGCTGAGGTCGGGCGACCGTGCTGGTCGGCGATCACGCGTAGCTCGTCGCGCTCGGCCGCGAGGCGGCGCATGGTCTTGACGAAGTTCTGGCCGTGCGCGCTGAAAACCCAAGACGTGCGCAGGATCAGGTGCTGCGGCAGCTCTTCGCGGATCGCAATCTCGCCGGCCAGCTTGCTCTCACCGTAGACATTGAGCGGCCCAACGGCGTCGTCTTCGACGTACGCGGCCGCCTTCGTGCCGTCGAATACGTAATCGGTCGAGACGTGGATCAAACTAGCGCCGTTGGCCGCACACCATCGCGCTAAATACCGGGGCCCATCGGCATTAACCGCAAACGCGCGCTCGCGCTCCTGCTCCGCCCGATCCACCGCGGTGTAGGCCGAAGCGTTGATGACCAACCACGGCCGCGCCTCGTCGAGCAACGCTCGGACCGCGCTCTCGTCAGCTACGTCGATCTTTTTCGGGGGGTGCAGCTGCACGCCGTCGGTCTGGCGGTGCAGCTCCGTCGCCAGTTGTCCCGACGTACCAATGATGAGGGTTTGCATCTTCCTGCTTGTGCAGCGTGACACATGGCCACAGTCGCTCGCCAGCAATCAAAGCCCCGTTCCTTCCCAGACAGCACTTCTGCACGCCTGCGTTGCATGCTGTTGACCCTCGGCTTAACATCTTGAGCTGAGACGGAGCGGGAACGTCACGTAGGAGGATCGAGTGAACAAAAAATCGGTGGGTTTGCTTGGGATAGCGGTCGTACTGGGCTGCTCGAGTCTCGCTGTCAGCTGCTCGTCGGACCCAAGTCCGACCGAGCTCGGTAGCGGTGGGGCAGGGACATCAGGCGGAGCTGGTGGCTCGCCTGGCGATGATGCGGGCGGCAGGGCGGAGAGTGGCGAAGCTGGCCTCAACGAGAGTGGGGGCTTCGCTCAGGGGGGCGCTGAACAAAACGCGGCCGGTTCAGCTGGAGAGAGCGGTTCCACTTCCGGCGCAGGCGGCGACTCAGACGAGGGTGAGTCCGACGTTGTCGGTACCGTGGTCGATGGGGAGGGCGCCGTCGTCGCATCGACGATGGTGGAGATCGCGGGGCAGCTCGTCATGACGGACAATCTGGGCCGGTTCACCGTTCACCACGTGCCCGAGACCTATAGCGCAGTCATTGTTTTCGTACCGCAACCCCAATTTCCATTGGGGATCAAAACGGTAGAGATATACGACGAGCTTACCACGCGTACTCCGCACTTCAGGCTCGTGCACGTCCCACTTGATGAGCACACGGGTACCATTACCGGCTCGCTCTCAGGAGGCGCGGGTTTCCCGATGCCGGACGACCAAGCACACAGGTTCTTTGCGACAGCGAGCAACTCGAACAGGTCGTGGGAAGACGCCAATGACATAGTCACTCCTGACATGTACGGCTTGCCCGTCTTGAATTGGTCTTCTCAGCCCGCCAACAAGTTTACCGTCGGCGGTTTGCAGTGGCGCACCGGCCAGGATGGAATGCCGATCGCCTATGACGGCTGGGTAAGTCAGGAAGTAGTGCTGCCAACAGCGCCAAAATATAGTGAGGTAACGTTAGACCTCGTGCTCGCGCCGGTCGAAGCACGCACGGTGACTGGAACCATCACGAAGCCGGCCGACTGCATTCCCTCCGTGGAGGGTAGGGTCGGCGGCATCATTCTGTTCAATGACGTCCCAACAACTCCCAAGTATAGCTACTTAATGCCGAAACCCCTCAGCGGTGCGACGACTCGCCTGGCCGCGAGCTGCCGTTGGGGGACCCATCCAAACGGAACCTCTAGTCAGGTGAGTGTCGGTCTCGATGCCGCCAATAGCCTCGACCTGGCGATCCCCTCGCCACCCAGGTTGATGCAGCCCTCCCATGAAGCGACAGGCGTCACCTACGCTACGCCCTTATCTTGGGCCGCCGGCGACCACCAGCTTCGTGTCATCACGTTCGAAGTCGCGGGCTGGACCATCTATCGCTATGGAACGAGCACGAGCTCGTCCTTTCCGGATCTAACACGCTTCGGGATTTCGATTCCTCCAAGCTCACCCGTTTCATGGGTCGTTTGGTCGTTCGAATTCGACGCCGGTGCGTCCACCACCTGGGATGACAACACGGGTCGCGTCTGGGATCTGGTCAGCACCGGCCATTCGATTGCCAGGGCAGACTCACAACAATGGTCGTTTAAGTTGGCGCCCTGAACGTCGCTAGCTGGCGCCACATCTTGTGCCTAGCCCCAAACCCGCATCCAGGACTGCAGCATCAGAACCGCCCAAAGTTGGCTGGCTCGCTCTTGCCGGCCGGAGATGTGCTCTTGCCAGGCACGCCGTACGAGCTCGACACGAAGCAGACCCTGCTGAGACAGTTGCGATTCCGACAACAAGTCTTCGGCCCAATCGCGCAACGGGCCGCGTAGCCATTCACCCAGCGGCACGCCGAAGCCCATTTTGGGTCGGTCGATCAGCTGACGAGGAACGTACCGGTCAAGGACCTGGCGAAGGATCCACTTTCCGTGACCGTCGCGAACTTTCATGCTCATCGGCAGGCGCCACGCGAACTCGACCACGCGATAGTCGATCAGCGGGACGCGAGCCTCGAGCGCAACGGCCATGCTTGCCCGGTCGACCTTGGTCAGAATGTCATCCGGCAAATAAGTCAAAGTATCGAGGAATTGGGGCGCCTCAATGGCCTGTTCGAGCGCCTTGGTGAGGTTGGGCTCCCAGAGTCGGCCGGTCGCTTCCGAGCCACCGAGCACCAAGGCTTTAGGATCGGGCCACAAAGAGACGATTCGTCGGTAGAGCGCGCCCGAGTCCTTAGCGTTCAGCACTTCACTGAGCTTCGCGAGCCTCGCTTCTGTCAGGACGTTTTGTAAGCGGCGTGGCAGGCGCTTGAGGCACCAGGCCCGCAGCGCCGGGCTGAGTGACCGAAGGCCGAACCCCGCGGCGCTGCGCACGGGACGAGGCACGCGACCGAGCGAGCGCTGCAGCCGCTGATTCCAGAAATAGCGTGAGTAGCCAGCGAAGAGCTCATCCCCGCCGTCGCCCGACAAGGCTACGGTGACATGTTTCCGCGTCAACCGAGACACGAGCATCGTTGGGATCTGGGATGAATCTGCGAACGGCTCGTCGTAGAGGTGCGGAAGCTCCGGGATGACATTCAGGGCGTCTTGGGGCGCCACATACAGCTCGGTGTGATCCGTGCCCAAGTGCTTTGCTACGGCTCGTGCATGGGGTGCTTCGTCGAACCGGTCCTGCTCGAAGCCGATCGTGAAGGTTTTGATGGGTACGGCACTTTGCGCCTGCATCATCGCCGCAACGGTCGAGGAGTCGACACCGCCCGACAGGAAGGCGCCGAGTGGCACGTCCGCAACCATACGGCGACGGACCGCGTCGCGCAGCAGGACGTCCAACTCGTTGACGGAGTCGGCGGACGCCGGCTCCGTGCGCGCAGCCGCGCCGCGAGTAGCCACCTCGCTGAGATCCCAAAAGCGTCGCAAAGTCGGCTCTGAATTGTCGCGTGTGTTGAGCGTCAACACCGAGCCTGGTTCGAGCTTTTGGACTCCTTCGTAAACGGTGTGCGGGCCAGGAATGTAGCCGTGGCGCATGTAGCCAGCGATAGCTTCTGGCCGCACGCGCGGCGCCCAGCCGCGATGGGCGCGAAGCGCCTTTAGCTCCGAGCCAAACAGGAAGAGGCGCCCGAACTTCGCCCAGTAAAGTGGCTTGATTCCAAGGCGATCGCGAACAATGGTGAGAATTCCCTCGGCCCTGTCCCAGAGCGCAAACGCGAACATCCCATTGAGTCTGGGCAGCGTTCGCTCTACCGACCAGGCGGCGCAGGCCTCGAGAATTACCTCGGTGTCCGACGTCCCGCGGAAGACGACCCCGAGCGATTCGAGTTCTTTCCGCGTTTCCTGGTGGTTGTAGACTTCGCCGTTGTAGACGATGACGAACCGTCCGTTGGCGGAGATCATTGGCTGGTGCCCTGCTTGGCTCAGGTCCACGATGGACAGCCGGCGGTGACCGAGCACGATACCCTTTGCCGCGTCCAACCACAGGCCGTGGTCGTCCGGTCCACGGTGGGTGAGCGCGTTCGTCATGGCTTCGCCAGCGGAGCGAAGTTCGTCAGCTGGTGACGCGGCTGAAGCGCTAACTAGACCCGCAATCCCGCACACGCTTACCTCAGCTCATCCAATCGAAGCGCATCGCGCGAACGGACCGCGTCATGCAGGTTTGAGAAACTGCCAACACGCCGTCACCCAGGCAAGTTCTGGTCGGCGTCGCAGAGCGATATCGTTCCACTTTTTGCAATTGGTTCCGAATCAGTGGCTAGGGTGACGCACCTTTTCCTGCAAACCAAGCGTTTGTTACCGCCGGGATTTGTTGCGGCGGTAAGGATTTGGCCGGCCATTCGTCTCTCCGCCGCCCCACCGGGTTTCCGGATTGTCAGGATCGGGTCCCGATGACGATGGGGTGGAGACCAACGGTCCGCGCGGCCTGGCTTCCGCTGATTGAGCATCATCGATCTATCAGAGGCGGATTACTGGGTTGCCAATCGAGTCTTCGCTACGGAAAAACCACGAGCGCGTCGGGCGTGGTTGCTCGTGAGTTTGGTGTCGAACCTGGGGATCCTCGGATACTTCAAATACTGTGATTTCTTCATCGACAACCTGAACGGAGTGCTTGGCGCCCACGCGGCTCACCTCCCGCACTTGAGCGTGCTCCTTCCAGCTGGAATCAGCTTCTATACGTTCAAGACGATGAGCTACACGATTGACGTCTATCGGCGCGAACTGAAGCCCGAGCGTCACCTGCTCGACTATGCGACGTTCGTCACGTTTTTTCCGGAGCTCATCGCCGGTCCCATCGTGCGAGCCTCGATCTTCTTGCCGCAAATGGGTCGAGACCTTCGGCCCACCTTCGCGCGGCTAGCAGTCGGGGCGAGCATCTTCTTGGTCGGCCTGACAAAGAAGCTACTGATCGCGGATGTCTTGGCTAAGGTTGCCGATCCGGTGTTTGCGACACCGACGCTTTATTCTGCCGTCTCGCTCTGGCTAGCGTTGCTCGCCTACACCTTTCAAATCTACTGCGACTTTTCCGGCTACTCCGACATGGCAATCGGTGTAGCAAAGATGTTCGGGTTCGATCTGCCGCGCAATTTCGCGTTGCCTTACTTGAGCGGCGACGTGACTGAATTTTGGCGTCGTTGGCACATCACGCTCAGTACGTGGCTGCGGGACTACTTGTACATTCCGCTGGGCGGCAACCGGCAAGGCGCGGTTCGCACCTACCTGAACCTGTTTCTCACGATGTTGCTCGGCGGGCTGTGGCACGGAGCCAGTTGGAATTTCGTGTTGTGGGGTGCGCTGCACGGGAGCGCGCTGGCCTTGCACCGTGCGTACCGAGGCGTATTGGGTGGGGCAGGTGTAGTCCCGTACGCGGTGGCGGCTCCGCTGACGTTCACGTTCGTTGCGCTGTGCTGGGTCCCATTTCGCTGCACCAGCTTCTCGATGACGCTTACGGTGTTCACTCGCCTGTTTGCGCTCGATTCGGGGGGAGCAACTTGGCTGCCCACTTTGTTGATCCCGGCAATGACGCTCGTGATTGTCGGGCATGCACTCGGGCGGATGTTCGAACGGGAGGCCGCTGGCCATGGTGCCCCCACGACGGCGAAGATCCTCAGCTGGTTCGACGCGCGGCTTTTGACCGACCCCATCTCCGGTTTCTACGTCCGTTTCGGCATCCGCACGATCCCCGGGGCGTTTCTCATCACGTTCTGGCTTCTGACGCTCTTTTATCTCGCACCCGTGAACACCACGCCCTTCATCTACTTTCGTTTCTGAGCCAAGCCCAGATTCGCTGGGCTCGCGCCTTGTGAGTATGTGTACGCGGTATGCGGTACATGTGCGTCCTCGCCGCATCACCCCGGGCCTGCCGCAGAAGCCGAGAGAGCACGCGGCGACATACGTATCGGTAGATACTGGGTTTACGTCGTCAGGAGCCCACGCTGGGGCTGAGGTCCGTGCGGACCGGCCGCCGAGTCGAGACGTGTGGCGGCTGCGAAGGCTGCCGACTGATGAAACACTTGCGAGCCTTGTGCAACCAACGACCTCAACAGTGCGGTGCGGTAGCGGGCGCGAATGCAGCAGGTCCGACAAAAAACATTGCGCGCCGCGAGTTGCTCCCTGGACGACAGGGAGCTAGTATTCTGGTTTCCATTGCGGAGGTTTTATTGATGCGTATCGGGCAGCATATTGGTTTGTTCTGTGTTTTCTCGTCGGCGCTGGCAGCCGGCTGCTCGAGCAGCGGGGACGAACAGCTGAGCGGGGACGAACAGCTGGGTGAAGTCGCCAGCAGCGTCTGTAGCGCGGTGACCGTCACGTCCGATGACGCAGACTACTATGCCGTCCCTGGTCAGACTGTGACCTGGACGGGATCCCCAACGTGCACCGGTTCGGCCCAGTACCAGTTCTGGTTTCGCAACCCGCAGACTGGAATCTGGAGTCTTGCCCAGGACTGGAGCTCGACTAGCACGTATGTTTGGAACACGACCGGACTGCCGACGGGGGACTGGGGCATGCAGCTTTGGGTTCGCGACATCCCGTCCGGAAAGTTTCAAGCCTATAAGAGCCATCCGTTTACGCTTGCGAGCGGCGCGGCCTGCACGGCCGTCAGCACGGCAATCTCGCCGTCATCCGGGGTGGCAGGGACTGCGGTGACATTTACGAGCTCCGCGTCTACTTGCCCTGCGCCAGAATACGAGGTTCATCACCTCCCTCCCGGTGGGAGCTGGCAGGTTGATAGTGGCTATTCGACGGCGAATTCCAACTACGTGTGGAACACCACCGGTGCTGCGACGGGCGTTCATCAGTTTCAGATTTGGGCCCGTCAACAAGGAACGACCCAGTCTTATCAGGTCTATAAGAGTGGCAGCTTCACGGTGCTTGGATCAACCCCCTGCACCTCAACAACCCTCAGTTTTTCCCCGGCGACACACTCGCCGGTGGGAACTGCCGTTAGTCTCAACGCTGGCGCTGGCGGATGCGGCTCGCCCAACTTTCGTTACTTGTTGTACCCGCCCGGCGGGCCGTGGCAAGAGCTTCAGCCTTATACGTCCGGCGCCACCGCGACGTGGAACACCACCCTCGCCGCGCCGGGGGCGTACAATCTCCAAGTTTGGACGCGCGCTTCTGGGTCTACGCTAGCGTACGAATCCTATATTTCGAAGAGCTACACATTGGATGCCAGCTCGACGACTGGCTCGCTCGCCATTGGCGGGGGCTACGCACAAAACTGCGAGATACTCTCGACCGGGAAGGTCGGATGTTGGGGCTACAACAACAAGGGTGAGCTCGGAGGTGGAACGATCGGGGGGTTGTCCAAAACACCCCTTGCCGTCACCGGGTTGACGTCGGGCATTTCGCTAGGAGTCGGCTACGAGCACGGCTGCGCCGTCAAAGTCGGCGGCACTGTGTCGTGCTGGGGTCAGAACTTGCACGGTCAGCTCGGGAACGGCAGCACGGCGAATTCGGGTTCACCGGTGGCCGTGTCGTCAATCACGAATGCGCGGAACGTCGCCGCTGGAAACTCGCATAATTGCGTCGCTCTCGCAGATGGTACCGTCAAATGTTGGGGATTCAACAGCCAGGGGCAGCTGGGAGACGGAACCAAGGTCGATCGCACCACCCCAGTGTCTGTGCCTGGGATCACCACCGCCCAGGCTGTCGCGGGAGGCTATTATCATAGCTGTGCCTTGCTAGCGAACGGGACGGTGAAGTGCTGGGGGCAAGGCGGAACCCTTGGCGACGGAACTGCCGTCGCCTCTCTCTCGCCGGTCACCGTGGTTGGCCTGTCGGGCGTGACCTCGATCAGCGCGGGCAGCGGCAACACCTGCGCGGTGAAGTCCGATGGCACAATCTGGTGCTGGGGCGGCAACAGCGCCTACGGTACGTTGGGCAATGGATCCACCACGCCGCAATCCTCGCCCGTTCAGGTGACCGGAATCTCGACAGCGACCGCGGTTGCGGTGGGCCCGTACCACGCTTGCGCGGCGTTGGCGAACGGCACCGCTACTTGTTGGGGTTTCAACTCGTACGGCCAGCTCGGCAATGCCACCAAGGTAGACTCACTCGCACCCGTGGCCGTCTCTAACCTAACAAATGTAAAGTCCGTCGGTGTCGCCCAGTTCAACAGCTGCGCCATCTTGACGGATGGAAGCGCCGCGTGCTGGGGCTATAATTCCCTGGGCTCCTTAGGCAATGGTGGAGTGGCACATTCGACTATTCCCGTTGCCGTGGCTGCAGTTCCGTAACGCTGGACATCGCGTTGAGTAGGAGGCGGTGCGTGACGTGCCGCCTCCAGTCTGTGTGACGTTTTCCAACCGTCGCCAGCGGATACCAGGCGTCCTACAATGTCAGCGTGCGTCGGCGAACAGGTAGGGGTAGGTAACGAAATTGTCCGCTGGGGTTGGCGAGAAATGCCTGGCGCAGAATGCCGCCAGTGTGGACCAAGTGCACGGTGACGCCGCAGCGGGCGCGATTGTTCTCGGCCAACGCCCAGTAGCCGCCGAGGACTACCGCGGTATAGGGGCATGATGCCATGATGCCAGCGCGGGTGTTTACGAAGCGAGCTGATCCGCACGCCAAGGTGTCCGTTCGACATAGTGCGCGTGCCGTTCACACCAAAGTGATCTTACCTCGGCCGCTCAGACATTCTCCGGGCGATTCGCAGGACTCGGCAAATCGTTTCAATCTCCGCCGGTCCAACAGCGGTGCCGGTTGGCAATGTCATGAGTGACGCGGCGAGCCCCTCCGTGGCTGGCAGTGGTCGCCGCACTGGTTCCCTAGAACGATAGGGTTCCATTCGGTGGCACGCGGGGTAGAAATAGCGCCGCGCCCGGACGTTTTCCTTATGGAGCATCTCGACGACGCGGTCGCGGTCGCTGCCGTAGTCGTTCGCGTCGACGGCCACCACGATGTATTGATGGTTGTTGCGGTCAGCGGGGTCGAATTTCATCAGCGAGAGGCCGGAAATCCCGGCGAGCCCGCGTTCGTAGGCTGCGTAGTTCCTGCGATTCGTCTCCAACAGCGAATCGAGGCTCTCGAGAAGCGTCAACCCCATCGCAGCGGATACCTCCGACATTTTGCCGTTGATGCCGAGAGCTCGGACATCATCGGCGTCGACGAACCCAAAATTGCGAATCAGCCGCAGCTTGTCGGCAAGTGCGTCGTCGTTAGTAGTGATCGCGCCGCCTTCGAAGGTGTTGAAGAACTTCGTCGCGTGGAAGCTGAACACTTCAGCATTGCCGAAACCACCGATTCTGCGCGCACCGTGAGAGCAGGCAAAGGCATGCGCCGCGTCGTAAATGACACTCAGGCCGTGCTTGCGGGCGATACGATCGATGCCATCGACGTCACACGGGCGGCCCCAAACGTGCACGCCGATGATTCCCGTCGTGCGAGACGTAACTAACTGCTCGACCTCCGCAGGGTCGATGTTGTGCGTTTGTGGATCCACGTCACAGAAGATTGGCGTTACCTCTTGCCACGCGAGCGCATGCGCGGTGGCCACGAAGGTAAAGGAGGGCACGATGACCTCGCCTTGCCAGCCGAGGGCGCGGATCGTCATTTGTAGGGCGATCGTCGCGTTGCAGGCGAGCACGCAATGCCGAACTTCGAGAAAATCAGCGAGCTTTGCCTCGAGCTCCAGGACGAGCGGGCCGTTGTTCGTGAACCAACGCCGGTCCAACATGCCCTCCACGCGCGCAAGAAAACTCGCGCGGTCGCCGACATTGGGCCGGCCTACGTGGAGTGTCTCCGGAAACGCCGGTTGTCCTCCGAAAATGGCCAAATCGTGGAGATTTTCCTTACTACTCATTGGCTCGCTTGCTCCGTACAACCTTGGCTGGCACGCCGTACGCCACTACACCAGCCGGCAAGTCGTGTACCACGACCGCACCGCCGCCCACGATGGTCTGCTCGCCGATTCGCAGACAATTCAACACAGTGGCTCCGATGCCGATGAACGCTCCGGCGCCGACAGTCGTTAGTCCGCCGATTCGAACGCCCGGAGCCAGGTGCACTCCATCGCCGATCACACAATCGTGGTCGACACTACAGCTCGTATTCAAAATGACGTGATTTCCCACGCTCGCCCCCGAATTTACCACCACTCCTGCCGCCACGAACGTGCCGTTTCCCATGACAACATCGCCCGCAATGATGGCACGAGGGTGGACAACGGACGCAGGAGTGAACCCTTGTGCTACCAAGCGTTGGACGATCGCTGAGCGCGTGGGGCAATGTCCCACGGCGACGTGAATGGAACGGACCCCCGCCGATAGCAACTGGGGCAAAGCTTCCTTACCGCCTAGCACCGGGCAGCTCGCGAAGGACTGTCCCTTGAGCGCTGGGTCGTCATCAATAAAGCCCACGACCGAAGATGCACCATCGATTCGCACGGCGTCGAGAACCACGCGACCGTGCCCCGAGGCGCCCCAGATTGCGATCTGCTGGGTCAACCCTTGGGTGCCCTTTCTTTAGTCGTCATGTCTTACTCTCGGCGGCGACCCGGGGCTCGTCGCCTGCCAAGATCGCCATCACGTCCACGTCGACATAGCGACCGTTCTTGAAAACGGCGCTGCGCAATGTTCCCTCGTGGCGAAACCCGACTTGTTCGTACATGCGCCGCGCGCGCTCATTGTCTCGGTTGACGTGGAGCCAGACTCGCTGCAGTTGCAGATCCGAGAATGCGTGTCTGAGGGTTGCGCGCGCTGCCCAGCTTCCGATGCCGCGTTTCCAGCGATCCTTGACGCCGATCATGATCGCGAACTCCGCGCTGCGATGCACCCAGGAAATATCCAAGAGGTAGCTGCACCCGACGAGCGTTTCATCGTCGTCGAGGATTGCCAGGCGAACGTTCTTGTCTCGCGCGTTGAGGTAGGAAGCAAACCAGGCCGCATCGACGTCTGGGCCGATGAAAGCCAAATGGGCACCGAGTCCGTCCACGATGTCGCGGTCGTTCCGCCACTGGTTGAGCGCTGGGAGATCGTCACGACGTAGCTCTCGAAGGTGCATCAGGTAGCCCTTTCGTGCAGGTAGCGCAGGATCAACTCTGCTACTCGATTCATCTCTTGTTCCCCGTACCGGTGATCGATGGGCAGCGGCAATAGCCGTTCCGATAGGAGGATTTCCCAGGCGAAAGCGTCGTCGCGTCGTTCGATGCAGTCCGCCCAAAACTGCGGCACGAAAACGCCTTTGCTTGCCAGTTCAGCACGCGAGACTTGCCGCGAAGGGAGGAACGGATAGCAGAACGGAACGTCAGTTGCGCCCAGCGGAAGGAGGAGTTGGTTACGATCAGCGAGGCGCGAATGGAGGTGTGCGAAATTCTGGCGACGTGCACGTCGTACGAGTTCGACATCGACGCCGCGCAGGAGGGCGACGCTGGACGTTGAAATGGGTTCGACTTCGTTGCCAAACGCGGCTTCAGCGGTCGTGTAGGCTTGATATGCGGTTGCCGCGTTGCCCCACTGTCTTTCCACGAGATGAGTTGGCACTCCCTGGCTCCAGTTGGCGGCAGGTGCTGCGATCGCTCGAGGTCCGCTCAGGAATGCTCCGTCTGGGACACCGAACCATTTACGCGCGGACGTAAAACGCCACACCTCCGCCGGGCCCTCGGCGAATAGAGCGTGCGTTTGATCGATGATCAAGCGATCACCGAGGAAGGCTAGGGGGGCGGCGGCATCAGCGCACAGGCCGAAGTAGTCCACCACGACGACCGCGTCGTGCTCACCGATTGTGGGAAGGATCGGGCGCAAAGCTTGATCCAACGGATAGAAATGCAAGTCGAACCCGAGCGCTCTGGCGGGAGCCCAGGCGGCGTCACACACGTAGAAGGGAACGAAGAGGCGCTGCGGTCGCTTGAGCTCAAGGATCGCGCGAAGGCATGCGCGACCCGAACGCAGCAGCGTTGCGTTCTCCGGGGGCAAGGCACCTCCAAGGGTGGGGAGCTCGAGTCCGAAGAAGCCGCCAACGGTGGAGGGATTCGCGCTCACGATTCGACCTCGGCAGAACGAAGTCGCTGCATGACCTCGTGCTTGGGCACGCTCATGATCAGATCGAGAACAGATAGTCCCGGAACGAAAGTCGTACTTCGAGGCTGAGGGTAGGGCTCGAGCGCGGGCTTCAGAAACTTGAGCTGGATGCCCTTGGCCTCGAAAACATCGGCCTGGTACAAGGCTCGCCCGCCCGGCACATTCACATAGCAGGAGGCGTTTTCGATCCTGCAAATGTCGAGCACCCGATGAACGCCGGCAAGATCAGCGTCGGCGTACGCGGCGGAAGTCTCTTGCCACGTTGCCGAAAGCTCAGCGAACGCGCAGACCTCTTTCAAACTCGCAACCGCAAGATCACGCAGTGAGCCCCCGTCAGCGGCTGCCAGTGCGCGCTGAGCGAGCTCCATGCCGGCGTCGCGTTCCGGGGCCCGAGCGTACACCTGCGCAAGCGTGCGCAGCATCTTGTCCCGCCATCGAGCTGGAGGCGCGCATTGCGTTTCCCGAATCGATCGAAACGAGCTTGCTCCGGTCAGTGGCACGGTCACGTACTCCGGTCCTGAAGAGCCGAGGATGCGGTTCCGGTTCACCCAGCCATTCTTGATGTACGCGACATCGTCGTAGACGACGAATCGGTCGACCGAGGCGATGAGCTGAAAATACCCCTGATAGGGGAAAAAATACGGCTGCATGATGGCCAGCCGCATCGCTTCAACGTTCGCAGACGAGGAAGATGCTTGCGCAGAGCTGGGGGTATTCGAACCCGAGCTGATAGCAGCCTTCCATGTAGGCATCGCTGATCACGTCGCCGCCCATCAGCTTTTCGAATTGAAAGTTGGCTAGCGGCTTGAAGAACACGCCGCCTCGCTGAACGATTCGGAGGCCTGCTGCACGGGCGTCCGCCTCGAGGGTGTCGAAGGTGTAGGTTCGACGATGGCCGTGTTTGATATCGGCTTCGGTCAGGGCCGTGTTGTGAGTTAATAGCCCCATCTTCGCAGCGATTTGACGCGATGGTGCCATGCCGTTGGGGACGACTAAGAAGGTGCGACCGCCGGGCGCAAGGAACGTTTTCGCGCGCGCGAGTACCGCGACCGGGTCCATCAAGTGTTCCAAGCAATGCATCAGGAACACCCCGGCGTATTCCGGCGGTAGTTGAACGTCTTCGAACAAAGCCTCCACGTATTTGGGTCCCGGGCCAACACGCTGGCGAGTGTGTTCGAGAAATTCCGCCGAAGCGTCCACAACTGTCAGGTCCTTGGTACGTGGCGCCAGAATCTCCGTGAAGTCCCCCTGAAAGCATCCAAGCTCCAGCCATTTGCCTTCGCGCAGAAATGGCTCCAGGGAGCGCATCATGTAAGAACGCATCAAGGTGTCGAACTTGAATACGTCGTAGGTCTTGGCGATCTCACCGAGAGCCTGCTTTTCCCGCTCATTCGCACTGTTCATCGTCGTCTCCCTATTCGAGTCGGGTGCCTCAGCCTTGACCCGGCTTGTAGAATCGGTCTTCGGGGGGTTGATACCATTCTTCAAGCGAAGCCGGAATCCGCGAATCGTATCCGAGTACCGCACGTAGCGCTGGAGCGAATTGCGCGCCTTCTGCGTAGCCAAGCGCCCTCGGGTAGTCGAACTGCGGCTTCACAAAAGGGGGAGTGAAAGTGAGCGTCAACGCTCGCCGATTGCGTGTCGATTGATTGGGCGCAGCCGCGTGCCACAGTCGAGAGTCGAACAGCACGATGTCTCCGGCGCGTCCGATTGCCCGTTCTGAGTTCTGCTCGAACACCCCTGGTTCCGGGGGCTCGGGAGATTGATGGCTGCCGGACAGAAAACATGTCGCGCCGTTTTCGACCGTGAAATCGTCCAACATGACGAGCATGTTGAGCATCAGATGGATGTCTCGCGTGAAACTGCGGACGTCCCGATGCATGGTGTGCAAGTAGCTGCGGACTTCCGGGCGATTGACCGAGGCGCCGTACGAATTGAGGATGTAAGGCCCGCCAAAAAAATCGCGAATCTCAGTGTGGAGCGGAGCCTGCGCCAAGAAATCGAGGAATGGTCCGCGGAACACTGCCAGGTGATGCGCAGAGCCGTCAGCACCGGTCATTCCGCGGCGCTGTCGCACACTTGCGCACTCAGCTTCGGCACTCTCAAGGGCCGCCCCAAGCGACGCCACCGAGCCCTCTTGTAGAACGGCCGGCACCCTGACCCAGCCTCGTGTCGCCATTTCTTCGAGCGGAGTACAGTCGTTCGTGGCCATTCAGATCCCAGACGAGCTCGCAAACGCTAGCCCGACATAGCGTATTTTAGGTGCCGAAGTTGGGCTCCATATTCGCCGCGGCCTGCCGGCCGATAAGCTAGCGGGCGGTTGGGTGAACTGTTGGATTACCTAGGGTGCCGCTCCGCGAGCGCTCCCGAATCCCTTTATCGAGCGTCGCGCCGGGCTTGTCGTGAGAACGGCTAGGCCGGCTGACAGGGCGCCGATACCCGCCAGGGTCAAAGCAGTCAGGACGCGGCTTAGCGCCGCCCAAGGGACCAGCTGGAGCGAAAGGCTTCCGGTCGCTCCAATCAGCCCCGGCAGGAGCGCGTCGCGTAGGACCCACTGCACGTGTTGACCAGGCAGGAAACGCTTGTGAACAATCGCACTCCACACGAGCAAGAAAGACAGGTTCGCTCCGCACCACGCCAACGACGCTCCGAGCATCCCTTTGCTCAGGGTGGCTACGACTATCGTCGGCAACAAGAGAACCGCGAAGATCAAGTTCCCCCGAAGGTGCAGGCGCAGATCACCGCGCGCGACCTGCAGGTAGTAGGTCATGGCAACGACCGCCAAGAATCCATTGCCAAGTGCATAGAACGAAAGAACGGCCGCGGTTCGATCAGCGAGCTCCGTATTTCCAGTCCACGCCCAAAGTAGTGGGCGTGCTCCGGAAGCCAGAGTGAAAGAGGCAGTCAGCGCGATCGCGGACAGCATCTGGGTGGCGTCGGAATACGTCGCGCGAAAATTGGGTTCGTCGCCGGTGGCGTTGAGGTAGGTCAACCGCGGCTGGACCGCCTGGCCGATGGGGCCAGAAAGTAAGTTGATTCCGCCAGCAGCCATCACGGCCAAGGAGAACCATGCGTATTCCGAGAGCGGTAGGAATTTGGAAAGCAGCAAATTATCTAATTGCGTTGCCGAGACCGAAACTGCTGCGGCGAAGGCGATTGTCAGCGAAAAATTCGCTACGCGGCGCAATGGTGCCAGGCTTAGGCTGGCTAGTGTGGGGGAGCCGAATCCCAGGGAGCGACGAACGATGAACCGAAGCAGGCCGAGCTCGACGGCGGCAACCGCCGCTTGGTAGACGAAGAATGTCTTCGGGGTAGGTGCCAACCAGCGCAAAGCGGCCAGCACGCCGACTGAACGCAGCGTCGCGAACGTCGCGTTGATGATATTGACCCATACCTGTCGCTCCAGCCCAACGAGCACGCTCCGCGAAAGAGCTGCCTGCCAACGGAGAGCAAACACAAGCCCCATCATGGCGACGGCGCCTGCCACCGTGTTGGGTGACAATGACTGCAGGTGCAGCCAGTGTCAGGAAATTGGGCCAGATAGCGCAAATACGAGCACGGCGACGGCGACGCCCAGGCATAAGAACAAAGCTCCCACGGAATGGAGCAGTTGCCGAAAGGAGTCTTTGTCGAGACCACCGGCGCGATACTTTGCCGTCTCGCGCGCGAGCGTCGGGCTCAGGCCGATATCAAGCAGCTGGAGCCACCCGCTCATCATCGCAAAAAAACCAACCAGCCCGTACGCCTCCGAGCCTAGGAGGCGGACCTGCACTGGCAACAGCAGAATATTGACCGCGGCGATGTAGAACTGGCCGACGTAGTTGGCCGCGACGTTTAGCTTCAGCGACGCGCGGCCGTTCACGCCAATGCCTTGCGCGCGGCAAGGAGCGTCAAATCGGGCAACGCCAGCGCGAGTGCTCGAAGCACCGGAGCCGTAGCGATTCGACGAAGGTCAAGTCCCAGATTCAGGATCGAACGCGCTCCCTTGCCAGCGCGCAGGCGCTCCCTACTTAGGCAAACTGTGGTCAACGCGAGACGGCGCCCGATGTCCCGTGGGTAGCGGCGGGTGAGCTCGTTGTCGCTCGCGAGTGCAAGGGCGTAACGGAAATCAGCAGCGTACTTTGACTCGCGGCTTGCTAGTGACCAGGTGCCGCCGCGGTGCACTCGGTACTGCCCCCACACTTTATCGACGAACCTGAGCAGACCTCGCTCCGTTAGCAGGACGCTCAGCCCCTGGTGTGAGGCGTCCCTGGCGTACCAAGCGGGGATACTGGCGATAGCCTCTCGACGGAACACGTAAGTACACGATGGGGCTGACGAGCCTCTGGCTATCGCGTCTGGTTGCCCGACTTCAAAAGGGGGAACCGGGCAGCCGTGGTACTCGAAGTAGTCGCCCATAACGCCGTCCTTCGCATCGATCACGTGTGCTCGCCCAAAGCATCCGCTTAAATGTGGTTGGGCGTCGAGGAGCGCCACCTGCTCCGCGAGTCTAGACGTAGTTAGCCACTGATCGTCGCCTTCTAAGTACGCCACGTACCGACCGCGTGCCGCTGCCAACAAGTCGAGAAAGTTGTCCTTCGGTCCAAGATTCCGCGCCCTCGGGAGGAGTCTGAATGGCACAGAGCACTGACGCGCGGTAGCTTCGGCAAGCTCCTTGGTCCCGTCCGTTGAGCAGTCATCGGCCAGTACAATCTCGAAAGGAAACGGTGTCTCTTGTGCCGCGATGCTACGCAGTGCGCGTTCGATGAAGGCTGCGTGATTGTACGAGATGACGCACACGCTCACGCGGGGTACGGACTCGAAACTCGAGGAATTCATCGCCAAGTGCGGCATGGGCTCACTTGTGTACGATGTACAGGACAGAAAGGGACGAGAGCCCAAATCGCGCGGGATCCTGACTGGTTAGGTCCGTCGCCTTAACAAGTTCTACGCGGAAACCTGCTGCGGTCAGCCGCTGCTTGAAATCGCGCGCCGAATAGAAACGTAAGTGATCTGCTTGACCGAAACGGCGAATGCGCTCGCGAGCGGTTAGCGGTTCGGTTTCCTCATCAGTTTCGTTCGCGCGCGAATTGATAGGAACCATGGCGATCCCCCAGCCTCCGACAACAAGGATGCGATGAAGCTCACGCATGGCCTTCATGTCGTCCGCAACGTGTTCAAGCACGTGCGAGCAAACGAACGCATTGAACCGGCCGTCCGCGTACGCGGCCATGTTCTGGAGATCAATCTGGTCATCAGCGTGCGGCGAGAAAAGATCGGCCGAGCGATACTGAAAGCGTTTGCGCAGGAAGCGAGCAAGGCCACTGGACGGCGCAAAATCGATCAACTTTGTTGGAGCGCTCGACCTGTTCTGAGTAAGCCAACCGTCTATCCATAGGGCATAGAGCCGATCTCGATCGGAACACCCGCAAACGGGACAGGAGTAGCCCTCGCGATTGAGTGTTTCCGCCGCGTCCAGGAGCTCATAACCTGCGTCCTCCAGCTCTTGCTGCAGGTTCGGCATTGCCGTGGCGAGCGGGATGAACGCCGCCACCTTCGTCGCGCAAACCGGACAGTACAATGGGCTTGCCAGAACGGCGCCGCGCAAGCGACCGAGTGAGCGTCGGACGGCCGCCTTCAACGGAATGGGGATTGCTGCCTTCAGTCGCCGCGCGAGACCAACCATGCTCTGCGCGGGTATCATGGATGAATCAGGCATCGCAAGGCCGTCGGACAGGGGCGGAGTGACTTCACTCAAGACGCCGATTGTAACCGGGGGTCTCCCGAGACCGCAGCGGCGGGTAGGTTTTTCGACGATTCCGGCGCGGCCGGCGGCGGTGCGCTGGCGTGGCCCACGTACTCCGGAACGATTTCCCGAAGTGAAAGCCTCAACTCCGCGTCGTTCGCGCCCTTGACCACCGTCGAAAGGTTCGAAAGCGTCGCCTGCATCTGTTCGAGGGGAAGCGCTTGGGCCGTGCCGATCAGAATCTTGGGATGTCGAGTCTTCTCGGCATTTTCGTGCAGGGTTGCCAGCTCTTCATACAGTTTTTCGCCGGGACGCACGCCGTTGAAGACGATTTCGATTTCGTTCTCGCTGAATCCCGACAGGTGGATCAGGTCCTTGGCGAGGTCGACGATTCGGATTGGGTCGCCCATGTCCAGAATAAAAATCTCGCCGCCTCTGCCCATGGCTGAGGCTTCGAGCACCAGTTGGCAAGCTTCGGGAATCGTCATGAAGTAGCGCTTCATGTCGGGATGCGTGACGGTTACCGGTCCGCCGCGCGCGATTTGTGCCTTGAAGATCGGCACGACGCTGCCATTCGACCCGAGGACATTGCCGAAGCGGACGGTGACGAAGCGGGTGCTGCTGGCCTTGCCGAGCGCCTGGACGTAGAGCTCTGCTACGCGTTTGGTTGCGCCCATGACGCTGGTTGGATTGATGGCTTTGTCGGTCGAAATCATCACGAAGACAGAGACGTCGTGCCTGTGTGCAATGTCGGCCAGGCCGCGAGTTCCGAGGGCGTTGTTCTTGACGGCTTCGTGCGGATTCCATTCCATCATCGGCACGTGCTTGTGCGCAGCAGCGTGGAACACCGCGTGCGGCACGTGAGCCTCGAACAAGCCTTCGATTCTGGCGTGGTCGCAGATGTCGGCCAAGCAGGGTTCGACGCTGACGTCGGGGAACGCGTCCCGCAAATCGCGATGGATTTCGAAGAGCGCGTTCTCCGAACGTTCGACCAAGAGTAGTCGTTTCGGTCCGAATCGGCAGACCTGGCGACAGATCTCGGAGCCAATGCTGCCACCAGCGCCGGTTACCATCACGACGCGGTCCTTGAGGTCGGCCGCGATGGCGGCGTCGTTCAAGACGACCGCTTCACGCCGTAAAAGGTCTTCGATCGCCACGTCGCGAATGCGAGTGAGGTTCAATTCGCCGCCGACCAGCTGAAACAGCCCGGGGATGACCTTCACTTGCAGCCCCGCCTGCTTGCAAGCCTCGGAGATATTGCGCACGACTGCCCCAGGCGCGTTCGCGACCGTAATGATAGCCTGCTCGGCGCCGCGGTCACGAGCGATGCGTGCTAGGTCGCGCGTCGTGCCGCGCACGGGAATGCCATGCACCACGCTGCCGTGCTTGAGTGGATCGTCATCGATGAAACCGACTGGAACGATGCCCAGCTCGGGTCGTCCGGTAATCTCCTTCGCGACCATGACGCCGCCCCGTCCGGCGCCGACCAACAGCGTTCGCACTTGTTCTTTGGCGTTGGGTCGTAGTGCACGAATTTCGGCTCGTTCCGTGAAAATCCTTCGTGCTACGCGCAGCCCTGCGACCCCGAGCAAAGCGAGAGTGCCGTCGATGACAATCACGCCGTAAGGCAGGTAGGCGAATTGGGCATACCCATCGCTGCGGAAAAATTGCCCGGCCACCAGCCGCATTGCTGCGAGAAACCCGGCGCCGAACGCCACGGCTTGGGCGATTCGAATCGCCTCGCGCAGGCCAATGTAGCGCCACGAGAAGCGCGGAATGCCGAACGCGGTGAGCAAGGCGTATTGCAGGCCGACCACGTACGGCCCCTGCACGATCAGCCGCTTGAGCATCTGTTCCGAGACGATGCCTTCGAAACGGGCGTAGAAAGCTAGCGCCAAGGCGGCCGACAACGCCAACAAATCGAAGAAAATTTGGAGCGCCCGCAGCACTACTACTCGGCGGCTCATGTGCCCCCCGTGTTGAACGCGGCCTGCAACGCGCGAGAGATTCGGCCTCGTTCTTCGTCGGTTAGGTTGCTGCCGCTCGGCAAACAGAGCCCTGTCTCAAACAAGCGACGATCCACGCTGGTTCCATAATTGGGGCAGTCCTCGTAGAGCGGCTGCAGGTGCATAGGCTTCCACACCGGCCGGCACTCGATTTCATCCTGGTCCAGGGTGTCGAGAACACGCTGGCGGTCGACGCTCATTTCAGGCGCCAGGGTGCCGCACGTCAACCAGCGATTGCAGCGACCGTATTCGGCTTCGGGCATGAATTGCCAACCCTCGACCGATGCGAGCTCGCGCGCGTACCATTCGAAGTTGCCACGCCGCGCTGCGACTCGGGCTTGCAGCGTTTGGAGTTGGCCTCGGCCGACTGCGGCCAAAAGGTTGCTGAGCCGGTAATTGTAGCCGAGCTGCGAGTGCTGGTAGTGCGGGGCAGGGTCACGGGCTTGACTGGCCAATTGTCGAGCTTTGCTGATCCAGTCAACTCGGTCCGATACCAGCATTCCTCCGCCGCTGGTCGTGATGATCTTGTTCCCGTTGAACGAGAAAACGCCCAGTACGCCTTGTACGCCCGCGGGACGATCGCGGTAGGTGGCGCCGAGCGACTCGCTTGCATCCTGGATTACCGGGACATCGTAGCGCGCGCAGACCGCAAGGATCCGATCGTAGTCCGCGCACTGGCCATAGAGGTCGACGACGATCACGGCTTTGGGTCGCCGCCCGCGCTTGACCCGGTCGGCGAATGCCTCCTCCAGCAGGTCCGGATCGAGAGTCCACGTGCTTGCTGCCGAGCCTACAAAAACCGGCAATGCGCCCACGTATCGGACCACATTGGCGGAAGCAACGAACGTCAGGTTGGAGACGAGGACCTCATCGCCCTGACCGACACCGAGTAGCACCAAAGCCAAGTGGAGTGCGGCCGTCCCACTGGACAGTGCTGCCGCGTCCTTGGCTCCAACAGCCGTTGCCACTTCGCGCTCGAACGCATCGACGTGCGGACCGAGCGGTGCAACCCAATTGGAGTCGAAGGCGTCGAGCAAAAGCTCGCGCTCGGTGGGAGTCATGTGGGGAGGGGAAAGGTAGATCCTAGCCATTGGAAGCACCCATGAACTCGGGCATCGTAGCGTGCTGGGGAGCCGCAATTCCGGAGCGTCGCAGCAACGTGCTCAGCGTCAGCCATAGGACTTGCGCGTCCAGGTGAACCGACCAATTTTCCACGTACCAAACGTCCAGCTCGAATTTCTGCTCGTGAGTGAGCGCGTTGCGCCCGTGGACTTGAGCCCAGCCGGTAATGCCTGGCAGTACCTCGTGCCTGCGAGCTTGACGCGGCGTGTAACGCGTCAGGTACTGCATCAAGAGCGGCCGAGGACCAACCAGGCTCATCTCACCTCGCAGCACGTTCCAAAGCTGCGGCAGTTCGTCCAGGCTGAGCGCGCGGAGCATTTTACCCGTCTTTGTGAGTCGAGCATCGTCCGAAAGAGGCTTGCCGTCGGCGTCAACGGTGTCGAGCATCGTCCGAAACTTGAAAAGCACAAACGGCTTGCCATTCCGGCCGGGGCGCTGTTGCTTGAACAGTATCGGGCTGCCGATCGAGCAGCGAACGGCGAGCGCGCTCAGCGCTGCAGCGGGTGCCAACACCAAGAGTCCGCCGGCCGCGCCAAAAATGTCGATACTGCGTTTGATGGCGAGTCGCCAGCCGCTTTGCCCCATGTGACGTCTCTGATCAGCTTGGATTGATGTGATGGGTCGGCTCTGCGCGCTCTGGCGCGGGAGGCGCGGAGGGCGAGGGAGGCCCGGGCGGCGCCTTCGAACTGTAGCCCTCGCCACGGTACGAGTAATACTTGTACGCGCTGTAGCTATCATCCTCGACGTCTGCTGCGTTCAGCACGACCCCTACGAGCTGACTACCCACGTCGCGCAGCGACTTCAGTGCGCGACGCACCAGCTCCTTGGTCGTCTTGGAGGCTCGCACGACCACCACGACACCGTCGACCAGGGTAGACAAAACAGCCGCGTCGGTGACGGCGATGATCGGTGGGCTGTCGATGATCACTCGGTCGAAGCGTTCCTGGAGTCGGTTGAGTACGCCGCGAAAGGCGTCGCTGTGCAGTAGCTCCGCAGGATTGGGAGGAATCGGGCCGGTAGGTGCAAGCCAAAGATTGGGGACCTCGGTCTCGAAGACGATGGCATCCTGAACGCTGCGGTCCAGCAGCGCAGAGGTCACGCCGAAGTCGTTTCGCCGGCGGAATACCGAATGCAGCCGCGGGCGGCGCAGATCGCAGTCGACCAGCACCACGCGCTGGCCGGCTTGAGCCATGGTCGTTGCAATGGCGCAAGCGACCGTCGTCTTACCCTCCGACGGCACGGCGCTGGTGATGAGCAACGTTTTGTGCGGGTTGTCCGGCGACATGAACACGATGTTCGTGCGAATCGCCCGCGCCGCCTCGGTATGGCCGCTCGTTGGGCGAAGATGCACCGTTAGCTCGATTGGCACGTGGTCTGGTTCAGCTGCGGCCGCTCGCCTGCGTGCTTCGCGGGCGCCGCGTCGTCCTGCTTGCGCGGGTGCTAACGGGGCGGCAGGGAGCACGCCTAACAGCACCGCACCGAGCTCGCGCTCGACCTCATCCGGAGCCTTCAATGTCCGATCGAGTTGCTCTTTGCCGATTGCCGCCAAGAGCCCCAGCGCAAGACCTGCGGCGACTCCGCCGGCGATGTTGAGGGGTACGTTTGGCGTGACCGGCAACTGGGGCACTAGCGGTCTGTCGACGACACGCACGTTGTTGATACGCAGTGCACGTGTCAGGTCCGTCTCCTTGGAGCGTTCGATGACCAGCGAGAACAGCTTTTCGTTGGTTTCCTTGCCGCGGCGCAAGCGACCGTATTCGATCTCCAGCAGATTTAGATCGAGGGCTCGCTTCTCGGCTGCGTCGTAGAGGCCTCGGAGGCCGGCGATTTCGTGCTCGAAGCCTGTGGCGTCGCGCGCGTAAGACTCCTGGATGTTTTTGACCTCCGCCAGCAGAGCAGCGCGCACTGAATCGAGCTGTGCCTGAGCCGAGCGGGTTGACGGGTGATTCTCGCCTCGCCCTTCGGCCTGCAGTGCTTTGAGCGCGCGATCGGCGTCGACAAAACGCCCGCGAAGGCTGCCAAGGGTAGCGCTGGCAAGCAACTCTTGTGCGGGCAGCTCGGCGGGATTGTCGGCTGGGACTTTGCGCAATTCTGCCAGCCGCGAAACGACTCTTTCTCGCTGAGTCCGCCGCTCGGTCAGCGCTTGATTCAGCTGCGTCATTTCCGCGCGCAACATGTTCGACTGATCGTCAATCGACACCGACAAGATGTTGCGATCCATTTTGAACTGGTGAAGAGCCAGCTCGCTCGACTCGAGATCGTTACGCAGGCCCCCGACCTGGCCGCGGAGCCAGTCCGCGGCTGTTGTTGCCGACTCGAACACATCATCCAAGTTGTCCTGGGTGTAGGTGTCCACGACCGCACTCAGAATGTGCTGCGCCCGCTTGGGATCTGCGTCGCGCAAGGAAACGGTCGTAAGCCGACTATCCTTGATTGGCTCGACTTTGAGCCGCTTCATGAGGATTGCAGCGGTGTCTTCGACGCTTCCGCTAGCCTCTTTTTTTAGCGAACCGGCCGGAACGTTGGCCAGGAAATTGGGGTCTTTATTGAGCTCGAGGTCCTTAACCACCTGCGACGCGACACGCATCGAACGAATCATCCAGTTTTGCGTCGTGTAGTATTCGACGTTGTTCCAATAGGAACTTTGGTCGCTCCCGCTATTACCTGGCTGATCACCAAGCGGGCGCGGCACGTTCGGATCGAACACGATCGTCGCGGTAGCCTCGAAAATTTTCGTTTGCCCCAGAGTATAGAAAGCCATCCCGGCTGTGACCAACGCGGTCAAGATCGCCACGAGTAGTCGATTCTTCCGAATGGCCAGCCACAGGGTGAGGGCGGAGAGGCGAACGTCCGGCAGCTCGGAAACGGGTGTCGCTGGATTCACGGGTCCTCAGGTAGCACGCCATGGGTTGGGGGCGTTCGGTCGGTGGCCGTGGTTCAGTTGCAACGCTGAACCCCGCCATTCACGAATGGGCCGGCAGGCTGGCCTAATGTGCGGAGGTTTGCAATAAAGACTGCCGCTTTGCCTCGATTTGGGCTCGTAGTCCGGGGTTGGCGCGGGCGTGACTGGCGGCAAGTGCCAGCGCGCGGTCGGCTACTGGCAAGCGCCCCAGCGCGGTCGCCGCCTCCGAGACCTTGAGCAGGGACGCGACCGTCGGCTCCTCTCGCGCTGCGCGCTGAAAGTAGTCCAATGCTTCGGGCCAATTGCCAAGCCCGGCCATAGACTCACCTGCCTGCAACAAGGCGCGCTGACAGTCCTGTTCGAAGCCGCAGGCCGCTTTCACGAGCTGTTGTGAGACCCGCTCGACCAGTTGACGATGGCCGGGCTGCGATCTGGCGGTGGCCAGCAGAGCACGCCAACATTTTAGCCGCTCCCCCGTGGCCAATTTAGGGCAGCGCGGGCTCAGCATCCGATCCGCTTCTTCAATCTGATTGCTCAGGGTGTAGAGCTTTGCGAGCACCTCGCTCGAATCGGCAGACTCGGGCTTCAACGTGGCGAGGCGCGCCGCTTGCTGGACGACCTGAGCCTCACGACGAGCTCGCTCGTCACCCTGATAGCGGTTGCCTTGAAGGCCGAAGAGCAACTCCTCGGCCAGGGCGCGGTGGGCGGCGGCGAAACTCGGGTCATCGTGAATCGCGCCAAGATAGAGGTCTTGACGCAGGCGAGTTTGCTCTGGAGCCAGCGCGCGCGCGGCTGAAAGTTGCACCTGGGCGCCGGCGTGGCCGCGCGGCGCGGCCTTGCGAATGTCGTTCGCATCGAGTGACCAATGGGCGACGGTCGCGCCGACCGTTGCCGCGAGGTCCTCGTCGTATTCGACGGCAAGCCGTGCTTCTAGCAAGGCCTGCTGGAGAAAGCCGTGGGTCTGTAGCGCTCTCGCTAGCAGCCAGTGCGTACGGCTGTCGACCGGTCCGCGCTCCAGCGCACGTCCGATCCAGGGTAGGGGTTCGACGTTCCCAACCCGCAGCGCCAGCGCGGCCGCCAATCTTGGAAAGTAAGGTTCCGCCGGGTGGCGCTGAATGGCCAGCCGAAGGTCAGACCACATGGCTCGAGTGTCTGCCGCGTGCTTCGGATTAAGCTGTGCGTACTGCGACTGAAGCGCAAGGCGCTCCAGCGAAACGGGGTGACTACCCCTGGTGGCGGCTAACCCAACGCCAACCAACGTCAGAGCAACGAGCACGGCGGCGGGTAGCTTTTGCGCCGGCGCGTTCGAGCCATGCCCGACTCTGACGCGGGCGTCATGTTGTCCCCAGCAGGCACCCAGAATCAGCACCGTCGCCAGCATGGGAGCAAACAGTTCTAAGCTGAAATCGAGCAGGTTCTGAACGAGCAGCGACGCAACGCCAATCGCCGCCGCGGAGGCCAACGGCTGGCGACCAACGCCGATTCGAGACGGGCGAAGCAGCCACAAAAGCGAGGCGATGCCGAGCCCTCCGGCAAGTAGCCCCCACTCGGAGAGCCATTGCGCCACGATGTTTTCGGGGTTGGCATAAATGATGTTGTCCGACACCTGCTTGTAGAACGGGAAGGCGGTCTCGAAGGCTCCACGCCCAATGCCGAATACGGGGAAATCGCGCAGCATCGGCAGCACCCAGGTGCTCATCTGTAGCTTGCTCAGATCACCGTGCGTGAGGTCGAACCAGGAATCGCGAGCGCCGAGGATCGCAAATAGACCCGCGGCCGCTAGTGCGGAACCGGCGCCGCACCAATCGTACCACCGGAAGCGGCGAGCGTTGCCGGGCTGTCTGCGTAGCCATAAGGCATAGGCGGCAAGCACCAAGACCCCCAGTGTCAGTGCCGCAACTCCGCCGCGCGACCCGCTGAGTATGCCGCTGCTGACGATGAACGCCGTACCGGCGCCCCACAGCCAGCGTCGCAGCGGATCCGAAGCCGACAGCATGAAACCGAAGCCGCAGAAGGCTCCCAAATTGAGGTACCCCACCAAGGTGTTGGGGTTGAGCATTGGCCCCACGTGAGCGCTCGACGTGCCGAGTTGCGGCTCATAGACACCGAAAACTCGGGTCGCCCCAACCAGCCCATGCCCCAACGTGGCCAGCGCGACCGCTAGTGCGCACAAGAAGACAAACCCAATCACGGCTCTTGCCCCTCGACGGCGCCCAAACCCGGCGGAAAGCCAAAACGCTACCGCGTATGCCAGCCATTTTGCCGCCTCGACAGTTGTGGCCCCCGGGTCTACGGACAAGCTTCCGAAGCGGACCTGCTCGGAGAAGGGCAGGAGGGAGCGGCTCCATGCGATCGCGGCGGATGGGCTGAGCCTCTCCAGCAAAGGCATCGGCATCGGCATCGACTGCAGCAAGGAGTACAGCCCGAGCCCCGCGAGCACCCACACCGGGGCCGGAATGCGGCGTAGTGCACCACCGGCTAGGCCGAGTACGCCACAGGTCGCGATCGTCAGGCAGCCCACCAAAACAACCCAAATGTGGGCCCCGCCTAGCGCAAGAGCGGTCACAAGAGCGGTGGCGGCTACGCCCGCCTCTGCCCAGAGCCGGAGCGTTCGGGCTGAGCGGTCAGCATGCCCGCGAATTCGACGAAAACCTGACAATACTCCGCTGCAATAGCATGCGAGCACGTCTTTCGGGCCTGGGTTTTGGCGAGTCAAGGTGGACGGCTCGCATCGACTACCTTGGCACGTTGGCCAGTTTCGGCTTTGACGCCTGAGGGCTCCACCGCGGCCCTCTCGCTACCCTCGTGATATCACGCTGCCTGAGCCCTTCCCATGATCGACCTGGTTGCGACGTTTGCCGTTCTGCTGATTTGCGTTCCGCTTGTCGCGCGTTTCATCGCTCGCTTCGCCCCCGACGAACGGCAGCTCCTATGGTGGAGCTTTTTGGCCCATCAGGCTTCGGCACTCGTGAACATTTGGATCACGAAGTTCTACTACGGCTACGGCGACATGATGTCGTACTACCGCTTCGGCTTGCTCGCCGCCAATCGCTTGCGCGCGGACTTTTGGGCAATGGCACCTCGCCTGTTTGGTGTGATCCTGCACTACAGCGAGCCGATTCCGATTCCGATCCCGATTGGGAACGGCAGCACGGGCTCAATGCAGGGGATCGCCGGCTTTGCGATGTACTTCTTGTTCGATTCTTTGCATGCGGCGTGTGCGCTGATCGCTGTCGCGGCGTTCGGGTCCAAAGTGCTGCTCTACCTGGTTGTTCGCGAGGAGGTTCCGGACATCCCCCGTCGACCGCTGCTGGTTGCCTGCACATTGCTGCCCTCTGCGCTTTTCTGGTCGTGTTCTCTGCTGAAGGAACCGATCGCGATGATTGGCCTGCTAGTCGTGACGTACGGCCTGCATCAGTTCATCAAGCGCAGGCGCCGTTTGCTCGCCGCAGCGATGATTGGGTTGGGCTGCTTCGATATCATTCTGATCAAGGGCTACATTTTTCCGGCACTTGGCATCGCCGCGGTCGTGTGGCACTTCGTTCGCAAAGTCCGCGAACAGCGTGGCGATATCGCGTTCACGGCTGGCCACGTGGTGATGGTGGGAGTCGCCGCGGTTGCCCTCGTGGCGGCTACCGGCGCCTTACTTCCGCGGTTTGGGGCTGATGTGCTGCTCGATCAGATCGCCGGACTGCAAAGCGTTGGAGCCAGAATCGACGGTGGTAGCAGTTATTCGCTGGGGCTGAGTGCCGGGTCGCCTGCAGGCCAGGCGGCACTTGCTCCGCTGGGCTTGCTCACGGCGCTGTTTCGTCCGCTGCTCTTCGAGGTGAATGCCCCCATCGTTCTGGCCACCGCGCTCGAGATGACGTTGTTGTTGATCGGCGCGGTGCTGGTGCTGGTGCGCCGGGGGATCCTTTCGTCGTTCTCCGAGCTGATCCGGAGGCCATTCTTGAGTTTCTGTGCGATGTTCGTGCTCGTCTTCGGTACCTGCGTCGGCCTCGCGACGACCAATATGGGGACCCTGTCGCGCTACCGAATGCCGCTGATTCCGTTCTTCGCGGTCTTGCTTCTGGCGCTGATGGCTCGAGCACCCGCCCGCGTGGCAGCGTTCACTGCCGGGCAGCGCCGGCCGCTCTCGCCTAGTGTCGCTGACGGACGGGCCGCCATGAATACCATGATGCCGAGCGGCCGGTGAGTGACGGGATGTGTCAGGCGAGCGCAACTGTTGCGCTGGTTTGCCCGGGTCACTACTGTTTCTCTCATGGGCTCCGCATGGGACGCAGCGCGATTCTCGTGACCCAGCTGTTGAGGGAGACCGGTTCGTGAAGGTTGCCCTCCTGGTGCGTTCACTGGAACGCGGCGGCGCCGAGCGCCAGTTGGTGCTGCTGGCTCGAGTGCTGAAGAGCGCAGGGGTAGACGTGGTGGTGCTGGTGTTCTACGCGGGCGGCCCTTTCGAGAAAGACCTGACTGAGGCAGGCGTTCGTGTCATCGCTCTCAACAAGGCGGGGCGCTGGGACTTGGCGGGGTTTACGTTGCGCTTCATCAGAGCGCTCCGCGAGGAAAGGCCGAGGATCCTTTACGGTTTCGTGGTGTCGCCGAACTTATTGGGCTCGGCCATCAAACCGCTATTCCCGAACATGCGGATGGTCTGGGGAGTGAGGTCGGCTTGTATGGACCTGGACGCCTATGATTGGGTGAGCAAGTTGGTTTACAGATTGGAGGGTCGGCTCTCGACCTCGCCAGATCTGATCATCGTCAATTCTCAGGCGGGACGCCGTGATCTGGGGGTGCGCGGATTTCCGCTGGAGAAGGTCGTCTTCGTGCCCAACGGGATCGACGTGAACCGCTACCACCCGGATGCTGCTGGGCGCGAGCGCTTGCGGCGAGAATGGGGTGTTCAAAATAGCGAGTGTCTCATTGGCATTGTGGCGAGAGCCGATCCGGTGAAAGGGCACGAGGTCTTTGTTGCCGCCGCGCAGGCGCTTCATTCCCGAGACGCGCGTCTGCGCTTCGTTTGCATCGGGGTCGACGAGCCCAAGGCCGCTGCGCTGAGGGGTGAGGCGGCGCGACTCGGTATGGCGGATCGCTTCAAGGTTGAAGGCCCCCGCGATGACCTGTCGGCGGTGTACAGCGCTCTCGATGTCCATGTGCTGTGTTCTCACAGCGAAGGCTTTCCGAACGTCGTCGCCGAAGCGATGGCCTGCGGGGTCCCGTGCGCCGTGACCAACGTGGGAGACGCCGTCGACATCGTCGGCGATACCGGGGAGCAGGCACCTGTGGCGGACCCTCCAGCGCTAGCCCGAGCGATCGAAGCGTTGCTCGCCCGGGTCGAGTCCGACGCCGAATCAATGCGACGAGCGGCGCGAACGAGAATTGAGGAGCGCTATTCGCTTGGAGCCCTCGCGGAGCGGACTCTCGCCGAGCTGAGGCGCCTGTAGCCGATGTTCTCCTCGCGACCGCGTTTGGTTCAGATCATCACGGTGCCCGCCACTCTGTCGCTGATGCGTGGGCAACTAGGATTTTGTGTGCGGGCGGGCTTCGATGTTCACGTGGTGGCCTCATTCGGTGGCGAGCCGCGTCCAGAAGTGGACGCGGGGGTCACGTTGCATTCGGTGGAGATGAATCGAAGTTTGGCGCCGGTCGCGGACCTCGCTTCGGTTGTTCGCGCCAGGCGCTTGCTTGCTCGGCTCCGTCCGGACCTCGTTCAGGCCGGAACCCCCAAGGCGGCGCTGGTTGGAATGATGGCCGCAAGGCTGTGCGGAACGCGCGTGCGAGTTCACCATGTTCGGGGCCTGGCTCATGCCACCGGCGCGAAGGCGCGATCGCTTGCTGCAGCGGCAGCTACGCGAGTGAGCTGTTCGCTCTCGACTCACGTGCTCTGTGTGTCGGAATCGGTACGCGAGACGCTCGTGGAGGAACGCTTCTGCTCTCGCGAAAAAACGCACGTTCTGGCGCACGGCAGTAGCAACGGCGTGGATGCCGAAGGACGCTTCAATCCGGCGAGCCATACTCAGGCCCGCTTGGAGTTCCGGAGATCACTAGGCATTCCAGCGGACAGCATCGTCATCGGGTTCGTGGGCCGGCTGGTGCGCGACAAGGGCATCGAGACGCTGTTCGACGCTTGGTCTCGACTGCGCCAACAATTCACCGCGGCCTTTCTGCTCTTGGTTGGACCGTTCGAAGACGGCGATCCGTTACCTCGTCGCGTGCGAGAGGGGCTGGTCTCCGATCCTCGAGTCAGGGTAACGCGTACGGATTGGGGTCAAGCAGCGCCGCTGTATTCCGCCATGGATATCGTTGGGTTTCCCAGTCTTCGAGAGGGATTTCCCAATGTGCCGATGGAGGCCGCGGCAATGAGCTTGCCGGTGGTCGCTGCTCGAGTCGGCGGCTCGACCGATGCTGTCGTACACGGCGAAACAGGCTTGCTGGTGGAACCGCGCGATGCCTCGGCGCTTGCCGACGCACTCGCTCGATTGATGAATGAGCCCGCCCTGGCCAAGAGGCTGGGGGCGCAAGGTCGCAAGCGAGCGCTTGCAGACTATCGACCCGAGGGCATCTGGGAAGCACAGGTTGCCTGGTACCGTGCCTTGCTTGGGGTGGGCTCTTGAGGCGATGCCGTTGCTCGCGCCGCCTCAGGTGTTGATCTCAGCCTGCCCGCGCTCTCGATTGGACTAGCTCCGTGTACAGAGCTTCGTAGGCTGCAACGATGCGCGGTAACGAATAGCGTTCTTCAATTCGGGCGCGTGCGGCCGCGCCCAATTGTCGTCGACCGGTCTCCCCGAGCGCGATGAGATCCATCCAGGTTTGTGCGACCGCATTCGGATCGCGTGGCGGGACGAGTCGTCCGCAATCGCCGATGAGCAAAGCTGAATCACCGACGTCCGTTGCCACGCAGGGGAGCTCGCAACTCATTGCTTCACCCACCGCGTTCGGAAATCCTTCCGTGTGCGAGCAGAGCGTGGCGATGTCGAGACAAGGGAACAGTCGAGAAGGGTCGCCATACTCGCCGAGCAGCCGGACGCGCGGGCCGAGCCCAGCGTCCTGGATCAGCTTCATGATGGCGCCGTTGTCCTTCGTCATGCCCGTTCCGGCCAGTACGAAAACGGCCCTCGGCTGACGGTCGCCGAGGAGCTTCGCGGCCGCCAAGAAGGTTGCATGATCTTTGACTTGGTCAAAGCGCGCAACCATCCCAATCGCGATATCGTCAGCGCTCAGCCCGAGCTCCGCGCGCCCCCGCGTTCGGGTGCCTTCGTCGGCGCGAAACCGGGCCAAGTCGAAACCGTTGGGTATCTGCTCCCAACGCGGAGGGTGGTGCCCGTGGTGTTGATGGAAGCTCATTCCCGCCGCTGAATTGACGACCGTGGCGCTCGTAAAACGCGACAAGATTCCATGCGCCGCGAAGACCGAACGAAGGCTAAGGCCTACATTGCGGAACTCCAGGTTCGAGCAACGAATGTTCCACACCAATACCGGGACGAGCGCCACACGAGCGGCCAGAAGGCCCAGAATGTCGGCGTGATACATCCAGGCTTGTAGGACGTCGGGGCGAAAATCGCGGATGAGCTTGAGCAGCGCTGGTAGCGCGCCAGGCCTCGGCATGCCCCGCGTGAGTCCCAGGCTGTGCACGGGAACTCCGGAGTCTTGAATCGTCTGAGCGAGTGGGCCGGGTTTGATCATCGACACCACGCTCGACGCAAAGCGGCTTCGTGTGGTCGCGCCCAAGAGCTTGGCAAGCATCGTCTCCGCGCCGCCAACGCCCAGGCCGGTGATCAAGTGCATCACCCGTATGGGTTCGTTGTGAGTATTCTGCATCGAGCGATCGGTTTTCTAGCGCAGAAACATTACGGCGCACAGCGCAAGGGCTTCAGGCCCGCTGAGCCCCCACCGCGCCCTCGGACCACTCGCAAACCGATGCGCGCGGAACGGCTTGAAGACAATGCGCCAGCAGCCGCCTCAAACCATGACGTCGTCGAGCGTTTCGGCGGTGAGGACTCGTTCAATCCAGCGGTCGAGTTGCGGCTCGGACGCAGCAGCCAAGCTTCGCGAGGCAGCCTCCGAAAGGTCTCCGAACTTCAGCGTGAGCAGCTTGCGCAGGGTTTCAGCTTTGCCTTCAGCTTTGCCTTCAGCTTTGCCTTCAGCTTTGCCTTCAGCTTTGCCTTCAGCTTTGCCTTCAGCTTTGCCCCGGGCTTGGCCTTCAGCAATCCATCTTTCGGCGAGGGTCGTCATGAGGGGGTCCTTGATTTGCGGCTTGGTGGCCTCTAGGGCGCGGCTGAGCGCTTGCGCGGCTGTTTCGTCGGCTACGGCGAGTATATAGTGGAAAAGGGTCCAGAGTGCCTGCGGGCCGCCTGGGCCATCGAAGAGCTGACCGAGTACAGGCACCCAATGCTGGAGGGCTTGCTCGAGCCGTTTTCGACTGCGTGCGTCGCGTAGGGCCCAGAGCGCGAGCAGTGGTTCCAGGGCGAGCTGCCGAGCCTCGAGGGCCTCGTCGCTCAGCTCGGTCAAGTCGTCGAGCACGAAGCTGAGCCGCGGAATCAGCTCGCCTAGGCCTGCCTGCGCCACGAGGTCTGGATCGAACAAATCCTCGAGTCGCCGAGCGGCCGACCAGCCACCTTCGCCGTGGTGGAGCACTACCGGAATCACGACCGGCAGCGGCAGGGCCGCGCTTCCTTCGGGCAAGTTGGCTAGGTGCTGCTCCAAGACGCGCACGATGTAGCCTAGAAGCCGCAGCGGCATCAGCTTGTCCGGCTGGCTCTGGTGCTCGAACAGCAGGTACAGCAGCGTCGGCTTGCCCGCGACCTTTGCCGAGAAGAGCAAGTCCGACTGGGAGCCGACGAGCGCTTTGTCGACGTACGAGCCGGCAGTCAGCGTGAGGGTCGAGAAGTCGACGAGCGCGACCAAGCCAATAGGCAACACCGCGCTCAGCTCCGCGGCGGCATGCGCCACTTGCGAAAACGTCTGCTTGAACAGCGCGTCGTGCGGCTGCGTCGGCTCGGCCACCGGAAGTGTTGCCATACGGCCTGGTCGGCTGCCCGTGGCGCCAGTTGCGTCCCCCGTAGGGGAAACGCCCTTCTAAGAGCCGGACCTTCGTGCCTCCACGCCCAGACGCCGTTCGATGCCGACTACATGTCGAAACGCGACGACTTCGCCGCCGAGGCTTTGTTGCTGGCTCGGTACTTTACGGGTCCTTAAGCGCTGCGTGCGTATTTAGGCGAGAAGCGCGGAGAACTCTCCATCCCACGTTGACGCGTCTGCACGTAGCCGAGGCGCGAGAGGGCGGAGACACAATCCTTGCCCGACAGCAGCGGCGGAGCGACCACGCCGACGCCTACGCAGCCACCGTGACGTCCACCAACTCGCCAGTGGGCTTGTCGCCTGACTCCAAGCAGAGGGTAATCGCCTCGGAAATGTTTGCGAGGGCCTCTTCGCGCGTTTTGCCTTGGGAGACGCATCCAGGCAAAACGGGGCACTCGGCGACAATCCATCCGTCTTCACCGGGTCGCAGGACAACGGGTAGCTTGCTCATGCCGAGCTGAACATTAGCACTGCCCCAAAAGCCCGACCAGCACCCCAAGCGAGCGTGATTGAGCCTCCCTCTTCACGCCTGGGGGCCGTGCTAAAGGTCGAGGCGTGCTGCTCTCCATCTCGGTCGATTTAGACGAGATTCATCACTACTACCGGATTCACGGGCTCGATGCCGCTGATGCGGTGAGTGCGGTCTACGGTCGCGCGGTTCCGCGACTCTCCGATTGGGCGAAGCAACGCGGCATTCCGCTGACGTGGTTCGTGGTCGGGCAAGATTTGCAGATCGCGGAAAACGCTGAGGCCGCGACGCGACTCGCGGCGGGCGGTGACGAGCTGGGCTGCCATTCGTATTCTCACTTTTACGACCTGACTCGGCGCCCGTTCAGCGAGATGGAGCGCGAGGTTCAACGCGGCGTTGCGGCGATTCGAGATAAGGCGAGTGCGAAGGCGACCGGCTTTCGTGCGCCGGGCTACATGGTAACGGACACGCTGCTCAGCCTGCTGCTCGAGCAGGGTTTTGCCTACGACAGCTCGGTGTTTCCGTGCCCCTCGTACTACGCGCTCAAGGCGGCCGCGTTCGCTGCGCATTCGGCGCGTGGCCGCAAATCGCAGTCGATCATCGACGGGCCCGACGCGCTGCGCGCGCCGACGGTGCCGTATCGCGCGGGTCGGCCGTATTGGTTTCGGGGCACCGGCATTTGGGAAATTCCGATTCAAGTGACTCGGCGCGCGCGCCTGCCGTTCATCGGGACGTCGCTCACGCTGGCGGGTGCATTCGGCGCGCGTTTGCTAGCGCAGGGCGTTGCGGGCGAGCCGCTGGTCAACCTCGAGTTGCACGGCATCGATGCGCTCGATCAGAATGACGGACTCGCGGAGCTCGCCAAGCATCAACGCGATCTGCGCATTCCGTGGGCCAAGAAGCTCGACGCGATCGACGCGGCCGTTACCGTGCTACGCGGCAAGGGTTACGCCGCCGTACGGATGGACGAGCTCGCTGCTCGCGCGCGCTCTGGCTGAAAAGCCGGCGCTTCTTAGAATTTCTGGGACGCCGACACGGTACCGGATCGATAAGTGGTGGCGAAAGAATCGCCCCGGCGCGCCCGACTTGTTTGCTGGTGCAGCCTCGTACGACCTCACGTCAGGCGCGAGCTGTGTCCTTCTGGTGGCCGCCTGATTGGCTCCAAAGAAATATTTTTGGTTTTGGTCCTCCAAAACAAAAAAATGCGTCCTCTGCAGGACTCCCAACCTCCCCGTCTCCCTGTGAAATCTCGCTCGCTCTCGAGACCACTGCAGGAAGGCTGCAGCGCGGCCCGAAGCTATGAACTTTTTCCGGGCTTGCCGACGTTCGCGCAGTACCAGTCGTAGAACTGCTTCACGCCGTCGGCCACGCTGACCTTGGGCTCGTAGCCGAGCAGTTTGCGGGCCTTGGTGATGTCCGCGTAGGTGTAGCTGACGTCGGCGCGCATCATGGGCTCGTGGTTGACGGGCGCGGTGCGGCCGGCCAATTTCTCGAGGTCGCGCACGAAGTCTGCCAGCAATACCGGCTCACCGCGTCCAATGTTGATGATTTCGTAGCCGAGGCGTCGGTCGGTCGCAGCGACGATGCCTTGCACGATGTCGGAGACGAACGTCCAGTCGCGATGCATCTGCCCGCCGTTGTAGAGCGGCATGGCTTGGCCGGTGCGCATGGCGTCCAAGAGCTTGTACGCGAGCATGTCTGGGCGGCCGCGCGGGCCGTAGACGGTGAAGAAGCGCAGGGCCGTGAAATCGAGGCCGTGAATGTGGTGGTAGGCGTGACCCAGCAGCTCGGCTGCGCGCTTGCTGGCGGGGTAGGGGGCCAACGGGCGATCAGCCGCGTCCGTCTCAATGAACGGCACTTGTGGGGTGTTGGCGTAGGCGGAGGACGTGCCCGCGAACACGAAATTGGGCTTGCCATGCGCGCGCGTGGCGTCGAGCAGGTTCAGCGTGCCGGTCAGGTTCACGTCGTAGTACAGCCACGGGTCGTCGACCGAGACGCGCACGCCGGCCATCGCCGCGAGGTGCGCGACGCCAGTGAACTGGTGCTTCTCGAACAGCGACCCGACCAGCGCGCGGTCTCGAATGTCGCCCTCGATGAACGTGAAGCGTTCAGCGGCGCCAGGCAGGGCTTGAAGCTCCTTGACGTTGGCGCGCTTGCGGGCCGGGTCGTAGTAGTCGTTGAGGTTGTCGAGTCCGACCACGCGGTCACCGCGCGCGAGCAAAGTCTCGGCGGTGTGGCTGCCGATGAAGCCGGCCGCACCAGTTACTAGAAGCGTTTTTCCCGTCACGCGGCGGAGCCTACACCAGGACGTCGCGCCGTTGCATTAGTGTTGCGCGGGCTTTTGACGGCGATCATGGGCTTCGAGCAGGCGTTCGGTTGCGATGCCACTGGAGTCGATGAACTTGCGCACGATCGGGTTGTCGCCTTCGGCCAGCTCGCGCGGTGTGCCGGACGCCGCGACCTTACCCTTGTCCAAGACGAAGATCCGATCGGCGATTTGCAGCGCACCGGCCATGTCGTGCGAAATGACGACGCTGGTCACGCCGAAGCGATCGCGCGTCTCTAAGATCATGTCATCGACGGTGCGGGTCGTGATCGGATCGAGCCCGCTGGTCGGCTCGTCGTACATCAGTACTTCCGGCTCCAACATCAGCGCCCGCGCCAATCCGACGCGCTTGCGCATGCCGCCTGATAGCTGGCTCGGGAAGCGCTCCGAGGTGCCTTCGAGGCCGAGCACCTTGAGCTTGTCGAGGACCTTGTCCTTGATCTCACGCTCGTTGAGCTTGGTGTGCTCGCGCAGGGGGAATGCCACGTTGTCGAGCACGTTCATCGAATCGAGCAAGGCCGAGTACTGGAATACCATGCCGAATTTTCGGCGCGCTTTGTTGAGCTCACGCTCGGACAGCGCGGCCAAATCGACGCCGGCCACGACAACGCGGCCGCTGGTCGGGCGCTCGAGGCCGATCAAGACGCGGAGCAGGGTTGTCTTGCCGGCGCCGGAGCCGCCGATGATCACGGCCACCTCGCTGCGCTCGATCTGCATGTTCACGCCGCTCAGCACCTTCGTGTCCCCAAAGCTCTTTTCTAGCTCTTCTACGAGGATTTGCGGCTCGGCCATGGACCCGGCGCAACATAGCAGACCGCTTGGCGCTTGACGCCAACCGGGTGGCCTCCGCATAACTTGCCGTGAAGGAGCCTCGAGGATGACGCAAGAACACTGGGCCGCGCTGATGGAAGCTTCCGGAGCCAAGAAGGACGAGAAGGGCTTTCTGGCGCCGCCCGAGGGCAAACTGCTCACGCTGTACGTGGCGTCGGGTAACTCGACGCTGAGCGTGCAACGCATTGAAGCCGTGAAGCAAGAGCAGGCCTTGATTCACGCTCGCACCAAAAAAGGCGAGCTATTCGTGCTCGCGCTGGCCGACTGCTTCGCCGGCGCCGTCGAAGAAACGCAAGGTTCTTCCTCGCGCAAAGCCGGCTTCGTCTGAGATCGAGATCGAGATCGAGGCAACAGGAAGGCGGGAAGGCGGGAAGGATTTATTTGTTTGTTAGGCGCCGGAGGCCTCGTCTCAGGGTTTCGGCGCCGAAATTGACAAGTAGGCCGGTGCGGAATCCGGTCAGTTTGAGGTAGGTCAAGACCTGGGCCTCATGAACGGGGAGTAATTGCTCCGTCGCTTTGAGCTCTACGATGACCTCGTCGGCGACGAGGAAGTCCAGCCGATAGCCGTAGTCGAGCGCCAGACCCTTGTAGGCGACTGGAATGGGGTGCTGGCGCACGAACGGAATCCCCAGCTGCTTGAGCTCGTGGGCGAGGCACTGCTCGTAGGCGGATTCCAATAACCCGGGCCCCAGGTGCCGATGTACCTCGATGCAGGCGCCAATGACCTGCTCTGAACAATCCAAAAACCTTCCCGCCTTCCCGCCTTCCTGTTGCATCCTGCTCCATCGGTCAGGCGCCGGCCGGGTTGCTTGCGGGGTGGGGCCGCGGTAGCGAAGGGGGGTATGTCGCAGGCGGATTCGCTTCAGATTGGGCGCTTCAGTTTTGGGTCGCGGCTGATCGTTGGGACTGGGAAGTACAAGGACGTTGATGAGACGCGCGCTGCGCTTGAGGCGTCGGGCGCCGAGCTGATCACGGTGGCGTTGCGGCGCGTCGATTTGAAGGATCGCGCGGCGGGTTCGCTGATGAGCTTGCTGCTCGAAAAGCGCTGGACGCTGTTGCCGAACACCGCTGGTTGCTACACGGCGGACGAAGCGGTGCGGACGCTGCGGCTCGCGCGCGAGCTGGGCCTCGGAGAAATCGTGAAGCTCGAGGTGATCGGCGACGCGAAGACGCTGTACCCCGACAACGAGCAAACCCTGGAAGCCGCCAAGGTGCTCGTGAAAGAGGGCTTCACGGTGTTGCCGTACTGCATCGACGACCCGATCATCTGTAAGAAGCTTCAGGACGCCGGCTGCGCCGCGGTGATGCCGCTGGCGGCTCCGATCGGCTCCGGTCTCGGGATCCGAAATCCTTACAATTTGCGGATCATTCTCGAGAACTCGAGCGTGCCGGTGATCGTCGACGCAGGCGTAGGCACCGCCAGCGACGCCGCGATCGCGATGGAGCTCGGCTGCCACGGCATCTTGATGAACACCGCGATCGCCGGTGCCCAGCGCCCGATCCTGATGGCTGAGGCGATGCGCGAAGCTGTCAGCGCGGGTCGCAAAGCCTTCTTGGCGGGGCGTATGCCCAAGCGGCTGTACGCCAATGCCTCGAGTCCCGAAGCCGGCCTCATCGAGTAAGATCGTGCAATCGGCTTTTTCGGCGTACCAGAAGCGGCTGTTCGTCTTCTTGAGCGTGGCCAATTTTTTCGAGGGCTACGATTTTTTCGCGATCAGTCAGCTGCTGACCAGCATTCGTGGCACCTACGGGCTCACCGAACGCCAGGGCACGTGGTTGATCGCGCTGATCAATTTCGGCACTATTTTGGCGTATTTGCTGGTGCGGCGCGCGGATCGTTGGGGGCGCCGCCAGGTGCTGTCGGTGACGATCGCCGGCTACGCGCTGTTCACGTTTCTGTCCGCTTGGGCGCCGAACATGCTAGGTGGCCACCCCGGCGCCGTGCTGTTTGGCCTGCTGCAGATGGTGGCGCGGATTTTTCTGATTGGTGAATGGGCGACCAGCATGGTCGTCGCGGCCGAGGAGTATCCGGCTGAACGGCGCGGGATGGTGATCGGCGTCGTCAGTGCCAGCGGCGGCCTTGGGTCGATCGTGTGCGCTGGCGTGGTGCCGTTCTTGCTCAAAACGTCGCTCGGCTGGCAGAGCGTGTACTTGGTCGGCGTGGTGCCGCTGTTGTTGGTGATGTACGCGCGTCGCGGCTTGAAGGAGACGCAGCGCTTCACTGAAGCCGCCGCCAACAATCCTCAGCAAGGGTCGCTGTTCGAGATCTTGCGCGGACCGCATCGCCGGCGGGTGCTGCAGCTCGGGGCGATCTGGTTTTTGTCGTACATTTGCACCAACAACGCGGTCACTTTCTGGAAAGAATTTGCGCTGAAAGAGCGCGGTCTCACTCACGGTCAGACCGGGATGATTGTCAGCGTGGCGGCGGTCGTCTCGATGCCGTTGGTGTTCTTTGCCGGTCGCATGCTGGACGTGATCGGGCGGCGACGCGGTTCGTTGATCATCTACGTCGCGACCGTACTGGGTGTGTTGGGCGCGTACACCTTCTGGGGTGTCGTCCCGCTCTTGCTGTGCATGACGCTCGGGATTTTCGGAATCAATGCGGTCCTGACGGTGTTGAATACCTTCATGACCGAGCTGTTCCCGACCGAGGTGCGCGGCAACGCTGTGGCTTGGTCCAACAACTTGATTGGCCGGATTGGCTACTGCTTGTCGCCGATCGCGATTGGGCAGTTCGTTGAACAGTACGGCTGGGGTGTGCCGCTGCGCTTCAGCGTCGTTTTCCCGCTGATCGCTCTGGTGCTGATCTTCCTGTGGCTGCCGGAGACCCGCGCTCGCGAGCTCGAAGAGATCTCGAAAGCCGTCGAAGCGTGATCGGCGCGATCGGTCGAGCCTGGCAGAAACCGCGCGGGCTTGCGCTCGACGTGGCGCCGGCCGTGTTCGCGTTAGGGGTCATGTTTTGGGCCGGTCTGATTCCGCTCGATTCGCTGCCGGGGCCGAATTTCGAGATGGTCGACAAAGTTTGGCACTGCTTTGCGTTTGGTGGACTGGCGGGGCTGCTGTCACGTGTGGCGGTCCATTTTGGGCGGCCTGCTCTGGCGGCGGCGCGCGACGCTGCGCTGTGCGCGACGGCCTTGGGCGGAGTGCTCGAGGTGCTGCAGTCGTTCTCCGTGTTTCGTTCGGCTGATTGGGCTGACTTTGCGGCCGATTCGCTCGGGACAGCCCTCGCGTACGGCGTGCTTCGCGGGCTCAACGCTGCGGCTACAGCGTCGCGGAGCCTTGCGTGAAGACGCGGTCGGGAGCGGTGGCGCGGCTGGTGGCGATCACGGACTTGAGCGTCGCACCGCACGACCAACTGGTTGCGCGACTCGCTCGACTTGCCCACGCCGCCCGACCGGGCAGTGTCGCGCTTTTGCTGCGCGATCACTCGGCTAGCGCCAAGCAGCGCCTGGCGCTCGGTCGGCTGCTGCAGGACATCCGGCGGAGCTCGCAGCAACAGCTGTGGGTCGCCGATCGGCTCGATTTAGCGCTGCTGCTCGAAGCCGACGCTCTGCATCTTGGCGAAGCGAGCGTGAGCGCTACCGTGGCACGGCGCCTGGTTGGCGCCGAAGTGCGGATCTCGCGCGCCTGGCACGCGGTGCCGCTCGACGCAGCCGCGACCGCAGAGCTGGCGGAGCTGGCAGAGGTCGACGCGCTGTTGGTGTCGCCGGTGCTCGAGCCGCGCAAGGGACGCCCGGCGCTCGGTCTCGGGGCGCTCGGTGTGTTGGGCGAGCAGCTGCGAGCCCGTCACTCGGCCTGCCACCTGTATGCGCTCGGCGGCGTTTCAGCGGCCAATGCCGGCGCTTGCCGGGCGGCGGGCGCGACGGGCGTCGCAGCCATCGGCGCCGCACTTCGCGACGACCCACAGCCATTGCTCGCCGCGCTTGGGATTGCCCGCTGAACCAAAATCGGCGGTCTCGCCCTTACGCCTTCCGCGAGTCATTGGTCTCATCGCTTTGATGAACGCCGGTTGCGAACCGCGCCCCTTTCAAGGCGAGGGGTGTCGGCACGCGCCAAAAGCGTGTCGCACTTGCGACACACATTCCTCAATGATTCTGCGGGCGGTCTCGGATGGCATGACGGTGTCGCACTTGCGACAAGGTCAGCGGCTGCTGACGAAGGTGTC
>JBBSAB010000008.1:0-157893 GCA_038252755.1 Polyangiales bacterium | reverse complement strand
GCCGCTCTTGCAGGCCGCTCTCAACGCGCGGACGCGCTTTGGCGCACTGTGGGCGAAGGTTCCGGTTTCGTTCGTTACCGACGACACGCCGCAGCTAAGACCCGAAGCGGTGTTCGGTCGCGCGCCAGGTGACGCGCGACGTATCAAGTTCCTTTTGCTGACGACCGCCTAAGCGCAGCGGAGCTCACCAGCGCCCGGCAGCGCGGCGATCGGCCGCACGAGGAGCTACCCGCAATGCTGTTCGTCGGAGGCGTCAACGCAGTCCTTACGGCCGTCGCACAAGTTGTCGACGGCCGTCGTGCTGCCATCGGTGCATTGGAAGATGCCGGCACCAGGCGTGCAATTAAGCTCGTCGGAACCGTCCGAGCAGTCGGCAACGCCGTCGCACAGCTGCCGCTTGCGCACGTTCTGGTTGTAGGCTCCGCCACAGGTACGCCTCGCACAGTAGCGCTCGACGCTAGGGTGCTTCGTTGCGGGGCAGGAGACCGGATGGAAGCACTCGTCCAGTCTCGCTCGTCCGGCGATATCCAGCATTTTTGGTCGACGTAGCAGGTGGCCTCCTCCCAAACCGCGCGCGCCCAGCAATCCCAGAGATCAGCCTCGTCTGGCGCGAGCGCCATAAGACAAGCGCCGATCGTTGCAAACCCCTCCTCCTCCGCGCACTGGTCAACGTCCGTCCCAGGCGACGTCCCACACTCACAAATCGCTTGGCCGCGGGCGCGACCAGCCTCGTCGTAGCGCGCCCCAGAGTCCGCCCTTTGCTCGGGAGGCAACTGCATCGGCAAGAGCGCAGACGCCTGGGAACAATTTGAAACGCGCGTCGGCAGGTTAGCCTCCAGCCCCTCGGCGTACGCGCCCCAGCACGAGACGCTGCCGTTCATCTCCAGCGCGCAGACAGAGTGTTCGGCGACGGCAATTGCCGCGACCGCCCCAAGACCCGAAACGAATGCACCCGTCCCGAGGTCATTCGAGCCGTTGCCGAGCTGACCGAAGTCATTCTCGCCAGCACACCAAACCCTCCCGTCTTCACTCAGCGCGCAGCGAAAGCCGTCGCCGATGCCCGCCTCGACCACGGTCTCGCCTAGGCGCATTTCCGCACGCCAGTAGGGCTTGTCGAAAGCTTTGCACCAGAGGCGACCCGAACGCGTCAGCCTGCAGCTCGCTTCCGTGTGGTGCCGTGCCCAGGCGTTGTTGCGACCAAAGTCCAGGTCCAGCTCGGGCTCGGCCCACACATCCAGCGCGAAGACCTGGCCAAGCCGTGCCGACTCTAACTCTCGAGGGCGTCCAGATCCTCGACCATCACGGGCTTGTCGAGGTGCAGTCGCTTCATCGTTGCCGAGACGAGCTCCGGGAAATAGCCGGCGAGCGCGGTTGCCCCCGCGGAGGCGCCGATCGCCGTGGCCCAGCCGAATGGGCCGATCGGCTTGCAGCCGAACAGCTGTGACACCCCTGGGGTTTGCACGATCAACGCCAAGGTGGCCGCAGACGCGACGCTGGTGATCACGACTGGGCGGCTGAGCTTGCCGGAGAGTAGCGTCTGCCCGAGCTGCGAACCGACCAACGCGAGCAGGCCGACGGTGTTCGCGCGCTCGCGACCACCGAAGCGCGTGATCACCCAGGCGCTGCCGGCACCGAGCGACGTGACCAGCGCGCGGACCGCAATATCGCGGTTGAGCGGCTGCCCCAACGACGCTTCCGGTCCTTCGGTGCGCAACGCGCTCAGCGTATCGAGCGAAGGCGGGCGCAGCGCGATCGCCATCGCCGGCGCGACGTCGGTGAGCAGATTGACGAGCAGCAGCTGGCGCGGGTTCAACGGCGGTCGACCGTCGACCAGGCCCGCGGCGAGCGTGAAGCCAATTTCACCCAAATTGCCGCCAACCAAGATCGACACCGCGTCGCGGACCGACGCCCACATCGCGCGGCCTTCGACGATTGCGTGGACCAGCGTCTCGATTCGCTCGTCCATTAGCACCACGTCGGCTGCGGCGCGCGCCGCGGCGGTGCAGTTGCGCCCGACCGCAATGCCGACGTTGGCCAGGCGAATCGCCGGCGCGTCGTTGGCGCCATCGCCAACCATCGCCACCACGCGACCGGCGCGCTGCAGGGCGCGCACGATGCGGACCTTTTGCGCCGGCGTGACGCGCGCAAACACGCGCACCCGACGCAGCTGCGCGTCCAGCTCTTCGTCGGAGAATTGCGCCAGCGCGCCACCCGACATCACGATGCCGCCGGGCGGCAGCAGGCCCACTTCACGCGCGATCGCCTCGGCGGTGCTGGGGTGGTCGCCGGTCAGCATGTACGTGACCACGCCGGCCTCGTGCAAATCCGAAACCGCCTGCGCCGAGGTCGGCCGCACCGGATCACGAAACGCGACGAAGCCACGGAAGCACAGCCCTGGCATCTCCGCCATGTCGTGATCGGTCGCGACTTTGGCTTCGGCCACGCCCAGCACGCGCAAGCCGGTGCTGCCGAGCTCTTTGGCGCGTTCGAGCAGCGCCGCGCGGCCCGCGTCGTCGACGTCGACGTTGTCGCCAGCACGCCGCAGCTGGGTCACGTGACTGATCAGGCGCTCGGGTGCGCCCTTGACCGAGAGCAGCGCGCCTTCGCGCGTCTCACCCAAGACGACTTGGTAGCCGCGCTCGAATTCGAACGGTAGCTCGCGCAGCCGCAGCCAGCCGCCACCGCCGTCGAGCGCGCGCACGCCCAGGCTCTCGGCGGCGCGGTACAGCGCCGCGTCGGTCGGATCCGCCCGACTGCCGCCGACGCGCTGCTCGGGGGCGGCGCGCAGCGCTGCCGCGAGCAGCAGGTGCTCGTTCTCGCCGTAAACTGCGGGCGCATCGCTGGTGCCTTCGGAGATCGAACCCAGCTCGATACGGCCCTCGGTCAACGTGCCGGTCTTGTCGAGACACAACGCGTCCACGCGACCGAGCGCTTCGATACTTCGCACGTTGCGGACCAGCGCGCCGCGCTTCGACAGCCTCGAAGCCGCCGCCAGCTGCGCCGCAGTCGCGATCAGCGGCAAACCTTCAGGCACCGCCGCCACCGCCAAGCTGACGCCGCTGCCGACCAGCTCTTCGAGCTTGCGGCCGCGCACCAAGCCAGCGCCAATCAAGGCCACACCAGCGCCGAGCGCCACCGGACCGGTCATCTGAATCAGCGAGCGCAGGCGCCGCTCGACGCCGCCACGACTCGGGTCGCGCTTGACCGCGCTGGCGCCACGCCGCGCTTCGGTTTCTTCACCGGTCGCGACGACCAGCGCGACCGCGCGCCCGGCAGCGATCGCGGTGCCGTCGTAAAGCATCGAGCTGCGATCGGCGATGTGCGCCTCGAACGAAGGCGCCGCATCTTTGCGCACCGGCAGCGACTCACCGGTCATGGCCGAGGCGTCGACCTCCAGCGCTTCCGCCGTCAAAATTCGGCAGTCGGCGGGCACGACGTCGCCCGCCTCCAGCACCAGGATGTCACCGCGCACCAGCTCTTGCTCGGGCAGATCGAGCAAGGCCGCGCCGCGCCGCACTTTGGCGTAGCGCCGCTGGCCACGCGACAGCTCGCGCAGCCGGCGCTCGGTGCGGAAACGCTGCAAGCCGCCGACCAGCGCGTTGAGCACCACGACTCCGCCGACCATACCGGCGTCGCCAAATGAACCGACGGCGGCCGACAAGCCTGCGCCCGCCGCCAACAGTGGCGCCAACGGATTGAACAGCTCATCGGTGATGGCTTCGACCAGCTCGCTGGTACGCGAGCGGGTCTCGGTCAGGTTGGGCCGACGGCGGCGCTGCGCTTCGCGCCGCAACAGGCCCTGCTCGGACGTGCGCAGCTTGACCAGCGCGCTGCGCGTGTCGAGCGCGTACCACGGCGTGCGATCATGCGGAGCCGGCAGAGCACGCCGGGCCAGCACGAACGAGCCGCGCACGCCGTTCGCCATCGAGATCAACGACGCGGCGTTGACGACCGCGATCACGCGCCGCGCCGTCAGCGGCAAGACACCGCCAGCCGAGACCAGCGCACCGAGCGTCGCCGCGCCGAGCGCGATGTTCACGCCCTGCTTGGCGACTTGCCGCGCGGCAACCGCCGCGTGAATCAGGAACCGTACGTCGGACAGGTCGTCCTTGCAGATCACGTGCGCGCCCCAAGGTGGTGTTTCGCCTTCGCGCATCAGGCCAATCGTCAGGTCCGCGTCGACGCGCGGCGAACGGCTGGTCGCGATCAGGCACACGCCGCGCCCTTCGCGCTGCAAGCGGCGGATTCCGCGCCCCAAATCTTCGCCGCCGCCGATCGTGTCGTCAGCCGGCATGCCACTCAGCAGGCTCTCGTCCGCGCCAGCCACCACCACGCGCATGCCCGCCTCGTGCGCAGCCGTGATCAGCTCGTCGATACCGGTTTGCGGGATGAGCTCGACCTCAGCCAACGCGACCAGCACGTCGTCTTGCAAGAGGCCGACGACCAAGCCACCGCGGCGGCCCAAATCCGAAACGCCCGGGCTCAGCTCGTCCGGCACCGCACAGCCGAGCACGCCGAGCGCGCCAAACGTATATTCGCCCACCGTGCGTTTTTCGATCGGCCGCTCGACGTCGAGCAGCGCGGTGAGCGCACGACGCACTTCAGCCTCGTCCAAGTGGCTGACGACCAACAATTCGCGCACCTCGTAGCGATCACGCGCGACGAGGCCGCCCTCGAGCACCAAGCAGTCGATCCGATCGAGCCGACGCAACGCCTCAGAATCGATCACCAGCGCCTGGCGCGCAGCCAGGGCTCGGCACAACTCGGCACAGTACGTCTCGCGACCGAGCCGCGCTGGCTGCGGTAGCCCCGCAAACAGCGCGGCGATCGCCCGCTGCACGCTGCGCGTGGTCAGGAAGCTGACGGCGAAGCCGCCGAGCGAAACGATCCAAGCCCGATCCGCGTATTCTTCGATCGGGCCACGTGGCAGAGCGCGCGGACGTGGTTCGATCGGGCCGAGCCCGGCAACGTCGGCCGGCGCCGCGAACAGCTCTTGTTCACGCTGCTCCCAGATGCGGCGGCGCGCTTGCGCCTCACCCAGGCGCGAAAACTTGTGGGCCAGCTCCACGAACGCGCTGCCCGAGCGCTGCGCGGTGGCGTTGGCCATCGCAGCCGCCAGATCGAGCATCAGGTCGGCGCGCTGCGGGCCGAAGCGTTCGTCGAGCGGCTTACGCAAACGCTGCGTGCCTTGCGCAATCGAGAACAAGCTACCGAGCGTGCCGCCGATGCGCGATGCCGGTAGCGGTGAGAACTTGAGGCTCAGACCAGCCACGGCGCCGAGCGCGTCGGCGCACAAGCCGACCAGCAGTCGCTCGATGCTCTCGGCGTCGGCTGGGTGTTCCCACATTTCGTCGCGGAAGCCCGCGTTCTCGACACCGGCAGCGCGCTCGGCCTGCTCGACGACCGCCAACAGCTCGGCCAGCGCGTACGCGTCGTCGTCGAACGACACGACCAGCCGCCGCAGCGGCGCGTTGACCTCGACGCCGCGCACGCGCAAGAGCTCGCCCAGCGCTAACCGTACCCGCTCGGCGAACGACACCAGCTCGGCCTGCGACAGATCACGCAGCTCGATGTGCGCGCGCGTCCGACCGATCCACGAGCGCCGTGCACGCGGGGAGAGCAGCTTTCTTACCGTGAAAAACGCGCCCGCAACGCTCATCTACTGACTCTTCCGATCCGCGAAACGATCGGTCGCGCTGATCAGCTCGTGCACGATGCCGGGCTCGAACGCCGAATGTCCGGCGTCGGGCACGATGCGCAGATCGGCCCCTGGATAAGCCTTCGACAGCTGCCAGGCGCTCTTAACCGGACACACGACGTCGTAACGGCCTTGCACGATCACGCACGGCAGGTGCGAGATTTTGGTGACGTCTTCCAGCAGTTGTTGCTCGTTGCGCAAGAAACCACCGTTGACGAAGTAGTGCGCCTCGATGCGTGCGAACGCCAAGCTGAACTCGTCAGCGGCCGCGCTCTGAATATAATTGTGATCTTGAATGAGGTGGCTCGTGCTCGCCTCCCACACGCTCCAAATTCGCGCGGCCTCCTGGCGCTCGACCGGGCTCTCGCTGGTCAAGCGCCGGTGGTAGGCGCCAATCAAATCGCCACGCTCGGCTTCTGGGATCAGGTTCACGAACGGCTCGAACGCATCCGGGAACAGCACGCCAGTGCCGTGCTGATAAAACCATTCCAGCTCCCAGCGCCGCAGCAAGAAGATGCCGCGCAGCACCAGCTCACTGACACGGTCGGGGTGCGTCTCGGCGTACGCTAACGCCAGCGAGCTGCCCCAAGAACCTCCGAACACCTGCCAGCGCTCAATCGCCAGATATTTTCGTAGCTCTTCGATGTCGGCGACCAAGTGCCAGGTCGTGTTGTCTTCGAGCGACGCGTGCGGCCGGCTCTTGCCGCAGCCGCGCTGGTCGAACAGCACGATGCGGTAGCGCGCTGGGTCGAAGAAGCGCCGCTGCTTGGGGCTGGTGCCGCCACCAGGTCCACCGTGCAGGAACACCACCGGCTTGCCGTCGGGATTGCCAGATTCCTCGAAGTAGAGCGAGTGGACTGGCGAAACCTGGAGGTAGCCGGTCCGATAGGGCTGGATCTCAGGGTAGAAGCTGCGAAGCACGCGCGGGACCATCAGGGCCTTCGGAGACTATCACGGCCGAAGCGCGCCAGAGCCGTGCGCAGCCGCCTCCGCCGTGATAGTCAGGCCGCGCATTCCATGCAGGTTATTGGGCGAGATAGCGGTTCGGGCGGTGGCCCGGATCTGGTCACCGCGGTCATGCAGGCACGGCGCGGCTTTCGCAAAGACGTGGCGGCGCTGCTCGACGCACTCGAGCAGGCCGACCTGTTGATCCCGCTGGCCGAACCGGTGGCGGGCGCCACCACCGGCGAGCGCACAAAAATCGAGGGCGAGCTGCGGCTTCTACCGCACTTCTTGCCGACGCCGGACGGTCCGCAGTTCGCGGCGCTGTTCACGAGCGCGCCGTTGCTCGACACGGTCGCGGCGCAGCTGGGCTGGCAGACGGCCGGCGGCGAGCTCGAGTTCTGCTCGGTGCCGGGGGGCGTCGCGCTGCAGATGGCGAGCGGCACGTTGGACGAGAACGTGCAGGGCGTGGTGATCGACGCCGGCGCGGAGTCGGAGCTGGTGTTGACGGCGGCCGAGGTTCGGCAGTTGGTCGCCGGCCAAGCCATCCCGCTAGTCGGCTATGTGGCAGCCATTCCGGACGATCACGACCGCACGTTGATCGCCGAGCCCGGCGCTCCACCGTCGACCGAGCTGATCGCCGCGCTCGAGCGCTGCGTGAGCGAGCTGCCCGAGCTTGCGGGCTACGAGCTGATGCGCACGTTCAACCCCGAGCGTGATCTCGAGCCGCACCCAACGATCAAGCTCAAGACGAACGCGGCCGCCATCGATCACCAGCACCTGGCCAAGCACGTTTTCAACGCCGTGGGCCCGCATTTGCCGCCGCCTGGTTACGTAGATATCGTGTTCGACAATGTCTGAGCTTGCGACGAGCGACGCGGACGCGCCACAGCGCCCAGATCTCGCGCACAGCGGTCGCGAACGGCTCTCGTGGCTGGAGCGCGCGATCATCCGTTTCGTGCGCGGCACGTTTCGGCGGGGACTAGTCGACTCGACGATTCGCGCGCTGCAGCACAGCATCGGCTCGTCGTGGATTCACCATTGCACCAAGAACCTGCGGCACATGCACGGCATCGAGCGGCTGCCGGTGCTGGAGCAACGCCAGAGCTACATCGTGGTCTCCAACCACCGCAGTTTCTTCGACCTGTACGTAATTTTTGGCGACCTAGTCCGACGTGGGCTCCAGCACCGCATCGTTTTCCCGGTGCGCTCCAAGTTTTTCTACGATAACCCTCTCGGGTTATTCGTAAACGGCATGATGAGCTTCTTCGCCATGTACCCGCCGCTGTTCCGCGAGCGCAAGAAGCTGATTTTGAACCCGACATCGCTCGACGAGCTGTCGTGGCTGCTGCGCCGTGGCGGCATGTTCTGCGGCATTCATCCAGAAGGCACGCGCAAGCGCGACGATGACCCGTACACGTTCTTGCCGGCGCAGCGTGGAGTCGGTCGGATCATTCAAGGCGCGCGAGTGCCGGTGATTCCGGTGTTCATCAACGGGCTAATCAACGATTTTCCGCGGCAGATCGAGAGCAACTTCGACGGCACCGGGCGAGAGGTTCACGTCGTATTTGGCGCGCCGATCGACTTTGGCAGCTTGCTCGACGAGCCTGCCAACGCCCGCACCGAGCAACAAATCGCCGATCACGTCATGCAAGTCGTCCACGACCTGGGCCAGGAAGAGAAGCAGCTCCGCGCGGAGCGCAGTCGCTAACGTGGCTCGCGTCGGGATCTCGCTTGTCGCTTGCCTAGCCTTGGCGTCGTGTAAGCAAGAAGACCCACCGCCGCCCGTTTACCCCGCGGCGACGACCTTCCCCGCGCCAACCGCGCCCAACGCGCCCGCCACGCCCACTCCTGGCGGCATGCCCGCCCCTGGCCCCGCCACCGCCCCCGCGATGCCGCCCGCCTTCGGCTTTTTCTGCGCGACCGACAACGACCCGCAATGCCCCTTCGGTCATTGTCTCGCCGGTCGCTGCGGCGGCTGCACCACCCTCGCGGATTGCAAATCCAACACCCAGTGCGTGCCGAGCTTCGTCGGCCAAGTCTGCCTCCCCGGCCTCGCTCCCGCGCCTGCTGCCCCGACGCCGCCCTCTCCCCTTCCCCCGCCCTCTCCCCCGACCCCGACCCCGACCCCGACCCCGACCCCGACCCCGCCCTCGACCTCCCCCCTCGAATCAGCTCGCCAACAGTGCCTCCAACGCACGAACGAATACCGCGCACGCGTCGGCGTCGGGCCCGTCGTTCGGCGTCCCGATGCCGAACCCTGCGGCGACGCCCAAGCTAGCTCCGACGGCGCGTCACGCACCGCGCACGGCGCCTTCGGCCAATGCCGCGAGCGCGCTCAAAACGAATGCCCGGGTTGGCCCGGCACGCCCACCGACGTCATCGACCGCTGCCTGGCGATGATGTTCGCCGAAGGCCCCGGCTCCGGCCCCGCCCACGGCCACTACGTCAACATGACCGACGTGCGCTACCGCGGCGTCTCGTGCGGCATCGCGACCGCGCCCGACGGCAAGCTCTGGGTCGTGCAGGATTTCTTTCCGTAAGCAGGCCGGCGCGCGCGAGAGCTCTTGGCCTTGGCCAAGCGTCGTGGTTTCCTAGAAGCGTATGAAACGGCTGGGTTCGGGGCGTGCAGCGCTCGACGTAGGGGCGACTCGATTGGGCGCTTTCGCGGTGCTCGTGCTCGCGCTGCTGTCAGAGGCTTGCGGCACCTACAACGCCGAAGCGGCGTTTGCGTCCGACTTCAATTGCCAGGGCGCGGTCGCCACCCGCGCCGATGCGCCGGGCAGGTTCCGGGTGAGCGGCTGCGGGCGCGTCGCCACCTACGTGTGCATGGAGGAGGCGCGTGGCTTATGCGCGATCCAAGTCAGCGGCGAAGACTCGTCGGACTCGTCGAGCGACGGCGACGACTCGCCGCCACTCCAGCGTGCCAGCCCCAAACCACTCGCATCCGGAACGCGCGTCGAGAGTAACGGCGACGACGCCGTAATGGTGCTCGAGCTAGCGCTCGACAAGGCGTTGCTTCGCGTCACCGCCACGCCCGACAAGCGCGCCGACCTCGTTCAGTTCAAGGTCGTACGCAAAGAACCTTCCAAGGACGCAGACGCCTGCGGTCTAGATTGGATGCTGAACGGACAAGTCGTCGCCACGCCGAAGGCGATCCCAACCCGAAAAGGTGACATCCTCTCGCACCGCGTCCAAGTCGGGCGCGAGCTGATTGCGGACTTCGGCACGGCGGAGAGAATCGCCCTCCGCAGCTGCAAAGCACGCTGGGCGCTCGATCGCGAGCAGGTGCAAAAGGTGCGCGACTTCATGGACCGTTTTCAGGAAGAAATGGCCTGGAAAGCCCCGGCACGCAACGGTTCGACCGGCGGCATGCTCGCGCCGAGCGGCGGCTGGCCGGCGTGGAGCGCGACGGCTGCAAAACCGAGCAGCGCCGACGGCGCCGCGCTCGACGCCCGCGCGCTGTTCAAGAAACTTGGCCCGTCGGTATTCAAGCTCGAAGCAACCCGCGGCGAAGGCGCCGCGCAAGGCTCGGCCGTCGCCGTGACCACCACCGAGCTCGTTACCAACTGCCACGTCGTGCAGGGCGCGCTCAAGCTCGTGCTCAAGCAGGACAAACAACAATGGCCAGCCACGGTCGTGCGCGCCGACCCGGCCACCGACCGCTGCATCGTCACCGCCGCTGGCCTGATGGTGCAGCCGGTGGTGGGTGTGCGAAGCTACGAAAGCCTCGAAGTGGGCGAGAGCGTCTACACGCTCGGCTCGCCCGTCGGCCTCGAGCTCACACTCTCGAGTGGCATCATCTCCGGGCGCCGCGACGAGCAAGGTCGGCACTACGTCCAAACCACCGCACCCATCTCACCGGGCTCGTCGGGCGGTGGCTTGTTCGACGCTCACGGCAACCTGGTCGGCGTCACAACGCTCGTGCTGGTCGGCCGCGAACACCTCAACCAAGCGCTCAACTTCGCCATCCCCGCGGACGCGTTCTGGCAGCCTTGATACCCGAATCGGGCCTGTTCAGCCCTGCTCACTCTTAACACTCAATGACAAACTGGCTTTGGGCGTACCCTGGCGTCAATGCCTGATGTTCCTGCCGGTGACATTGCAGCGCTGCAACGCCTGCTAGCCGTGGCGCATAGCGTCCTGGATACAGTACCCGCAATGCTCGCCTATTGGGATACGCAGCAACGCTGTGTCTTCGCGAACCACGCTTACGAGACGTGGTTCGCTGTCAAACCGACGGAGCTCGTCGGCCACACTATTCAAGAGCTGCTCGGACCGATTTACTTGCTGAATCTGCCCTACATCGAGGGCGCTTTGCGCGGTCAACGCCAAGAGTTCGAGCGCGAAATCCCCGATCCAAAGGGCGGACCAGCCCGCTACAGCCAGGCCACTTACGTCCCGGACATCCAGGACGGGCGCGTCCGGGGTTTCAGCGTATTGGTTAGCGACATTTCGCAGCGGAAGAAAATCGAAGACGAGCTACGCACAGCGAAGCAAGCCGCCGAAGACGCATTGGCGAAGGTCAAGACGCTAAAAGGCCTGCTACCGATCTGCGCTTGGTGCCGAAAGATTCGAGATCCGCAGGGTTACTGGGCGGAGCTCGAGAAATTCGTGGGCAACAATACCGACGCCGTCGTGACCCACGGCATGTGTGAGACTTGCGCCGCCACGCACTTCGTCGGCCGATGAAACGCCGGGCAGCTACGTTGGTCCGTGAGCACGGGACCGGAGCGAAAACGAAGCCAGAAGCCAGGATCGGCGGGCGTGGTTAACGAAAAATGTGATGAAGGCTCAAACCAGGCCTGCCAAACCCGATGAACACCTCGCTCGAAACCGCTGAAATCCATGCGCTACGATAGTACCAATTGACGTTATCGCGTCTCGCGAATTTCCGCCGGGATTTTCGCAACGGAACGCCGTCGCGAATCAACCGCGGCTGAGCACCACGCCGCACCAAGCCAGCACCGCCCATCCCCCGAGGAAGCCGAGACCGCCGAGCGGCGTAACGGCGCCGAGCCAGCGTGGGCCGCCAAGCGCCATGGCGTAGAGACTGCCGCTGAACAGCAGCGTGCCGAACACGAAAGCGAAACCGGCGAAGCGCGCTTGCGGAGCACGCGCGATGACGAATGCGACGATCGCCAACGCGAGCGCGTGCATCAAGTGGTAGTGCGCGGCGGTTTGCCACCACGAGAGCCGCTTGGCGCCGTCCGCGGCATCGGCCAAGCGCGCTTGCAAGCCGTGCGCCCCGAATGCGCCGAGCGCGACCGCCAGAAAGCCGCTGATGCCAGACGCCGTGAGCCAGTTGCCCATGTTGGCCAGAGCTTAGCCGGCTTCCGCGACGCGCGCGCCGTTCCGCGCTTTCGGCTTCACCCGTCCCGCGGGCGCCCTCTCACTCTCCCAACTGGCAGCTGACGCCTGACGACTGACAGCCTTCTCTTTCTTGGGTTGCGCGACACCGCCGCCGAGCTGCTTCAACTTTTCCTGCAAATAGCGCCCGGTGTGGCTGTGCTTGGCGCGGGCCAGCTCTTCGGGCGTGCCCTCGGCGATCAACTGACCACCGCCAGCGCCGCCTTCGGGGCCCATGTCGATGACCCAGTCGGCGTGCGCGATGACATCGAGGTTGTGCTCGATGACGACGACGGTGTTGCCGGCGTCGACCAAGCGTGACAAGACGACCAGCAGCTTTTCGACGTCGGCGAAGTGCAGACCGGTCGTCGGCTCGTCCAAGATGTAGATCGTGCGACCCGTGCCGACGCGCGACAGCTCGCGCGCGAGCTTGATGCGCTGCGCTTCACCCCCGGAGAGCGTCGGCGACGGCTGACCGATCTTCACGTAGCCCAAGCCGACGTCGACCAACGTCTGCAGACCGCGCGTGATCAGGTTATGGACCGAGAAGATCTCGAGCCCTTCGCGCACACTCATTTCGAGCGTATCGGCGATGCTCTTGCCCTTGTAGGTGACGCGCAGCGTGGCGTCGTTGAAACGCCGCCCGCGGCACTCTTCGCAGGTGACGTAGACGTCCGGCAAAAAGTGCATCTCGACTTGGCGCAGGCCATCGCCGGAACAAGCTTCGCAGCGGCCACCCTTCACGTTGAACGAGAAGCGCCCGGCGTCGTAGCCGAAGGCGCGCGCTTCCGGCGTACTGGCGTAAAGCTCGCGAATTTGGTCAAAAACCTTGGTGTACGTCGCCGGGTTGCTGCGCGGCGTGCGACCGATCGGCCGTTGATCGATGGCGATCACTTTGTCGACGTGCTCGGTGCCGATGATCGACTTGTGCGCGCCGATCTTCACACGCGCCTCGTGCAGCTTGCGCGACAGCGCGGGGTACAAGATACCGTTGACCAGCGTCGATTTGCCGGCGCCGCTCACACCCGTGACCGCCAGCAAGGTGCCGAGCGGAAACTTCACGTCCAAGTTGCGCAGGTTGTGCTCGCCGGCGCCTTTGACCTCGAGAAACTTGCCGTTGCCTTTGCGGCGCGTCGCGGGCAGCTCGATTTTCTTGCGCCCCGATAGATAAGCGCCGGTCAGCGACTCTTTCACGCGCATCACCTGCTCGGGAGTGCCCTCGGCGACGACTTGGCCGCCCAGCTCGCCGGCACCCGGACCAAAGTCGATCAGGTAGTCGGCCTTTACCATCGTCTCTTCGTCGTGCTCGACGACGACGACCGAGTTCCCCAAGTCACGCAACGCCTCGAGCGTCGCCAAAAGCCGCCCATTGTCGCGCTGGTGCAACCCAATCGACGGCTCATCCAAAATGTAGACGACACCGGTCAGCTCCGAGCCAATTTGCGAAGCCAAACGGATGCGTTGGCTCTCGCCGCCGCTCAAGGTCGCGGCTGCGCGATCAAGCGTCAAATAGCTCAAACCAACGTTGACCAGGAACCCCAGCCGCGCGCGGATCTCCTTGCGCAGCTCGAGCGCAATCTCGACATCGGCGCCCTTCAGCTCGACGCTATCGATCCATTTCGAAGCCTCTTCGATTCGCTTCTCGGACAAATCCGTGAGGCTCATGCCGGCGATCTTCACCGCGCGGCTCTCGGCCTTGAGCCGATGACCACCGCACGCCGGGCACTCCTTGCTCGAGAAGTAGCGCAGGTACCACTGCTTCATATCCTCGCTCGAGGTCGCGCGCATGCGCCGCATCAGCTGGTTGCAGAGACCTTCCCACTCGTAGCCTTTGACGTTCGCGCCCCACAGCACACCTTTGCGTTGCGCCTCGGTCAGCTTGTTCCACGGCGTCGTCAGCTTGATCTTCAGCAGCTTGACGACGTAGTCGACCTCCGACGCAGTCCAGCCTTCACCGCGCGCCACGGCAGCGGCCCACGGCGTGATCGCGCCGTCTTTGATCGACAGCTCCGGATTCGGCACCACCAGCTCCGGATCCATCTCGGGGCGCGAGCCCAAGCCGTTGCAATCTTGGCAAAAGCCAATCGGCGAATTGAACGAGAACGCCGGCGGCGAAAGCTCGCCGAACGACATGCCGCATTTCGGGCACGCGCTCTTTTCGCTGAACGCCGTTTCTTCGTCCTTAGCGTTCAGCGCGACCAGCTTGCCGTCGCCTTCGCGCAGGGCGGTCTCGACCGAATCGGTCAGGCGTGAGCGCGCTTCCGGCTCGATCTTGATGCGATCGACGACGATGTCGATGTCGTGCTTCGACTTCTTGTCTAGCGTCAGATGCTCTTGACCGAGCCGCACCACGCGACCGTCGATGCGCAGCCGCGAAAAGCCTTTGGCCTGCGCGCTTTCGAGGATGTCTTTGTGCTCGCCTTTGCGTTGCCGAGCGAGCGGCGCCAGCACGGTCACGGTTTCGCCCTTCGGGAGCGCCATCAACGCGCGCACGATCGCTTCCGCGCTCTGTCCGGCCGCCTTCACGCCGCACTTCGGGCAATGCTGCACGCCAATGCTCGCGTACAAGACGCGCAGGTAATCGTGCACTTCCGTGACGGTGCCGACGGTGCTGCGCGGATTGCTCGACGCCGTCTTCTGCTCGATCGAAATCGTCGGGCTCAAGCCGCGAATCGTGTCGTACTTGGGCTTCTCCATCTGACCCAAGAACTGCCGCGCGTAGCTCGACAAGCTTTCGACGTAACGGCGCTGCCCCTCCGCATACAACGTATCGAACGCCAGCGACGATTTGCCGCTGCCCGAAACCCCGGTCAGCACCACCAAGCTGTGCTTTGGAATCCGCACCGTCACGTTCTTCAGGTTGTGCTCGCGAGCACCACGGATCACGATCGCATCAGGCTCGGGCGGCGGCGAATGCTTCGGCATCGGGCCCATGACGTAGCACCGGCTCCCCGCAACCGGCAGTAGCCGAAACCACCCCACAAAATCCCCGCCCATTGCCGACATATCCCTGACATACAGTTGTCAGGGATTGCCGCGGCGTCAGCGCAGCGGTTTGCCTTGGACCAGCGCCGCCGGGTCGAGGATTTCGACCATCGAGACTAACTTGAGGGCTGGGTCTTTTACTTCCCAAACTACCTTCTTGTCGGGTGTCAGCTCGAAGACTTGGGGCTGGTTCGGATCTCCACCGTGGCCGGACCAGTTGGCGATCACGGTGTTGCCGTTGGCCAAGCGTTGAACCCCGGCGGCGAAACCGAGGTAGTTGCCAGGAATGTCTTTCTCGCCGACCTCCCAGACGATCTTGTCTTGCGGATCGACCTCGATCACCCGGTGATCATCGCCGCAGGCGATCAGCGTGTTCAGGTTGGGCAAACGCGTGGCGACGAACATGCCACAGGGAAATTCGCGCAGCGTCTTGCCTTGGGCGTCGAGCTCGCGCGCCTTTCGATAACCCATGTACGCGACCAAGTAGGTACCTTGTGGCGTCTTCCGCACCTCGCGGAACTGGTCGTGCGCGCTGAGCGGCGTTTCAGCCTGCACCGTGACCGTCGCGGTGACCGCCCCGCTGCCATCAATCTCGCGCAGGTAGGCGAGCCCTGCATCGTGGGCCTCGCCGGCCAAGAAGTGCCCGTTGTCGAGCGGCTGGCAACCGTGCATCTCGGAGCCGGCCGGCGCCGGGTAGTCCCAGACGACGGCTTTGGTTGGCGTGATCTCGCGAACGCCGGTTTTGTAGGCGTGCAAGATGTTGCCGCTCGGCAGCACCCAGGCGTCGTTCGACTCGTCGGTGATGTCGAGCGACCATTCGGTGGCGCCGGTGTCGGTGATGATCGCGAGCGGCCCGGGGTGAGCAACCGAGGTGAGCCAACGGTGCTTGACCGGCCCTGCGTTGGCTGGCTGGCCGCCGCTGCCTGCGCCGCCGCTGCTGTCGCCACCACCGCTCGCAGCCCCGCCCGTACCGGCGGTTAGCCCCGTACCGGCGGCTCCACTCGTTCCCGAAGCACCACCCGCTCCAGCTCCGCCTGCTGGCTGCGTCTGCACCTGACCGGCTGCACCGGCGTTGGTCGCGCTTTGCCCCGCGCTGGCGGTGCCGCCAGCGTTCGCGCTGTTTGCCGGCGGGTCGCTACCGCACCCCGAGAGAGCAGCGAGCGCGAGCAGACCAAAACGGAGCTGGAAAATTTGCATGCTCTTAGGGTGGACGTGGAAACGTCCGTCCTAGTTCGTGCCAGCAGCACCGCGGGTCAGTCCTCTTTTCGTCGAAGACGGCGTGAACATGAGGGCATACCGGCGTGAACCGGCGGCAACGCGGGCTCCGCTCGATTTGGAGGCTGGCAAGCCCGACTCCGCGAATTAGCCCTTTTCGAAGCTGAGAGAGGCTGGCACGCTGGTTGCTGGGCGAGGTCGGTTCGCGCTTGGTTCGGATAAGGAGATTCATGCGTTCAACCCATCTCGTCCCGCTTGCCCCGTTTGCGTTGGTGTTCGGTTTGGTCACGGCTTGCGGCGGCAGCAGCAGCACCGGGTTGATGGACAACGGCGCGGGCGGGCAAGACGGCCAGGCCGGGCAAAGCGGCGGCGGAAGCCAGCAGCCGATGGTGTCGGTCGACGACTTAGCCACCAAGTACGCGACCGCGTATTGCGAGGCGTTCACGAACTGCATCGGTGGCTTGATTGCTATCTTCCGCCCCGGCGAGGACTGCGTCATCCGCACGACGCAGACGCTCAAGGAAGAGTTGGCGACGCTGCCCAACGCGGTCGAGCGTGGCACCGTCAAATACGATCAGAGTAAACTTCAGGGCTGCATCGACGAAATCTCGTCACGCGACTGCTCGATACTGAGCGACCGCCTGCCAGCCAGTTGCAAGGCTGCGCTGGCAGGGACGATCGCCCAAGGCGGCGAGTGCTCGCTCGACAGCGAATGCAAGGGTGAGCAGTACTGCAAGCTCGGCGACACCTGCCCCGGCAAATGCGCGCCGTACGAACAAGCCGGCGGCGCGTGCACGGGCGATGGCGACTGCGTGAGCGGCCTCAAATGCGGTGTGACCGCTCACTGCGTTGCACCCTCGCAGGAAGGCGAAGCCTGTAAAGAGGGCGAGCCGGATTGCGTCGACGGGTTCGTTTGCCTGGGCGAAGACTCGACCGCCCACACACCGGGCAAATGCGTCACGCTCAGCCAAGGTTTCAGCGGCAAGCTCGGCGGCGCCTGCGCGTTCGGCACCAATTTGTGTGTGCCTGGCCTGGCCTGCGAGATCAAATCGGTTACACCGCTCAGCGGTGAGTGCGTCGCCAAGCTTGGTACAGGCGCGGTTTGCCACGTCGCAATCCCCGACGAGTGTCAAGACGACGAATACTGCGTTTTGCCGACTCCGCTCGGCGCCGGCAAATGCACGCCGAAGCCTGCGCCGGGAGCGAAGTGCGGCGCTGGTCTCGGCGACGGGAAAGTCTGCCGAGCCTACGCGCGCTGTGACACCGACGTCTGTCGAGACATCGCCCACGCTGGCGAGCAATGCAACGCCAACGACACTTGTTACAGCGGGCACTGCCTCAACAACGCGTGCGTCACCGGCGACAGCTGCGAGTAGGCTCGAGTCGGCGTGCGCGGGTTCAGCGAGCCAGCGCGCGTTCGGCCACGCCTTTAAAGCGGCCGTTCGGGTAACGCGCCAGGTAGCGGCGCGCGTAGTCGGCGGCGCGCGGATCTTTGCGCGCGGCGGCGGCTTCGATCGACAGCGCGAGCGCGTCTTCGGCCAACGCGCCGTGCGGATTGGTGCGCAGGTACTGGTCGAGCAGCGCTTGCGCACGCGCCGCGTCGCCTTGCTTGCGCAGCGCGCGCACGGCCTCGGCGACCTGCGACGGATCTTCACCGGGCTGCGGCTTGTCGAGGCGCTTGGCGCTGGGCAGCTCGACCACGCGCGACGGCTCGACCGGTGCTTCGACGACCGGCACCGCGACGTGTGAAAGCGCGCCCGGCGCTTGCGCGCTGGGCGGCACCACGACCGCCGCTGGCGCCAGTGGCGTCGACTTGGATGAAGCCAGCAGTGTGTAACCCGCGGCCGCAGCCGTGGCCGCCACCAGCAGCGCGCCCACACCGAGCAGCGCTGGCCGCAGCAAACGCCGTCCGCCACTACCGCCAGCTTCGAGCGCGCGCGCCAGGCGCGATTGCACGTGGCGCTTGGCGAACGGGCTCGATTGATGCCGTTCCGCGCTGGCAACCAGCTCAGTGAGCGCGCTCAGCGTGGGGTCGGCTTCGTCTAGCAGGCGCTTCATAGGTCTCTCCCTCGGCCTTGGCGCTTTTCGAACCGCTGGGCCTGTTCTTGAAGCTTCTTGCGAGCCTTGTGGATACGAGCCCACACGGTGTTGATCGGCACGCCGGTGAGCGCCGCGATCTCTTCGCCGCTGCTGCCTTCGATTTCGAACATCACGAACGCCGCGCGCTGATCCTCGTTCAATTTTTCGAGCAACTGCGCCAAGAGCTCACGCTTCTGTTTGGTCTCCAGCTCGTCGAGCGCGCTTTGCTTAGTAGTGAGCATGGCGTCGACCAGCGGCAAGCTACTGTTACCGAACAGGTGCTTGACCCACAGCAGGCGGCGGTGGTCGCGCACCTTTCGTCGAGCAATTTGGTAAAGCCAACCTGCCACGTTCTGTCCGTCGAAATCCGAAAGCCTGCGATACACGACCAGGAAGATTTCCTGCACCAGGTCGTCACGCTCGGCTTCTCTCGCGCCGAGCGCGCGCACCCAGCGGGAAACATCCTCGAACCACCGCTCGTAGAGCCCTTCGAACGACAGGTCCGATGAAGCTCCGCCCTCCGGAGAGGGTGTCTCCACCGGAGCCACATCGGCCCGGAGCTCGCTGACCAGCACGTTCCTGCTTTGATCCAGGGGGGCTGACATCTTCGCCTTACCGAAAAAAGTACGCCGCCACGAAAAAGGTCTCGGGCGGCTTGGTCGAGGGCGGAGAAACCGCAAGCGCCGCGAGAACGCAGCGCCAACCGAGTATGGCACGGCCAGTCGCAGCAGGCGCTTCTGGGATGCCCGGACCTGCGCTAGGGACAGAATGAAGAGTGGAACTGCTCCCGATCCAGAGCGACTCGGACTGCCCAGGCCCCGAGACAGTGCAGGCGGAGGTGCGAGAGCTCACGACACCCGAGCAGCGCCGAGCCGTCCCGAGCGACGCCCAAGTGATGGTGAGTGATCGCGGCGACAGCGTAGCGATCGCGATCACGCGCGACGGTAAGACGACCGTCCGCATCTACCGCGATGCTGCGCGCGACTGCGCCCGCCGCAGCCACTTCGTCTCGGTGCTGGTCGTCGTCTCGCTCATGCCACCGGACGTCGCCTCTCCCGAGCCTGGGCCTCAGACTCAGCCCGAGCCCGACTCTCGTCCCGCGGCTCCTCAACCTCCGCCCGCTCCTGCGCCAACGCCACAAGCTCCGCGCCGCGTGCGCATCGAGCTCGGGGCGCGCGCCGAAGTGAGCACCGCGATCTCCGACAGCGCGCGTGTCGCCATGCTGGGCGGCGCGCTCGGGGTTGCGCTCGGCTCGGGTTCGCTGCGCTTCACGCTCGCGACCGGCTACACGCCGCGCACCGAGCTGCGCTTCACGGGCACCACGGCGGGCGAGGCAGAGCTGGAACGGCTTGACCTCGCGCTCGGCCTGCGACTCGCGCTCGGCCACACGCCGCTGGACACCAGCTTTGACGCCAGCCTGCTTTTGACGCGCGCCGAGGTGACGGGGCTTTCAGCGCACCGCCCGGAGCAGGACACCGCGTTCAGCGCTGGCGGGCGGCTCGGCTTTCACGCCAACTGGTCCGAGCCAAGTCTGGTCAGCCCTTTTGTGGGCGCCTACGCCAGTGTGTTTCCTTTTGCACCCGCGCTTTCCGAGCTTCCCCAAGGCACCGTCGGACACCTTCCGTATGTTTGGGTCGGCCTGAGCGCAGGGCTCGCGTTGGCTTTGTGATAACAGGGCAGGCACGCATGGCCGCCCCCGAGCCGCAGCCCCCAATCGTAGATCCCGAACGACGCCTGCCCGGTTGGCTGGCGTTCCTCTCGGACCTGCAAGCCCAACGCCCATGGCTGCTGGTGATCATTGCGGCGCTCACGCTCGTACCCGCGGCCTGGGCCACGCTGCACCTGGGCCTCAAGACCGAATTCTCCGAGCTCTTGCCCGACAGCAAGGAGAGCGTGATCGAGATGCGCCGGGCCAGCAAGCGCCTGGCCGGCAACTCGACGCTCAGCGTCATCGTCCGCACGCCCCAAGGCGGCAAGCAGCAAGCGCTTGAGGCCTACGTCGACGCGCTCATACCCGCGCTCTACGCGCTCGGCAAAGACCAGGTCGGCGCGGTCGACTATGGCGTGAAGGACGCTCGGCAATTCTTCGACGAGAACGCGCTCTACTACGCTAGCCTCGACGAGCTCAAGAAAGCCCACGATCGGATCGCCGAGCGCTACGACTGGGAAGTCAGCAAGCAGCAGGGCTCACTGCTCGACGAAGAGGACGAGCCGCCGCCGATCACCGCGGACAGCATCGAAAAGCAGCTTTCCGGCAGGAAGACGGCCACGCCCGCCACCGGCCCGAGCTACCCGAACGGCTACTACGAGAACCGCGAAGGCTCGCTGATCGCCGTTTTGGTGCGCACGCCGGTCGGCGGCAAGGCCAACGTGGCTGAGTTCCGCAAGCGCGTCGAAGCGATCGTCGCCAAAGTCGATCCGAAGCGCTTCGATCCGAGCATGTTCGTGCAGTACACCGGCGACATCGTGACCACCGCTGAAGAGGTCGACCGCATCACCGGCGATTTGGTGCACGTGGGCATAACTGGCATCTTGGGCGTGCTGTTGATCGTCTACCTGTATTTCCTGCGCGTGCGGGTGGTGCTGACGATGGGCGGCGCGCTGTTGGTCGGTCTGCTCTGGACCTTCGGTATCACGCGCTACACGCTCGGTTACCTCAACAACTCGACAGGATTTTTGGTCAGTATCATTGCTGGCAACGGCATCAACTACGGCATCGTCTACATGGCGCGCTACGTCGAGGCGCGCCGCGACGAGCTGATGAACGTCGCCGACGCAATCCGCGTCGCCCACCGCGACACCTGGATCCCGACCTTAGCCTCGGCCGCTACGGGCGCGCTCGCCTACGGCTCGTTGATCGTCACCGATTTTCGCGGCTTCAAGCACTTCGGCATCATCGGCGGCTACGGCATGCTGCTGTGTTGGCTAACGACCTACGTGTTCACGCCCGCGTTGCTATCGGCGAGCGAACGCGTCTGGCCGGCATATCGCGAGGGCAAGTCGGCCCGCAACGTCGGCCAATATTTTGGCGTGTTTTTCGAGCGCGTCGGGCTCGGCGCGCCACGGCTGATCGTCGCAGTCGGTAGCGTCATCGGCGTCGTCGCGCTAGCGCTGGCAGCCTTGTACTTCCACGGCGATCCGATGGAGTACAACATGCGCAACGTCGGCAACGACGACGCTGGGAACTCGACCCCCGCCAAGCGCCTTTCGCACGAGGTCGATGAAGTGGTCGGGCGCGTCGGCCAAGACGGGATTGCGATCGTCGCCGATCGCGTCGACCAGGTGCCACCGCTCGAGGCCGAGCTGGCCAAGCGACGCGCCGCCGCAGCTCCCGGGCAAGTACCGTTCGAGAAAACCGTCAGCATTTTCTCACTATTGCCGACCGACCAAGCCGAGAAGCTGCCGCTAATCGAACAGATGCGCGATCGGATCCTGCGCGCCAAGACCCGCGGCTTCATCAAAGACGACGACTGGACGAAGCTCGAAAAGCACCTACCGAAGGGCGAGATTAAATCGATCACGATCGCGGATTTTCCCGAGCAAGCGGCGCGCTCGTTCACGGAGCGCGACGGCACGCGCGGCACGATCGTCTACATTGCGCCCAAGACCGGGCGCAGTGTTTGGGACGCCAAGTACCTGATGCTGTGGGCGAACAGCTTCCGCCACGTGACGCTGCCGAACGGCGAGGTGATCAAAGGCTCCGGTCGCGCGGTGATCTTCGCCGACATGATTTACACGATCGGTGAGGACGCGCCGCGCGCGATCTTCGTCTCGGCGCTCGGCACGATTTTGGTGATCTTGGTGGCGTTCCGCGGCAATCGCCTGGCGTTCGGCGTGTTCGTGCCATGGCTGGTGGGCATCGCGTCGCTGATCGCGTTCATGTTCTTGAAGAAGATCCAGCTCAACTTCCTGAACTTCGTGGCGATCCCGATCACGATCGGCATCGGCGCCGAGTACGCGCACAACATGATGCAACGTTACCGCTTCGAAGGCCCAGGCAAGCTGCGGCACGTCGTGCGCGCGACCGGCGGCGCGCTGATGCTGTGCTCGCTGACCACGTCGATTGGCTATTTTGCCCTGCTGTTCTCGATCAACAAGGGCATTCACAGCTTTGGGCTCAGCGCCGCAGTCGGCGAGCTGACGTGCATTGCGGCGACGGTCCTCTGGCTACCCGCGCTGTTGGCCCTGCTGGAGCGCCGCAAATCCAGCAAGCAACTTGCGACCGCACCCGATCGCAGTTAGATCCGAATTCTACGGGCTCGGCTAAATGGCGCTGAGCGAGCGCCAACCCTCTAACTCCGAGGTGTGACATGTCTCTTCGCTTTGAAGTCATCGGTCGAATCAGCACGGTGGCCGTCTTCGCCGTGCTCGCTTGTAGCAATACCGACACCAACACCAACACCGGCACCGCAGGCACCAGCGCTACCGGCGGCAGCGGCACTGCTGGCAGCGGCACCGGCATCAGTGGCAGCACCGGCACCAGCGGTAGCGGTGGCGCAGGCAGCGGCACAGCCGGTATGGTCGGCACCAGCGGCTCCGTCTCGACGTCGGGCGCCAGCACGGGCGGCGCTGGGGCTGGCGGCGGCGGCGGTAGCGCAGGCAGTTCAGCAGGCACGGGCGGCGGCGGCGGTGCCTCCGGCAAGTCGAAGACGACGTTCTTCGTCACCAGCGACACGAGCAAGACCGGCAAGCTCGGTGGCCTCACGATGGCCGATGCGCGCTGCCAAGCCCTAGCCGTGAAAGCCGGCATCGGCGATCACACGTTCCACGCCTACTTGAGCACCGCGACCGTCAACGCCAAGGATCGCATCGGCAAGGGTCCGTGGGTGAACTCGGCCGGCGTCGTGCTCGCCGCGGATCTGGCGGCCTTGCACTCGGCTACGCTCAAAGGCAATCCCGATCTCTTCATCGACGAGAACAAGATGAAGATTCACGGCCAATGGGACGGCGGTCCCGTAGAGCACGACGTCCTCACCGGCTCCAAAGCCGACGGTACGGTGCAGACCGGCGTCACCTGTCAAGATTGGACGTCCGACGCCGCTGGCGACACCGGACAGGTCGGTCACACCGATGGCATGGGCCCGGGCAAGGCCACGACTGGCATGTACAGCTCGTGGAACTCGTCGCATGCCAGCGGTAGCTGCGGCGATACTTCCAAATCTGGCGGCGCCGGAAGGCTCTACTGTTTCGCCATCGATTGAACATGCGCGGCGCGGCAACGTCCTTTCACGGAGCCGCGCTCGCCACTGCGCTCTCGCTGCTCGGCTGCAGTGATCCGCTGCAGCTCGGCAATGACCTGATTTGGACCGCCGACCAGGAGCCGGGAGACTTGTCGCAGTGGACCGCGAGCGGTAGCGGCGACAAGCGCTTGCCGAGCGCCGATTCGACGATCGAAGTGTCGACCGAAGCGGCGCACCGCGGTCGTCGCGCACTGAAATTCGTCAACCCGGCGGCTTGGGACAACGAGGAAGCTGGGCCCGAGCTGTTTCACGCCGCTGGCGCGCTCGACGACGCCTACTACAGCGCGTGGTTTCTGTTGCCGGAAGACTACCGGCTCGACCCTTCGATGACGCTGATTCGGCTGCGTTCGCGCGACGTGGGCAGCAGCGAGCTGTACGGTGGCGAAGAGTTGCAGCTGCGCAGCTTGCCGGTCGGCGGCTACGTGCTGCAGGTGTTCAGCAACAACGCCGGCTACCTGCTCGAGCCATTGGCCGAGCAGGCGCCTCGCATCGAAGCCGGGCGATGGTTCCAGCTAGAGGCGCGCTACGAGCACCCGAAAAGCTCCGGACGGCTGCGCGTCTGGCTCGACGGCGTGCTCAGCTACGATCTAGCCGGTCGCCCCACCGCGCCGGGCACCGAAGTCGTCCTCAGCGTCTGCAACGTCGCCGAGCTCGCCGAGCCGGCGCCGTTGGTCTTGTTCGTCGACGACGCTGCGGTGAGCTTGAGCAGGGTCGGAACGAGCGGCGAGTTCTAGGTCGCGGGCCATTCGCTTCCTGGTAGTTCGTCTCGAAACCCCCGAATCTTCACAGGGAGATCGGGAGCCTCGAGCACGAGCGAACAGGAAGGCGGCTGAGCATTGGTCTCATTTCGCGATTCGAGCAGCGAGAAAACAGGAAGGCGGGAAGGCGGGAAGATTTCTGTTGTTCGAGCAGGCGCCTGACGCCCAATCGCGATCCCCCTGCGTCCAGTTGCCAGTACCACCCACCCCAAATCTCGGCCTTCCCGTCTTACCGCCTGCCTGTTGTCCCCGCTCGCTCGGGCAAGATGCGATGAATCATCAGAAGCTGCGGCGCGGCAGCCAAGCGATGCGACCGATTTACGGTACTTCCGAGCGGATTCGCGTGGGCATGAGCTGGGGGACGCCGTCGCCGAGCTGGGCGTGGTTGGCGAGGCCGGAGCGGTCGTAGCTGCGGGCGCCTTCGGCCTCGTTGAAGGGCAGGTAGATGACGCTCGTTTCGGTGGCGTCGGGTTTGGTGCCGGCGGCGACGCTGGCGACCTCTTCAGGCGTGAAGGCGCGATCGTAAACGCGCAGCTCGTCGAGCGCGCCGTGGAACATGTCGTCGTAGCCGTCCAAGCTGCCGATGAACGCAATCGTCGGCGTGCGATTGGTGCGCGGCGTATTGGCGAGCGCGACCGAGACGCCGTCGAGGAACAGCTCGGAGCTGTCGAAACGCACGATATAAGCTAGGTGTTGCCACGCATCGAGTCGCACCGCAGCGGTTCCACGCGCAAGATCACGCGGACCAAAGATGTTGTAAGCGAGCGGCACGCCGTGATCGAGCGCGAGCACGATGCCGGATGAATCGCTACGCCGCAGCGTGAACAACACCTGCAGGTCGTCGGCGGCGCCGCTCTGTGCGGCTTCGGGGCGGAACCACAGCATCAGCGACTGGTCACGCATGATCTGCGGGGAGCGTGCCGTGCCGACGCTGGCGTAGTCGTTCACCCCGTCGAACGACAACGCCATATCGACGCTGGCGTCGCGCGGCCCGGGCTCAGTCAGCTGCTCGGGCTGTGCGAGCGTCGCGTCGGCGCACCCTAGCGTCGTCAAAAGCGCGAGCCCGAGCAGCGCCGATTGCGTGACACTTAACCGTGGAATACCGCCTCCAGGTTGTGTCCGTCCGGATCGAGCACGAACGCACCGTAGTAAGTGGGGTGGTACATCGGGCGTAGACCGGGCGGCCCGTTGTCGCGCAGACCGACGGCGATCGCAGCCTTGTAGAAGGCGTCGACCTCTTCGCGGTTCTTGGCCTTCAAGCAGACGTGAACCGGAGTGATCGGGGGGTCCGGAGTGACCGAGATCCAAAGCTCCGGCTTCTGCCCCTTGCCCCAACCACCCACATGCGGAAACTCCATCAACAGCGTGATCCCGAGCGGCGCCAGCGCGGCGTTGTAAGCCGCCTTGGTCTTCTCGTAGTCCGAAACTTTGATGCCCACGTGGTCGATGATTGGGTCCATTTGTCGACTACTCCTTTGCGCCCGCGTCTATAGCTTATTCTCGAGACGGTCGCAGAGGGCTTGCAACACCTTGACGCGTGCGAAACGCTTGTCGTTGGCTTCGACCAGCGTAAACGGCGCGTCGGGCGGGCTACAACGCTCGAGCATCTCGGCGGCCGCCGCCTCGTACTGGTTGGCTTGCTCGCGATTGCGGTAATCTTCCGCGGTGATCTTGTAGTGCTTGGCCGGATTTTGCTTGCGCTCCTCGAACCGACGCAGTTGCTCTTGTCCGCTGATGTGCAGCCAAAACTTGCACAAGATGACGTCGTTCTCGGTCAGCTCGCGCTCAAACTCGTTGATCTCTTCGTAGCCGCGCCGCCAGGCGGTCTCGCTGGCGAAGCCCTCCACGCGTTCGACGAGCACGCGCCCGTACCAACTGCGATCGAAGATGGTGAGACGACCGGTACGCGGCAAGTGGCGCCAGAACCGCCACAAATAGTGGTGTGCGCGCTCTTCGTCCGTTGGCGCCGCGATCGGGATCAACCGGTAGCTACGCGCGTCGAGCGCCCAAGTGATCCGGCGGATCGCCCCGCCCTTGCCGGCGGCGTCGGGCCCCTCGAAGACCAGGATCGCACTCTTGTTGCGCTTCTGCATCCGGCGCACGAGCAGGTTCAGCCGGGCTTGGAGCTGGGCCACGCTGGCTTCGTAGTCGTGCTTCGTCAGCGACTGCGCAACATCCAAGCGATCGAGCAGCGTTTCTGGGTCGTCAATCTTCGGTAAACGCGCGACTGGGGGCTCCGGCTTGGCTTGGGCCAAGCGCGCCTCCATCGCGTCGAGGATCAGTCGCGCAGCGGTGACGTTGCGGTAGCGGGCGTCCTCGGCGTCGACTATGTGCCACGGGGCGATCGCTGTGCTGGTCTGGCTGATCACGCGCTCGGTGACGTTGACGAACGTGGCGTAGCGGTCGTGATTCTTCCAATCCTGCTTACTGACGCGGTAACGCGTGAGCTTGTTGCTCTCGAGCTCCCTCAGGCGCCGACGCTGGCCCTTTTTGCCGAGGTGAAACCATAGCTTCACGAACAGCGTGCCATCGTCAGCCAGCGTGCGTTCGAAGGCGTTGATACGCGCCGTCCGCACGGCCAGCTGCTCGTCCGTGCTCTTACTCCAGACATTCTCGAGGATCGGCTCGGTGTACCAGGAACCCGACAACACAGCGATGCGCCCGGCTGGCGGCAGCCACAGCCAATAGCGCCAGTACTCGGGGTGGGCGCGCTCTTCCTCGGACGGCTCGGTGTAGCTATGCGACACCAGGAAGCGCGCGTCGAGCCACTCATGGAGTGCGTTGACCGTCTCACTCTTGCCGCTGGCGTCGACGCCGTTGACGAGCACGACCACGGAGAACCCAGCTTTGCGCAAGCGCGCCTGAGCATCGAGCAGCGCCGCACGAAGGTCTGGCAACACCGCGTCGCACTGTTCCTTGCTCAGGGATCGACCCAACTCTACCGCTTTGAGCATTTTGCTAGCCTGGTCGTGCCACGGCGAGACGGCAAGCCCGGAAGCACCCTAAAAGATCGCTTCAAGGCCGATGCTCGGCAGCACGATCGGCCCGGCCGTGACCAAACTGCAGCGGCCGCCACATTCGTAGCGTAACGCCTCTTTCGCGGCCGTCGCGTTGAGCATCTCGGCCACGACTGAAAGCTCGAAGGTATCTGAAACCCGAAACGGTCGCTCGACCCGCCAATCGAAGCGGACGTAGCCAGGGGCGCGCCGTGACCGCGATGGCAACGCGCCGCCGTCACCAATTTCGAGCGCTGGAAAGCCCGAGTAGTAAAGGCCGCGCAAGCTAGCGCGGACCTTCCACCATAGCTCCAGCGCCAGCGCGCCCTGCAGCACGTGGCGACGGTCGTAGCCCGAGAAGGTTCGCTCAGCCCCGGATTGGCGCGTCGCCCACGACAATGTGTACGACACGAACCCGCCGACGCGGCGCGCTAGCGGCCGTCCGAAGCGCAGCTCCAGCCCGCGCGCAATCAAATCTTGACGATGATCGAGCGACGCCGCGTCGAGCCGAAACTCGCGCGTCTGGCCGAGCGGATCGACCACGTTTTGATAGCGACTCTCGAACGCGCCCGCGCTCGCCGACAGCTCGAGCGGCAACAGCACGCGCAGCGCGCTCGACGCGTGGATGCCGCGCACCAGGCCCTTGTCGAGCGAGCCGACCTGCGCGGCCGGCACACCCGGCACGAAGTTGGGTGGCTGACTCGCCATGCCAAAACGGTGCTCCACCGACACCCGCTGTGTGAGTCGCGCGTTGACCGACAGCCGCGGATCGATGGACGCGGCGTGCTGGCCCCGCGACGTGTAAAGGTCCGTGCGCACGCCCGGTTCGATGCTGAGCCGTCGATTGGGATGAAAGCGGGCACGACCGAGCCGATCGCGGAGCGCATCGTGCGCAACACCTCGAACGGCGAGGTATTGGTCAACTTCGACGGTGTCGCCGGTGACCTGCCGCAGTTCGCGGGCGACGGCTACCGCGTGCTGGCCAAAGGCGTCGCACCGTACGGGCTGGAATTGACGTCGACCATCGGCCCGCGCCACCACGCGCGAGTCGACCACTTCGACGGCAGCGGCGGGCGCTTGCTGATCGGTTCCGGCGACGAAGACCGCTCGTCATGGGACGTGGTGGGCAGCAGCGTGCCGCCCGAAATGCTGCGTTTTGCGTGGTTCATGCCCGCCCTGCTGTTCATCGAAGATTGGGATCCGGACAGCAACACGGGTTCGCTGGTCGCGTACAACTACGAGCTCGACGCGCGCGACACGATAGCCGTTGGCGTCAGCAGCTTCGACCTGACCAACTACCCGTGGGAAGGAGTCGTCTACACAGTGCCGCGCGGCAAGCACCGAGGCATCTGGTTTTCGAAGGCGAAGTAGGGCTTGGCCTTGCTACGCCAAAAGCTCGCTGATCACGCCCTTGCGGTAAGCGAACTTCATGTCGCCAAACTCCGTATCGGCCGCGCCGAGCGCATTCAAGATCGTAACGTAAAGATCGTTGGTGCTAGCGGTGCTGCCGGCGTCCAACGAAGCCGGATTTGCCAACCGCGCCTTGTGCAGCTCGACGAAGCGGCCGGTCTTGAGGTAGCCGCCCGCGCCGCCGATCAACATGTACGGGCCGTCCGTGGAGCAGTGAATGCCGCCGGTGCTGAACTCGTTCGAATAGAAGATCAACGAGTTATCGAGCAAAGGCACGCCACCCTCCGGAAAATCTGGCGAGTTGAGGCCATCGGCGATGATCTTGACCAAGCCCATGCGCCAGGCGCGGTTCTCTTTCATCTCGAGCTCCCACTTCGGCACGTTTGCCGGGTCACTCAACGCACTAACCCAGTGCCCGAGCGAGTGCCCGATGTCGTAGTCCGACTTCAGCTGCAGGCCCGAGGGCGCCCACGGCGTGAGAATATCGGCGATCTGCAGATTCGCGACGTTGGTAGCGCCGCAGCGCAGCGCGGCGACGATCAATTGCGCTTGGATTGGCGCCGATTGTTGCTGCTTGTTGTCGTCCTTGAAATCGGCCGGTTGGGTCGGCACGACGCACTGCGCGCTCAGTTCGAGCCCGCTGATCTCTTTCTCGAGCGACGACAGATGCTCGAAGTGCGCGTCGACGATGCCCTTGTCGGCTTGGCCCAGCTTGCCGGAGAAGCGCTTGTAGCCGTCCATCAGCCCGTTGAGCATGCTCACTTTGAGCTCGCGCCGCAGCACGGCCGCCGGATCGGGCGCGCCCGTGGTGACGCCCGCGAACAGCGTGTTGAAGGCCGTGCGCGGGTTGGTCTCGCCCTCGGTGCGCTGCTCGCCCTTGGCGCCCCAGAAGAACGCCGAGCCGTAGTAGTGGCCGGGCACGTGTAAGGCGAGCGGATTGGCGGAGCCGCCTTGGCTCTTTTGCAACCGCTGCGCCGCGACCCAATCCAAAGACGGCCCGGTCGCGATTTCGCCTTCGTCGCCGCTCGGGCACTTACCGCCGGCCGGTGACGAGCCGTCGCCGCAGCCCGTGGCGCGCGCGACCAGCGACGTGCAATTCGAGAGCCCGTGGTCTCCGCCGTAGCGCCCCTTCAAAGCCGCCGCGTTGTCGACGCCGCGCACCACCATCAGCTTCTTCGCTAGCTCGGTACCTTCGAAGATCTCGTGGGCGATGCCGAACGTGCCGCCAGGCTTGGGCAGCCAATGGTCGATCGTCGGCAGCGACGGGTCGTAATCCGGGATCTTCGGATTGCCGGCGCGCAGCCCGCTCTTCTGCATGCACATCGTTTCGCCGCCGTGATTGAACACGACGACCAGACGCTTGGCGCCACCGGCGGTGGCTGCCCAGGCTTTCTCGTGCGTGTACTCGAGGAACGGCAAACCGAGCGCGAGCCCGCCGACGCCCCTGAGGAATACTCGTCTACCGCTGTTCTTCAACGTCATCTTGGGCTCCCGAGCTCACTCGCCATGGTTCACGTTGAGGAAGGCATCGCTCTCGACCATCGCCAGCAAAAGCTCGCGAATGCTCGATTTTTCTGCGACTTTTGCCTGAATCGTATCGATGCTGCAGGCATCGAGCGCGACTGGGCTGCGCCGCAGCGCGACCTCGAACCACTTCTTGGTGGCGCACTGCGCGACCGCCGGGCTCTTGGCCAGTTTGCCGCTGAGCTCGAGCGCACCGTCAACGGGTCCGTCGAAGCCATCGCCCGCGTGCGACAGATTGGCCGTCGCATCGATGGTTCCTCCAGTGCCGACCTCGGTCTCTTGCCAGCGACCGATCGCGTCGTAGTGCTCGAACGCGAAGCCTAACTCGTTGATCATCACGTGACACCCAGCACATGTTGGATTGCCAGTACGCGTCAGCGTGGCTTGGCGCACCGTCTTGACGCCGCCCGCCATCTCGCCAGCCGTCACCTTGATCGGCGAGTTATCGACGTTGGCCGGCGGCGGCGGGATGTCGACACACAGCACCTCTTTGAGCATGTAGACGCCGCGACGAATCGGGGATGTCACGTCTTGCGAGGCGTGCACGGCCAGAAATCCGGCGCGGGTGAGCATGCCAGCGCGCTTGGTGGGATCCAGGTCGACCCAAGCCCAGTCGTCCGCGGTCGCCGGGCCAGCAACCTCGTAGATTTTCGCCAGCGGACCATTGACGTAAGCGCGCCTGCCCGTGAACAGCGCGTCGAGCGAGCCGTCCTTCTCGAACATCACGTAGTCCATGAACGACTCGATCTCGCGCCGCATGCTTTGACGCAAAACCGCGTCGAAACCCGGGTAAAGCTTGGCGTCCTTCGGTGTCTGCTCCAGGCTTGGCAGAATCGTCGCGCCGTCGAGCTCGAGCCATTTGGCCAGGAACGAGCGCAGCACCGGCTTGGCGCGCTCGTCGCCCAGCATGCGCTCGGCTTGCTCACGCATGCCGGCAGTCGTATCGAGCTGACCGCCGCTGGCTGCTGTCAGCAGCGCTTGATCCGGCGGCGCGTCCCACAAGAAATAGGCAAGCCGCTCCGCACGCTCGTAGCCATCGAGCACGTTGAGCGCGCCCGAGGGCTTACCGTCGAGGTAGACATATAGGAACTGTGGTGCTTGCAGGACCAGCTCGACAATCGTCTGCAAGCGTAGCGCGATCGACGCGGCTGGCGGGAACGCAGCCCAGCTGTCCGCGAGCCACGCTCGCTCGTCGTTGGTCAGCGGGCGGCGGAACGCACGCTCCGCGAAGGCCTCGTACAACGTGACCGCGCAGGCCGCGTCTGCATCCGGCTTGCAGCTACCGTAAGCACTCAGCCACGACGAAGTCGCGGGTACCGCAGCGTCGGCCGCATTGTACCACTTGCGCACGCCGTCCAACGTCGCGATCGGCTGCTTGTCGGCGTCGAGCACCGGCTCGAGCGCGGCGTTGCCGAGCAACGCGCGCACCGTGTTCGTGTATTCCAAGGGGGTGAGTCGATGGATGCGTTCGGGACCAGCCGCGACGCTGCCGCAACCGCTGGGCGTCGCGCCCGGGCCGCCCGCCCCGCCGGCGTTGCCGGGACCGCCAAGCCCCCCCGGCCCGCCCGGCGCACCGGGTGCCACCCCGCCACCCGAGCCGTCGGAGCCGATCTTTGCCGTGCAACCGCTGAGCCCGAGCAACGCCCCCAGGAAGCCGGCCAAAAGCGCAGGATGCTTGAGCTTTCGCATAGGTCGCCGCTCTAGTGGCAACGACCCTGGAAAACGGACCACCAGCGGCGCTAGAAACGGCCGCTTGTTCCGTTCAGGGTGCGATCATTTGCGTTAGCTCGACGCGGTCACCGGTTACCACGTCTTCTTCCGCCACCAAACCTACACCAGCACAATAGAACTTGTACTCGTTGAGGTCGGGCTTGATTCATTTACTGACGAGGTCTGCCATCCACCCGACATCGGCGTGGTTCGAGAAGCGCGTCAGCCACTGGTCGTCATCGAGGCGTTCGAAGTTTCGGGTCTGTTCTTCGAAGTACGACGAAGCCAGGCCCGCGTAGGCGTGAGGCCCACTGCAGCCGTCGGCGACGACGACCATCAGCCGTGTCAAGCCGGTTCCGACGTGCAGTACGTTGCCGACGACGTTGCCGCCCTCGTCCATCGGCTGCGTGTGTACATCGGCAATCGTCGGCGACAGATCGAGAGCCGCGTTGGGAGCGAAGAACAGCTGCCGGTACCAACCCGACTCCCAATGACCGCCCTGACCGTCGCAGTTCGGCTCAATGTTGATGGCGTCGTTGATGAACGCCAGCATTTCGGGCGTGAAGTCGGCACCGGTTCGCTCGTGCGTGGCCATCGCGCCGAGCCGCTGGGCAACGTCCGCCACCAAGTCGAAATGGTCCTTGATCGCTTGCACTTGCGCGGGCGCGTCGGCGCCAAGATCCAAGTCGTCGAGCAGCGCTTGGCCGCGCCTCGCGTACGCACCAATCGCCGCATAGAACGCCGGGTATGGGTCGACGTACGCACGAGGAAACTCGCACGCCGGTCCGTCGGTGTACGACTGCTTGGCGTACAGAATCGTGTCGTGGCGCAGCTCGGCCCACGAAGCGAGCTGCGTATTCAGCAAACGCCTTCCCCAAGCCTCGGTCCTCGCAACCGGGAACAGCGAAGGGGCGTCTGCGCCAGCGCCGGTGCGCGAAGGCGACAGCTCGCGCATGGCTCCGAGCCACAACGTGTACAAGCTTCCGTCCCAAAATTCTGACGGATGCTCATCCACCAAAAGCCGCATCGAGGCGAGCGCGGCCGGGTAGCCACCTGGCTCGTATTTTTCGAGCTCTGGCCCGAGCAACACGCCCGCCTGATCGTTGCCGAACGCGGCGAAGGCGGCGTCGAGCGGATCGGGCATCAGGCGCGTTCCGACGCGGTCGTAGACGACGTTCGAGAAGACGTTGCTGTCGATGGTGTAGCGCTGACCCAAAAGCGCGAATGAACGCGATAGCGGCAGGGTCTTGACGTTCAGCCCGTTGACCATGATGTGGCTGGAGATCCGCTGCTCGCCATAGCCGCCGTCGACAATGGTTTGTGCCAAGCGCTCGTCGGAGATGCCCTTCAAGTCGGCAAGACCATTCACGCCCAGGTCCGTGGCTAGCTGGTCGACTTGCGGCAGGGCCATGTAGTCGGGCTCCCCCACGAACGCCGTGATTGTCCGATCGATGTGCTGGAAATGCGGCAGAAGCGCCGCGTCGATCAGCTCTCGGAACAAGAACATAGTCTCGACTTGGCGGCGCCGAAACAGCTGCGAGCCGTCTTCTTGCGTCTCGAGCAGTCGTAAATCGATGCGACCGAGCCACATGCTGGCGCGGAAATAGCGCCCGAGCGCAGGATCGGTGTTGTAGTGACCGCGCGGCTTGAACTGCGAGAAGTCTTCGCTCTTGCGCACGACGCCGAATAGCGACACGTCGCTGATGCCTTCGCCACGCTCAGCGAGACCGACCAGCTTGTCGACGGTGCTCTGTGAGCCGCCAGCTAGGGTGCGTTGGCGCGCTCCGGAGAGCAGGCTGCGCGCGACGCTCAGAAACACATCGGCATCGTGGCGCGCCGTCTCACCGAGCTCTTCGCCGACGCCGTCCGTCAAGCGCGCGTGCATACCCGCCAGCAATGTATCGAGCTCGCCGGAGAGCAACCCCAGCTCGAGCGACTTGAGGATGCTGTCGTACGAATGGTGCACGGCACTCAAGATCGAGTCCGCAGAGACGTACACCGGCAAGTCATCGACATAGAGATTGTAGTAGCCGTACGCAAAGTTGGGAAACTGATGCCGCTGGCTAATGACGAAGCCGCGCGCGGCAAGATCCGCCAGCTCGCTGTCGCTCAACTTCAGACTCGAGGCTTGAATCTGGTCCAGACCAACGATGCTGGCGACGTCGTAGCTCGGTGATGCGTCGAACTGGAGCGGGTACTTGTCGGCGAAGGCTTGCGCGCTCAGGCCGTTCAACTCGACCAACTCAGCCTGCAGACGCGTCTCTTCCGTCTCAGACGCCGCCTTCGGGCTGACGCTGACCGGCGTACCGGATTCGAGGAACTCGGATTGGCTGGCGCCGCCCCCGCCTGCGCCGTCCGTACCGGCGCCGCCTGTGCCAGATCCACCCGTCGCGGTTGTGCCAGGACGTGTGCCGTTCGAACAAGCTCCGAGCAGCAGCAGCCCCGCGAGGATCGGCGTAATTCTGGCCGTTCTTGAGCCGAGCGTCACTTGCAGTCGTCGACTGATTGCCATGATCGTTCCGAGAACTAGCAACCGGCGTGCCACTCGCAGGGCTTGGCGCAGACCACGGCTCCAGCGACAACGACGCAGGCAAACGGGCCGCGAACGCCAGTTCCACCTTCACACATTCGCCGCGTCGAACGCCGGCGCCATTCGCTCTTGCTCCGAACGCGAAATTCCAGCGTTCTTGGCCTCTTGGGGCCAAGTGCGCACCGCGCTCGTCACTTCGTCAATCACCGCGTCCGCGCGCCGTGCATCGAGTCGAAAGTACTTCGCCAGCAATGGAGCCGTTGGCAATCGCACCGAGCGTCACGCTTGCTTCTCCGCGCTCTACGGCGCGGAGCGTAGGTCGCGACATGCCGGCTCGTTGTGCAACGAGCTCGGCAGACAGCCCGCGCCGACGTCGCGCCAAACGGATGTTCTCACCCAACTCACTGAGCAGGCGCGCAACAGCCGGCAGCGTGGAGGAGGTCGCGCGAGGCATGGAATATACAATTCCCCAAAGTGGCACTTTTTGGAAACTACATTTTCCTTTTTTTGGGTCGTGTCCGCCTGTCGTTGGGTGTCCACGCGAGAGGAAAACGAAATTCAGGGACACGGCGTAGCCGGCAGCGCCAGCCCCTGCCCGGCGCCCGGAACGAGACTGGCGCCTCCACTGGCCGCTCGAAGACGGCGTGCGCGCGACCTCAGTCGTCGCGCAGCATCGGTTCGCGCGCCTGCGAGTAGGCTTGTACGAGCTCGCGCGCCTCGTCCGAGAGATCGAGGAAACGCACACCGAAGCCGGGTGGTGCGTCCTCGCCGAGCGCGTCGCGCACCCAAGCGACGTTGCCGCTCAGCTCGCAGCTCGGCCCAGTCGGGAAGCGCAGCGAAACGCGCACGTCGGCACCCAGCGGCGGCGGCTTCTCATAAGTCGCGACGAAGAGTCCGCCACCAGTGAACAGATCCGTGCCCGAGAGCGAGCAGTACAAGTTGCTCGGGCCGTTGACATCCAGCTCGACATCGACGCGGCGGGCGGTGCCGGCGCCGTGCTCGATCTGCTTCGAAACGCGAGTCAGCAATGCCGAAAGCTCCGCCAGCTTCTGATCGGTGCCGGCTTGGTTCGCAGGCTCCGCACCACGTTTACCGAGCGCGCCCAGCGCCTGCTTCAACAGCTCGGTCTGCTGCGTAAAGAGCTGCAACATGCCGCCGTTGCGCTCGTCCTCGAGCCGCACTTCGACGCGCGGGCGCCCGAGCTCGCTCAAATTTTTGGCCAGCTCCGCAAAGCCGGTGTCGGGCGTCGCTTTGGCACCATTTCCGGTCATCGACGCCACAATCGCTTCGCGGATACCTTTGAGTTGCAGGTCGAGGCCGCTCAAGGTGCCGGTGACGCGCGCGACCGGATCGGCGTCGCTGCCGCCCATGCGTTGCACACGCCCGAAGGCTTCCTTGATCTCGTTCCAGCGCGTGGTCTGCTCCGGCGTGAGGCGACCGCGCATGTCGGCCAGCTTGAGCAGGTTTTGTTCGGCGCCTTTGGTGAGCGTCTGCGCTTCGCTGGCGTAGTGGTCGTCGATCAGCCGTTCCAGCTCGGCGTCGTTCATCGCCGAGACGACCTTCTCGGTCAGCTTGGCCATGTTGCGGTAGCTGCCCTGCAGCTTGAACGGCGGCTCGGTACGGTAACGGTCGTCTTGCGAGGCCGAGGCGATGTACTCCTGGTTCACACGCAAGAGCACGCTTTGCACCCGGAGCAGCCGCTTAAAAAGCTCGCCAATTTCCTGTGCCTCCGCGCTGCCATAGCCGTAGCTCAAATCGCTGAGCGGCACTTCCTCGCCGCGCGCCATCGCGATCAGCTTGTACGTATCCTGAGCGTCGCGGCCAGCCAACGGCGCCAATAGCGTGTTCGAAGTGAGCGCGTTTTCGAGGTAGCTGAGCGCGAACGCATCCTGCTTGCCGTCGAGAATATCGCCTAAATTGTAGGTATCGGCGCGATTGGCGAGCATGTCCGGGATCTGAAAGCGCGCGCCGCTTTCGGTGTACGGATTGCCGGCCATCACGATGCAGAATTTCTTGCCGCGCAGATCATACGTGCGCGTCCTGCCGTTCCACACGCCCTCGATGCGGCGCTGCGCGTCGCACAGCGAGATGAACTTCTGCAGCAGCTCGGGGTGCGTATGCTGAATGTCGTCGAGATAGAGCATGCAGTTGTTGCCCATCTCGAGCGCCAGGTTGATCTTCTCGACCTCCTGCCGCGCCGTCGCGTTCGGCGCTTCGCTCGGATCGAGCGAGCGAACCTCGGTGCCGAGCGCCGGGCCGTTCACCTTCATGAACACGATGCCCAGCTTGCTGGCCACGTACTCCATCAGCGTTGTTTTGCCGTAACCAGGCGGCGATACTAGCAGCAACAGGCCCATCTGATCGGTGCGCTTGGCCGCGCCGGCCGCGCCCAGCTGCTTGGCTAAATTGGCGCCGACCAGCGGCAGGTAAACCTCGTCGATCAGGCGATTGCGCACGAACGACGTCAGCACCCGCGGCAGGTACTCACTCAGCCGCAGCCGGTCACGCGCTTGTGCCGCCAGCTCGGTTTTCAGGCCGCGAAAGGCCCGAAACCGCGGCGCACGATCTTCGATGAACGTCGCCACGCGTTCCAGCAGCTCCGCCAAACGCACCGCCAGCGTGCGCGACGTGACCAACGGATGCGACCCGAGCAGGTTCGACACCGTCACTTCAACGTTCGCGCTCGACACCTGAAATTCGAGCTCGCCCTCGCACACCGCGCGCGCCGCGAGCTCGAGCCGATACTCAGCCCCCTTACCGCTGCTGCGCACGAATGCATCCACGTAAGACAACGCGACCCGCAGTCGCTCCGGCGGATGCGCCGACAGCACACGCAAGTCTTCTTCGAAGCCGCGCGCCGCGCCGGTCAGCTCTAAATGCGAGGAAAACTCGCGCCGCAGCTCGGCGCCAGTACCGCTCTCGGTGAACTTCGCTCGCTCCTGTGAGATCTCGCTCACCAGGTAGCGTGCCGCAAAGCGCGCGACCGGCGCTTCGCGCTCCAAACCGAGCGCCTTCAGCGCCTCGGCCACGCCGTGCGTCAGCTCGCGCGACAGCTCCTGCTCGGCGCTGCCATCCTTGAGTCGCTCGCGCAGCCGCCCCGCGCTCTGCGCGCGTCGCTCGATCAGGTTCTTGCGGTCGGGCGCGAGGCTTTGCCAAAACAGCCAGCCAGCTGCCCGGGCGCGCGGCGTGAAGCGCAAGCCGCCGGCGACTTTGAGCAAGCTCAACAGCTTCTCCAAGATCAACGCCGCGTCGCTATCGTGCACGCCGCGCTCGTAGCCTTCGTCGATGCGCTCGGCGGCGGCTTGGCGCACGATTTCCAGCAATGGTTCGCCGCGCGCCGCCGTCTCCAGCTCAATCATGCCGCGGCCCTTGGCGCCGGCTTCAGCCTCGAGCAGCAAACTGACGGCCAGGTACTCCGCGCGGTACAGCTCGCGCGTCTCCGACACCATCTCCTGATCCCACAGCTCGCGCGACGCATCCAACAGCGGATTCGAGATCGGCTCGAAAAAATCGGTGCCGGTCAGGTGCACGTTAAGCACGCCTTCGCGCGGCACAATCGTCAGCTCGAGCGGGCGCGTGTTGACGCTGAAGCGATGCACACCGAAACGAATCACGTTGCCGTCGTCTTCGAGCAGATCGGTCTTATCGCGCAACGCACGCAGCGCATTCTGCTTGGCGCTTTTCAGCTTCGAATCGAGCTCGTCGGCTCGCACTGAGTCGCCCAAGTCGCGCAATTGTCCGGACAGTTCGGACAGCTTGTGCACCATCGCGTCGGAAGCGAAGTAGCCGTTCAGCTCCTCCGGGCTCTTGGCGGTTTGCGCGCGGCGCACGATACCGGCCAGCACGCGTTCGGCGGCCGTTGCCAGGCTCTGCGCGCGCCGCTGCCGCTCTTCGACCAAGAGCTGGCGCTTGGCGTTGACCGCGTCGAGCACGTCTTCGCGCTTCTCGGCCAACTGTACCGAGAACTCGTCCAGCTCACCGAATCGACCCTCCAGCTCTTCGAGCTGCAGCATCAGCCGACCGAGCTGCTCGTCGCAGGCTTCCGGCGTGGTGGCCAGCGCCAGTGCGCTGGTCACGCTCTGGCTCAACAGCTTGAACTGCACGCCGAACTCGGCGCGACCCTCACCTGCGCCAAGCTCCTTTTGACGACCGTCGAGCACCGCTCGCGCGCGGTTTTGCTGCGCAAAAGCCGTACTGGTGCCATCGAGAATCTTGGTCCGAACCGTCGGATCTTCGATCGGCAGACCGGCGATCGTTTCGCTCAGCAGCGTCAGCCCTTCGTGGACCGCGTCGAGCTCTTTGCGCAGCGGCGACAGCTCGGTCGTCTTGGCCGATTTGCCGACCGCGTCGACGACCACGTCCAAGCGATCGAGCAGCGGCTGAAACGCGTTTTCAGCCAAAAAGAAATCGACGCAGGCGCGACTGACCTCGCCAAAGCGCACCTCGACGGCTTTCTCGAGCAGCACCACACGCTCGAGGTCGATCGCACGTACTTCTTTGAGCGTAATCAAAGCGCCGCGTTGGCGCTTCAAATCCGACAAACCGCTGAGATACGCCTCGACAGTCTTGAGCTCGCTCGGTCGCACGCGCTCGAGCAGTACGCTTTGGCCTTTTTCGGCCTCGACCACCGCTTCGCGCGCTTTACGCTCCAGCGCCAGCTGCTTCTCGAACTCGGAGACGATCAGCTCCGAGGTCTTGTAGAGCTCGGTCAGCGTCTCGAGCAGCCCGATTTCGGCGTGACCGAGCCAGTAGTGCGTATCGATTGCGCGGCGCGCCGCGGTCACCAGATCATCGAACGTGTGGCGCGTCGGCTTCTCGGCGGCCGCTAGCTTCTTGATGCTGAGCAGCTCGCTGATGCCGTTGACCAGCGAAGCATTACCGACCTTCGCCAAATACGAGCCGTCCGTCGGCGCCGCAGCAGCAAACTCGGCGGTCGTGAACGGCGTCTGCCAGATCTGCACCGGGTGCACGCGCGTCGGCTCGCCGTCGGTCCGGAACACCAGCATCGTGCCGTCCGGGAACAGGCTGTAGCCGTTGGCGCGAATCGGGTTTTTGACCTCTTTCGCGATCAGATTGTACGGCAAAAGCTCATACTGACCGACTTCAGCGCGGTAGAAGACGTACAGCACGTCTTCGCCGTTCGGCGAGGTGACGGTGCGGCGAAACTCGAGGCCAGCCGTGTCCGGGTCGAACAGCTTGTACTCGCCGGTCGTCAGGTAATAACCGCCCGGGAAGATCAGGCCGTGATCTTCCGGCAGCTCGACGCACGCCACGCCCAGCGCGTCCACGCGCAGCACGTGTTGCGTGCGTGGGTTGTAGATCAAGTAACGTGTCTTCTGCTCGCGGAACGGTTTGATCTTGAGCAAAATCAAGCCGACCACGCGCGCGTAAGCGATGTCGCCGTCGTCCAGCGTCTGGTTCGGATCGTCGACCGGCTCGCGGTAGACGCCCAGCCCATCTTGCGTGTTGTTCTCGATCTTGATCGTCAGGTCGCCGTTGATCGTCTCGACGAACACCTCGTTCAGGATGTTGATGTGCGGATGCGGGCCAGCAACTTGGTCTTCGCGGCGCACCGCAGTCCACTCGAACGGGTGACGACGCGGCGGCTTGAAGTCGTCCTCGCCGCGCGCATCCATGAACGAGACGCGACCCCTAGCGTCGATCGCGAAACGAAAGATCTTGGCGTCGGCGACGGTCGCGCCGATCTGCACGGCTACCAACAGCCGCGTCTCGGTGCGCATCAACTGCAAGAGACGCGCGTCTCTGTAGTACCGGAACGCTTCTTTGAACTGTTTGTCGAACTCGGCGTCGGCCAGGAACGCGCCTGCCCCCTCGAACGGCTGCTGGCTCAGATCGTAGCCGGCGGCGTTTTTGGTGAACTCGAACAAACTGACGACGTCTTGAACGCGCGTCTCCGTCTTCAGGCCGATGAAGACCTCGAAGCCGAACAGGAGCTGGCCGTCGACGCTGACGACGTCGCGCGGCGTGCAATTGTTCTCGGTGCGGACGCGTTCGGTCGCGGCTAGCGTGAGCTCGCCGCCGCCAAACAGCTTCTTGCGCCGTTGATTGAGCGCCTCGGCCTTGCTCGCAAGCTCCGTGGCACGCTCCAAAAGCCGGCGACGAATGACTTCGTAGCTACCGCCTTCCAGGCTCCGTTCGCCTTGTTCAACCATGACTAGCCGCCGTCCGACAAATGAGCTGCCGCCGAGTGGACCCAGATTTTTTCACAGGGAGGATGGGAGGACGGGAGGTACGCGAGCCGAGAATTTTCGGGTTCGAGACGCACGACGTCGAGAGTCGACTACGCAGTCGCGGTTCGTCACCACACAGCTCAAACAACAAAAACCTCGCGGACCTCCCGTCCTCCCGTCCTCCCTGTGAAATCTCGAAATCGGAAGGCGAGTTCAGGTCGCGCGCGCGAGCAGAATGTCGCATGCGAAGGCCGCCGATCAAGGACGTTTGCCGGGGCCCTTGGGATCTCTGGGGGCGAGCTTGTCGAGCGCCGCCGCCAAGACTGCGCCGCCCGCACCGTTGCCGTCGCCGTTGGTGATGTTCTCGACCAGCGCGCGTAGCGTGTCGCTCTGTTCGAGCGCGCCGTCGACCGATTGACCGAGCGAGATGGCGCTGACGAAGCGCTGAAAGAACTGACCGTCGCCGCCGACGATGTTGATCTTCGCCTTCGACATCGCTTCAGCCATGACCGTCGCCTGCGCAGCCACGATGTCCTTCTTGACCTTGAGCGACTCCATCGCGATCGCGCGCTCTTTCTCGATCTGCAGCCGGAACTCTTCGTGACCGCGACCCGACTCGTCGAGCGCCTTCATCGACGCCGCCTTCTGCGCCAGGCCCTGCGCTTCCGCGGTCAGCTTCTCGCGGATCGCCGAGGCTTCAGCCGCGCCCTGCTTCTCGACTGCGGCGGCTTCTGCCTCGCGCACGCGAACCCTGGCCAAGCCTTGCTTCTCTTGACCAGCCGCGTCCGCGCTGAGCTTTTCGAGCGAAACTCTGGCTTCGGTCAAACCCAGCTTCTCGCTCGCCACCGCGTCGGCTTCTTTGACGCGCGCCTTGGCCAGGCCTTCGGCGGCGGCCTCGGCTTGCATGCCTTCAGCGATACGAATCTTGGCTTTCGCCAGCTTATCAGCCGTGTCGAGCTCGGCTTCGGCCGTGACCACGCGCTCGCGCGCCTTGATCTTCGTGACCTCTTCGGAGGCCTGCGCGGCTTTGACCTGCTTGGTCGTCACCTCGGTCGCGGCGGCTTCGGCGCCAATCCGCACGACTTCTTTCTCACGGTTGGCTTGCGCCAACACGCGCACGTCCTTGATCAGCTCTTCCTCGCCGGCCACGGTCTTTTCGACCGCGATCCGATCGCGAATCACCGTCGCGATCTCCTTCTTCTGCACTTCGACTTCTTTGTCGCGCGCGATGCTGCCTAGCGTCACCTCGCGCTCACGCCCGATAACCTCGAGCTGGCGCGCTTTCTCGACGCGCTCTTGCTCGACGGCGATCTCGCGCTCCTTGTGCTTGGAAGCGATCGCTACGCCGCGCTCTTTGGTTTGGTCCGCGACCAACGACTCTTCGTCGTTCTTGATCGTGACCAGCGCGGTCTTTTTGCGCTCGTCGCTGGCGACGCGCAAAGCCTCGTTCTCTTCGCGCGATTTGGCGACCGAGATTTCCTTGTCCTTCTTGGCCTCGGCCTCGGCGCGGCGCTGTTCGAACCTGAACACCGCTTCGTCGGCGTTCAAGTTCTGGCTGCCCATTTCCATGCGCTCTTTCTGTCGGAGCTCATTGGTCTTCACGTTCTGAATCACCGTCAGATCGGTGATTTTGCGGATGCCGTCAGCATCCATGATGTTGTCCTTGTCGAGCTGCTCGAGCGGCGTCTGCTCCAGGTAATCGATCGCGGCGTCATCCAAGATGAAACCGTTCAAATCCTTGCCGATAACCTCGATGATCTTGTCTTTGAAGGCGTCGCGCTTGGTGTACAGCTCGTCGAAGTTGAAGTGCTTACCGACGGTCTTCAGCGCTTCCGCGAACTTGGCCGTGAATAGCTCTTCCAACGCCTTAGCGTCGCTGGCACGTTGGCAGCCGATCGATTGCGCCACCTTCAGCACGTCATCGACAGTCTTGTTCACGCGCACGAAGAACGTGACGTTGATGTCGGCGCGGATGTTGTCGTTGCAGATCAAGCCTTCCTTGCCGCGGCGATCGATGTCGATCGTCTTGACGGACAAGTCCATCACCTCGGCGCGGTTGATGATCGGGTAAACGACCGCGCCGGTGAACGCGACCACCGGCTCGGCCCGCATCGTGTTGATGACGAGCGCGCGACCTTGGTCGACCTGCCGGTAGAAGCGCGCCACCAGCGCCAGCAACCCGAACAGCAGGAACGCGACGATGCCGATGACGACCAGTACCGGATACAGCCCAAGCATTTGACTATCCCCAAGATTCATACGCTGCGCAGAATGCCCGAACCTCGGGTCAATGTCTGCGCATCTCGGGGGGTAGGCCTGGTTTGCGCGGGCAGCTGCCCGCGTCGCATCGCCAAACCACTTATCGAACTGAACAGACGCGCCGTGACGTGGCACGCGGCGCCGCTAATGCTGCGGGCCTCCGCGAACGGTCTACTCTCTGCGTACCGTGGGAAAAAGGAAGCGGAAGCAGCAGACGCCGAACCGGGAGCTGAACCCACAGCAGGTCGAGCAGCTGCTGCTCGCGACGAGCTTTCCGCGGCTACACATGGTGCTCATCCTGTCACTGGCGGCGGTGGGCGCCTTTCTGACCTCCGCGTCGCTCGTCGCGCTGGGTCTGAGCAACATGGGTTTGCGCTACGCGCTCGCCGTGGTGGGCGGCTACTTGTTCTTTCTATCTTTCGTGCGCGTGTGGATCGCCTACCAAACTCGCAATTGGTCGTTCGGGCGACGCCCCCGCACCCAACAAGAGCGCAGCCAGTCGCCCGACATCGGCAACATCGACCTGCCAGATCTGAGCGCGCTTGGTGACTTGAGCAGCTCGGCAGACGCGGGATTTTCTGGCGGCGGTGGCGCTTTCGGCGGAGCCGGCTCGAGCGGCTCCTTCGATGGCGGCGTCGCGACGGAAGGGTCGTCTTCGGGCGCGATTGACGGAGTGGGCGGCGCTGACGGCGAAGGCATCGTGATCGTCATCGCGGCCGTAGCGTTGCTCGGCGGCCTCATCGCGCTCGGCTTCGTGGTCTACTCCTCGCCGATCCTGCTGGCAGAAGTGCTGCTTGACGTCGCGGTCGTCGGCGCCATCTATCGCAAGAATCAGCGACACGAACGCGGGCACTGGGCCGCTGGCGTCGTGGGCCGCACCTACAAGCCTGCACTCGTACTGGCAGTATTCGCCGCCATTTTCGGCCTCGCAACGCAAAGCCTGGCACCCAACCAGCACACGCTCGGCGCCGTGCTCAAGGCTTACAACGCGGCAAAGAAGTAACGCGGTCGAGCGGAGTTGTTGGAATCAAAGTAACGGCTGGGTCGAAACCTACACGGCCGGCGTTAGTTACGAACGTTGATCTTGCTGTTCGACGCGCGGTGGGGGGAGACTTCGCCAGCGGGTGCGGTATGTGTCGAACTTAGGGCAGCATGGTGGAACAACGATCTTGGTGGGTTGCAGCAATCCTCGGCGCAGCTGCTTCGGCTACCGGTTGCGGTGGCGGAACGAACGATACCGCACCGCCAACCGCGGGCAGCGCGGGCATGAGCAGCGGAGGAGCCACGACCGCCGGCAGCGGCAGCGACGGCAGCGGTACGGGGGGCGCTAGCGGTGGTACCACGGCGGGTGGAACGCCTAAGTCTTGCACCGGACAATTCGCGGCAGCGACGCCGTTGTTCGTGGAAGACCCGACGTTCTACGTGAACGGTGTGACCGCTACCGGCGACGAGCTCGAACTCTACTACTCGCAGGGCGTGCGCGCGGCGGATACGCGCTATCAGCAGGTAGTACGGCGATCGCGCGCCAGCGCCGAAGCGCCCTTCGGACCCGTACAGTCTTTACCCGAGCTAGCAACCGTCTGCGAAGCAGGTTGGCGCGTGAATCCCGACATCACGGACGACGGCTTGACCCTGTATGTCACGTGCACCGTCGATGTGCCGGCCGGACAAGACGAGGGGTTTTCAACGCTACGAGTTGCACACCGTCCCGACCGCGGGAGCGCGTTCACGCTCGACGCTCAGGCCGCGGGCAACGTGTTTGCGTCAGCCAACCTGAGCGCGGACGAGCTGATCGCCTACACGGACGGCGAGATTTTCAGCACGCCCACGCAGATGTTCAAGCGCGCGTCGAAGTCCGAACCGTTCGGTGCCAACGCGAACGTGCCGGGCCTAACGCTGGCGTTTACGTCGCCCGATATCGGCAACGACGAGCTAGCGATTTTCGGTAGTGCCCGGGCGGAAAGCGACACAACCCGTTCGCTATTTCGAGCCACACGCAAGAGTCGAGACGTGGCCTTCGAGGCACCCGCCAAGCTCGAGCTGGGACTAACGGGTACGTTCGGTGCCCCCAACATCACGCCAGCCTGCAACCTGTACTTCGTCTACATCATGACGGGCGGCTCGGACAGCAACGTGTACGTCGCGCGACAACAGTAAGCGCCCGCCGTTATTTGCGCTCGCTCATCACGTCACGCATCGGCTCGACCAGATACGTTTCCTGCTCGGCGTCGTAGTCGACGATCAGCGCCTGCTCGCCACGACCGAGCTGCTTGCCGTCTTCGATGCGGATACGCAAGACCAAGCCTGCACCGCCGTCAGCCAGGGTGGCTTCGCCAAACTTGGTGTTGACCGAGCCCGTGCGCACCACGCAGGTGCGACCAATGAAGTCGGATTTTACTGGCGCGTGCTTGGGCGCAAACACCTTGGCCAGCGGTCGCGCCACAATCGACGTCAACGGCAACGCGAGCAGGAACGACGCCGCGAGCACCCCCGCCGACAGCAACGGTCCTGCCAACGCTGGCGCAGTGCGCGTGACGACCTGCATCGTCACGACGCTGACCAACCAAGCGAACGTGATGATCAGGCTAAAAATCACCGTGGCTGGCGCCGAGCGCAGGTGGAGCGCACCCATCACCGTCGCCAAGACGCCCTGACCGCTATCGTCGGCATCGCCGTCGCCACCGCCGTCACCCACGTCGGCATCGCCGTGACCGCCGCCGATCTCGCCGACGTCGTGACCGCCGCCGATCTCGCCGACGTCGTGACCGCCGCCTACGTCGACGTGACCTTCAAGCGCGCCCTCCGAGCCTTCGCCGATGTGAATGACCCCGACCATCACGAACGTCCAGTAGATGAGCACGACACCGAGCAGCACCGTGAACACCACGCTCGGAAACGACAGCGCCAGAACTAAGACTTCATGCATTCGATGCCGCCGCGCCGCGTTGACTCTGCAGCTCCTGCAAGATGAGCTCGAGCTTGCCGGCGATGTCGCGCAGCGCAGTTTCGGAGCGCTCGCCCTCGGCGGCGCGTTCCTGAGCTTCGTGTGGGACGTCGAAGACGCGCGCGGCTAGCGCGGGGCCGTAGGTCATCAGCGTCGAAGCGATCGCCTTGCCGGCCTCGGTTTTCGCGAAAATGTCCGAATAACCGACGGACAAGTTCGTCGACACGAAGACCAACGCGTCGAAGTATGAATTCACCTTCGGGTTGTGTTCGCGCTCAGCAGCGTAGAAAGCCGCAGCGCCGAGCAGCACCGTGAACGCGACGGCGTTCATCGGCTCGGCCGCCTGCTTGTCGCGGACATAGCCGTGCGCGCTCTGCAGCCACTCTTCCGGAGGCTTACCGGAGCCGACACCCAATAAGAGCCCCAACGCGAGCAGCGTTCGTTCGTTCATGCGCGCAAGCCCGGCAGCATAGTCCGGCCCGCCCGGCCTGGCGAGAGGCGCCCGCTAAGGCTTCTTAAACCGTAAGACGAAGCGATCGCTGTGGCCGCGGCGCTCGCCGGCCGTCTTCGGGCTGGCGCTCCAATCGCGGGTGTCGCCCGGCTCGTGCAGGAAGTCGGCCTCGGCATCGAGGACGAAGCCGGCCTGCTCGATCTCGGTTTTCACGATCGACTCTTCGATACGATGCAAAGTCTGCACGTCGTTCAAACCGTCGCCGGCCTTGGCGCTATGGTCAACGACGCCGAACACGCCGCCGGACTTGAGCGCGCCGAAGATGTTCTTGTTCATCCGCGCGCGATCGGTCTTCATCCAAACCGTGTCGTGATAAAAAAGCACGAGCGTCACCAGGTCGAGGTCCTTGACGTCCGCCGGCAGGGGCTCGTCGAACTCGGTGTCGATCCGCACCACGTGTTTCATCACCGGCTTGGTGAGTCGTTCGCTCCACGGCTTCTCCGCGAAGCCGAGGATGAACTTGGTGTTCTGTCCGTAGACGCTGCCGGTCTCGCCGACCATCCGCGCCAAAAGCTCGGTCGTATAGCCCCCGCCCGCCGCCAGATCGGCGACCCGCATCCCCGGAGCGACGCCCAGGAAGGTCAGGAGCTCGGCCGGTTTCCTGCCGCCATCGAGCGCTCGATCAGTCTCGCTGCGATCCGCTGCTGCCACCACGGTCTGGGCTGGCCCCCTCACTTCCGTTGCGGTCGCCACAGCTGGCGGCGTCGCCGCAGCTGACGGTGCGGGTGAGGCCGCGACGTTCGACACGGGCTGGGCGCCGCCGCAACCAACCAAGATCAGCGCGCAAATGAACGAAGATCGACCGAAACTCATGGGCGGCATCTTGGGGGCAACGACTGCGAATCGCCAGTGGCACTTGGCGCGGTGCGAGCTGAATCATTAACTACGGACCCCAGACAGCTCGCTACCCACCGCATGAATTGGCGATGGGGAAGGCCGGAACAGGTTGCCGCCATGCAGCCAAAATCAGCTTCATTTGGGTGACAATCCGTTTGCGCTCAGCCCTATCTGGTTTTAAGCCCTAGGAGTGGGGCTGCCCAAATCTATCCTTAGTCGTCTGACCTTGGCGTTCTGCGTGAGCGCCGTTCCATTCTTTGCGCTCCCGGCCCACGCGGGGGAGCCGAGCTCCGCAGACCGCGCGACGGCGCGCACGCTCGCGCAAGAAGGCTATGTGGCGCTACGCGACAAGGACTACTCGACCGCCGCGGATCGCTTCACGCGCGCGGTCGCACTGGTGCACGCGCCAACGCTGCTGCGCGACTTGGCGCGCGCGCAGGTCGGCCTCGGCCGACTGGTAGACGCACACGAGACGTACAAATTGATCATCCGCGAAGGCGTCGCCGCGGACGCGCCGCCGTCGTGGGTGAAGGCGCTTGCCGACGCCAAAACGGAGATCAGCCCGCTCACGCCACGCCTGCCTTGGATGACAATCACGGTCGGCGGACCTGCTCATCCCAAAGTCACGATCGACGGCGCCCCGATCCCCGAGGCGTCGCTCGAGGTGAAGCGGCCTGCCGACCCGGGCAAGCACGAGATCCGCGCGATGGCCGAGGGCTTCTACACGGCCAAGAAGACCGTCTCGCTCAAAGAAGGCGAATCGCTCAACATCGCGTTCGAGCTCGAGGACGCGCCGCCCGACGCCGCGCCCAAAGACGAGGAAGAGACCGGCAAGGTCTCAGTCGCGAACGTGGTCGACCCCGTGTGGCGGAAACCGGTGACGATCGGCGCTTTCGCGCTCGGCGGCGCCGGCATCGTCGTCGGCAGCATCAGCGGCATCCTGGCGATGACCAAGCACAATCAGCTCGCCAACGAGTGCCCGGGCGGCCGCTGCCCCACCCAGGGGGGCTTGGATAATTACCACACGCTCGGCCTGATCTCGACGATCGGCTTCGTCGCCGGTGGCGTCGGCGCTGGCGCCGGTGTCGTGCTGCTTTTGGTCAAGCCGCAGGTCTTGGTGCAGCAGCCCAATGAATCGGATCACCCGGCCCCCGCTCGCACCAGCTTCACTTGGTCGCCGTTCGTCGGCATCGGCAACGCCGGTGTGGAAGGTACGTTCTGAGATGTTCCCCTCGATGCGAATCTGCAGCGCGTTTCTAGCCCTCTCGGCATTGTCGCTCGGCGGCTGTACCAGCCTGCTCGGTGACTTCACCTACGATCCGAACGGCGCGGGCACCGGTGGCGATTCGAACTTGATGCAGGGCGACATCGTCGTCATGCCGACGACTGGGCTTATCACCAGCGAGCAGGGCGCCAAGGCGACCTTCACGATCGTGCTCAAGCGAGCGCCGACCGCCGCCGTAGCGATCGCGCTGACCAGTAGCAATATGGCCGAGGGCAAGGTCAGCCCCAACGTGTTGTCGTTCAGCGCCGAAAACTTCGCCGCGCCGCAGATGGCGCAAATTACTGGCGTCGACGACGCCAAAGAAGACGGACCGCAGCTCTACACGATCACCACCTCGCCCGCGACGAGCGAAGACAAGACGTACCACGGCATCAATCCGATCGATCCGAGCGTGACCAACATCGACGACGACACGGCCGGTTTCATGCTCGTGCCGCCAGCTGGCCTCGTCACGACCGAGTCCGGCGGCGAAGCCACGTTCACGATCGCGCTCAACCACGCGCCGACGGCGGACGTCACGATCCCACTCCGCAGCGACAACCTGATGGAGGGCACCGTTAGCCCGGAGTCGCTGGTCTTCACCGCGGCCAATTGGATGGCGGGGCAAACCGTGACCGTCACGGGCGTCGACGACGCCGCGCCCGACGGCCCGCGGAAATACCACGTCGTTACCGACGCCGTAACTAGCTCCGACGCCAAGTACAACGGGTTGAACCCGCCCGACGAAGAGGTCACTAACAATGACAACGACACCGCCGGTGTGATTTTGATGCCGGCGACCGGCCTGCTCACTTCCGAGAAGGGCGAGATGACCAGTCTGACGATCGCGCTCGGCTCCCCGCCAAGCGGCAATGTCGTGATTGGTCTGAGCAGCAGCGATCCCTCGGAGGGCACCGTGATGCCGGACAGCGTGACCTTCACGCCCGTCAACTGGATGGCGCCGCAGATTATCAGCGTGACCGGCGTGGACGACGACCGCATCGACGGTAGCCAGCCGTATCAAGTCGTGACCCGTATCATCTCGAGCGAAGACCCGGGTTACGCCACTCTCGAGCCGCCGAACGCCGACGTCACCAATATCGACGACGATACGCCCGGCGTGCGGCTCACGCCGACGGAAGGCCTGATCACGAGCGAAGACCAGGAATCAGCCACGTTCACGGTCGTACTCAACTCCAAGCCAAGCGCCGACGTGCTGCTCGACGTCACCAGCAGCCGGCCGACCGAGGGCGTGGCCACGCCCGCTAGTCTGCATTTCACCGAGATGAACTGGGACGCGCCGCAAACCGTGTCGGTGATGGGCGTGAACGATGAGGTCGCCGACAAAGACCAGCCATACGTGGTTCATGTCAGCCTGAACCCAGCCACGATGGACAGCGATTACATCAAGGTCTTGGAGCAGGACGTATCGGTCACGAACCGTGACAACGACAGCGCCGGCGTCGTCGTCACACCGAAGAACGGGTTGACTACTACCGAGGCCGGCGGCACCGCTACGTTTACCGTCAAGCTCACGTCGCAGCCAACGGCTGATGTCACGATCGCGCTCAGCAGCAGCAACCCTGGAGAGGGCACGGTTAGCCCGAGCTCGCTGAAGTTTACCGCCGACAACTTCCGCTCCGAGCAATTGGTGACGATCCGCGGCGTCGACGACAAGGTGCAAGACGGCGGGCAGCCGTATCACATCACTACGGACAACGCGCAGAGCTCCGACACCAACTACCAGGGGATGGACGTCCCGAATGTCGAGGTCGTCAACGTCGACAACGACACCGCTGGCATCACCGTCAAACCGAACAACAGCGTCACCCTGACAACGAGCGAGACCGGCTCGACAGCAACGTTCACCGTTGAGCTCAATTCGCAGCCGACCGGCGACGTCAACTTTGGTGTGACCAGCACCGACACCACCGAGGGTACGGTCAGCCCAAGCAACCTGAAGTTCACCGCCACGAACTGGAACGCGCCGCAAACCGTCACGCTCAAGGGCGTCGACGACGCGATGCACGATGGCCCGCAGCTGTACCGCGCCACGTTCGGCGCGATCACCAGCCAAGACGGGCTCTACGCAGCGCTGGCCCGCCCGCTCGACGTCAAGGCGTCAAACACGGACGATGACTCGGCCGGTATCACACTCAAAAATACCACGAACCTCAAGACGACCGAGAAGGGCGCCGGAACCGCCACGTTCCAGGTGGTGCTCGACTCCCAGCCGGCCGGAAACGTCGACATCGGTCTTTCCAGCAGCCGCACCGGCGAAGGCACGGTAAGCCCCGCGAAGCTGACCTTCACCAGCGTCAACTGGGGGTCGCCGCAGAACGTGACCATCACCGGCGTGGACGACAAGGTTCAAGACGGCAATCAGAGCTACTTCATCCTGTTCGCGGCCGCGACCAGCACTGATAAGGACTACCAGGGCCTGGTCCCGAAGACCGCCAGCGTGCCGGTCACCAACGTGGACGACGACACCGCCGGCATCATCGTCGTGGTGCCGCCCACGGGGCTGATAACCACCGAAGCTGGCGGCACGGCGACGTTCACGATCCAGCTCCAGTCGCAGCCCACAGCCGACGTAACGATCCCTCTCAAGAGCAGCAAGACCAGCGAAGGCACCGTAAGCCCCGCCAGTCTCACCTTCACCAGCGCGAACTGGAACGGCGCGCGCACGGTGACCTTAACCGGCGTCGACGACAGCATTCAGGACGGCGACCAGCCGTACACGATCACCATCGGTCCGGCCACGAGCGGCGACGGCAAATACACGATGATGTCGTCGCCGGACCTGGCGGTTTCGAATCTCGACAACGACATCGCCAAAGTCCTGGTCGGTCCAGTCAGTGGCGACACGACCGAAAGAGGCGGGACTGCCTTCTTCACGATCGCGCTCCAGACCCAGCCCACGGCCGACGTCACGATCGCGTTGACCAGCAAGAATTTGCTTGAAGGCACGGTCAACCCTGCTTCGCTGACGTTTACGCCCGTAAATTGGGGGTCGCCACAGAAGATCACCATCACCGGCGTCGACGACAAGCGGCAGGACGGCGACCAGCCGTACATCATCGATGTCGGCGTCGCGATGAGCAAGGACACGAACTACCAGGGCAAGGATCCTCCCGACGTCACGCTCAACAACAAAGACGACGATACGGCGAACATCACCATCAAGCAGATCTCGAGCCAGACCAGCGAAAAGGGCGATACGGCCAGCTTCAGCGTGGTGCTCGATACGCAGCCAACAGCCGGGGTCTCGCTATCGTTCGCAAGCGGCAACACTGCCGAAGGCACGGTCAGTCCGGCGAGCGTGGCGTTCACGACCGCCGATTGGGCATCGCCCAAGACGGTCACCGTCACCGGCGTCGAGGACGATGGCACGGCGGACGGCGACCAGGTGTTCAGCGTCGTCTTCGATGCCTCGGTCAGCGCCGACAAACTTTACAACGCCAAGCAGCCAGCAAGCCTCAGCTTCACCAACCTCGACAATGACAGCGCCGGCATTATCGTCAGCACCAAGACCGGCACGACGAGCGAAAGCAGTGGCGCGTTCTCATTCACGATCGTGCTGCAATCGAAGCCCAAGGGTGACGTCACGATTCCGATTTCGAGTAGCAACACCGCCGAGGGAACGGTCGACAAGTCGTCGCTCACATTCACGACCGCCAATTGGCAGTCCAAGCAGAGCGTGACCGTGACCGGCGTGGACGACGACGCGGTAGACGGTTCGGCGGTCTACACGGTGAAGATTGGCGCACCCACCAGCACGGACAAGGCCTACGCCGACATCGATCCACCAGATGTCTCCGTGACGAACACCGACAACGACACCGCGGGCTTCGTGGTGAGCGCAAAGTCTGGCGATGGCAACACGAGCGAAGCCGGCGGCACGACGACGTTCACGATCACACTAACGTCTAAGCCGGCGGCCGATGTGACGGTCGCGTTGTTGAGCAGCGACAAAACCGAAGGTACCGTCACGCCAGCGAAGCTGGTCTTTACGTCGACCGATTGGAATTTGCTGGCGTCGCATGTTGTCACCGTCCACGGCGAAGACGACGATATCCAAGACGGCCTCCAGCCGTACACGATCATCACCGGCCTGTCGTCGAGCACCGACCCGAACTACGACAAACTGAATGTCGATGACGTATCGGTCGACAACGTCGACAACGATACGGCAGGTTACACGATCACGCCGCCCAGCACCCACACCAGCGAGGCGGGCGGGACAGCTACGTTCTACGTAGCGCTCAACTCACAGCCAAGCGCCGCGGTGTCAATCCCCATCTCCAGCAACAACACCGACGAAGGCATCCTCGGACCAGGTGTCACCAGCATCGACTTCACCGTTACGGACTGGAAGACGCCGCACCCGGTAACGGTTTACGGGGTGAACGACCCAGTGCCCACGGCTGACGGCGCCATCGACTACAAGATCTTGCTCGGCCTACCAACCAGCACCGACACCCACTATTCGACGATGAAGCCGCCGGACGTCACGCTCACCAACGACGACGACGACAGCGCGGCGCTCAACATCGTCGTACCGATGCTAACCAAGACAAGCGAGACGCCAGCCTCAGCTACGGTCACGTTCACGGTCGTCTTGAGCTCCAAGCCAAAGGGCGTCGTGACGATTCCGCTCACCAGCTCGAACCCAGCCGAGGGCATCATCATCCAACCGCCACCGCCTGCGCCCTTCGCCCTGACTTTCGACGCCAGTAACTGGTTCACGGCCCAATCGGTAACAATCCAGGGCGTCGACGACGCGATCGTCGATATGGACCAGATGTACTCGATCGTAGTTGGGCCGCCCCAGAGTTCGGACGCCAAATACAACACGTTGCCGGCGTCGACGGTGAACCTGGTCAACGCCGACGACGACGTGCCGTAGCGGCTCGCCCAACGCTAGACGGACGTTCATGCCCCGGCTCACGCTCCGTGAGCAGTTCAAAAATCGCGCGCGCATGGACGTGCTTTCGACCCAGCAAGGTTACTACGCGGACCTGAATGCCGGTACACTGACGCTCGCAGCGATGGATGACGACTCTCACGTCATAGACAAAGGCTGGGACGCGCTGCCCGAGTATGGCAACCTGTCGGGCGACGCGGACGATGCCGTGACGGTGTCGATCTCCACGACGCCTGGCGAGTGGCTCGTCAACACGATCGATGCAGTCGTCGTACCGATGAGCATGGCCGAGCTCGTTGTTGGGCTACGCAGCCACAAGCTGACCGAGCGTTCGTTGGTGTGGCGTGCCGGCATGCAGGAGTGGGCGCCCGTCGATCGGGTACCGCAGCTGAAGCTGGCAGCGCGCATGCCGCTCACGGCGACGCCAAGCTCGACGCCGCCGCGCCCAACGCCGGCGGCGACGCATAGCAAGCCTCCGGCCAAACCGGTGCGCGCGACGCCCGCACCGCGGAACACACCACCGCAATTCGCGACGTCACCCAGCACGCCGCCGCAGTCGCTGCCCAACCGCAAGAGCACTTTGCCGTTCGGGTTGCAGACGCCGATCGCGCCGCAATCGCGTCCGGCCCACCTCCGACCGTCGTCATCGCCGCGGGCAGCCTTGCCGCCGCCTGCCAGCAAAGAAGAGCCCGAGGTACTGGCCGTTTATGATCGCCCCGCGGCGACGATCAGCTTCGATTTGTCGCCCGTGCAACCGCTGCGGGCCACAGCGCGAGCCCCCACGCCACCGCCCCAAACCCTGGCGCCAACCACGACCGACAGCGCGCAGCGACGCGCGCCCGTGCCTCGCAACCCGGACTTGAGCGTGGTCGCAGCCAGTGAGTTTCGACAAGTTCAACGCTCGTCCAAGCGCTTGGTGTGGATTTCGTCGGTCGCCTCAGCGGCGGCGGCTTCGTTGCTCACCCTGTGGGCTTCGCGTGGCGCCGCGCCCACGCCGCCTGCTGTCGTCGCGCCAGCTCCCGCCGCAGCGGCGCCGCCCGCGGTTGTAGCGCGCCCGGCGCCAGTTACCGCCGTTCCCGAGCCAAGCCCAACGCCGGTCGGCGCGACGAGCGAAAGCGCGCCCGCAGCTCCGATCAAGTCGCCCAGCGCCGTCGCCACGAAGCCGAAGAGCACCGCCCGCAAAGCCAAAGCTGTCAGCGCAGTGGCTACGCCTCGCCCGCTGCGCGACGATGCCGACCAGCACGCCGCAACCATCGATCCATCGGCCGAGCCCAATCCGTACGACGTGAAGCTCGCAGAAGATGCGCCGGCGGGCGCGACCAAGAGCGCGCCGTTGGCCGCGCATGGCCCCGGGCTCCAAGCCGACAGCAAGACCAGCGAAGCCTCCGCGAACGGTGCCACCTCGCCCGGTTTTTAAGACGGCTTTCCCTCCGAGGCGGATGCTAGCCTCTGTCCAGAGATGATTCGCCGGCTCGATCACGTCAATCTGCGCACCGCAAACCTGGAAGGGTTGGCGCGCTTCTACACTGACGTGCTCGGGCTTGAGCGCGGTGAGCGCCCGCCGCTCGGCTTTCCCGGAGCTTGGATGTACGCCGGCGAGCATCCGGTCATTCACCTGGTCGGCGTCACCGAGCCCGCGCCGCCCGAAGGACCGCTAAGCCTCGAACATTTCGCGTTTTCGGCCAGCGGCCTCGCTGAATTTTTGGCGCGGCTCGCGCGGCTGGGCGTCGAATGCCAGCAGAGCCGGCAGGTCGGCACCGGCAACGTGGTGCTCAACCTGCGCGATCCTGACGGCAATCGCCTGCACGTCGATTTTCCAGCCAGTGAAGCCGGCGACTAGCGCTCCGCGATTCGGCCCGGATCACCACTCGATGCCGAGGCGCCGCACCAGGCCTTGGCCGTCGCGCAGATCAGCGACGTAGACGAAATTGTCTCGCACTAGCGGCGCGACCGCGACCGCGCTCGGCCCACCCAGCCCGCTCAGCCGCGTGACGTGCGACTCGCTGCTCGGCCGCCACTCGAAGCCGTCTAGCTCGCCCCGACCGTCGGCTTCGACCGTGACCACCACGCGACAGCTCACGTCTTGGCACGCAATGCCCAAGCCGCGCGGCGCTCCGGCGTTGATCGGCACGACACTCACGTTGCCGCTGATGTCGCCGCCAGGCGACAGCGCCGCCAAGCGCACGCTGGCTGCGGTACCTTCCGCGCCCTCTTCGAGCCAGGCCAAGATCGGGGTCGTGCCCAGCTGGCTCACCTGCGGCGAGAACGAATGCTGGCGCGTGCTGCTCAAACGGTGCTCGGAGCCGTCACGCGCAGCGTCGGCCGGGCGCAGAAACGCGCCGTAAATGTCGGCCCAGCCCGGCTCTTCGGCGGCGCGCGCGTCCGCCCACACCGCGTACGGCTTGCCTCCGATGCGCGTCAGCGACAGCTGCGACGCAGCGCCGTCCGAGGTGGTGACGCGCTGTTCAGGGCCGGCTTTCTCGAGCGCGCGGCTGACGCGCGTAGCGTAGACCTCGGCGTCCCCACTGCGTTCGTCGACCCACGCCACCAGGTAGCCGCCGTCCACCAGCAGCCCGGCGACATCGCTGGCTTCACCCGACTTGCGCGTCAGCATGCGTTGCTGTCCGCGCTTACCGTCGGCGCCGGCGAAGGTGAGGAACACTTGCGGCTCGCCCTTGTCGAGACCGGTCCAAACCGCCAGCGTCTCTTTGGTGGCGGTCGCGTCGCCGAGCAAGGCCAGGCCGCCCAGCGAGTGAGCGCGCAGCGAGACGACTTGTTCTTCGCCGAGCGCCGCGCGCGCGCCGTCGGCCGCGAACGGGCGCAGCGCAATCCGCGCCCGCAGTGGCTCCAGACGGCCGTCTTCCGCTGGTTTCGTCAGCTTTTGCCAGGGCGTGGTCGGATCGAAATCGGTGACGTAGCCGACCAGGCTGCGTCCGTTTAGCGAGCCCACGGCGATTTGAGACAGCGGCGCTTCAGCGCGGAGCAAGACATCGCTTTCGACGACACGCGGCTTGGCCGCCCGCGTCGTCTCTTCGGCCGCGGCGCGGTACGGAGTCTGCCGCAGTGGCAGCGGCACCGTGAACAGCGCGGCCGGACTGCGGCTGGGAGCCGCCAGCGCGAAACAGCCACTGCTCTGACACGTGAGGCCCCAACCCAAGTCAGCCGCGCGACCGCCGAGCGCATCGAGCATCAGCGGCTCCGAGGCCTGCACCTTGAGCGCGGCGTTGAACGCGACGAACGTGGGCACCACCGGGCTACCGTCACAGCCGTCATCGGTGCTGCACGCTGGCGCAAGCGTGAGCGCTGCGAGGCCGCCGCCATTCGCGGCTAGCTCCGGCGCGCCGCCGTCGGCCCGGCCGTACAGCAAACGCGACTGCGCGCCACTGGCGCGACCAGCGGCGTTCAGCGCAGAAATCTGAAAGAACCGCGCGCCTTCGGGCCGCTCTGCCAGGCTCTCCCAAACCAAAAACGCTGGCGCGCTGGGCGTAGCGCCGGCAACTAGCGCGATCACCGCTTGCTCGCCGAGCGCAGCCACCGCGGCGCCGGCCGGCGAACGAACGGCACCGTGCGCATCGACGACAGCGGTTACCGCGCGCGGTTCGAGTTGCTCGTGATCAGACCAAGCGACGACGAACGCATCCGGGCTCGCCACTAAATCCAGATCGAGCCCGGCTCTGCCGCCGAGATCGACGCTCTTTTCTGGCTTGGCGTTCGCGCTCAGCAAATCCAAGGCAACCGTGCCGGTCGTGCAGCCATTCGGCCCAGGCCTCACCGTCGCAACCGCTGCGCGCCCCGCGACTGCTGCCGCCTGCCACACGCAAGCCTTGGGCGTGATCACCACCGGCTGCACCGACTGGCCGTCGGCCACGACCGGCAAACCGTACACGCTCGCCGGCTCACCCGGTTTGGCGCCGCTGGGTTGCTCGGCCCAAAGCAACAACGGCTGTTCCCCCGCCACGACGAAACCGAGCCACAGCACGCGCGCGTTGCGCTCTGCCACCGCGCTGGGGCCCCAAACTGCCACACCGGACGCGCTGAGCGCGGTCACGTCGATGGTCGTCCTTTGTTCGGTGCGGCGGGTGGTTACCACCGCGAAGCGCGGTTGCCCGCCGGCCTTGGCCGAAGCCGCCCCAAAGCCGCGCACCAGCACCAAATCGAGCTCACGCGCCAGGTTGCCGATCAGCGCGGGCTTGCTTGGCATGCCTTTGGCGTCGATCACCGCCGCAAACAGGTTGCGACCGGTCGCGGTAGCTTCAGCCCAGGCTGCCAACGACACTTCACCGTCGTGACCGACGTAAGGACCGATCACGTCGCTCACCTCGGCGAAGCGGTGCGCGACCATCGGGGCGATCACCGCGCCAGGCTTGCCCGGCACGTGCTGGCTTTGATTCGGATGCTTGGTCCGCGGCAAGACGGTCTCGGACGAGCCGCCGCAAGCCAGAGCGAGACAAACGGCGGTCAAACCGGTGAGCAGAAATTTCGAGCAGCGCGACACCGCGGCAGCCTACCACTTTCTGCTCGCTCGCTACCGTCCCGCGCCGATGTTGTAAGCTGCCGGCGTGAGTCTGGCAGCGCGGCTTGGTTTGGCGATCTTTGCGCTCACCGTTGGCGTGCTGCTCGCGCTGGGGCTCGGCGTGCGAGAGGCGTGGCGTATCGCGGAAGAGCGCAGCTTTGAGGCCGCCTTCTCGCAAGCGCTCGTGCCCTTGCGCGACCAATTGGCGAGCGAGATCTCGCAGTTGCCCGAGCTCGTCGGCCCGCTGTGCGAGGACGATCCACTAGTGGACAGCGCGCTGGTCGGGCTCGTCTCTGACGATTTGGCAGCGCGACGGCTAGCGATCAGCCTGCGCGTGCCCAAATTGGCAAAGGCGTTCTCACTCGACCAGCTAGTCGTGCTCACGTCGTCCGGCGAGATATTGGGCTCCACTACGCCAGGCCACGTCGGCCAGCGCGATGCCGAGCTCGCCGCGCGGGTAGCCAGAGCGCCCAACAGCGCGCGGGTGCAGGGCGCTGGCAGCGCGTTGGCCGTCGACGCCGCTTGCGTGAAGAAGGACGCACAACACCCCAAGCTTTGGATCGGCATTTATGCGGCGCGCAACCTGGACGCGCTGCTTTCGCGCATTGGTCAGAGCTCCGCTGTCGAGCTCAGCCTCGAGCCGCCGGTCCGCTCGGGCGACCGCCTGCAACGCACGCTGTCGTTGCCCGAGCTGAGCGGGCTCTCGATCACGGCCACGCGCTCGCGACGCGCGCTTTTGTCGACGGTCGAACAGCTCGATCTGACGGTGTTGTTGATCGGCAGCGCGACCTTGGCCTCGGCGCTGTTGATCACGGTCCTGTTGTCGCGCGGCCTAGCCCGCCCGGTGCGCGCGCTGGCCGAGCAGGCCCAGCGGGTGATTCACGGTGACCCGAACCCAGTGGTAGCGACCGGCGCTCGCGAGTTGGTCGAAGCGGCCGAAGCCTTCAACCGCGCGATCGCCGATCTGGTAGCTCTGCGCAAGCGCCTGGCCGTGACCGAGCGCATCGCCGCCCGCCGCGAGATCGCCCAGCGCGTGGCCCACGAAATCAAGAACCCGCTATTGCCGATCCGAGCGTCGGTCGAGACGCTACGCCGGCTGCGCGCTCGCAATGATCCGCAGTTCGACGACTACTTCGACGAGGCCACTCGCACCGTGCTCGACGAGGTCGCGCGGATCACCAACATCGTCGGCGAGTTCACGCGCTTCGCGCGGCTACCCGCGCCGCAGCCCGCGCCGTTCAACGCCGAGGAAGCCGTGCGTTCGGTCGTCACGCTGCACGCCGCCGCCGGCGCCCCGATCGACTTCGAAGCCGAACCGTGCCCCGACCTGATCGCCGATCGCGATCAAGTCGTGCAAGTCGTGACGAACCTGGTGCAGAACGCGCAGCAAGCGCTGACCGGCCGTGCAAACGGCCGCGTCACCGTGCGCATCGCCCGCGAGCAAGACAAATTCGTGCTCAGCGTGAGCGACAACGGTCCAGGCATCGCCCCCGAGATGCGCGGACGCCTGTTCGAGCCCTACGCCACCACCAAGGCCGAAGGCACCGGACTCGGCCTTTCGATCGTGCAGCGGATCGTGGTCGAGCACGGGGGGGAGATCACGGCTGGCGACGGCAAAGCACCGGACGGAGGCGCATCTTTCGTCGTCAAGCTGCCGCTGTCCGGCCCAACGCTCTTGCCCGAGCCGCCACGGGACAGCACTGCATAGGCCTAAACGCGGCCTAAACCGGAGCCGGCGGGCTTATAGAAACCCGGCCGGTGCAGGCCGGCGACAAGCGAAAAAAACTGTGCTTTCGTCATGTGCTCAGGGCTTGTTCAAGCTCAGGGTCGAGCCGTATGAATCGTGTGTCCCAACGTCAACTCATCGCTGTGGCGGTCCTCGTCGTCGGCGCCATTTTGCTGGTCGTTGCCGTAGGCGCCGAGCAGAAAACCATCCTGGCGGTTGGCGTGTACGCGCTGGTCGCCTGCTTCGCGCTGGTCAGCGCTGGCGGCGAAGGCAGTTCGACCGAGTTGGTCGAGGCGATCGCCAGCTCAGTGCGGCGCATGGTCGACGGCCGCAAGCCCGAGCCACCACGCGACGCCAGCCCTGCGGTCCTGCGACTGTACGAAGAGCTCGGGGAAGCCCACGTGGTGTTCGCGGAAGTGCGTGAAGGTGGCGTCGACCGCCAAGAGCTGTCGGACGCTGCCGGCAACCTGGGCAGCGCGCTGCGCATGCTGACCGACGGCGTCGCGCAACAGCTGAACGCCAGCGACGAGACCGCGCGCTACATCAAAGAGATGACCAGCTCGCAGCGCGAGATCGCCGAGCACGTCGAAGTGCTCGCCACCTCGGCTGAAGAGTCAAGCTCGTCGGTGATCCAGATGACCGCGACCAACGAGCAGGTCGCCGGCAACATCGTCGATCTCGCCACCAGCGTGCGCGAAACGGTCGCCTCGATCGAAGAGATGGCCTACTCGATCAAAGAGGTAGCCAAGAACGTCGACGCGCTCTCGCTGACCGCCGAAGAGACCAGCTCGAGCATGAACGAGATGGACGTCTCGATTGACCAAGTGCAATCGAACGCCAACGAAACCGCGCGCTTGTCCGAAGAAGTGGCGCAAGACGCCGAGCGCGGCGCCGAAGCGATCCTGAAGACGATCGGTGAAATTTACCGCATCAAAGAGAGCAGCCAGGAAGCCGTGGCCGTGATCTCGAACCTCGGTTCGCGGATCGACGCGATCGGCCAAATCCTGAACGTGATCGACGACGTGGCCGAGCAAACCAACCTGTTGGCGCTGAACGCCGCGATCATCGCCGCCCAGGCCGGCGAGCACGGCAAAGGCTTCGCGGTCGTGGCCGATGAAATCAAGGACTTGGCCGAGCGCGCCGGTGCTAGCACCAAGGAAATCGCCGATCTGATCAAGACGATTCAGAGCGAATCCAAGAACGCGATCTTGGCGGTAGAGCGCGGTGCTCAGAACGTCGACCGCGGCGTCGAGGTTTCGAACGAAGCCGAACGCGCGCTGAAGAAGATTCTCGAAAGCTCGCAGAAGAGCACGAACATGGTGCGTGCGATCGCCCGCGCTACGGTCGAGCAGGCCAAGGGCAGCAAGCAAGTGACCGACGCGATCGGCCGGATCGCCGCCACCGTGCAGCAGATCGCCGCCGCCACTGCGCAACAAGCGCGCGGCTCGGAGTTGATCATGAAGAGCGGCGAGAAGATGCGCACGATCTCGCAGCAAGTCGAGCGCTCGAGCCAAGAGCAGTCGCGTGGCAGCCGGCAGATCACCCAGGCGATGGAGAGCATCAACAGCCTGGCCGGTCAGCTCAACTCCGCGCAGCGCACGCAAACGCGCGGCTCCGAGCGCGCGCTCAGCGCGGCGATGCAAATCGAAGAAGCCGCCCGCAAACAAGACGTCGCGCTGCGCGATATCAGCACCCACGCCGACCGCGTCCGCAAGACCGTCGGTAGCTGAAGTAGTCCCAAGCTCCGGCAAGGCTGTCTAACTGTCGGCTAGGCTGACGGGGAGCATGTCGCGAGTCGCCTCGGTGGGCGCGGCTGAGGCGAAAATTGCCGCAGGCGGCGCGCGCTTTTCCGCGATATTTCGTCGGCACGCGAGTTGCTGAAGTCACCCATAGGAGTTGACCCATGAGCAATGAAAGCAAGCGAAGTGAAGGCGCCGCCGAGAAGCTCGGTGGCAAGATCAAGGGCGCCGTCGGCAAGCTGCTCGACAACGACCAGATGCAGGCCGAAGGCGAGGCGCGAGAAGCCGAGGGCCGCGCCAAGGAAGAGTCGGCCAAGGCAGCCGAGCGCACCAAGGGCAAGGTCGAAGAGCTGGCAGGCGCAGTGAAGAACCGCGTCGGCGCCGTCATCGACAACCAACAAATGCAGGCCGAAGGTAAAGTCAAAGAGCTGAAGGGCCAAGCTCGGCAAGCCGCCAATCGTCGCTAGCCAAGAAGCAATCGGAGCACTGTCACCGCCGCTGGGCTGACGCCTGGCGGCGGTGACGTTTTGTGCACTGAACGTCGAGAAAAGCCCCAACCGATCTTGGCACGACGACTGCAGAAAGACGAGAGCGTCGCGGCGCTCAGCTGACGGCGTCGCTCACGAAACGCGCTTTGAGCAGGCATTCGTCGAGCTCGGCGTCGCTGTCGGAGTCCACGACGATGCCGCTGCCGACGCCCAGCCGTCCCCGGCCCTGCTGATCGACGAACAGGCTGCGAATCGCGACGTTGAAGCAGGCGTCGTTGGTCGGCGTCACGTAGCCGATGCTGCCGCAGAAGATGCCGCGTGCGGTCGGCTCCAGCTCGTGAATCAGTTGCATCGTGCGCAGCTTGGGCGCGCCCGTGACTGAACCGCTCGGAAACAAGCTCTGCATCAAGCTCGTCAGGCCAAGCGCCGGCTCGACCTGGGCGACGATCGTCGACGTCATTTGCAGCACGGAGTCGAAGCGTTCCACAGCGAACAGCTCCGGTACGCGCACGCTGCCCGGCTTGGCGATCCGCCCGATGTCGTTGCGCAGCATGTCGACGATCATCACGTTCTCGGCACGCGTCTTCGGATCTTCGCGCATGCGCTCGGCAAGCCGCGCGTCTTCGGTGGCGTCCTTGCCCGGCCGCGCAGTGCCTTTCATCGGCTTGAGTTCGACCTTGCCGCCGGTCTTGCGGAAAAATAGCTCCGGCGAGAGCGAGACGAGCGAGTACTCACCGGTGTCGATCAAGGCCGAGTACGGCGTGACCTGCGCGGCGCGCAGCCGCTGAAATAGCGCCACCGCGGAGCCGTGCACGTCGAAGTGCGCGCGCAGCGACTGACACACTTGGTAGCTGTCGCCGGCGCGTAGGTGCGCTTGGATTTGCTCGAAATCGCTGCGGTACTGCTCGCGATGACGGTCGAAGCTGGGCGTCGAAACCGACGCGGGCTCGTTACCCGACCGCGCGGCGAGCCAGGCGCCGACTTCACCACCGCGCAGCTCGCGCTGGCTGTCGAAGACACCGAACCAGAGCGCGTGCTCGTCGAAGCCGTGTGGGATCAGACCGAGCAGCTTCGGCTGCAGGCCGTAGCCAGCTTCGTAGGCCATGAATCCGGCCACGTAGCTGCCGTTTTTCACGGCGCTTTCGGCGAGCTGCAAGGCGTCGAGCACGTCGCTCGGTTGCCGGCAACAGATCAGCCGTTGCGGCGCCTGAAAAAGCAGCGCCCGCTCTTGGTCGGGGTCTTTGTGACTCTCGACGAGCAGCACGAACGGCGCGTCAGCGACTCGCGCCACAGCGACCAGTTCCCGGCGTCCGCGCAAGCACCTTGTAGTCGCCGACGTCGATGTCGAACGGCACCGTCACGCGCCCCTCGAGCTTGCCGTTGGCATCGGTCGGGAATGCTCCCAGCCAGGTCTCCACGCCGGCGGCGTCGCGCAAGGTGACGTCGACGCGCGAGAACGTACACGGCTCACCCGCCGCCTCGACGCTGGCAGAGATCTGCAACGACGAGCCGCGCTGACTGTTGGTGCTGGCAAGCTTGATGTCGACGGCGGCGTGCGGCCGGTCATCGCCGCCGGGCGCCACGCGTTGGCCCAGCGCATCGAGCGCGGCAGCGCTGGCCGACGGCAGCGGGCTTACCGGACGCGCCGAGGGCGCCGGCTTCACGCCGTTCGGCAGGCTTTGACCGGTGCCTTCCAACGTCTCCGACAGCATGCCTTGGCCAGATTCCGAGCCTTCAGGCCAATTGAACGGATCTGGCGGCGGCCGATACAGATGGTCGGCGGTGCGTGGATCGAGCTCCATACGGCCGGCGGCGCCGCCCAAATCGATGCGGTGGAAGCGCACGCCGTCGTAAACCTCGACCCAGGCGTGCGCTTCGTTTCGGACCATGCGCGTCGGTAAGCCGAGACCGAGTGCGGTGACGGCGAACGCGTACGCGCGATGCCGGCAAACACCCTTTCGCGACAGCGCAAGCTCCGTATAGAGCTGCACGCCACGCGAGGCCTTGGGTGTCGCCTCCGAGGGCGCGAAGCCGCGAAAGTAGGCGACCAGCACCGCCGTGACTTGGCGCGGCGACTGCCGCTGCGAGACGCCGATCTCGCGCGCGACATCGAGCGCTGCGCTACGCACGGCCGGCGGCAGCGGCGGCAGCTTTTGCAGCAGCTCGCCCCAGGTCGCGTCGGCCATCTCGGAGCCGAGCGCCGCGCGGGGCGCAGCCAGCTGCATGATCAGCCGCACGCGCCGGCGCGCATCTGCGGTCATGAACCAATTGTCGGCACGGTCGCGCTGCAACACGAACGGCAGCTCGGGTGAAGTCCGCGCCACCAACGCGCGCGCGCCAGGCGCCACGCTCGGAATCCGCACCGGCAGGCCGGGCGCGACGTCGACGAACAGGTCGGCATAGAACTGGTCGTCAGCAGGCCCCGGCTTGCCGCCGACTTCGAGCCGGTTGAGCGACTTATCGAACACGGTCAGCTCGAAGCTCTCGTCGACCGCGTCATACGCGTAGAGCCGCTTGAACGGCGCCACCGCGGGAATGAACGGTTCGTCGTAGGAAACCGAGTCGGGGCGGGTGGTATCGCGGTCGACGCGAAAGCTGGCGTCGATGCTGTCGGGCGTGGCGTTGCCGCCGTACGCGTGTTCGCCTTTCGGCTTGCGGTCGCCGCTTTGCGGTGCCGGCACCACGCCGCTCTCTGTCTCCAGCGCGGCCGGCATGGCGCCGTCTTGCGTGGTCGCGGACAGCTCGACGTCCTCAGCCGGGTTCGGCTCGATGTACTCGTGCAGGACCGGCGCTTGCGCTCGCGCTGCAAAGCCCACGCTCAGGAGCGCGACCGGCAGCCAGCGAAAGGGACGGCGACGCATCGTTCGCACACAGCGTAGCACGCGAAAACCGCCTACGGAGCCCGCCACTGGCCGTCGATCCAGACGTAGCGCGCCGAATCCCAATGCCAGTAGCCGCACGCCCAAACCGAGCCCGGTGTGGGCGGTTTGCCTTTGGGGTCGCAGGTTTCGTCGCTCGGGCGTTCACGCGCTTCGGCTGAAGAGACGCGTTGCTCTCGCTGAGTCGCGCACGCACCGAGCGCGACCGCAAACACTACGAGTGCGACGAGCCGAACGAAATCGGGAAGCGTGGGCGACCGCGGCAACAAAGCCGGCGGATTATGCCAGATTTTCGCGCGACGCTCGCCCACTAAAGCATTAGGCTCCGGTCCCGTCATGACTATGACTTCGCTGGAAGCACAACTCGCGACTCTGCCTGATGATCTAAAACAAGCCCTCACCGATTGCGGCTTCAACGCCCGACGCCTGATCGATCTGGCTAAACCGCTGCAGAGCGGCGTGACCGCCGACAACCTGGTCAAGGGCCTGATCACCCCGCCAGCCGCCGGCGACGTCGTGCAATTGCCAGCACCGGGCACCGCCGAGCACGCGCGCCTGACCGAGCTCGGCGGCGCGGCGCTGGCACGCGGCGAGTACGCGCTGGTCGTCTTGGCCGGCGGCATGGCGACGCGCATGGGCGGCGTAGTCAAGGCGTTGATCGACGCGGTGCCGGGTAAGAGCTTTCTCGATCTAAGGCTGCGCGAGGTCGAGGTGATTCGCGAGCGCTACGGCGCGCCGCCACCGCTCTGGCTGATGACCAGCCAATCGACCGATGCGAAAATCAAGACTGCGCTCGGCGCCAACCGCACCGGCGACGCGGTCGCGACGTTCTTGCAAGAGCTCTCGCTGCGCCTCACCCCGAACGGTGACGTTTTCTTGGGCGCCGACGGCCGCCCGAGCGAGCACGCACCCGGTCATGGCGATCTGCCCGACGCGCTCAAACGCAGCGGTCTGCTCGAGCGCTTCGTCGCACGCGGCGGCAAGACGCTGATGATGACCAACATCGACAACCTGGGCGGCACGCTCGACCCGCTGATCTTGGGCTTCCATTTGGCCCACGGCCTGCCGGTCACCTCCGAGGTCGTCGACAAGCTCGGCTCGGATCGCGGTGGCATTCCGGTGCGCGTGAACGACAAGCCGTGCGTCCTGGAAGAATTCCGCATCCCGCCCAGCTTCGATCCGGCGACCGTGCGCGTCTTCAACACCAACGTGTTTCACTTCGACGCCAAAGCGCTGCTCGAGCTCGACATGCCGTGGACGTTTTTCACCGTGACGAAGAAGGTCGAAGGCCAAAGCGTGATCCAATTCGAGCGCCTGGTAAACGAAGTGACCTCCGCGCTGCCCACCAAGTACCTGCACCTGCCGCGCACCGGCGATCACTCGCGCTTCCTACCCGTCAAAGACAATGACGAGCTCGCCATCCGCGTCCCCGAAATCCAGGCCATCGCCCGCGCCCACGGCTGGCTGTAGCGGCAGCGCACGAAGCCGCTCGGGATGGGAATTCAACAGGGAGACGGGGAGGTTGGGAGGTTTGTTTGTTTGGGTCACGTGACAGTGGCGTCGACGTGGTCCGAAGCGTCGAGCTGCCAGGCACACACGTTCAGCAAGCCGGGGGCAGCGTGACGGTCGAGCGCGCGGAACAGCACGGTTCGACGTTCTCGGTGCGCTTGCCGCGCATCCAGTGATAAGAATGCGGGGCCGCAATGACCCGCACCAGAGTAGCCGCCACCCTCGGGCTATCGTTCGCCCTTAGCTCGCTCTTCTCCGCCGTAGCCAGCGCGCAGTTTCCCGCTGACCAACCGCTGCGGCAGCCCGCGTTCGGCAAGAGCCCGGTCACCAACGACGACTCGAGCGCGCTGGTGCAGAACCCAGCCAACTTGGCGTTCATTCCCGCGAGTGAGCTGCGCTGGTCGAGCGTCTACTTGAACGAACGGGCGCAGGTGCCATGGCAAGGCCATGCGCTGGCGTTTGCATTCCCGATCCCATTCCTCAATGCATCGACGGGTCTACGCGTCGACCTGATGAGTCCACCCGGCGGCACGATGCCGGTGTTCAAGAACGACGGCCTCTACCAATGGGTCACCTGGGGCCTGGCGCTCAAAGCCAGCGACAGCTTCGCGCTCGGCATGTCGCTGCAGCGCTCGTACTCGGACATGGCCGTTGCGCACGGCTTGTTCGGTTGGTCGTTGGCGCTGACCAGTCGCCCCTCGGATTACTTCGGTTTGTCGTTCGTGGCCAATGACATCAACGCTCCCAAGAACGGGGCGGGCGGGTCGATCGACCGCAGCTTCGACGTGGCGTTGGCGGTGCGACCGCTGCGCAGCAGCGCGTTGGAGATCGGGCTGGCCGGCAAGATCGTGGACGCGCCCAAGGCATTCTGGGCGCCCTCGGCCACGCTCGGTGTCGACATTCCCGAGCTTGGTCGGCTGCGTGGCAGCCTGACGGTGCGGGACCCAGACGACGGCATCGCGCAGAACGAATGGCTGGCTAGCGCCAGCATGTCGTTTTACTTGAACGGCACCAGCGGCTCGATGGACCTGACGGCAGGCAGCCTGTTCGGCGGCGCGCTCGGGCGAGGCGTCAGCGGTAAGGCGCAAGAGAACCTCGCGACCGAGGTCGCGTTCAAAGGTTACCGCGAGCCCTCCGGTACCCAGGCTCCGACGTACGCGCTGCGGATCCGCATGGAAAAGACGCCCGGCGTGCGCGAGCACGTGGCGTTGCTCGAGCACCTTTGGCAAATCGCCGAAGAAGAATCGTCGGTCGGCGCAGTCGTGTTCGAGCTGCGTACCGCACCGGCTGATTCGATGGCTCACGTGCAAGAGCTGCGCGACGCCATCTACCTGCTGCGCCAAGCCGGCAAGAAGGTACTGTGCCACCTCGAAGATGCCGATGGTGCTTCGCTTTACCTGTGCTCCGCCGCTGATCGCATCCTGCTGAATCCGGCCGGTGGCATTCGCTTCGCCGGCCTGCGCGCCCGCTACTTCTACTACGCCGGGCTGCTCGAAAAACTCGGCATTAAGGCCGACTTCGTGCGCATCGGCGCGCACAAGAGTGCGCCCGAGGCCTTCACCCGCAGCGGCTCGTCGGAGGTCGCGCGCGACGACAAGATCGATCTGCTGCAACAGCACGAGAAGCACCTGACGCTCGGCATCGCGCACGGTCGCAAGCTCTCGCCCGAAGCCGTGCGCGAGCGCATCGCCAAGGGCCCCTTCGTAGCCGTCGAGGCCAAGACAGCCGGCTTCGTCGACGGCTACGCCTTCGACGACGAGCTGGAGGCGCAGGCCTCGGTGCTGGTGGGTCAACCGGTGCGCTTGATCGACGACAACCGCGGCCGATTCGCCGATCGCTTCAACGGTGCCAACCCGGGCATCGCCCTGATCTACGTCGATGGCGACATGGTCGACGGTCGCAGCCAAACCATCCCATTTTTAGGCATGAAGCTCGTCGGCTCGTACACGATCGCCGATTCGATCAAGAAGGCCCGCGAAAATCCGATGATCAGCGCGGTCGTGCTGCGCATCGAGACCGGGGGCGGCTCGGCGATGGCGGCCGACGTCATCTGGCGCGAACTGCAGCAGACGACCAAGATCAAGCCGGTCATCGTCAGCATGGGCACGGCGGCGGCGAGCGGCGGCTACTACATCGCCTCGCCCGCCACGCGCGTGTTCGCCAACCCGCTCACCATCACCGGTAGCATCGGCATCTTCTACGGCAAAGCCGACGTTTCCGAGCTCTTGCGCAAGTTGGGCGTCAACGTCGAGGTTTACAAGACCGCGCCGCGCGCCGACGCCGAGTCAATCTTCCGCCCGTTCACCGATGAAGAGAAGACCGAGCTGAAGCGCAAGGTGTGGCAGTTCTACGACGTGTTTTTGCAGCGCGTCTCCGACGGCCGCAAGCTGACCAAGGAGCAGGTCGACGCGGTGGGTCAAGGTCGCGTGTGGACGGGCGAGCAGGCGTTGGGCCACAAGCTGGTCGACGAGTTGGGTGGTCTGCGTCAAGCGCTGGCGTATGCGCGCGCCTTGACCGGCCTGTCCGACCACGCTCCGATTCAAGAGCTGCCGCCCGTCGAAACTACACTCGTCGGCCGCCTGCTCGGCATCGAGGGCATCAGCGAAAACATCCCGCCCTACTTGCAGGCGCTCCCGCCCGGCTTCGTTGACATGGTCCGCGCGCTCGGGCCGTTCGTCGTGCATCCCGCCGACAAGCCGCTCGCGCGGATGGAGCTCACCACCATTGAGTGACCGCATTGAGTGACGCGCCGACGCTCGACGCCAAGGCCGCGCGCATCGATCTGCTCGGCCAGCCGCTGCTAGCGCGGCTCGACGCGCAGAGCGGCGCCGAGCGCGTGGCGCTGCTCGGCGACTGGTCAGCGCTGTTTCGGCTGCTTTCGGGCGAAGCCGAGCTAGCGGCCGGCACGCTACACGTCTCGGGCGTGGCGGTTCCGCTCGGTGTCGTGCAGGGCGCGGTCGGGCTGATGCGACTTGATCCGCTGTTGCCCAGCACTTGGACCGCCGAGCAGCTGTTGGCCAGCAGCGCGGAGCTGACCGGTACACCACCCAAAGCCGCCGCCAAGACCGCCTCCCAAACGCTTGAGCAGCTGGGTCTCGCGAGCCTGGCAGCGCGCCGCTTGGCGCATCTGCAGCTGGCTGAACGCCGCGTACTCCTGATCGCCCACGCACTTTTGACGGCACCGCGCGTGCTGTGCCTCGAGCAACCGTTAGCCGGCCTCGACACCCACGCCGAAGCCGCGGTGCTGGCGGTGATCGAGCGTGCGAGCGTCGGGCGTCGTCTGTTGGTCGCCGTCGGCGATCTGGAGCTCAGCCCCGGCTCACGCCAGCTCGCCCAAATGTGTGGCGCGCGTCTACGGCTCGCAGCCGGCGTCGTCGTCTCCGAGCTCGACGGCAGCACCGTCACGTCGCGCGTCACCGCCACCGTATCGCGCAACCACCAAGCCTTCGCCGACGCGCTCAGCGCTCGCGGCCTCACGGCTCATGCCACGCACGAAGCCGGCATGCTGAACGCCCTCACCTCGCCGCTCGCCGGCCCGTGTTGGCGCTACCTAGTCGAGCTACCCGCCGGCAGCACCGCGCCCGTCCTCGACGCCGCCCTCGAAACCGAAGCCGGATTGGTCGAGCTGCTGCCACTCTCGCCCAGCCGCTGAGCCAAGCTCAGGGCTTGTATTCGAAGCAGTAGCAGCCGCCGTAGCCGCCAGCGGAGCCGACGCACGCACTGCTGACACCGCCGCTGTTTTCGATTTTGACGCACGGCGCGCAGCCGCCATCGCGAGCCGCGGACATCCAGCGGTACCTGCGGTTAACCGGACTGACACCTGCAGCCGACGGCGGTCAGTCGTACAGCCGTGCCACAACCCCGAGCGAGAAACTCGGCCGGCTGGGGCGATGGCACTCGGCAAGCGGGCAAGAGCCTGGTTAGACTCGCTAGAGTGAGAAGGAATGTCTTCCGAGTCGCCCTGGCGCTCTTACCGTTGGCGTTCGCTTGCACTACCACCAAGCAAGAGGCCAAGCGCGGGGAGCTCGTCTTGGTGCTGCAGACGGATCTCTCGGTGCCCAAGGACGTGTCGTCCCTGCGCGTGGAGGTCGTGACGAGCGGTCGCGTGCAGTTCGCGCAGACCTACTTGATCGGCGCGGCACCGCTGCTGGAAATGCCTGCAGCGCTTTCGATCGTCGCCGGCGAAAATCCTGCCGATCCAGTCAGCATCCGCGTGTTGGCGCGACAAGTCACCAAGGGCGCGGATGGCGATCAAGGCCTACCGCGCGTGTTACGCGAAATCATCACCACGGTTCCGCCGCACCGCACGGCGATGTTGCCGATCACCCTGCACTGGCTGTGCGCGGACGACAAGTCAGTCACGGTGAGCTCCGCGGGTGAAGTGAGCTCCAGCTGCGGCGAAGGCCTAACCTGCATCGCCGGTAGCTGCGCGCCCAGCGAAATCGATTCGTCCACGCTGCCCGATTTCGATCAGGCAGTCGTGGAAGGTACCGACGGCGCCGGCCGCTGCTTCGACGTGCTTGCGTGCATGGCCAGCGCGCGAGTTGCTCTGCTCGATATCCCTACCTGTAGCGTTCAAGCCCCCACTGGTGATCCCGCGACGTGGAACGTGGCCTTGCGTTTGCCCGCCGGCGGTAGCGGCACCTGCGACGCCACACATTGCTTCGTGCCGTTGGACGCCGGCGGTAGCGGCTGGAGCGTAGCGGGCGGAACCATCAAGCTTCCGGCCGCCGTCTGTGAAAGCGCGCCGGCGACCGAGGTCGTCGTGTCGAGCGGCTGCGCCAGCAAATCCGAGCTCACGCCCGTGTGCGGCCCGGCCTCGCTCTTCGACACGCCGAGCGCGGGTACGCCCGTAGTCCCACCCGACGATGGCACGATGATGCCCCCGATCGGCAACGGCAGCGTGCCCGAGATGGTGTTGCTCCAGGGCGTCAAGGGGCCGCGCCACGTGGTGGTGGAGCCGCAAGGCGTATTCTTCCTCGCGCAGGAGCCGACAGGCGCCGATGCGCTCTTCTGGTGCGCGCTGGCTGGCTGCGAGTCCAAAGCGCAGGTGCAGTGGCAAGCAGGCCCCGGCCGTCTCGCCGCGAGCTTCGCCCACAACAAGGATCGGCTCATCACCTGGAGCTGGCAGCCCCAGACCATGGAGCTTGATGGATGTCCTTTCCCCGGTGGCTGCGGGGCTAGCCCCAGTAGCGTCATCGCGTCAGCGGACGCCAGTACGCCGCCAATGCCAGTACAGGGCATGCTGGCGGTCAGCGACAAGGCCGTGTTCTTCCGCGAGGTCGAGCCGAGCGCCCGCATCCAAACCTGCCGCATGCTGGACACCGGCTGCGGCGTCGCGTCGACGACGGCGATTACCGATGGTGCCCCCGTGCTCGCGCTCGCGATCAGCGAGCTGACGATGGCGTGGACCAACATGGCGGGCGACCTGCAATTCTGCGATTTCGACGCCTGCGAGCTCACTCGCAAGGTGGCATTGACCGGGCAAATGTTCACGGCGGGCCCAGTCTTGTTGGGCCGGACAGTGCTCTGGGGGAGTGACCGCGCGGTGCGCTCGTGCCAGCTCGACAACTGCATCACCACGCAGCACGATCTATTCATGTCCGCCAATCCGGTAACCGGGTTGGCGATGGACGCGCAAAATGCCTACTTCGGCTTTCTGCGCACGCTGCAGCCGCCCGTGCACGATCTGGTCAAAGTCCCGCTCGACGCCTCGGCGTTCGGCAACACCGTCCGCTCGGGCGCCGGCACGATTGGCGGGCTCGGCGTCGACGGCGATTTCGTTTACTCCTTCGTCGTCGATCCGGGGACGGGCGTGGGCGATCTGATTCGCACCTCCAAGACGGCGATGGCGATGGCGCCCGTGCCGATGCCGTGAAGCAACTAAGGCAAGTAGACGGTGCCGGGGGCTAGGTTGCCGCGGTAGTACTGAGCCGGGGTCGTCTCTTCTTTGCTGAAGAGCAGAAACCCGCCGACCGTAACGCCCGAAGCGACCACGATGCCGCCAGCCACCCAAACCCAAGCCGGCACGCCTGCGCTCGCCTCTTTCTCGAGCTCCACCTGGATCGTTCGGCTGGAATGATCGCGCACCGAGATCTCGCTCTGGTAGGTGCGGTAGCCAGTCGCCGTGACGCGCAAAGTGTGCGGACCACTCGGCAGGATGCCCGTCCAGTGGCCGTCTCCCAAGCCGCGGCCGTCGATGGTGATGACCTGCCCCGGCTTGGTCTGCACCGTCACGCTGCCTTCGTGCAGGATCTTCTTGAGTTGCCCAGATACCTTGAGGTCCTCGCCACCCTTGACGATGGTGGGAGCGACGAAGTCCTCAAAGCCCGCCAAACGCAGGGTTATCTTGCGATTGCCAATGTCGATCAGCAGGTTGGAGAGCGGCGTCACCCCGAGTCGCTCAGCGTCCGCGCTGACCTCGGCTCCCGGCGGCGTGGACTCCACGCTGAGCCTGGAGACCAGCGGCTGCACCGCGTCCACGACGCTCCCGGCGTCGAGCTTGTCTTGCTCGGTGATGAGCGCCCCACCTTCCTTCACGTAGCGCTCCAGTAACTTGAGCACGCGGGCGTAGCGGCGCAGCGCTTTCTCGCACGCGGCAATGTTCCAGAGCAGCCGCGGATCTTTGCTGGCGTCGAACGCGTTTTGAAACTTGATCAGCGACGAGGCAAAGTCGCCATCTTCGAACAAAACTCGACCAGAGATGTAGTCGGCTTTGGGCAGCCCGTGCAGCGACTCAGCCAGCGGGAGCAGCGGTTGCTCTGCGGCAGGCGACTGAGCGGGCGGCGCCGACGTTTCGGGCTGTTGCTGGGCAAGCGCCGGAGCGGCAGCCACGAAAGTGATCAAGCCCAGTAGCGCGGCCACGTGTGTGGTGGTTTTCATTTGATTCCCATGTGGAGCGAGCCTCCAGCAGTACCTGCAGGAGCCGCGGTCGCTGGCTTACTGGTGGTGTCGGAAGCGTGCGGCGGAGATGTCGCGGGCTCCGGCTTGGGCAGCTTTGCTCCGGACTTCCGGGTTAGTGCCGGGACGGCCGAAGGCGAAGGCGTAGCAACCACGCTGTTGGCGAGCGCGGGCGTTGCCTCAGCCGACGGCGCACTCGACACTGACGTGGCCGGCGACGGCGGCGGCGGCGCATCCACGGCAGCGGGGATCGTGGACTGAACAGGCACCGGACTCGCCGGAGTTGGCGAAGCCGCAGTTTGCGAGGCGACCGGCTGTGGGTCAGTCGCGCTCGACGCGCCGCGCGCCAACCACGACGCGCCAGCCGCGACGACGACCAGCACGGCACCGGCAGCGAGAAGCGGGGGACGTCGCGGTTTGGGAACTTGGCTCACGGCGGCAGGAAGCGTGGCGTTCCAGGTGGCGTGTGTCACCGGCTCAACCTTGCCAGCGAGATTCACGGTCGGAACCGTTGGCGCGCCGAGCGCCGAATGACCCGGAGCGACGCTGGTGGTGGCGAGTACGAGACCCGCAGTCACCTCGGTATCCGGGGGCGGCGCATTCGAAACCATCGGCATTGCGATGCGCTCGATGCGCGTCAGCGAGGTTTGCGCGCTGGCCAGCGCGAACGGCGAAAGCTCGCGCGCCAACTCCAGCACGTTCGCGTAACGCTCAGCCCGCGGCTTGGCCAGGCAACGCCGAATCACGCCCCAAAGGCCGGGCGGTGCGTCGGGGAGCAGCTCGAGCAAACCGCGCGGCTCGTCGGCCACGATCGCCGTGATCACGGCGGTCGTATTCTCGCCGTCGAAGGGCGGCTGCCCTGTTAGCAGCTCGAACAGCACGACGCCCAGCGCCCAGATATCCGAACGCGCGTCCACGTCGCGGCTCGCGCGCAGCTGCTCCGGCGACATGTAGTGGGGCGTGCCCATCACCATGCTCGTGCTGGTCAGGTTCCGGCCCGTCTCGGCATCTTCACCAAGCGACTTCGAGATCCCGAAGTCCAGGACCTTGATGATCGGGATCCGGCCGGCGCTGCGCGCCAAGAACAAATTGGGCGGTTTGAGATCGCGGTGGACGATGCCAGCCGCATGCGCTTCCGCCAGCGCCTCGCACACCTCGAGCATGTAGCCAACGGCCTCGGCGACCGGCAGCGGACCGCGCTGGTGCAGGCGATGGGCCAGGTCTTCCCCGTCCAGATGCTCCATCACGATATACGGAGCGCCGCTGGGTAGATCGCCGACGTCGATCACGCGTGCCACATGCTCGCCGCGAATCTTGGCCGCCGCCCGCGCCTCACGCGCAAACCGCTGCACCACGTGCGGATGCTTCAGCGCCTCGGGCTTCAAGAACTTCAGCGCCACGCGCTGATCCAGCTTCAAGTGGTGGGCCGCGACTACGTAGCCCATCCCGCCCTCGCCCAGCACGCGTTCGACCCGGTACTTGTCGGCAATCACCTGCCCCGGTGCCAGCTCGTCCGTCATCGCAACCTCAGAAGATAGCCCCGGAGCGGTCGCCTTGCCCAGCGCTAGTCGCTAGACGAGCGGGCAGCGCTAGTTCTGCGCGCCTTCGTCTTCGGCGTGTTTCGAGGCGGGCGCAGGCGGCGGAGCTGGTTTGGTCGCGGCGGCGGTGGGTGCAGTCTTGGGCGTCGCGCTCACGCCTTGGGCGGCATACGTCTCCATGCCGCGACGCACGGCCAGAATCGCCAAGCGGCGGTTTTCGGGCGCGAACGGATCCTTCGGATTGTAGAGCGCCGAGGAGCCGTGGGCGAACACGCCGCCGACCTGGCCTTTCTTGAGCCCGCTCTTTTCGAGCACGAGGCGCGCGGCGTCGGCGCGCTCGAACGACAGCTGCCAGTTCGAGCGGTTCGAGCCAGTCGGAAACGGCTTGGCGTCGGTGTGACCGTGGACTTGAATCTTGTTGTCCAGTCGGCCCAAAATCGGCGCAATCGTCGCCAGCAGCTCCTCAAGCCGCGGCTTGAGATCGGACGCCGAACGATCGAACAGCAAGTCGTCGCCGGTGCCGTCCAAGATCTGAATCAGCAGGCCTTCCTCGGTGACGCTGACCTTGAGCTGCTTGGCCAGCGCCTGCAGCCGCGCATCTTCCGAGATCGTCCGCTGCATGGCCGCGCGTACGGCTGCTGCGACGCGTTCGAAGTTCGCTTGCTCGGGCTGAATCGATGACTGACCAACGACGTCGAAGTACGCTTTGTTCTGGATACCGCTACCACCATTCAAGACCGACGGCGCACCCGAGAACACACCCGTGCGGAAGTACTCGGACAGCTGTTGGCGCGTCGATTGATCGGTCTGCGCCAGCAGCCACATCACCATGAAGAACGCCATCATCGCGGTCACGAAGTCGGCGTAGGCGACCTTCCAAGCGCCGCCGTGGTGGGCAGCATGCCCCTTGCCCTTCTTCTTGATGATGATGACGCGACCGCCACCACCACTGGGAGCAGCAGCGCCCGCCATTACTTACCCTTGAGCTCCGCGAAGGCCTTTTCCAGCTCGGGCGTCGTTGGACGCTCGTCAGAAAAGATGGTGCGGCGCGCGAACTCGATCGCGATCTGCGGATTCACGCCGCGGGCCGCCGCGACGATCGCTTCCTTGATGCAAAGCATGAAGCGGCTCTCGGCGCCGCCCTGAATCTCGATGCTCGTAGCGAGCGGTCCGACAAGGCCGTAGCACAGCAAAATGCCGAGAAAAGTACCGACGAGCGCGGCGGCAACGTGGTGACCAATCTCCTCCGGGCCGCCATCCAAGTGACCCATGGTCACGACGATGCCGAGCACGGCGGCCACGATGCCGAGACCCGGAAGCGCATCACCGGCGGTGCGGATCAAGCCAATCGGCTGATGCTCCTCATCGTGATGTGTCTCGAGCTCCGCGTCGAACAGCAACGAAAGCTCTTCCGCTGAGCAACCGTCGACCAGCTGCTTCAAGCCATCGACCAGGAAGTCAGCGGCGTGATGACGGTGCATCACCGTCGGGTAAGCCGAGAACAGCGTGCTGGTTGCGCGATCGCTCACGTGCGGCTCGAGCGCGAGCACGCCTTCGCGGCGGATCAACGCCAAGATCTGATAGAGGAGCTTGAGCAGCTCCATATAGTCTGTCTTGGCTGGTGCAGCGCTCTTGAAACCTTTCTTCAAGGCGCCCGTGACGCGACTCAGTACCTTGCCCGGCGCCGAGATCAGCACGGTACCGATCGTCGCCCCGCCGATCACCACCAGCTCGGCCGGCTGAATCAGCACGCCGAACGCGCCGCCAGCCATGGCGAAACCGCCCAGCACTGAGCCGAACACAACCAAGAGTCCGATGAGGGTGGACACGCCTAGACCAAGACGACCGTCTCACGCGTTTCTGAAGGCTCGATCTGAGAATCAGCAGAAATCCAACATACTTTCAGGCACTTAGAGCGGCCGAAACAACAGGAAGGCGGGAAGGCGGGAAGATTTTTGGGTGGGCATGACGGGTGAAATCGTCGCGACGAGCGCGCGCTAATGGGGCGGACAGCTGCTTGAGCCAACAAAACCTTCCCGCCTTCCCGCCTTCCTGTTCGCTCGCGCTCGTTCTCCCGCTCGCGCTAGGCGGCTTTCAAGTCGCTCGTGCAGAACTTACAGCGGGTGGCTTTGGCTGGCACCGTCTCGCAGCACGAGGGGCACTCCTTGATGACCGGCGGCGCCTCGTCGGACGGCTTCGGCAGGCGGCCCTCGGCGGCCTTGATGATGCGGCTGACGATCAGAAAGAGCACCAGCGCGACGACGAAGAAGTCGAGCACCGAGCCAATGAAGTCGCCGTACTTCAGGACCACGTTGTCCTTCGGATCTGCCGCGACTTTGAGGATGACGCCGCTCGTGCGCCAGTCTCCGCTCGGCATCACCAGCGCGACGAGTGGCATCACCAAGTCGGCGACCATCGCCGAGACGATCTTGCCAAACGCGGCGCCGATCACCACGCCCACCGCCAGATCGACGACATTGCCTTTGAACGCGAACTTCTTGAAATCTTCGACGAACGCCATGTTGCCTCGCGGGAGTGGTCTTGTTGACTAGCTGAGCTTCGGTTTCGGGACGGCGACGCGCCGGACCAGCGCCGCTATTTCGCGACGTTGGAGTAGGCGTAGACCAGGCTCAGGGTGCTGGTCGTGTCGAGCTTCTCCTTGTCGGGTAGCGGCTGGTTGTCGTAGCGGGCGTTGAAGCCGACACCGAGCGCCAGATCACCCCAGACTTTAGCCGTGAACAGTACGTCGTAGTTGAAGCGGTACTGCTTACTGTGGATGAAGCTTTGCAAATATTCGATGCCGTTCGACAACGCCGTCGCGTCGTTAAAGTTGTGGCGGAGACCCAGAAAAATACGAGCTGAATGGTCGGTCTCGTGCTCGGCGAGCCGATCGATCACAGCGCCCGTGTCGTCTTTGACGTCGCGGGCTTCACTAGTGCGGGTGTCGTACTGGAAGTCGTAGCCGGCTTCAGCCCACAGCGCGGTGGCCGGACGATTCACGAACAGGTACTTGAAGCCAGGATCGAGGTTGAGCCGAAACGCCAGACCTTGAAAGCGATCATGACGACCGGTGACGAGCAAGAACACGCTGCCGTCCTCGATCACGTAGCGATCGTAGCGCACACGGCCTTGGAAATTTTCGGTGGTGGTTTGCATCTTGCCGTCGGCCGGCGCGCTCTTGCCATAGTTGCCAACCAAGCTGGTGCCGACGCCGTTGTCGCCGCCGCGCCAATCTAACGCGCCGCTGCCGGTGAACGCCACCAGTCGCGAGTTGCCGCTCGAGCTCAAGCCGCCTGCCGAAACGGAAGCGTTCACGCCCTCAGGCGCCCCGACGATCTTCGGCGCTTCAGCGGGCTTGCCCGGGCCGGCGACGACCTTGTCGGCTTCTGGCGGCGGCTTGCCCAAATCTTGAGCGCTCGCCCAAGGCGCAACGCTGACCAATCCCAAGCTCAGACCCAGAGTCAGTACGGGCTGAAAAGCTCGCCAAATCATGCAAATTTCCCGGTTGGCGTCGCGGCAACGCCGTCAAGCTGGACCGGCCGACCCTAATCGTTGAAGCGACCGGAATCAACCCGACTCACTTCACGATCTTGTACGCCGAGCCCGGCGTATCCCAGCTGTTGTACGTGTACAGCAGCGTCGCGTCCTGACCGGCGAAGCCGGCAAGCCCGCCTTGCACCTTAGCGATCGGAACGCCCGCTCCCCCTGTCAGCTTCGCTTTGTACAAGATACGGTCAACGTAACCGGCGCGGTAATACACACCAGTGTCGTCGACGATCAAGCTGTTGACGCCCTCTTGCTGGACGAGTTGCGTGACGGTCGCGTCGCCGGTTTTGAAGCGATAGATGCCATTGAGCACATTGGCGTTGCCGGTGCGCACGAAGTACAGCGTGTCACCGACGGCGTACAGCGGCGCCGAGTCCACTACCACCGAGTCCGGAACCGCGGTCGGCGCCCCACCACCCAACGGCACCGTCGTCAAAACTGCCGCGCCAAGGTTGCGCGCGACCCAGTACGCGGAGTCGGTGGTTGTCGTGAACGCCGATACGTAGTGTTGGTCGACGTTCATGATCTCGGTGCCGGTCACGGCTTGCGCCGCGTTCGTGGCGCGCGTGAATAGCGTCGAGACGCCTCCGCCCAGGCCCGTCATCCAGAAGAAGGCGTTGCCGCGAATCGTGAGGAAGTTCGGCAACCCGGTCGGCTGAAACAGCACCGTTGGAAGGTCACCGGGAGCGGCCGTTGCTGCCTTTTTCAGCACCGAAGAGGGGTTTCCGCCGACCGCCCAATACAAGTCGGTCGCGTCGGCGTACATCACCCTGACGCCGACACCCCCTGCGGCATCCCAGATCGTCTTTTCGGCGCTGCCGTCGAGCGGGATGCGCGTCAGCGTGTAGTGACTCACCGGCTGAGCATTCACCTTCATGACGAACACTGCGCCGCCACCGAAGGCAGCTTGGTAAGCTTGTCCGTTGGGCGAAAGCTCCACCACCGAGCACATGCCCGTCGCGCACGTGGCGCCGGCCGCCGCGCAGTTGCGCGTGCATGAACCACAGCGTGTGTCGGTATCGAGCTTGGCTTCACAACCGGTGTTGGCGTCGTCGTCGCAGTTATCGTAGCCGGCGGTGCAGCTGGCGATGCTGCATTTTTCCTGCACGCAGCTGACGCTGCCGTGACTGCCATCGCAACTGACGTCGCAGGCGCCGCACGCGGTGACGGTGTTGAGCTTCGTTTCGCAATCGTCCGGATTGTCGTCACAGTCGCCGAAACCCAACGGACATTGGTCGACGCCGGCGGCGCCGGCCATGCTGATCGGTGGCTGCCCGGCGACGCCCGACTCGCCGCTCGCGCCGGGAGCGCCTCCTACGTTCGCCGTTCCCGGCTTGCCCGCGGTGCTGCTCGGCTCGCCGCCATCACCGCCGTCAGGGCTGTAGCGATGCGGGTCTTGCGCCTTCTTCTTGCCGTCGCTCGAGCCACACGCCGAGACCACGGTACCGAGCGTGAGCGAAACCAAACACAGCCCCGAAAGCGAACGTAAGCGCATACCCCGCATGTAACCTCAGCTGGGCGGTCGAGAAAAGGAGTTCGAATAGTCCTAGTCCTAGGAGCCTGGCTTTCTGCTGTGTCGTCTTTGCCCCGCTTGCTCGTCCAAACGCACGAAGAAGCCCTGCACAACAGCAAGCTCGGGTGACGACAACGGCGCGTCCGAACTGCGCAAAAGGCCGGACAGCTCGTAGCAATGGTCGATCGAAACCTGCAGGTAGTCTTGGTGACGTAACGAGCGGCGCACGAGCAGCGATTCCACGTCGGGCAGAATGCCTTTGAGCACCGGAAAGCGCCGCTCAAGCTCGCTCCAGGCCTTGAGCGGTACGAACGATTCGATAATGCCAGCCCGCCCCGGGAACGTCGCTACGACTTCACCGGTCTTGCTGCGCGTGGTGAAGAACGCCAGCCCGACGGGCACGCCCAAATCTGCCCAGGTGGCGTCGTCGAAGTCGAGCTCGTGCAGGCGGGCAGCGCGGCGCTCCACACGCAAGTAACGTGCGCCTTGGCGGTGCTGCTCTTGCGCGAAGAGCTGGGCACAGGCACCGCACGCGCAGAAGACGCGTCGCGCATCCGGTTCGAGCAGGTGCTCGTGCTCGACCGAGATGGCTTCCGCACACAGCTCGCACTCCTCCACGGGTGTACCGGTCACGAACGCACGTAGCTTCGCCATCACGGCATTCGTCATGAAAAATCCCTCGTCGCCCGAACCGCACGCGCAAGCGCACGACCCAAGCGAGCCGTTCGAAGATACTCCTGCCTGGAGCCTGAACGGAAAGCTTTTCGATTTCTAAAAGGATTCAGCAGGGTTTGGTGGGTGCGGCTCGTTTTCAGAGCGAGACTCAGCAGTAGCGCAGACGGACGCGATACGTGACCTTCGTCTTGCCGCGCGCTGGCACTTTGACGTTGAAGCTGAAAGTACTGACGTCTTTCTTGTCGTACGGCAGCGACGATTCGAGCATCGTCCAGTCGCCACCAATCGGCTCGAAGTCCTCGACTTCCACCGGAGTGTCCTTGTGGTTGCGGAGCTCGATTTCCCAGCGGCTTTCACTGGTGCAGCTGCCGAGCACTTTCCACTCGGTCTGCTTGCGGTCGCCGACCACGTCGAAGGCCTCGCCCATCTTGACGCGAATCTTCTCGTCGCGCGGCGTGTGGTCGATCTGGTCTTCACCGACGAACTGCTTGGCGCCGCTCTTGTCGGCCTTGTAAACGCGCAAGGTGCCTTTCGGTAGCGGGATGCCGAGCTTGTTCTTCTCGTCGTTCTTGAAGTCGAGGTAGACGCCCACTTTCTGGTTGGACTGGACGTCGGCGTATTGACCGCGGAACCAGTCCTGCTGGCCGAAGAAGATCAGCTTCTTGTCGATCTTGATGCCGTCGGCCTCGAGCAAGCTGACCTGCTTCTGCTCGTTTTGCAGCACGCTGGTCGGGCGACCGAGCGTGTACATGTGATACTCGAACAAGCCCTGTTCACTGAAGCCGCTGCCGCCGGAGGGAGCCGCGGCCGGCGCGGACATGCGGTTGGTCTTGTAAGCGCGCTGCGGCTGAACGCGATTCACGTCGCCAGCGACCAGCTGCAGCTGCACGTTCCTGTAACTGGCGCCGGATTGATTGACGAGCGTGACCCAACCTTGCAGCGCCGCTTGCGTGTCCTGCTCGTTCACGACCAAGACGTAGTCGGCGCTCCAGTTCAGGTTTTGCGTGAGGTAGCTCACCTCTACGGTCTGCGCGGCTTTCTGGCTCGAGACCAGCCACATCAACGTCGGCTTGGCGATCAAGTTGTCTGGCACTTGCGGGAACGCGAAGCGCGCCGGGTAACCGAACGTCACCTCACCGTTCAGGCGCAAGATCGGCTGCTCGGCGACGCTGAGCAAGTCGGCGTCGGCGGCTTCTTCTTTGCCGGTCGCTTCGTGGTAGCGATACGTGCGGATCTTCTTGCCGACATATTTTTCGAGCAAGGTCTGCGGCGTCAGCAAATCGTACCGGTAGTTCTGCTCCAGCACGCTGATCGCACCGGGCGCGGTCAACGACTTGATCGCCACCGTCTCTGGTTGGATGTTCGCCGCTACGTCGCGAAACTCGAGCGACACCTGGCCGGTGCCGAGCGTCGCAAGCTCACGCACTTCGCGCACGACGCCGAAATTCTGGTTGTAGACGGTGATACTGACTGCCTTACGGTCGGCTTCCGTCGACGTTCGCTGCGCTATGGCTGCTGGGGATGCCGGGGCTGCCGCCACGACTGGCGCGGCTTTGGGCTTGGCTTGCGCGAAGGCCGAGCCAGCGAACGCCGCCACGATCGCAAGCGCGGACAACGGCGAGAACACACAAGACTTGTACATGGTCATTTGTTCGGGGGGCTTTCAGCAGTAACGAACGCGGATCCGATAAGCGACTTTGGAGCTGCCGCGCGCCGGCACCTTCACGTCGAAGCGCAGCGTGGCGGCGTCGACCTTCAGCGAAGGATGAGTCTGCGACAGCAGCTGCCAGTCACCGCCGACCGGCTCGTTCATCTCGACCTGCACGTCACTGTCCTTGTGATTGCGCAGCTCGACCTCGAACGAGCTCTCGGCCAAGCACTTGTCGATTTGGGTCCAATCTTTCTGCACGCGATCACCCACGACGTCGAACGCCTCGCCAACCTTCAGCGACATCTTCTCGTCGCGCGGCGTGTGATCGACGGCGTCTTCGCCGACGAACTGCAGCGAGCCTGACGTATCCGACTTGTACAGCCGGACCGTGCCCTTCGGCAGCGGCATGCCCAAGTGATTCGCTTCGCTATTCTGAAACTCGACGAACACGCCAACCTTCTGATTGGTAGCCAGCTGCCCGTTGCGCCCGCGGTAGAAGTAAGGTTCACCGTTGAACACGAGCTTCTTGACGACGGCTACGCCTTCCGCAGCCAACAGTGAGACCTGCTTGGTTTCTTTGTCGAGCAACGTGGTCGGGCGCTCGAGCGTGTACAGGTGGTACTCGAACAGACCTTCCTCGTGAAACTGAGGCTTTTCGGCCCGGTCATCCGACTCGTACGAAATCTCATTGATCGTCACCAATCCCTGCGGTGGCTCGACGCGATTCACGTCACCCGCAACGAGCCGGAGCGCGGCGTGCTCGTAGCTGGTGCCGCTCTTGTTATCGAGCGTCACCCAACCGTTCAGGTCGGCCTTGGTATCGTCGGCCGAAAGCTTGAGCACGTAGTCGGCGCGCCAGTTGAGGTTGCGCGTCAGATACGTCACTTCTACGCGCTGTTCTGCGCGATCGCTGTCGAGCAGCCAGACCAACGTCGGCTTCTCGAGCAGCGTCGACGGCACCTCGGCAAAACCGTAGCGCCCCGCAAAATTTGTGGTGACTTCACCGTCGATGCGCAGCGTCACGCCACCTTCGACGCTCAACACGTCGGCCGTCTTCTTCTCGTCGATGCCCGTCTTCTCGTTGTACCGATAGACGTTGACCTTTTTACCGACGTACTTCTCGAGCAGCTTGCTCGGCGTGAGCAAATCGTAACGGTAGTTCTGCTCCAACACGTGGAACAGCGCACCCGGCGTCACGCTATGCAGCTGCACGGTCTCCGGCTGAATGTTGGCGGAGACGTCTTTGAACGAAAGCTCCACCAGCCCGCGCGCGAGCTTCACGCGCCGCGTATCCTTCACGACACCGAAGTTCTGGTTGTAGATCGTGACCGCCACGCTCTCGCGCTCGGTCTTGTCGCTTTGCTTCGACACCGCCGGACCGCGCGCAGGTGCGTGGGCGGGCGGTGGCGTTTGGCAGCCGGTCAATAGAGCGACGGAGGCACCCACGACCCCCAGACCCCGTCTCAGCGTGGAACCAAGTCTTCTCATCGGGCTCACCCTAAAAACGTAACGAAAGCGCGGAGCTTACAGTTTGTGGGAAGGATCGCGAATCTCGCGAGATTTTCAGCGCTGTCTAACCCGTCAAGCTTGTCGTCATCAGAAGACGGATTGGATAAGCAGCGCATCCGGGTTGCCGTCGGGCTGCAAATCGTACACACCATTGACCTACCTTCCAGGAGCCAGAATGAAGAAGTTGACGCAGTTGGTGGGGGTTTTCGCGACAGGCCTGATCTGGGCAGCCGCCCTTGGTGGTTGTTCCGCCACCCCCGACCCCGTTGGCACGCCGATGAGTACGGCAGGTACTGGTGCTGGTGGCGGCGCGGGTGCCGCGGGCGCAGCGGGTACTACCGGCGTTGCGGGCGGCACGCAGCTGACTGGCGCGGACGCGAGGACGGTCTTGGCAGTAGGTGAATTCACGGCGGGCCCGACTCCGGCTCCAGCTGGATGGTCGTCAGGCGGTTGCGTCTCCTGTCACGGTGCCAACGGCGAAGGCAACGTGATTGGCACGGAGATCCGCCACACGCCGACCGCCTACGCGAAGTGGGTCGTGCGCAACGGCCGCCCGCTGCCTTCGGCAATGGTCGCGTTTCCCCCCATGTCGGCCGATCCGAAGGCGCTCGTGATCAGCGAACCCGATCTGGACGCGGTGTTGGCGTGGCTCCAGCAGCAACCCAAGCCGACCACGGGCGTCGCGCTGTACCGCGACTTCTGTGGCAACTGCCACGGCCCGAAGGTCGCGAGCGGCGGCGCCGTGCCGGTCAATGTCATCGGCAAGATGAAGACCGAGGTCACCCAGAAAGTGCGCTTCGGCGAGGGCATGGATCCGAGCATGCGCAACGGCTTCATGCCGCCCGAAGACGTGGCATCGCTGACCGACGTCGAGCTCGGGCTGATTCAAGACTACTTGATGTCGAAGTAAGGAACGGCGCACGCCGGGCCGGTAAGCTTGCCGGCCCGGGCGCGCTCGCGCTATTGACGGCGGCGTGACGGCACGCAGCGAACTCCAGCAATCCCGACGCATCGTGATCAAGGTCGGGTCGAAGGCCCTGGCCGGCGACGGCGAGCTCCCGCAAAAGTTCGCGGCCGAGCTCGGGTCGTTGGCCAAGCCCAAGCGCGGATTCGTGCTGGTGACGAGCGGCGCGATCGCGTTCGGAATCAAACGCCTCGGCTACCGCACGCGCCCGAAAGAAACGGGCAAGCTGCAAGCCGCCGCAGCGGCCGGTCAGACCGTGTTGATGCGGCGCTGGGACGAAGCGTTCAGCGCCGTCGGGCTGACGGTCGCGCAGGTGCTGCTGACGCACGATGACTTGGCGGATCGTGAGCGCGTCAACAACGCACGCGACGCTTTCGCCGAGCTGCTCGAGGCCGGAGCCGTACCGATCGTCAACGAGAACGACGTCGTGTCGACCGCCGAGATCCGTCTCGACAATGATCAGCTCGCGGCGATGGTCGCGCCGCTGGTGTCGGCAGATCTGTTGATCCTGCTCACCGACGTCGAAGGCGTGCTCGACAAAAACGGCAAGCGCATCACGCTGATGAACGACAGCGCCGAGCTCGGCACCGTCGTCCAGTCGGGGGAACGGCTGGGCAGCGGCGGCATCCACAGCAAACTCGACGCCGCCTACAAGGCTTGTCACTCCGGCGCATCGGTTGTCATCGCGGCCGCCTCGCGCCCGAACGTGATCCGCGACATCGTCGCCGGCGCAGACGTGGGCACCCTGGTTCCGCGCCGCGCCGCGTTGCGGGCGCGCCAGCATTGGATCGCGTACACGCTGCGGCCCCGCGGCGCGGTTTTGGTCGACGCTGGCGCCGAGAAAGCCCTGCGCGCCGGCAAGAGCAGCCTGCTCCCGGTCGGGGTCTTGGGCGTGCGTGGCGAGTTCAACGCCGGCGATGCCGTGCTGTTGGTCGGCCCCGATGGCAAGGAATTCGGCCGTGGTCTGACCCGGCTAGGCGCCTTGGACGTCTCGCGAGCCGCCGGAAAGCAGGCGGCGGAGCTGGAGCTTGCCTTCGCAGGGGATGCGAAGGAGCTGGTGATCGTACACAAAGACGATCTGGTTCTAGCGTAGCCCGCGACGCAGCGCACATCGACGCACATGGTTCGCGGCTACCTTGGTAGTTCACGAAATTCGTTCCCAAGCTTATTCTGGGTCGCGTGTCGGAACTTTCCGCACGCGACGGTTGTCCGAACGAGCCTCCGCACATGGGGTACCCGACTTGAGCAAGGTAGTGCCGTCGTTGGGGCTGTTGCTCGCGCTGGCTTTGCCCAACTGCGCTCCGCTGCCGTTCATCGGCAGGGCGCGCGCCCAAGCACCAACGCCGGCCTCGGCACCAGCTCCCGCCCTGCCTCCCTCGCTCGAGCTACCGTTCGTCCTCAGCAGCAAGGACGACTACGTCGTGCGGCTGGTGATCGGCAGCGTCACCTGCTCGGGCGCGCTGATTGACGACGACCGCGTGCTGACCGCACATCATTGCGTTTCGGCTCGTTCGCGCCAAGGCGAGATGCTCCCGCGCGACGTCGAGCCCACCGACGTGCGGGTGGAGTTGGGGGGAGAAGACCTGCCGTGGGGTGAGGTCATGGTACGCGCGATCGTCACGCCCACCTGCGGCCACGCGGCGGGCGACGGTGACATCGCGATCTTGGTGCTCGACCACCCGCTGATCGGCACCGAGTCCCGCGCCGCGCGCATCGATCGCGCTCCGGTATTGAAAGAAGCGATTTCTCCGATCGGTTTTGGCCGGTGCGCGCTGTCCACGGACGCGCTCCACCGACGCAAACGCGCCGTCGCCAGCATCGACACCATCTCCGACGCCAGGTTCCGGGCCGACGCCTCGATTTGCCCGGGCGACTCGGGCGGACCGGTCATGAGCGACAGCGGCGAGGTGCTCGGTGTCATTTCAGCGGCGGTGATGGACGCCGACGAGCGCACCACCGGCCGGGCCGAGTTCACACGGCTCGACCGGTTTCGCGCCCTGTTCGCCAGGGCGGCGGCGGTCGCGAAGGGCCAAAGCCTGGCTGAGCTGCCGCCCGTCGACTGCGCCCGCTAACGCTTCGGCGCTTGGGCTAGACTCGGGGGAGCCCCGATGATGCGCAAGATGTTCCGGCTGCTGTTTTGGGTCGCGCTAATTGCCGGGATCCTCATCGGCTTTGCCCGGCTCACGATGATTCGTTGGTGGCGCGTGCCCAACAACGATCCGTACCTGACCGCCTCCATCTCGCCGAGCCTGCGCGGCGGCGACCTGATCCTGCTGTGGCGTCTGACAAAACCTGGCTACGGGGACTTGGCAATGTGCCCGGAGCCGAACAGGCCGGACCGCGTCGTGATCGGGCGGATCGTCGGCATCAGCCGCGACGCGGTCGAGGTCACCGGAGCCGATATCAAGCGCAATGCCAAACGCGTAGCGATCGAGAGCGACTGCACGCAGCGCACCTTCATCGAGCACGACCCGTCCAGCGGCCAGGAGGTCACGCAGTCGTGCCAGATGGAGGACTTGGGGGGTAAGACCAACATGCGCGGCGAGTTGGTGGCTGAGTCGCCCCACCCGGCGGAGGTCAAAACCACCGTCCCGATGGGTCAGGTCTGGCTGCTTAGCGACAACCGTCTCTTCCCCTATGACTCTCGCGACTTCGGGCCGGTCGCGTCCGACACCTGCACCGAGACGGTCTTCTTCCGCCTGGTTGGCGCCGGAGGCTTTTTCGATACCGCGACCCGAAACCAGTACATCCGCTAGCAAGACCTTCCTGAAGGGGACGGCACCCGCCGCCCCCTCGGCCGAAGTGAATTCGGCCGAGCCGCCCCCCAAGCGGCGGCATTCGACGCTCACCGTTCGAGCCGGGCGTTACCCCAGCAAACCGTTTGTCGTCCTCGGCAGGGGTAGTATGGAGTGAGCAGTGATGGCGCTCGGTTCGCTCGATGTCGGGATCGTCTGCGGCCGCTGCGATGCCTTCAATCCGATGGGGGCCTTGCACTGCGGTTTCTGCGGTCACAACGTCGCGCTCCTGCCGGCCAACAAGCCGATCGGCTGGAGATCTTCCCATCCGGGCGAAATTGTTGGAGGCTTCGAGACCACGGCGAGGAGCGACCGCGCTGCCTCGGAGGTCGAAGAGGAGCAGATGGATCAAGCCAGGTATTACGTCTGCGAGTCGTGCATGACGCCCGTGCCCAGTGGGCACAAGTTTTGTGGTCGTTGCGGCACGTCCGTGCCTGACGCGGTGATGCACCTCCACGCCGACTTCTACGGCGACATGCAAGACCCGGCGAAGGCTCGCCTGATCTTGATCCGCGGCGAGGGCATGGACGGCTTGTCGTATCACCTGAAGGCCGACCAGCACCTGCTCGGACGTCAGGGGCAACTCGAGTTCCCGGATGACCAGTTCATCTCGCCCACTCACGCGAACTTCTTCTACCGCGACAACCGCTTGGTCGTGCGCGACGAAGGCTCGCTCAACGGCGTCTACTTTCGGATCCGCGGCTCGGTCGAGATCAACCCCGGCGATCAGTTCGTAGTCGGCGAGCAGGTGTTCCGGCTCGATCCGACACCGAAGGCCTCCGACGGCGCCGATCCGGACGGCACGTTCTTCTACTCATCGCCCAAGTACCCGAGCGCGTTCCGCCTGAATCAGATCCTCGAAGGCGGCTCGATCGGCATGACGATCTGCGCGCGCGGCAACACGCTGCAGGTCGGTCGCGAAGACGGCGACCTCAACTTCCCGGGCGACATGTTCATGTCAGGCAAGCACGCCACCGTCGAAGAAAAAGACGGAAAATTCATGCTCACCGACTTCGACAGCCGCAACGGCACGTACATCCGCTTGAAGACCGAACAAGCCCTGTCGCACGGCGACTACGTCTTCATCGGCAAAAAGCTGCTGCGCGTCGAGTTAAACGCGAACTGAGCGGATCCTCCGCCAGCTAGGCCCAGTTACGGCGCGCCAGCTGGCGCGCCAACGGTTTCGTACGTCCTCGCACGGCTCGAGATTTTACAGGGAGGACGGGAGGACGGGAGGCACGGGAGGTTTTTTGTTGGTTCGACACGCACGGTGTCGAGCGGCGACTGCGCAGTCGTCTATCGACACCGTGTGTCTCGAAACCCCAAACTTTCGCCTCGCGTACCTCCCGTCCTCCCATCCTCCCTGTAAATCTGGGAGACGCACGACTCCGCCAAGCGCCGTGACTACAGCTTGCGGCGGCGGCGGCGTTTGCGCGGACGTTTTTCGGTCGTGCCGGCGATCGCGGCTTGGTCCGACGGACCCTCGGGGGCGTCGAAGGCGCCTTCGGCGGCGTCGCCGAGGGCGGAGCGGTAGATGTCGAGCACTTCCATCGCGACCGGGTAGAGCGGCGTGCGCGAGAAGCGACCGCCACGGCCCGATTCGAGGCGCGGCATCAGCGCGACGATGCGTCGGATCGACTCGGCGATGCGGCGCGGCACGTTCAGGCGATCGACGACGCCTTCCAGGAATTCGTGCGCCATTTCGACGCGGTCGCGTGCGCCGTCGCAGGCTTCGCGCAACGGCTCGGCCAGCAGCACGGTCCACAGCACGACGTCGTCGAGCGGGCCGTTTTCGATCGTGCGCCGATCGATCTCTTGCAAAAGCTGCCAGACGCGATCGTCGTCTTCCTCGCGATCGGCCAAGAAAGTGGACAGCTCGGGCAGCAGCACGTCCATCACGCCGGTTTCCCAGCACAAGAATAGCCCACGGTGCGCCGCGCCCTCGCGCATCAGCCGCAAAACTTCCTCGAACAGCCGCGGCTTGGCGGCGCGCGCCAGCGCTTTGCGGCCTTCGACGATAGCGTCGTACGTCTCGGGCGTGATGCCGAGGTCGAGCTTCGCGCTGAACTTGATCGCGCGCAGGATGCGCACCGGATCTTCGAGAAAGCGCACCAGCGGCTTGCCGATGGTGTGCACGGCGCGCTTCTCGATGTCGGGCATACCGCCGACCCAGTCGAGCACTTCGTTCCGCTCCAGATCGTAGAACAGCGCGTTGATCGTGAAGTCGCGACGTCGGGCGTCTTGGTGCGCTTCGCCGAACACGTTGTCGTTACGGATCAGCAGATCTTCGGCGCCGCGATCTTCGTCGGCGTCGGGCGCACGGCGAAACGTGGCCGTCTCGATGACTTTGCCGCCGGCGAACAGCACGTGGACGAGCCGAAAGCGTCGGCCGATCACCCGCGAGTTGCGGAACAGCCGCCGCACGTCGTCGGGTCGCGCGCTAGTGCACACATCGAAATCTTTCGGCCGACGACCGAGCAACAAATCGCGCACGCAGCCACCGACCAGGTACGCCTCGTAACCGCCGCGCACCAACCGACGCACGACCTTGGCGGCGTCCGGATCGATGCGACTCTCGTCCAGCTCAATCTGATGAACCGTGGGCCGCGGACGCGCGGGGTCTGGCGGGTCGGAATCGGTCGCCGACGACTCTTCTTCCATGTCTTCGACTTGATACCGAAACTCTTCCAGCTCGTGGTCGCGCGCGTCGGCGGGCTCTCCCAACGGGAGGAGGTCCTCGGAGCCTTCTTTGCGGCCTCGCGGCGCTACTCCTACCTTCACTGTTCTTCCCGTAGCCATGACGCTTGCTCGATCGAGCCCGCCGTATACCAAAAACGGGGTCCCCCGGCAGGCTTCGCGCGAATGTACACCGATTTACCGCGTGCCTGCACGCGGTCGAGCCGCGCGGGCGCCGCCAACGCCGCCAGGCTTGACCCCGGCCAGCCGCGAAAGGGCCATACAGACCAGCGGGTCCAAGCACGGGCCGGGCGCCGAGCTCGGGCGGGGCCAAGCGGGTCCCGGGCCGATTTTTCGATCGCGCACGTCGGGCCCCTCGAACGTGATCGGCTGGCGCGTGATTTGGGACTCACGCTCTTCCGCCGGTGGCAGCGGCAAAGTCAGCTCCGGGGTGAGCCCGATCTGCTGCAGCGGCTTTCCGTTCGGCATCACGAACTGCAAGGTGGTCATACGCAGCACGCCGCTGTCGACCACGTCATCAAGGTACTCCTGGACGCAGCCCTTGCCGAACGTGCGCGCACCGATCAGCGTGCCTCGGCCGTACGCCTGTAGCGCGCCCGCCAGCATCTCGGCGGCGCTGGCGGTGTCGCCATCGACCAGCGCCGCGACCGGGCCCGCGTACGGATGCGCGGGCCGCGGTGCCTCGAGCACCTCGGTGACGACGCCGCGATGCACGAGCGGAAAAAGCTTGGCGTCCGGCAGGAACAATCCGAGCGACTCGACAGCGGCATCGAGCGACCCGCCGCCGTTGCCGCGCAGGTCGAGCAAGAGCGCAGACGTACCGGGCGTCTGCTGAGCGAGTGTGTCGGCGAGGTCTTGACCCAGGTGGTCGCCGACGTCCGGGATGATGACGCGCAGCACGACCTCACGACCGTACGGGATGCGCTCATAGGCGAGCTCGCCACCCTCTTGCACCAGCTCGTCAGCGACCCGCAACGAGAGGAGCTTCGCCTCACCTTGGCGCAGCACGCGAACCTCGAGCGCGTGCTGGCCGGCAGAGGCCGCGCTGCGCGCCGCCTGCTCAATCTGATCGATGCTCGTGCCCGCCAATGACAGGCCGTTGATCGCCAGCACCAGATCATCGAGCTGGAGCGGGGCCGCGGGCTCGTCGACGATCCGCGCGCCGAGCGCTGTACGCGTCACCTCGCCCCACAGCGGCGAGCCGGCGTCGAGCGTGTCGTCCCCCGCATAAAGCGCCCATTCTTCGTCGAGCGGCGCGAAATCCCCGTGGGGATCGACGAGCGGCACGTAGGCGCGCAGCGCGGCCAGGATCAGGATTTCGCTCAGCGTCTGGTTGTCGGTCGGAAAGAAACGCGCGCGAGCCTGGTCAGCGAGCGGCGCCTCCTCGGGGAAGCGCGCCACGAAAGCTCCCAGGCGTGTGCCCAGCTCACGCGCCAGCTCGGTTGCCGGTCGAGTCACCGGATCGTCTTCGAAGATTGGGCCGGCGACGAGCCCGAACAACTCGGCGTTGGCGCGTGGCGGCTGATGACGAGCGGTTGCGAACGCGGCGTCGTAGCTCGCGAGCAAATGGAGCTGCCACGGCTGCCAGCTATTCGCTACCCGCTCGGCGCCCGCGCAATCGGCGGATTGGTCGTAGAGACTTGCCAACATGTCCGGCGCAGCCGCCGCCAGCTCGGCGCTGAACGGGCTGTCGGGAGCGGCTGACCACAGGCCGTGCGGATCGAGCATGTCGCTCCAAGCTAAACCGAACTCGGTCGCAACCGGCTCGATCGGCGGCGCGGCCAGCTCGCGCTGCAGGAAACCTCCAACGCGCTGTGCCTGCGTGCAACTGATGCGCGGGGGCGCGCCGCTCGGCAGCGAGAGCGCGTGCGGATCCGGCTCCTCTCCTGCTGGCGCGGCCGCGCCGGACTCGGCGGGTGCCGCTTTCGATGCCGGCGACGCGCCCGAATCGAGCGCTTCCCTAACTGAACGCCTCGCTTCGAACCTGCTGGCGAACAGCGCAACCAGGCCCAGCCCGACGAGCACCGGCGCGACGCGCATCGGTCCGGCGCGCCCGAGCCAACCGGCCCCGCGCACGGGCTTTGGCGAGCCTGGGCCTCGAGGATCCACGAAACTCTGATGCCCGAGGGCCGCACGGAGCGCAAGCGCACGGGCGAGACCTTCGAGTATGTTACGCGGCGTGAGCTTCGACGTGCTGGTCGTGCTGGGTTGCCCCGTGCCAGGCGGGCAGCTGTCGCACGCAGCGCGCCGGCGCGTCGAACGAGCGGCGCAGGCCTACCGTGAAGAGGGCGCCTCGCTGGTGATCGCCAGCGGCGGCAAGACCTGGCACGGCTTCATGGAGTGTGAGGTGTTTGCGCGCGAGCTGGTCGAGCGCGGCATCGCGGAGGCGCGCATCGCGCAGGAGCGCCAATCGCAGTCGACGCGCGGCAATGCGCGTCGCACAGCCGAGCTGTTGCGCGGCAAGCCAACGGGGCGGTTGGGGCTCGTCACGTGCGACTGGCACATGCCACGCGCGCTCGAGCTGTTTCGGCGTAGCGGCCTCGCGCCAGAACCGTTGCCGGCGCTTTCTCCGCAGCGCCCCTTGCTCGTGGTGGTGACGCGGGCCGTGCGTGAACGGGTACGCTTCGCGATCAGCCGCGCGCTGGACCTGCTGCTGCCGGGGGTCTTGCTGCTTGCCACGCTCGCGCTCGGCGGCTGCTCCAAACCCAGCGACCCGACCGGCACCACACACGCCTCGGCCGCGGCCTCGGCCAGCGCGTGGCCGCCACAGCTATCCAGCAGCCTGCAGGCCGAGCTGCGCCGGGATCCGACCGCCATCCCAAGCGACGACCTGATCGCCGAAGACATCAAGCGTCGCCTGATCGCCGTGCGCGCGCTGGCGCGGATCCAAGACCCGCGCTCGTTCGAGCCGCTCACCAAAGCGCTCGCCGACGAGGATCCGATCGTGGTCGGCTTGGCCGCGTTCGGCGTCGGTCAGCTGTGTCGGGGTCGCGAGCCAGAAGCCGTGCGCCGTTTGGTGCTGCGCGCCGCAAGCCTCGCAGCCGGAACGATCAGCGACGAAGGTGACGTGGCGCTCGGCAACATCGCCTTCGCGCTAGGCCGTTGCGCCAGCGATGAAGCGGAAAAAACCCTGCGCACCTGGCTCAAGCTGCGCGGTCCGATCGCCGAACCAGCCGCGCTCGCGCTCGGCCAAGTCGCTCGCGAGCGCAAACACCTGGACGACGCCACCGTGGCCGTGTTGCTCGACGCCGCCGCCAAGGCCCCGCACAGCTCGGCGCTTTACCCAATCGAAAGCCTGCCAGCGCTCGGCGCCGCTGCGCGCGAGCGACTGCTCGAGGTCGCCGGCAAGGCGTTGGAGGAAGCGAGCACCGGGCGCGCTTTCGCCGTTCGCGCTCTGGCCAAGGGCGGCGCAGAAGCCGCAAAACCGCTGCGGCGACTGTTCGAAGCGCCCGACGCGACTGACGCCGAGCGCGCCGACGCCGCCCGCTCGCTGACCGCACTCGGCGGCCCCGCACAGGCCGACTTGGCGGCCGTGCTCAGCAGCCGTGCGCGCGCGCTGCTCGATGGCAAAGCGTGGCTAACCAGCCAATACGGCGTCGTGCTCACGCTGCTCGAGGGGCTGGAGCCGAAAAGCGCCGACCCAGGCGTGCTCGCCGAGCTGGCCCAGCTGCCACTGCAAAACGAAGCGCCGCCGGTCGTGCGCCGCAAAGTCGCGTTGCGCTGCCGTGCCGCCGCGCTCTTGGCCGGTCGCGCTAGTGCCAGCCCGACGCTGCTCGGCTGCGATCCCGCCCCCCCCGCCCAGCGCCGCGAAGGCTCGCTCGCGCTGCTCAAAGTGCTCGCGCGCGGCCCGTTGGACAAAGGACGCGGCGCGCGCTTTCAGGAGCTGGCGCGCGCCGAAGATCCGGTCGTGCGCGAAGCTGCGCTCGAGCTGTTGATGGCGCACGACGAAGCGCTCAATATCCCCGAGCTGCTGGCGAGCGCGCTCGGGGCCAAAACCGCAGGCGTGCGCGCAACCGCCGCCAAGGTGCTGGCCCGCTACCCGGCGCGTGCGCAAGTCGCCACCGACGCGAAACCTGCTGCAGCTCCGCCAACCACGCCTCCCGCCGACCCGCGCGTCGTGCAGGCGCTGACCAAGCAATTGTCCGAGGTCGGTTCGAGCAACAACATCGAGCTCTCGAGTTGGCTGCTCGACGCCGCCGCCGCGCTCGAGCTGCTCGGTGCCAAGCCCGCGCTGGAACGCGCCTGCGCCGCCGCGAATCCGACGCTGCGCGAGCACGCCGAGCGCGGTTTTACGTTGCTAGGCGAGCCAAAGCACCGCTGCCCAAGCGTCGCGGGCACGGAGTCGTACGCTGCCGGCACAGCGGGCACGATTCGGCTCGATTTCGACACCGACGCCGGCCCGCTCAGCCTCAAGCTCTGGGGCGACCTCAGCCCGTTCGGCACCACGCGCTTCGTCGAGCTCGCCCGCTCCGGCTTCTACGACGGCATGTTGATCCACCGCGTCGTGCCCGGCTTCGTCGTCCAGTTCGGCGATCCAGACGGCGACGGTTTCGGTGGCTCAAACCTCCCGCCACTGCGCTGCCAGCTCAGCTCTGACAGCTTCGAGCTCGGCAGCGTCGGCGTGGCGCTGGCCGGTCGCGACACCGGCCTCAGCCAATTCTTCGTCACCCTGCGTCCCGCCCCGCACCTCGACGGCGCCTACTCGCTAATCGGCAAAGCCGAGCCCGGCTGGGAACGCCTAGCCGCCGGCGATCGCATCATCAAAGTGCGCGTGCTGGAAGCGGTACGCTAGCCGCATCGGCTACAGGCGCGTTCGCGGCTACTTGCGTGGACGAGGCAGGTCTAGCTCGCCAGGCGACTAACGAGGGTCGCGTAGATGCCAGCTACATCGGACACGCCGGCGCGCACGTCACCCGGGCGTAGGTGCCCATGTCGCGCAGGATAACCGCGGCAACCGCAGTACCACCAGAGTCTATTCTGTCATCTATTCCTCTCGCGCCAATAAATAGCTCTAAAGTACTGTAGTTGCGTATGAAATTGTATTCTGTTATCCATTCCGCATGGCCGTTGATTTTGAAGCCATGCAACGCCGCTTGCTGCACGAGCTGGCTTTGGTCGGCTCGGCGAGCGCCACTGACTTACGGACTCGTCTGGGTGTGAGCCAGCCTACGTTTTCACGTCTGGTGGGCAAGTTGGGGGACGGCTTGTTAGTCGCTGGTCGCGCTAGCGCTACGCGCTACGCGGCACGCCGTTTCGCTCAAGATCTCGCAGAGCGCTTGCCGGTCTACGAGATCGCCGAGGATGGTCGCGCCCAACGTCTGGCTCAGCTTCATGCGATCCTACCCGAGGGTTACTACGTCGAGGCGCACGGTGGCGGCGTCCTAAATGGCTTCCATCGCGACCTGCCTTACTTCCTGCACGACCTAAGACCAGCAGGCTTTTTGGGTCGGCTCTTGCCGACTCAGCATCCTGAGCTCGGCTCGCCGAGTGACGTCAGGTTGTGGTCATCCAATGACGTACTTCGCTACGTCTCGCGGTGGGGCTGGGACCTTCCCGGCAATCTACTCGTGGGCGACGAGGCATTGCAGCGCTTCCTGGACGCGGCTTCGTCGCCTGCAGCCGTGGTGGAGCCACGAGATCGCAAGCGTCGCTACCCCGCGTTGGCCTTGCAGATCTTAGAGTCAGGCGCGCCTGGCTCATCGGCGGGCGGAGAGCAACCCAAGTTCTTGGCCTTGCGAGCGCCAGAAACGGCCGTCTTGGTGAAGTTTTCGCCGCGTGGCAGGGACGGGCGCAGTCGGCGCCAAGCAGATTTGTTGATCGCTGAGCACCTCGCCCACCGCATCCTCGCCGAGCACGGCGAAGAGTCAGCCCGCTCGCAACTGGTGCTCACGCCAGACCAGGCCTTTCTGGAGGTCGAGCGCTTCGATCGCTTGCCGAGAGGCGGCCGGCGAGGAGTCATCTCTTTGTTGGCTCTCGACGCCGAATACTTGGGCCGCATGAAGAGCTGGAGCGACTCAGTGACGCGCCTGGCCGAAGCCGGTCATGTGCCGAAGAACGTGGTGTCTTCGACGAGGCTACGTGAATTGTTTGGCCACCTCATCGGCAACACCGATATGCACCCCGGCAACCTCTCGTTCATGGCGCACGGGGCAAAGGTGGTGGCGTTGTCGCCAGTCTACGACATGCTGCCGGCGTACTATGCGGCCGTGGTTGCGGAAGCTACCGAACCCGAGCTGCGACTGCGCGCGCCGTCGGCATCGGACGCTGGCGTTTGGGATGTCGCGAGTCGCGCGGCGCTCGCCTTCTGGCGGGCGCTCGTCAACGAGTCTACGGTCTCAACCAGTTTTCGTCGCATCGCGCGCAGCAACCTCGTGCGGGTCGAGGCGTTCCGTGCGGGCGCCCAACGCCTGCCGACCTAGCGGACCCGACCCTACGCACACCGCAGCCGAGGCCGAATCCGTCGAGGGCGCGTTTACCATCCGTTCGGTAGCCAAATCAAAGCCCTTCGAGAGGCCACGCGACCGGGCTTGTTTACGGGGGCGGTTCGTGGAGTCCTGGCGCTATAGTCCGCCGATGCTGCTGGTCGTGGATCTCGGGAATACCAATGTGGTGATGGGCCTGTACGAGGGCGAGAAGCTCGTGCAGACGTTCCGCGTCGCTACCGTGCGCTCGCGCACCGAAGACGAATATGCCGTCTTGCTGCAGCAGTTGCTGTCACTGCGTCAGTTGTCGTCCAAGAACGTGACGGCCGCAATTATTGCCAGTGTCGTACCGCAGCTGACCGACGTGATGGTGTCGGCGATTCGTCAAGCCGTTGCGCGCGAGCCGCTGATTGTCGGCCCCGGGCTCAAGACGGGCATCTCCGTGCTTTACGACAACCCGCACGACGTCGGCGCAGACCGCATCGTCGATGCCGTGGCCGCCTACGCGCGCTTTCAATCGGGGCTGATCGTCGTCGATTTCGGCACCGCCACGACCTTTAACTGCGTCTCGCCCAAAGGCGAATACCTGGGCGGCGTGATCGTACCCGGTGTCAAAGTCAGCCTCGAAGGCTTGATGCAGAGCGCCGCCAAGCTGCGCCCGGTCGAGCTGACGGCGCCGCCGCACGTGCTCGGCCGCAACACCACCCACGCGATTCAATCCGGCGCGATCCACGGCTACGCGGCGATGGTCGACGGCTTGGTCGATCGCCTAGTCGCCGAGCTCGCCTTTCCGTGCCGCGTGATCGCCACCGGCGGTCTTGCCTCATTGATCGGCAAGCACGCCAAGCGCATCGAGGAGCTCGACCCCAACCTGACTCTCGAAGGCTTGCGCATCCTGTACGAGCGCAACAGCAAGGCCCACGCGAAGTGAATCGTCGAGCCATCCTTGGCTCGCTCGGCGCGTTGTTGTTCTCCGCCGGAGCGGCGATCACAATTGGGCGGCTGGCAGCACACAAAACCCTCAAAGGCGGCGCCACTCGCGTGGTTTCGCTATCGCCCGCATTGACCGAAACCGTGCTGACGCTGGGCGGCGCCAGAAAGCTCGTCGCCGTCAGCAACTACTGCCAACTGCCAAACGGTAAGCAGCTGCCACGCGTCGGCAGCTCGCTCACGCCAAGCTACGAAGCGATCGCCGGCCTCCGCCCTACACTAATTTTGTGCGACGACAGCGCCGGCGCCAAACGCAGCGAGCTCGCCGCGATCGCGCCGTGCGAGATCTTGCCCTGGCTCACGTTGACAGAAGTCGTCGGCAGCATCCGCCGCATCGGGCAAATGCTGGGCCAAACGCCGGCGGCCGAAGCGCTGGCGCAACGCCTCGACGCGCGCCTGTCGCATAAACCCGCGCCGGATGCACCGCGGGTGCTGTTTCTGCTCTCGTACGATGCCGATCGCCCAGCGGAGATCTGGTTCATCAAACCCAATTCCTTGCACGGCGCCGCGCTCGCGGCCGCCGGTGCGCGCAACGCCGTCACCCACGAGGTGCCGGGCTTGCCGCGCCTCAGCGTCGAAGAGCTGATCACGCTCGACCCCGACCAGGTATTCATCCTGCCAGTGCCGGGCGCGACGCTCGAGCAGCGCCAGAAACAGCTGGACGCTTTCGCCAGGCTGGCGCCGCTCCGCGCTGTGAAAGACGGACGCATTGGCATCGTGAACGGCACGCAATCGGTCGGCCCCAGCATCCTCGAGCTGGTCGACGCTTTGGCGGCCATGCTCGGAAAAATGGCCGGACCGCAGCGGGCTTCCGGATTTGTCGAATGAAGTGTTAAGAACCCTCGAGTGAGGCTGCGGCTCGAGAACGTGACTGTGCGGAGGCGCGACCGCGCGCTGCTCGATCGCGTCGACGTCACGCTCGAACCGGGCCAGCTGCTCGCGCTCTTGGGTCCAAACGGTGCAGGTAAGACCACGTTGCTGCGCACCATGCTCGGTCTGGTCGGGCCCGACAGCGGCCAGGTCTGGCTCGGCGACGCCACGCTTGCTGGCCTCGCTCCGCGCGTGCGCGCCGCCGGCATCGCCTGGCTGCCGCAGCACTCGCACGCGGCTGAAGAGCTCTCGGCGCTCGAGGTCGTGCGCGCCGCACGCTTTCGCTTCGACGAACCGTTCGGCGTGACCACGCGCGAAGCCCGCAAGGCACTGACCCGCGTCGGCGTCGAGGCAGTCGCGGACCGCCCGCTCGGCACCTTGTCGGGAGGCGAACGTCAACGCGTCTCGCTGGCAGGCTTGCTCGCGCAAGACGCGCCAATCCTGCTCGTCGACGAGCCCGCCAATCACCTCGATCCGGCGCAGCAGATTGACGTATATCGGCTGCTCGGTGAGCTGTGGCGCGAAGGACGCAGCGTGGTGTGCGTCACCCACGACGTGAACCTGCTCCGGCATTTGGGCGACGCCGAGCGCGTGCGCGTCGCTGGTGTCGCGCACGGCCAGCTGCGTTTCGAATGCCCACTCACCGCGGCCGAGCTGCCCGAACAGCTGGGCGCGCTGTTCGGGGTCCACATGCACGCGCTCGCGCTCGGTGAAACGCGCGTGCTCTTGCCGGAGCGCACACCTTGAAAGCGACGCGCATCATCGCGTTCATCGCTGCGTGCCTCGCGTTGTCGACGCTGTCGCTGTGGGTCGGCCCGAGCTTCGATGGCGAAACGCGCGACTTCGTTTTCTTCCAATTGCGGCTGCCGCGCCTGCTAGTGGGCGCCCTGGTCGGCGCCACGCTTTCGATCTCGGGAGCCGCTTTTCAGGCCGTTTTCAACAACGCCTTGGCCACGCCCAGCACCGTCGGCACCACCGCTGGCGCGACCCTGGGCGCCCTGTTGGTGCTGGCGTTCGACATCGGCGGCGGCGTGTTCGGAGTCTCACTGTTGACGGCGGCGGCCTTCGGCGGCGCCTTGGTGACGACACTACTCGTCTCGGGCTTGGCGGCATCGGGACGGCTTTCGAAAAACGACGTCTTGCTCGCCGGCATCGCCGTCACCCTCGCCGCCGGTGCCTTGGCGAGCGGTGTGCAGTTCGCGTCCGACGCGCGCGCGCTGGTCGCCGCCGCGCAGTGGTCGCTCGGGCAACTGCCCCAGGTCGGCTACCGCGGCGTCTTGCTGATCGCCCCGTTCACGGCCATCACGCTGTTCGGCCTCTTGGCGCTAGGCAGGCCGCTGCAGAACCTGGCGCTCGGCGAAGACTTGGCAGAAGCCCAAGGCGTCAATGTGACGCGGCTGCGCTTTTTGGTGCTGCTGGTCGCGTCGCTCGGCGTTGCCGCTTGCGTCGCGTGGTGCGGGCCAATCGCGTTCGTCGGCTTGATCGTGCCGCACTTGGTCCGGCTGTTGGTTGGCCCGAATCTACGCTCATTGTTACCGCTTTCCTTCGTCGCTGGAGCGGCCTTCTTGGTGGTGTGCGATGGCATCGCACGTGTCGCACTCCCGGGCCGCGAGCTGCCGGTCGGGGTCATCACTGCCGCGCTCGGCGCCCCGGCATTGGTTTTCTTGGTATCGCGCTCACGCAGGGAGTAGACCTCCCCTCGTCGCCACCACCATGCGCTTCGCCCTCATCTCAGACGTGCACCTGGGCCCGCCAGCCAGTTACCAAGGCAAGCTGCGTAAAATGACGCATTTGTCCGAAGAGCTGGTGAAAGCCTTCGTTCGCCGCATGCGCGACGAGGTCAACCCGGACGTCGTCATCAACCTCGGCGACGTGCTCGAAGACGAGTCCGCCGAAAACGATCGCGAACGCTACGGCCATTTCGTCGCAATGCTGCGCGAAATCGGCAAACCAGTTCTGCACGTCGCCGGCAACCACGACACCATCAACCTCACGCCCGCCGAGCTGTGCGCCATGTGGGGCAACACGTCCGAAGCGACGTACTCGGAGGACCACGGCGGTGTGCACTTCGCGGTCTTGCGCACCATCGAACATCGCCGCGAGCGGATCGAGATGCCCGCCGACCAAATCCAATGGCTCGAGCGCGACTTGGCGGCGACGTCACTGCCAAGCGTCGTGCTCATGCACCACCCCGCCAGCCAGATGCGCCTCGACGGCAACCGCTGGTTCGACGGCCGTCCCCACCTAGCCCGCGTCGTCGAACGCCGCGCACTACGTACGGTGATTGAAAACAGCGGCAAGGTGCTGGCCGTCTTCAACGGCCACGTCCATTGGAATCACCTCGATATCATCGCCGGTATTCCGTACATCACCTTGCAGAGCCTGATTGAGAATTTGGACGACGACGCGCCCGGACGCGCCGCAGCCGCCCACGCGGTCTGCGATTTGAACGACACGCGACTCGTAGTCACCGTGTACGGCGCCGAACAGTTGCGGTATCAGCTCGAGCGCTGATGCGCTTCCGACCGGCGCCGTCGCACCGGACCAACGTCAATGAGCCGCAGCGAGGGCCGGCTTCGACTTGCGACGCATGACGGCGACGAGGATGAACGCCACGCTGAGGATGGCGGGAAGCAACGCCACCTTACCTAGCGCTTCGAGACCAGCCGCGGACTGAATCGCAGCCAGCGCTGGGCCGGTCGGCGCAGTTCCGGCGGGCATCCGACTAGCGATCCCGGCATCATACCAACCGCCGATTACCGGCAGCACGAAGCTGACACTCAGCATGCCGGCGCCGCCCATGATGGCGAGACCGAGCGCGCCGGTCTTCGGGTAGTTCTCGGCCACAAAACCCAGCATCGTGGGCCAGAAGAAGCACACGCCGAGCGCGAACAGGGTTGCTGACGCGAAAAGCATGCTGCCCGTGCTGTGAGCCATCGCGTAGAGCCCAGCCATGCTGAGGATGGCGCTACCGACCAGCATGCCAATCGGCGAGAGCCGGTGGACGATCGGACCTGCCAGTTGGCGACCGACAGCCATCAACCCAGTGATCCAGACCAGCACCAGGATGCCAGACACACCGGCATTCTCGAGGATTGAAGGGATCCACTGGCCCGGTCCGAGTTCCGTCGACGCGGTCAGGAGCATGCAGGCGACCATCACCAAGAACCCGGGAGCGATACAAGCTGCGAACATGGAGCCCGTGGACTCACCACGTTCAACGCGCGACGTTTGCGGGAACTTCTGGCCGAAGAAGGCGAAGCCGTAGACGGCGAGTGGCACGAGCATGGTGGCGAACTGCGCCTGCCAACCGAGGCCCAGCTTGCCAAAGGCGAACGCAAGCAAACCGCCGATCACGACGCCGCCCGGGAACCAGACGTGGAAGTGATTCAGTTTCGTGGTCTGATTGTCAGGAAAGAGCGAAGCAACGAGGGGGTTGCACGCCGCCTCGACGGAACCGTTGGCGACCCCGAACAGCAACGTACCGAAGAACAGACTCCAAAAGTCCCAGGCCACCAGAGTCAGCACGATACCCGCCGCGTGGCCGATGAAGGCGACCCCGAGGATGCGTCCGAGCCCCAGGGCATCGACCAGAGGCCCTCCGAAGATCATGGCCAGGGTGAAGCCCCAGAAGGCAGTGCCGTTGATCCAGCCCGCCTGCTCATTGGTCAGGTGGAACTGGGCTACCCAAGCGCCCGTGGCTGCGCCGCGCAGGGCGAAGCTCATCGCAGTGACTATCAACGCAACGCAACTGGCAGTGAACAAACGGGAGGAATTCATGGGGTGTCCGTGGGTGACGGGGACTGACTTGCGGGGGTGGCGGCAAAGCTGCAAACGCTCCTGCCTCCGCATCGAGGCTGCGCCGGACCCAAATTCTTCGCAAAATCAGAGGGGCGTAGTAGCGTTTGACGCGGTCAGAAACGGGAAGTGCGCGGAAGAAGCATTGTGAGCCGCCACGCCCTAAGGTCGACGCAAAGCCTTCTGTGAGAAAGTTCAGTGATCGCGCCCGGCGAGAGTGGACACTCGGTCACAATTCCCGGCGATCGCGTGGGCGCATAGTTACCCTGACGCAGCGATATCTCAAGTGTCTACTGCCACATGCGCCGTTTTTACAACTCGACCGCCAATGCTGTAAAACTACGAGTCTGGACGCCCCGTAAGACTCCCGGACCAAAGCGAGCAATCTGGCGCCAGATGTTGCGCACTTCCGGACACATTACCCAGGAAACCGAATGACCGACTCTAGCCTTCCCACCGCCTCAGCAGCGATCGCAGCTGGGCATGATGACGCCAACAAGAAGCGGCTGTTTCTGATTTGCGTGTGCGCGCTGGTCACGACCAGCATGAGCTTTATCTTGCGTGGCGGCATCGCGACCAGCTTGCAGACGGACTACTTCGACGCGATCGACAAGGCGCACTCGGCGGGCATGGTGGGCTCGGCGCTCGGCGCCGTGTTCCTCACCTTCGCCGCCACGCTGCTGTTCGGCAGCCCGCTGATCGACGCGGTCGGCATGCGCAACGTGCTGCTGATCTGCGCTGGCTCGTTCATCACTGGCACCACGCTGGTAATTAGCGCGGACAAAATCTCCTCGGGCCCCGGAGTCTACACGGTGGTTTGGGTCGGGATGTTGCTGGCCGGAATCGGCTGGGGCTGCTCGGAAGCCGTCATCAACCCACTGACGACGACGCTCTATCCCAACGAAAAGACCCACAAGCTGAACGTGCTCCATGCTTGGTGGCCAGGCGGTATCATCATTGGCGGCGTTTTGGGCGAAGTGCTCAGTCACGCCGACTTCGGCTGGCGCTTCAAGTTCGCACTGATCATGCTGCCGGCGGTCTTGCTGCTGGTCTTGCTGATCGGCGCCAAGTTTCCCAAGACGGAGCGTGCCGCAGCCGGCGTACCGGCGAGCGAGATGCTGATGGCCGTACTCAAGCCGGGCTTCTTCGTTTGGTTCGGCGCCATGTTCCTCACCTCGGCCGCCGAGCTCGCGCCGGGGCAGTGGGTCGACTTCACGCTGACCCGCACGCTGCACATGCAAGGCATTTGGCTGCTGATCTACGTCGCTGGCTTGATGTTCGTGATGCGGCATTTCGCCGGCACGATGGTGCACAAGCTCTCGTCGGTCGGCCTGCTCTGGGTCTCGTCGTTGTTGGCGGCCCTCGGTCTAGTGGCGCTGAGCTTGGCTGATTCGCCGGTTATGGGCTTCTTGGCCGCGACGATCTGGGGCACCGGCGTCTGCTACATGTGGCCGACGATGCTGGCCGCCGCGTCCGAGCGCTACCCCAAAGGCGGCGCCTTCGCGATGGGCGTGATCGGCACGGCCGGCTCGCTGTCGATCTGGTTCGTGCTGCCCAAGATGGGCGCCATCTTCGACGAAGCCGCGGCCAAGGCCGCTGGCAGTGCCGAGGCGTTCAAGGCGATGACGCCCGGGCCGAGGCTGGAGGAGATTAAGACTCTCGCCTCAGTCGCGTCTTTCCGGTTCGTCGCGATCCTGCCCGCCATCCTGCTGTTGGTCTTCGGTGCCATCTGGCTGCGGGACCGCTCGAAGGGCGGCTTCAAGCCGGTAAAGATCTCAGAGTAAGCCCGCGCTTCTGGCGGCGAGACAACGCCCGGCCCCGCAAGGGACGCCGGGCGTTTCTGTATTTCGAGCACTTGGGCGCGCTTGGTTGACGCCGCCCCTAGTCCACGGAAACTCCCGATCTTCCATGAGTCAGTCGCCGTTTTCCGAAATCACGCTCGCTCCCGCAGACCCAATCCTCGGCCTGACCGAGGCTTTCGTTGCCGACAAGAACCCGAAGAAGGTGAACCTTGGCGTCGGCGTGTACCAAGACGGCGCCGGCAAGGTGCCGGTACTGGCGGTCGTGCGTGAAGCTGAGAAGCTCTGGTTCGATAAAGAAGATTCCAAGAGCTACATCCCGATCGACGGCGTGCCCGCGTACCGCAAAGAGGTGCAAGAGCTGCTGTTCGGCGCCGGCTCGGAGCTGATCGCCTCCGGGCGCGTCGTCACCGCACAAGCGCTGGGCGGTACGGGCGCGCTCAAGTTGGGCGCGGATTTCTTGAAGCGCTTCTTGCCCGGTTCCGAGCTCTACCTCAGCTCGCCGAGCTGGGAGAACCATCGCGCGGTGTTCGAGACGGCCGGCTTCGTCGTCAAAGACTACCCCTACTACTCGGCCGAGAGTCACGGCCTCGACTTTGGCGCGATGAAGGCGTCGCTCGCGAGCTTGCCGGCCAAGAGCATCGTGCTGCTCCACGCCTGCTGCCACAACCCGACCGGCGTCGATCTGAGCGCCGCGCAATGGGGCGAAGTCGTCAGCATCGTGCGCGAGCGAGACTTGGTGCCGTTCATCGACTTTGCCTACCAGGGCTTCGGCGAAGGCATCGAGCAGGACGCGGTCGCGGTGCGGGCGTTCACGCGCGCGAGCATACCGTGCGTGATATCCAGCTCTTTCTCCAAGTCTTTTTCGCTGTACCGCGAGCGCGTTGGCGCAATCACCTTCGTGACCGCCGACGCCGACGAAGCCAAGCGCGTCACGTCGCAGCTCAAGCGCACGATCCGCACCAATTATTCGAGCCCGAGCTCGCACGGTGGTCAGGTCGTCGCGCTCGTGCTCGGCAACGCTGATCTACGCAAGAAGTGGGAGAGCGAGCTGACCGAGATGCGCACGCGAATTCAGAAGATGCGCATGCTGTTCGTGCAGCGGCTGAAGGCGCGCGGCATCACGCGCGACTTTTCGTTCATCGAGCAGCAGACCGGCATGTTTTCGTATTCGGGGCTCGAGCTCGAAAAGGTGCGCCGCCTGCGCGCCGAGTTCGGCCTGTACATCGTCGACAGCGGCCGCATCTGCGTCGCCGCTTTGAACGAGAACAACCTCGACTACGTGACCGAAGCCATATCCGTGGTGCTTTAGAGAGGCATGCTCGTTCTGTGTGTCGCTCAAGTGGACGGCTTGTCCATCATGACCGAATGCACCGGCGCACCCGGCGAGACGCCACTGCCGCCAGCAGCCAAGCCGTCGCCCAACAAACGCATGCGTGAGGCGGACGCGGGCGACGGCATCCAGGTCCTGCGCGCCTGTACCGGGGCGCCTGGCGAACGTGCCGCGTGCCCAACGAGCGCGATGCCGCAGATGGTGCATTGCGACAAAGACGGCTTGGTCCGGCTGTGCCCGAAAAAAACGCCGTAAATCGGCGCGGCGCTAGGCCGCCATGCTGAGCGCTCCGCGGTAGGCGACCGACGGCTGACGCCGAAAGGTTCCGGGCGCGACGCCATGATGGCGCTTGAAAGCACGACCGAAGGCGAATTCGGATTGGTAACCGACGCGGGTCGCGACCTCGGCGAGCGACGCTTCGGTGTCGAGCAGTAGGTCGGCCGCGACCTGCATCCGACGCTGCGTCAGGTAGCGCATGGGTGACAACCGCAGCACACGCACGAACTCCCGCGCGAACACCGGTCGCGACAGGCCGACCGCGCGCGCCAGGTGCTCGACCGTCCAGTACTTCGAAAGGTCGCGGTCAAGCAGCTCGAGCGCGTGCTCGACGCGCCGGTCACGCAGCGGGCGCCCCCAACGCGGCCGCGGCACCGCCTCCGACATTCTCGAGACGTAGACGAGCAAGGCCTGCAATAGAAGACCGAGCAGAGCCTGATTCGGCGGCTTCGACAATTCCACTTCGTCGGCGATCAATCGCAAGATTGCGGCCAGGGGACGTTCGGCTTCGACCATGTCTCGCGAGAAGACGCGCGTCTTGCCGGCTTGCGCCAACCGGAACCAAACGCCGTCGGCGCCGCCTGAAAACGTCACCTCGACGCTGAGCCCCGGCGTCGCTTCGAGCGCGCTGGCCGTGAGCCGAAGCGACGAACGACCGCGTTCGATCTGCACCTTCAATTCGGGCAGCGAAAGCATGTCGCCAGTTTGCCTTCCGCCCCGCGCGACGTCCACTGAGCCCGGTCGCGCGAGAGCCCCGGATCAAACTTTGAGAGCGTTTGGCATGGCCGAGCGGCGCGCCGTGGCCCCACATTTCCACGCATGATTTCCAGCAGATCCGCAGCTGAACAGATGGCAGAAGGCACCCAGAAGCGCGAGCCTATCCCGCTCGTGGGCGAGCACCTGTTCGCCAGCCGCACCGTGCTCGTCTTTGGCGAGGTCAATTCGCGGTTGGCCGAGTCGGTCACGGCGCAGCTGCTGGCGCTCGCCGCGCAAAGCCGCGAGCCAATCCGGATGCTGATCAACTCGCCGGGCGGTCACGTCGAATCGGGCGACACCATCCACGACGTCGTGCGCTTCGTCGACGCTCCCGTTCGCGTCGTTGCCACCGGCTGGTGCGCCAGCGCCGGGGCGCTGATCTTCGCCGGCGCCAAGCGCGAGAATCGACTGACATTGCCGAACACGCGCTTCCTCCTGCACCAGCCGCTCGGTGGCGTTGGCGGCCCCGCCTCCGACGTCGAGATCGAAGCGCGGCAAATCTTACTGATGCGTGACCGGCTCAACCGCATCTTCGCGGAAGCCACCGGCCAGCCCCTCGAAAAGATCGCCCACGACACCGAGCGCAACCACTGGATGACCGCCCAAGAAGCGCTCGACTACGGCCTAGTCGGCCGTATCCTCGAACCCGGCAGCGAGCTTGGCTCAATCGGTCGCGCGCGGCAAATCGCTGCAGAAATCCGCGCGCTAGACTCAAACCACGAATCGTCTACCGTCAGCAGCCGATGCGACTGTTGATCTTGATGCGACACGGCCAGTACGACCTCGAGAGCGGGCGGCTCACGGCGCGCGGCAGGCTGCAGGCGGCGACGACGGTGAAGGCGCTGCGCGGCCTCGATCTCGCCGCGATTCATTCCAGCACGCTACCGCGCGCGAAGGAAACGGCGGCGATCCTCAAGAAGGCCCTGGGCTTTCGCGGCAAGGTCAAAGCCAGCCCGCTGTTGCGCGAAAGGCTGCCGACGCCCGTACCCGGCGTCACCAAGCGTAACCAGCTACCCGAGCTGCGCAAGAATCTCGAACGCATGCGGCGCGGTCACGCTCGGCTCGTCCGCCCCGCGCGCGGGCAACGCACCGAGCTGGTCGTTGTCCACGGCAATCTGATTCGGATGTTCGTTTGCCTAACGCTCGAGCTCAAGCTCACGACCTGGCTCAAAATGCGGATCAACCATTGCAGCCTGACCGTGCTGCTCGTCACCGATGCAAAGGCCAAGCTGCTGGTCTCGTTCAACGAGACCGGTCACCTGCCCAAGCGCCTCCGCACCTTGGACTAACGCGCTCTGCGCCTTTGGCTGCCGCATCGCGGCTCGAGTCGCCGAAACTTTCGTGTCGTCGCGTGGCGTCGCCAGGCCACGCTTGGCGATCGAGATTTTTTCACAGGGAGATCGGGAGATCGGGAGGTTTTGTTGTTCGAGCTGCACCCCCCACCCGCGCGGTGACTGCGCAGGCTCCGTTCGACATCGGCCGTCTCGAACCCCAAAATTTCTCGCTCCCGATCTCACGATCTCCCTGTGAAAAAATCTCGAACCGCAGAGCGCGGCCCAACAACGGCACGTGAGTTTCTGCGATTCGAGCTGCAGCGTGGCAGCCCAAAGATTCGGCGAGCATCGATAGGGCTGCGTTTCGGCAGCCCCCTTGGTCAACTACTTCGGTGGTGAGCGCAGCGTGCAGCGCGCGTTGATGCAGAGCTCGCGCGGGTCGCAGCAGTCTTCAGCGGTGACGCAGGCTTCGTCGGTGTGCGAACACTCGTTCATGGGCGGGGGCACGCAGGCCAGCACCGGCACGCCGTCGGCGCCCGCCGACGTTTGGCGACAGTAGCCGCCGCAGCAGTCGGAGCCCGTCTCACACGCGCCGCCATCGGGCTGGCACGGCGCCATTGCCCCGAACGCACGCATGTTGCCGCCTTCGAGCTCTTGGCCAGGCAGGTAGAAAGCCGCGTGGCTCGGGTCGGGCGCATCCATGTGATCGACGTCGATCGCGGCGATCCACAGCTTCTTGCGCAAGCTGGGGCTGGAGTCGCTGCCCCACGGGTCCTTGGCGTTTTCGAGCATGCCGCCGGGTGCGATCGTGTTGCCGTAAGTGCGACGGCTGGTGAACAGCACCCAGTAGTAGCCACCGACCGCGACTGGCAGCACGTTCGGCTCGTAGTTCATTCGACCTTCGACGGCCTCGCCGTAGGGCAGCGTGAGCGTGCCTTTGTCGTCGCGGCCGTTGAGCGCGTTGAGCTTCTTGACCGTCTTGGTGGCGACCTCGACCATCCGCACTTCGGCGTACTGCGGCTTGCTCGGAGCATCGCCGTCTGCAAATTCGTACGAATCGAACGAGCTGCCCGCGTGATAGACGACCGCGCTGTTGTCGGGCAGGAACGTCGGCCAAGCCATGGCTTCGTTCGGGTTCTGCACCAAGATGTTCGGCGCCGAAAACGTGTTCGTCGCGTCGTCGAAGTCGAGCGTCGACAACACGCGGTTGTCGGGGAGCATGTCACCGTTGAGGAACGTGACCTTCGTGCCGTCGGGTGAAAAGGCCGGTGTTTGTACGTATTTGACCGCTAGCCCCGTGGCAGCCACTGGCAAGCCGGTGGCGGTGTCGACGAGTGACGACGTGAAGCCGGCATCCGAGTAGACGCCGCGCATGATCTTGGTCGGCCAGGTCTTGGCGGGCAGACCGTTGGTGAGTGCCTTTTTACCGTTCGGTGTGAGACCCGCGAACGGGAAGGTCAGGCCGGGTGCACCCGTCTTGCGTGGCGTGATCGTGCCCGCCGGGGAAAGGTCGTAGGTGCCGCTAGTGGTGGGCGCGTAAGTCGGCAAATCGTAGCCGCTGCCCGTCGCCAGCACGTTGCCTTGCGAGCTGACCGCGTGGCACACCGTGCAACCGCGCTGCACGACCTCGGCAGTGCCGCCGGCCTTGATGCGCAAGATGCCGCCCTTGTCGGTCGCGCTGCCGCCCATCGTCAGCGGCGAGCTGTACGTGTTGTAGTAGATGATGCCCTTCATGCTGGCTTGCGCGATGCGGTACGTCTGCGTCGCAGGGCCGGTGACTTGACCTCCGCTCAGCTTGCTAACGGTGAGCGCGACATCGTCGGCCGCGCCGGCGGTGAGCGTCATGCCCTTCCAGACCGGCTCGGGCACCTTGACCTGGATGCGGGTCAACGCATTGCTGAACTGCTGGTACTTGAAGTGCGGCAGCGTAATCGTCGTGTACGTGCTGGTTGCAGCCGTACCGCCGAGTTGCAGCAACGGGGCCGCCAAGCCGCGAGGAAAAACCGTGCCATCCGACGGGTAGAGGAACTTGAAGGTGGCATCCCCGGCGCCGCCGCCGATCAGCGTCGCCTGGTCGGCGGCGGAGATCTTGCCGTCGTTCACGGTGATGTCGACGTCGACCGTAATTTTCTTGCTGATCGTCCCGCCACCGACCGTGGCCGCGATCGTGACCTCACCGCCCACGTAGCCGTTCGCGTGGAAGGTTCCGTCCCCGCTGATCGAACCGATCTTGGTGTCGTCAACGGACCAAGTAATGCCGCTGTCGACCGGGCTGCCGTCGGACGAGAACAGCGTGAGGTGAACGTCCTTGTTCTCACCCGTCACCGTTATTTGCTCACCCGCGTCGGACATCAGCTTGCCGTCGTAGGTATCGACGATGCCGTTCGTGCCGCCGAGCGGCAAATTGAGGTTACCGCCGAGGCTGGGACTACCACCCGTGCTCGACGTGGCGCCGTGGCCATTGGCACCGGAACCGGTGTGATTGGTGCTGCCACCGTTGCTCGCCTGACAGGCGACGCTCAGCAACAACATAGACCCCGGCAACAAACCCGAGCGAATCGACAGGTCGAGGAGCGAACGCATGAGGAAGCCTCCACGCAGCTGCACGCACGCGCGCAAACGCACGTGCACAATGCAACTACGACTCACTCGAAGGTAACATCCATCAATTCGCCAGCAAGCGGAAACGTGGTCAAAAGTCGATATTTACTAGCGCAGTGAGTTAGCAAAAACCCCGGTAAATCACGGCGTTTGACCACGATTTGGTTTGACCGACTAGGCACGAGCCCGCATAACGAATGGGACTGTTTCGGTCGACACATCTCCACGACTCACGCGCGTTTGCCGCGCGAAATACGTGAGTTTGCATTCGTTCAATCGCTCGCAGAACCGCGCACGTGATGCATTCACATCACCTCGATTCACACCACTCAAGCCACGCGGAAGCCACGCGTGGCGTTGCGCGTTCGACGCTACGCGGGAACTACGGGCGCAGCGGGCGCAGCGGGAACGCTGCTGGTCAACAGCTCTTCACGGAAGCGCGCGCCGACACGACGCACTGGCTCGGCCTCGCCCGCGCGTTGCGCGCGCATGCAATCCGCTGCCACGCTCAAGATCTCGCGGACGTCGAAGCCAATGTGCTCGATGCCAGCGTCGGCTCCGTAAGGTCGCGGCCAGTTGCAATGCGACAGCACGTAGACGTCGCGACCAGGAGTCACGTTGGCCAGCTTCAAACCCTCGAGCACCGGTTCCACCAAGTTGTCGTCGGTGATGAACAGCGCGTCGGGTCGATCCGCGCGATCGAACAGCAGCTGGGTCACGTGCTCACAGCCGACCGGGCCGACGTGCAACGGCAACAAGGCCTGGCGCGAAAGACCGCGCGCCAACAGCTGTTGCTGCGCCTCGGCCAGGTTGGGTGCGTGTGGAGACAGCACGGCGATCCGTTCGCCGTGCTCAATCAGCCGCTCGGCGGCGCGATCGATCAAACCAGCGAAGTCGAGCTGCAGCAGGCCCGAGTGTGGCAAGGCCGCCCAGATCGCCGCGCGCGGCAAGGCTGGCTGCTGCAGCACGGGCAGCAGGAACATCGTGCTCGAGCTCATCAAGAACAAGCCCGCCGCGGAGCCCTGCTCGATGACTTCACACAGCTTCTGGTAAGCCGGGTTGTTCTCGCGACCATCGACGCCAATCAAGGCCGTGACCTCGCCGGACAGGCCGGTCTCGCCGCGCTCGATCAACTCCAGGAAGGTCGCCAAGAAGTTCGTCCACTCGGACGAGCCGGGTTGCTCGCTCGTCACCCACAGGTAGCGGTTGTGGTGCGGCAGCGTGTCGGACACGAACAAGCTGCGCTCGCCGTGCGAGGTGACCAAACCTTCATCGCGCAGGGCGGCGACGACGCGGGCCACGGTCGGGCGTGTCACGCCGAACTGTTCCATCAGCGCGTCGTAGGTGGGCAAGCGCGAGCCTGGCGCACGGGTTCCGGAGACAATCTCGTCTCGGAGGACTTTGATGATTTGTTCGGCCTTGCGGGAAGGCATGATGTTGTAACCAGCAGCAGTCGGACGCGGGCTCGTCGACCTGCCGCTGCTTATAGCGCGATTTGGCGGGACAATGGTTAGCGCGCTTCCGAGCCTCACGCGGACGCCGAACGCGCGGCCTTTTGTGCTGAGGCCCGATTGGAACGGGCAAATCGAGCGGCGCGAGGTCGTCGACGTCAACCTCGGCCACACCCCGGAGAGTTTCGTGCGCGCCGCTCACGCGCAAGTGACCGGGCAGGCCGCCCCCGACGCGCTAGTCCGACGCTGGGCCCGCGAGCTACGGACCAACCCAAGGCTGCGCCGCGTCGATTTGGTGCGGCTCTTGGCCAAAGAGAGCGATCGCGCTTGCGAGCTGAGCTTCGGCGATCCGTGGCAGGCGCACCCAGAGCTCGACGGCGCACCCGAGCGCGGCACGCCACGCCAGGTCGGCGCCGTGTTCATGTTCTTCTTCAATTGCCCGGGCGGAGTGAACTGCGCGACAGATTGGGCGAACACGCACGCGCTGGGCATGGATCGGCCGCACCCGCTGTACGGCTTCGAGCGCGGGCAAAGCGGCTTCTACCTGCCGAGTGAAGCCGGATTTTGGAAGCGTGAGCTGTGCGACGCCCAGTGGGCGGGCTTGGATTTCCTACTGCTCAACACCTACGGCCCCGACATCCAGCACGACAAGCTGGCGCCGCTAGCGCAGGCGCTGCGTTCGCTCGCGGATCCGGTGAAGATCGCTTTGTTCGATGACACGTGGACCTGGGGCCAGCCTCACTTCGGACCGTTCTGGCAGAAGCGCCCCGACTTGTCCGAGCCGGAAGCGGCCGCGCGGACGATCTACGAGGCCAAATGGCAGCCGTTCTTTCGGCAAGTGGCTCGTCGCCACTGGTACCGCTTCAAAGGCAAGCCGCTGATCTATTTTTACAACGCCGGCACGCTCGGGCCGCGCGAAAAATCGGCGGAGCTGCTGAGCCACCTAAAACGCATGTTTGAAGTCGAGTTCGGCGAGACGCCATTCCTGTGCGTCGACAACGCCTACTTCGACGACGCACGGCTCGAAACGTTAGCGGACGCGCGCTTCAATTGGTTCACCTTCGACCTGCCCCAGAAGCGCAGCCGCTCGACGATGAACGGCCACGTGTTCGATCACGCGATGGTGCGCTGGGACTCGGTCGGACGTGATCGTCCGGGCGAGTTGGCTGGGGCGACTGACTTGCTCGTCAAAGGCTCGGAGCTGCTCGAGCAGGTCCTGCACGAATCGAGCGACGCGGAGCTGTTGGTGCTGGCGACTTGGAACGACCTCGGCGCGGGCACCGGCATCAACCGCAACTACGACTACTGGGTGGGCGGCTCCTGGCTGTCCCCCGAACACTTCATGAGAAAAGTCCGTGTCTCGCAAAACACGGCCAAGAGTCTGCGGAGAATCAATGTCATTGGCTGAAACGGAGCTTCGTTACTACGCGCCCCTCGGCAACGCCTCCGCGTTGTCCCGCATCGAGCGCGGCATCGTCCTGAACGTCGGCGAGGAGCGCTTCCGCGTTGAGGTGATTCGGGTCGACGTCTTGAAGCTCGCGATCTCGCAAGCCGGACGCTTCGATGAGCAGCCGACGTTCGCGGTCGCGTCCGTGCCGAGCGAGTCGGTCAACTTCGAGATCGACGACAACGCCGAAAGCGTGACACTGCGCACGAGCGCGCTGCGCCTGGTGATCACCAAGCGCGCGTTCGGCTTGGCCGCGTACCGCACCGACGGAAGCGTGATCTTCGAAGACGAGAAGGACGACAGCGGGGCGAGCCGAGGCTTCCTGCAGCTGAACGACTGCTTCCTGGTCAGCCGCACGATCGGTCCGCACGATCCCGTTTACGGCCTCGGTCAAAAGACCGGCCCGAGCAACCGGCGCGGCCGCAAGCTGGTGCTGTGGAACACCGACATCTTGGCGCCGGAGGTGCTGAAGCAACAGCGCGTGTTCGAAGCCGACGTCTCGCTGCTGGGCAAAGACCCTAAGTTCGACCCGTATTACACGTCGATTCCGTTCTTTTATCACGCGCGCCTGAGCGCGAACGGCGACGCGCAGGTCGCGGGTTTCTTCATCGACAATAGCTACAAAGCGAGCTTCGACTTTAGCGAGAAGAACCGTTACCGCTACTTGTTCTGCGGTGGTCAGTACACCGAGTACGTATTCGCGGGCCCCGAAGTGCCGGCAATTCTGGAAGCGTATTCTTCACTCACGGGTCGCATGCAGCCGCCGCCGTTGTGGTCGCTGGGGCACCACCAGTGCCGCTGGAAGGACTATTCGCAAAACGAGTTCTTGGCGGTCGGTCGCGAGTACCGCGAGCGCAACCTACCGTGCGATTCCTTGTGGCTCGACATCGGCTACATGGATGGCTACCGAGTCTACACCTGGAACAAACAGCGTTTCAGCGACGTGCCGAAGATGATGAAAGCCGCCGAAGCCGACGGCTTCAAGGTGATCACGATCGTCGACCCGGGCGTGAAGTTTGATCCGGGCTACGCGGTGTTCGAGGAAGGCCGCGCCAAGGGCGTGTTCTGCAAGACCGAAGCCGGCAAATTGTACGTCGGCCAGGTGTGGCCGGGCCGCACGGTTTTCCCGGATTTTACGCTCGAAAAAACCCGTAGCTTCTGGGCAGATTTAACCGTCAAGCACCTGGGCCAGGGCATCGCGGGCATCTGGAACGACATGAACGAGCCGGCCACCGGCGACGTCGAGCCGTTCAGCATGCGTTTCGATCGCGACGGCCACAACTACTCGCACGAGCGATTCCACAACCAGTACGGCCTGTTGATGGCGATGTCGACAGTCGAAGGCTACAAGCGCTACGACGCCAACGTGCGGCCGTTCATCTTGAGCCGCGCGGGCTTCGCGGGCATTCAGCGCTACGCCGCGCAGTGGCTGGGCGACAACTACTCGGACTGGGAGCACCTGGACATGAGCTTGCCGATGGCGACCGGCCTCGGCCTCTCGGGCCAGCCGTTCATCGGCGCCGACATCCCGGGCTTCGCCGGCACGCCAAACCCGGAGATGGCCGTGCGCTGGTTCCAGTACGGCACGCTGACGCCGTTCAGCCGCTGCCACGCGATCATGGGCGAGCCGGACCAGTACCCGTGGTCGTTCGGCGGCGCAGTCGAAAAGATCGTGCGCGAATCGCTCGAGCTTCGCTACAAGATTTTGCCGTATTTGTACGCGAAATTCTGGGATGCGCACGAGAGCGGCGCGCCAATCCAACGCCCGCTTTTGTTCGACTTCCAGCACGACGCGACCGCGCGCGAGACGGACGATGAGTTCCTGCTCGGCGATGCCTTGCTCGTGGCGCCGGTGCTGAAGCCCGGCCAAGTGGCGCGCAGCGTGTACCTGCCCAAGGGCACCTGGTACGAATGGCACACCGACGTCGCCCACGCGGGCGAGCGCTTCATCAGCGCGCAGGCACCGCTCGAGCGCATCCCGCTGTTCGCACGCGGTGGCTCGGTGATCGCTTGCCACGCCCAGGCTTTGAAGTCGACGGCGGAGCATCAAACGCCCGAGCTCGAGCTGCACGTGTTCGTGCCGGCCGAAGACGGAGAATTCCGGTCTTCGTTGCACGAAGACGACGGCAAAACGAAGGCGCACGAAAAAGGTGCCTTCTTGCGCACCGTTTTCATAACGACCCGTAGGGGTAACGAGCTTCGCTTGCGCGCTTCCGTAACTGGTCAGGGTTACGCGGAGCACCAGCGTCGCAGTTTCACGCTGGTCCTTCACGGAGCAGCGCAAGAAGTCGAGCTCAACGGACACAGAGTGCAGGCGCCGCAAGGTCGAGTGAAGTTCGACAACGCAGGTGTTGCCTTCGAGGCAGTCGTCAAGCTCGGGAACTAGCCAATTTTTCCGCGGCACAGCGCCGCTCGCTCGGAGACGCAAAAATGCAAAGCCGCACCACCTATTCGTTGATCGCCACGCTGCTTTTGATGGCCGTTGCCTGCGCGCGCCAAAACGCCGGCGCCGGCATCGACGACACCGGTGACGACATGGCGGACGAAGGCGGCAGTGGCGGCAGCCGCGCCGGCACCGCATCGAAAGGCGGCACGTCGAGCCTACCGTTCGCCGGCACCACGTCGACTGGCACGGCCGGCAAGGGCGCCGGCGGCACCAGCGCAACCGGTGGCTCGGGCGGCAAGACGAGCAAGGGTGGCACCGGTGGCAAAGCTGGCGGTGGCGGCAAGGGTGGTTCGATGGACGGTGCCGCCGGCGATAACTCGGGTCCGGTGAACATGCCGATCGTCGGTCTGTCGGTCACGTTCAAGGCCGACAGCACAGCCGACACTGTCGATTTTCTGGGTGGTGAGCTGGACGTGATCAACGATACCGCGCAGCCGCTGTCGCTTGCCGACGTCAAGATTCGCTACTACTTCAGCAACGAACTGATCGCTGGCACGGCGGCCGTGATGATGAACTGGGCCCAGTTTGGTCCGAAAGCCAACCTGGGCGGCGCGACCTGCACCGGCAAGATTGCCGCAGCCGACACCCCCAAGGCCGGCGCCGATTCCTACGTCGAGCTCACCTGCACCGGCGCCAACTCGAGCGAGCTGACCGCCGGTACCTTGCTGAAAGTCTCGTGGAAGGCCGGCGCGCAAGGCCAAGGCAAGTTCATCCAATCCAACGACTGGTCGTTCACCGACCCGACCAAAATCGTCGTCATGAACGGCAACACCATCGTCTGGGGCATCGACCCAAGCTGAGCTAGGCTCGGCGCGTGAGCACGGGTAGTTTCTTCGGTAGGGCGGTTTTCTTCATCACAGTGGCGGCGTGCGCCGCTTGCGCTGGGGCGACTCAAGCAGCGGTGGCGCCCGAGAGCGCAACCTCGCCCGTCGCGCTCCGTCTCCACCCGACGTCGAGCCCGGCGGTCGAACCGTTGCGGGTCGAAGTGCGCGGCAAGCTAGTCAAGGTCCAAGGTGAGCCTGCGCCGAGCGCACCACCACCGCTCTCGAAGTGCAGCTGAGCTCGGCCTTGGTCTGGACGGCCTCTTGCACCTGCGCGCGTTGGGCAGCGACGCGACCGACCTGTCGTGGCCACCCGGCGACGAAGGCGTCACGCCCCAACTGCAGGCCAAGCTTGCCGCGATCTGCGCGTCGAGCTGCTTGATTCAAGTCTCCCACGCCTCCAAAGACGCCTCCGTCCCATTGCTGAGCGCGCTGCACTCGTTGCAGAAGGTGGCACCCAACCAACCGGGCCTCGAGCTCTTCGTCAACTTGCGTGCGCCCGGCACACCGGCCCCGGTTAGCGGCCGACTGCCACCGGAGGTAATTCAGCGGGTGGTGCGCGAGCATTTCGAGCTATTTCGAAAATGCTACGAGGTGGGATTGGGAAGGGACGCGACGCTTGAGGGCAGAGTGACCGTACGCTTCGTGATCTCGCGCGAGGGCAAGGTGGAAAACCCGAGCGACAGTGGTTCCGACTTGCCGGATGCGCAAGTGCGCGAATGCGTCATCAATGCGTTCAAGCAACTCGAGTTCCCGAAGCCCGAGAACGGTATCGTCACGGTCGTCTATCCGATCATGCTCGCCCCAGGATGACTCTGCCCCGTCTCGCTGTTTGCGTCGTGATGTTGCTCGGTTGTTCGAGAGTGGCCGAGCCGAAGGCGGCGGCCGACCAGCAACAGCCGGTGACGCCGCCGGCCGCAGCGTCCGCTGTACCGGCAACGCCTCCCGCGGTCGACATCGCTCACTACGGTCTGGCTCTGCCCGAAGCCAGGGAGGGCGAGGCGCAGCCGTTCCCGGACGCACCCAACATCATCTCCTCGGGCGCCCAGCTGTGGGTCGACGACGAGCCCGTCGGCGACGTGCAAGAGGCGCTCGACACCGGTAAGCTCCGTCGCAGCGATCGATTGTTCGACGTCCTGGTGGCGCGACGCACCGAATGGCAAGCACGGCACCTGGGCGCACCGTTGCCGGGGCACGCGGTGTTGTGGTTCGACCGCTCGACGCCGCTCAGCGTCTTCAAGAGCGTCTTTCAAACCGCAGCCTTCGCGGCTTATCCCTCGTTTCAGGTGGCGGCTCGGCCGCGTGGCGGCTCTCCGCAGCAGCTCGTTTACGCTCCGTTCGAAGGTCGCGTCCCTGGGCCGCCGAAGTCAGGCGCACCCGCGCCCGCCACTTTCGCGCTCCACGTCGACTACCTCAGCGACGGCAGGATTCAGTTGGTGTGGAAGGCACTCGGAAAAGTCGAAAACGTCGTCTCGGTTCTCGATGACGCAAGTCGCGAACAGCGGCTGGCGTCACTGCCACAGTTCATCGACAAGGAGTGGCAACGTTCTGGCGGGCATACTTCCGCGGAAGACGGACTCTTGGACGAAGCCGTCCTGCACCTGCCCAACGACGAATCGTTGGCGACGGCCATCCGCGTGTTGGACGCGACCTACGCGCCGAAGCGCGACTACCAGGCGGACGAGAGAATCTTGAGCGTGCCCGCCTTTAGGGTCACCTTCTCGGTCAATTGACGCGTCACCTGCGCGTGACTTGCCAGGCCGACCCTGGGGCGCAAAGCTCATTGCATGCAAGCCAAGAGCGAACCAAGCGCCGCGCCGGACGCTCTGCAGCGCTTAGTCTCCCACCGCCACGAATTCTTGGCGTTCTTGCAACGGCGCTTGGGCGATCGCGCGCTGGCAGAAGACATTCTGCAGGAAGCGTTCACGCGCAGCATCACCAAGGTGGAGCAGCTGGAGCAGGAAGAGTCCGCGGTCGCGTGGTTCTATCGGGTGCTGCGCAACGCCGTGACCGACTACCAGCGCCGGAACGGCGTCGCGACTCGCAAACTGGACGAGCTTTCACATGAGCTGACCGAGACAGCCGAGCCTGAAATGCACGCCGCCGTGTGTCAGTGCGTGAAGGGTTTGGCGGCGACGCTGAAGCCCGAATACGCCGAAGCGCTGCAAGCCGTCGAGGTCGAAGGCATCGCCGTCAAGGACTTTGCAATCGCCGCCGGTATCAGTCAGAGCAACGCGGGCGTGCGCGTGTTTCGGGCGCGAGAAGCGCTGAAGCTGCAGGTCAAACGCTGCTGCGGCAGCTGCGCCGACGACAACTGCCGCGACTGCAACTGCCACGCGCCGACCTGAGCCGTTCCGCTCAATCCGAAAGCCGGTAGGCACGTAACGCTTCGACGAATTCAGGATCGTCGAGCGCGGTGGGCGGCAGGTATTGGCCGGCGGCGGTGCGGTGCCAGGTATCGTGGCCGCCGAGTGGCGCGAACTGGTAGCGGTAGAACGACGCACGGATGTAGTGCGGCGGCCGCTTCGGGAATGGATTCTCGGCGAACAGCGCCAACACGCGCGCGTCGCCCTGCAACAGTTTGTGCGTGAGGGAGAGGAACCAGCGCCGTTGATGCTCCGGCGAGAGCGGCACGAACCAGAGCTGCCAATCGAGCCGGTAGTGGTACGGCGTGGCCAGACACGGGCGGCGGCCGACGCGACCAGGCTGGCACGGCAACGCGTATTCGAGCCATTTCGTGCGCTGATCGAGCCTCGTCGCCGCTGTGCCTTCGATCACGACCTCGTAGCGCTCGCGACTCACGCTGCCGAAAGCACCGTAAGTGTTCACCAGGTTGAACGGTTCGAACGACGCATTCATGGCCTGCCGCGGGGACAGCAGATTCACGACCGGGTTCAAGCTCAAGACCGCAATCACGACCGCCAGCACGATGCTCACGGCACGGCGGTAGCGTGACGGCTCCGCATGAGCGACTTGCGCCATACGCGTGCGTAACAGTTCACGCCACTGGTTCGGCACGACACGCAGCACCAGCTGATCATCGAAGCACGACAAGCCGATGATCGCCAAGAAGCCTGTCTCACACAGCAGCGAATCCCAGCCGTACCCGTAGAAGATTTGCCCGATGTGACAGAACGACAGGTACAGCGCCCAGAGCAGTGCCAGCAGCGGCGCGTTCGAAAACCCCGCCAGCATCGTCAGCGCGCCGCACAGGCCAAGCCACGCGCAGGCTTGCAGCCAAGTGTCGCTCGCCGAAAACCAGAACAAGCTCGGCAGCTGCCAAAACCCGGCGCCGCGCGAGCCCAAGTTACCCGCCACCAAATTGAGGAAGCGCACCACCGGCAAGATGCCGTGCTCGCCAATCAGCGCCGGCCCCTGCCGGACCAAGATCAGGAAAGCGACCGCGTAGACGAGGCCAATGCCGCGCAGCAGCATGGCTCGAACCAGCCAAAATGAGTGCGAAGTCCGAAACGGCAGCACGGTGGGGGCCCAGACGATGTTATGCGAAAGCTCAGGATGCTAGCGAAGACCGCGCTTTTCCCGCTTGGGGATCTGATCCTGCAGTCAGGCCAGGTGCTGCACGGTGCTCAGCTGGCCTACGTCACGTGCGGCACGCTGAGCCCAGCCGGCGACAACGCCGTGCTGTTTCCGACCTACTACACCGGCACGCACCGCGACAACCTAGCCATCGTCGGCCAAGGCCGCGCGCTCGATCCGTCGCGCTACTTCATCGTGATAGTGAATTTGTTGGGCAATGGCGAGTCGTCTTCGCCCAGCAACCACCCGACGCAGGGCGGCGCGAGTTTTCCGCACATCAGCTTGCTCGACAACGTCTCCGCGCACTGGCGGCTGCTCGAGCAGCTCCGCGTCGAGCGGCTGGCGTTGGCGTTGGGGTGGTCGATGGGCGCGCAGCAGGCGTACCATCACGCCGCGCTCTTTCCCGAACGCGTCGAGCGGCTGCTCGCAGTTTGCGGCTCGGCCCGTACCTCGCAACACAACTGGGTCTTTTTGGAAGGTGTGAAGGCCGCGCTCGAAGCCGATCCAATCTTCGACGGTGGCAAGTACTCCACGCCGCCGCTGCGTGGCTTGGCCGCGTTCGGGCGCGTGTACGCCGGTTGGGCCTACAGCCAGACCTTCTTCCGCGAGCGACTGTACGAACAGTTGGGGCATGCCTCGCCCCAGGCGCTATTGAGCGCTTGGGCGCGCGAGCACCAAGGCTACGACGCCAACGATTTGTTGTGCGTACTGAGCAGCTGGCAGCGCGCGGACATTTCGGACAATCCGCTCTACGGCGGAGATTTACCCAAGGCGCTAGCGGCGATCGAAGCGCGCGCGATCATCATGCCCTCGAGCACGGACCTGTATTTTCCGCAGGAAGACAGCCGTTTGGAGGTCCAGCTCATGCCCCACGCCGAGCTGCGCGTGCTCGAGTCGAAGTTCGGCCACATCGCCGGTGGTCCGGAGCGCGTGGCGCAAGGCACCGCTTTCGTCGAAGCCGCGATTCGCGACCTGTTCAAATAAACGTCAGGTACCGGCGGCGTTGCTCGTCCGAGACGGGATAGAAGCACTGCTCCCATTCGCGCAGCTTGTGGGAAAGGTAGACGTCTCGATAGAAGCTTCCGAAAGCTTGCGTCGCCAGCGGATCGGTTTCGTACGCTTCGAGCGCGTGGAGTAGCGTGCGCGGCAAGAGCTCGATGCCGGCGTCCTTTAGTTCTTTGCGACCGCGGCGGTAGAGATCATCGTTCAACGGCTCGCCCGGATCCAGCTCGCGCTCGATCCCGTCGAGACCGGCCGCCAGCGAAAACGCGGCCGCTAGGTACGGGTTGTTCGACATGTCGACGGCACGGTTCTCGACGCAATAGCGATTGCCGGGCAGTCGGAGCATGGCGCTGCGGTTGTTCTTACCCCACGCGATCAACACCGGCGCCCACGAAAAGTCGGCCAGCTCGCCCTGAGCGATCAAGCCCTGGTACGAGTTGTAGCTGGGACAGGTGACGGCGGTCAGCGCACGCGCGTGCTGCTTCAAGCCGGCGATGAAGTGCAGCGCCAGGTCGGAGCAGTTGGCGTTGTAACGCGCGGCGAGCTTGCTGGGTCGCCCGGCGCCGGGCGCGAACAGGTTCTCGCGCGTTTTTACGTCGGCGAGCGACATGTTGAAATGCGCGCCGCTGCGGAAATCATCGGCAAATGGCTTGGGCATGAACGAGGCCACCGCCCCGACCTGCTCAGCCACCTTCTTCACCATGTGGCGCAAGAATACGAACCGGTCGGCCATCGTCAACGCGTCCGAGTACGCAAAGTCGAACTCGTATTGCCCTTTGCCGCACTCCTGATCGTACGAGTACAGGCCCCAGTCGAGCTCCTTCATGTAGCCGGCCAACGGCTCCAGAAACGGTGCGCTCTCACTGGCCTGCGTCACGTCGTAGCAGGCGTTCGGTCCCTGAAACTTGCTGCGCGTGATCGGCGACAGCTTGCCGTCCGCGCTCTCCTTCAAAACGTAGAACTCGGGCTCGACGCCTAGGTTGAAGCGAAAGCCGAGCTTTTCGGCGCGCGCCAGCACCCGCCGCAAGATGCCGCGCGGGTCACCTGCGTAGGGCTCACCGTGATAGTACAAATCACTGCTGAACCAGGCGCGCGTCTTGTCCCACGGCAGCACGATGCCACTCGACAAGTCCGGCACCGTCGCGCACTCATCTTCTTGCGGACCGGCCAAGCCCAGGCCCTCGACCGCCCCGACCGTGTACAGCTCGCTGCCATCGCACATGTGCTCGAAGGCGTCGATCGGCGTCTGCTTCGATTTCGGAATGCCGTGGACATCCACAAACGTCGCGAAACAACTCTTCACGCCTGCCTCGACCAGCCGACTCTTGACCGCGTTCACTTGAGCCCGGTCAGCCTTGAAGCCTTGAGGTACGCCAAAAGCGGGCAATTGCGCGTCAGCCATGCCCGAAGTATCGACTCCGCACATTTCGGCGCGGTTTCGTGCCACGTCCCCCGCAGCATTCGTCACAACCCTTGGCTGCCACGCCCCAGCCTTCCTCGCAGAAACTGCCGTGGCGTCACGGGGCCACCCCGTGCGATCCAGATTTCTTTACAAGGAGATCGGGAGATCGGCAGGGCGAGAATTTGGGGTTCGCGCTGCCGCCGTGAAGCCGGTTCAACCTGGCAGATAGACAAGGACCTGCTGGTGCCGGGCTGGTCTCGTGCTCACCTCCAAAGAAATATTCTTGGTTTTGGTCCTCCAAAAACAAGAATGCGTTTCCCCGCAGGACTCCCGATCTCCCTGTGAAACTTCTCGAGCCGGCAAAGCGACGTTACGATTCGACACGAACGCCGCCGTTAAGGCGCGCCGCGCGCTACGAAACGTAACAGCTTGGCCCGGATACGAAGTCGGAACGCCGGGATTCGGGGCTGGCACTGGAATTGCTGTACAGCGTCGCATGTCGCCCTACCGCGATGGGTTTATTCGTCGGTTGCTGACCGTTGTCTGTCTGGTGTTGTCGTGCTTGCTCGGGTCGTGTCACCGCGACCGCAGCGCGACGCGCATTGCGGTGATTCCGAAGGGCGCTTCGGCCGAGTTTTGGAAGGCGATTCACGCCGGCGCGGTCAAGGCCGGCAAGGAGTTTGGGGTCGAGGTGCTGTGGAAGGGTCCGATCAAAGACGACGATCTGAAGGCGCAGATCGACGTCGTGCAGTCGTTCACGGCGCAAGGCGTCTCGGGCATCACGCTGGCTCCGCTGAGCGACAAGGGCCTGGCCGGCGCGGTGCAGCAAGCGACCGCGGCCAAGATACCCGTCATCGTCTTCGACTCGGACCTCAAGGGTAAGGATCACCTCAGCTTCATCGCCACCGACAACTACGCGGGCGGCAAAATGGGCGGCGAAGAGCTAGCGCGGCTGTTGGGCGGCAAGGGCAACGTGATCATGCTGCGCTACGTCGAAGGCTCCGCGAGTACCGCGAAGCGCGAAGCCGGCTTCCTGGACGCCATGAAAACGCACCCGGGCATCAAGGTCGTGAGCGAAAACCAGTACGGCGGCGCGACGACCGAAAACGCCTTCCAGTCGGCTGAAAGCCTACTCGCCGGCACCAAAGCCGCTTCCGGTGGCGTCGACGGCATCTTCTGCGTCGCCGAAGCGACCACGCTCGGAATGCTGCTGGCGCTGGAGAAGCAGGGGCTGGGCGGCAAGCTCAAGTTCGTCGGCTTCGACACCTCCTCGAAGTTGGTCGACGGCATTCGACGCGGCGCGCTCAACGCGATCGTGGTGCAGGATCCGTTCAAGATGGGCTATCTCGCGATCAAAAAGATGAGCGAGCACCTAAAAGGGCAAACTATCGAGTCGTACATCGACACCGGCGTGACGTTGGTCACGCGTCAGAACTTGGACGAGCCGCAGATCCACGCGCTGGTCGTGCCGGACGTCGCGCGTTGGCTCAACAACTGAGCGTTGTCGCAACGGAGAAGCCGCCGGTGTTGACCATCAGAGACATCAAGAAGACGTTCGGCGCTACGAAGGCGCTCGGCGGCGTGACGCTCACGGCTGCGCCGGGCGAAGTGCATGCGTTGATTGGCGAAAACGGCGCCGGCAAGAGCACGCTGATGAACGTGCTGGCCGGCGTGATTGAGCCAGATTCAGGCGAAATTTCGCTCGACGGCGTCGCGTACCGACCTACTGGTCCCGTGGCTGCGCGGCGCGCGGGCGTGTCGATGGTGCATCAAGAGCTCTCACTTTGCCCACACCTGAGCGTAGCCGAGAACATCGCGCTCGGTGCCGAACCCACTCGCTTTGGATTCGTGCGTAGGGCGGAGCTGCGCGCGTTCGCCGAGCAGGCGCTGGCGCAGGTCGTCGACGCCTCACGCAGCACGCTGCAGCCCGAGGTTCGTGTGGCGCGTCTGGCGCCGGCCGAGCAACAGCTGGTCGAAATCGCGCGCGCGGTCTCGCTGCCCAGCTGCCGCGTCCTGATCTTGGACGAGCCGACCAGCAGCCTGACGCGCGAAGATGTCGAGCGGTTGTTCGTCGTGCTGCGTCGGCTTCGCGAGCGAGGGTTGACGATCATCTATATCTCGCACTTCCTGGAGGAGATCGAAGAGCTCGCCGACGCCTTCACCGTGCTTCGCGACGGCAAGACGGTCGGCGCCGGCCGGGTTGCTGGCACGCCTCGTAGCCAGATCGTTAGCATGATGGCCGGACGCAAAGTCGAGCAGCTCTTCCCCCGCAGCCCACGTACGCCCGGCGAAGTCGTGCTTGCCGTGCACAAGCTAGCCGGCGCGAAAAAGCCAAGTCAGGCCACGCTCGAGCTACGGCGCGGCGAAGTGCTCGGCATTGCCGGCTTGATCGGTGCAGGTCGCACCGAGCTATTGCGCGCGATTCACGGCCTCGATCGCGTCAAAAGCGGCGCAATTCGTGTGCTGGACGTGGCGGGCCCGGCAACGCCCGCCGCGCGGTGGTCGCAAGGCGTAGGCATGGTCAGCGAGGACCGCAAGCGCGAAGGCCTGGCGACCGGGCTATCTATCGCCGACAACCTCACGCTCTCGAAGTTGGGCAGCCTGGGGCGATTCGGCTTCATCTCGCGCCGGCGACAGAACGCGGCCGCGATGAAATGGATGGAGCGGCTCGCGATCAAGGCGCGTCACCCCGAGCAGCCGCTGCGCGAGCTCTCGGGCGGCAATCAGCAGAAGGTCGCGCTCGCGCGTCTGCTCCACCACGACGTCGACGTGATCTTGCTCGACGAGCCGACGCGCGGCATCGACGTCGGCAGCAAGGCCCAGATCTACGAGCTTATCGATCAACTGGCGGCGTCAGGGAAGGCGGTCTTGATGGTGTCGAGCTATTTGCCGGAGCTGTTTGGGGTTTGCGATCGCATCGCCGTGATGCGGCGCGGCCAGCTGGCAGAAGCGCGCCCGTTGAGTGAGCTGACCGAGCACGCCATCTTGGCGCAAGCGACCGGCACATGAAACAAATCCGAACCCAGCCCTGGTTCGCGCCGCTGTTGGCGCTAGTGCTCGTTTACCTGTTGTTCGCGGCGTTGAGCCCGGAAACGTTCGCACGCCCGATCAACCTGGTCACGATGGCGCGCCAAACGGTGGTGGTCGGCATCGCCGCCGCCGGTATGACTCTGATCATCGTATCGGGCGGAATCGACCTTTCGGTCGGCTCGTCGGTGGCGCTAACCACGGTGGTGCTGGCGCGCGCACTCAACGCCGGACTGAGCCCAGTCACGGCCGCCCTGCTCGGGGTGGTCGTAGCGACCGTCGCAGGGCTGCTGATCGGTAGCGCGGTCAGTTTGCTGCGCATCACGCCGTTCGTCGTCACGCTCGGTGCGATGACGATCTTGCGCGGCTCTGCCAAGGGCTTCGCGGGCGAACAGAAGGTCGATGCCGACGCGCGCGGGCTCGACAGCCTGCTCGGTGCGCTACCGCCCGGGAAAGCTTGGATGCTGCTGCCACCCGGCGTGTGGACATTGGTGCTGGTGTTGGTCGTGATGGCGGGCTTGCTGCGCTACACGCGCTTCGGGCGGCAAGTCTTCGCGATCGGTTCGAACGAACGCACCGCTCGGCTTTGTGGCGTGCCCGTCGAGATCGTCAAGCTGGGGGCGTATGGCGTCGCCGGCGCCCAGGCAGGCCTTGCCGGCGTGATGGAATTTGCGACGCTCACCGTCGGCGATCCGACCGACTCGGTCGGGCTCGAGCTGGAGGTCATTGCCGCCGCGGTGATTGGCGGCGCGTCGTTGCAAGGTGGCGAGGGCTCGATCGTCGGTTCGGTGATTGGCGCCTCGCTGATGACGGTGATCAAGACCGGCTGCGTCCACCTGGGCCTACCCAATTACGTTCAGGAAGTGGTCACCGGCGTGATCATCGTCGTCGCCGTTGGGCTTGATCGCTTGCGTCACGGCTCGCCCACCAGTCCGCAAAAGCAGGCCGTCCGGGTGCCGCCCGACATCGCTAGCGCAGCGAGCGGAGCTTGACCGAATGAGCCTCGCGAATGACTGGCCTCGAGCCGCGCATCCTGAGATATTCAGGGTCGATGGCGAAGCGCTCCAGCAGCCTGCCGCGGCGTGCCGCGCTTTCACTCGGTTTGCTACCGTGCGCGTTGTGGGGCTGCGCGCGCAGGCCCGCGCCGGGCACGCGACGAACGGTTTCCCTGATCATGAAGTCGCTCGCCAACGAGTTCTTCCTGACTATGGAAAATGGCGCGAAACAGCACCAGCTGGCGCATCGCGCCGACTACGAGCTGTTGGCCAGCGGCATCGCCGACGAGCGCGATGTACCGAAGCAGATTGCGTTGGTCGAGCGCGCGATCGCGCGTGGCGTGGACGCGATCGTGCTGGCGCCGGCCGACTCGAAAGCCTTGGTGGACGTGTGCAAGCGCGCGCTCGACGCCAAAATCGTGGTGGTCAACATCGACAACAAGCTCGATGCACAAGCCTTGGGCGAGAAGAGTTTCAGCATTCCATTCGTCGGACCGAACAACCGCAAAGGCGCGCGACTGGCCGGGGCACACCTGGCGCGAGCGCTACGCCCAGGCGACGCAGTCGCGATCATCGAAGGCGTGACCTCGACTGCCAATGGCGCCGAGCGCAAGCGCGGCTTTCAGGATGCGATGCAGGCGGCCGGCATGCGCGTCGTCGCTTCGCGTTCGGCGAATTGGGAGACCGAACAAGCCGCGCGCGTCGCCAGCGACATGCTCGCGGAGCATCCCGAGCTGCGCGGCTTTCTGGCCGCCAACGACAGCATGGCAATCGGCGTCGCGCGGGCGTTGGCCGAGCGTGGCCGTGCCGAACAGGTGTTGGTCGTGGGCTTCGACAACGTGTCGGCGGCACGCAAGCTCTTACAAGAACATCGACTGCTCGCCACCGTCGATCAACACGGCGATCGGCTAGCGACGTTCGGCATCGAGTACGCGCTCGAAATTCTGAGCAAGAGCGCGATTCCGGCCGATCGCGAAACACCGGTCGATCTCGTCACCAGCTGATCCAAGCGCTCCGGAGGCTTTGTCATGGCATCTAAGATCGTAGTCGTTGGTAGCTTGAATACGGATCTCGTGCTGGGCGTGCCGCGCTTCCCGGCACCGGGTGAAACGCTCAGCGCCGATTCGTTCAATCGCTTTCCGGGCGGCAAGGGTGCCAACCAGGCGTACGGTGCCGCCAAGCTGGGCGGCGACGTGTGCTTGGTCGGGCAAGTCGGCGACGACGACAACGCCGACTGGTTGCGTGCCGGGCTAGCGGCCGCCGGCGTCGACGTACGCTACGTGCGCGCGGCACCGAACGAGCCCACGGGCGTGGCCGTGATCTCCGTCGAGCGCTCGGGCCAGAATCAAATCGTGGTCGCGCCGGGCGCGAACGGAAGCTTTGGCCCAACCGAGCTCGCGCAGTACGCAGCGGCGGCGTTTGCCAGTGCCAAGGTGGTGCTGCTCCAGCTCGAGATTCCGCTCCCCACCGTGGAAGCTGCAACCCGGCTGGCTCAGCATCATCGCGCGCTCGTCGTGCTCGACCCGAGCCCGTCGCGTGAGCTACCAGCGGCGCTGCTGCAAAGCGTCGACTACCTGACCCCGAACGAGAGCGAGCTGTGCCTGCTCACCGGAGCGTCAAGCACGACCGGGCTCAGCTCGTTCGAGGCCGAAGCGCGCGCGCGTTCGCTGGTCGAGCGTGGCGCCCGCAAGGTGCTGGTGAAGATGGCCGAGCGCGGCGCGCTGCTGGTGACGCGGGACGGCGCGCGTTCATTTCCCTCGATCGCGGTGCAGGCCGTCGACTCGACCGCGGCCGGCGACGCCTTCAACGCCGCGTTGGCGTATGGGCTGGCACGCGGCCTCGACGAAGTGCGAGCGATCGAGCTTTCGTGCGCAGCGGGCGCTTTCACGGTGACCGGCCGTGGTGCACAGCCGAGCATGCCCAGCTTGCAAGACCTGATGAACCTGCTCAAAGCCCCCATTACGAGTGCCACGGCCGAAGCGGTCTGGTAACTTGCCCGCGTGGCCACTCCCCCGCCTGGCGAGCGTGCGCGTGACCTTTCGCTGCTCTCGTTCGGCGTCGCGCTGCTGGTGTTCGCCAGCCCGCTGCGGCTGATTTGGGCCGCGGACGGGCGGCCCTGGTACTTGCCGTTCGTGCTGTGGTTGCTGGTCAGTCTGCTGGCATTCTGGGTGGCGCGCGCGGCAAGGGGCCATGAGACTTGAGCTGAGCCTGTTGTTCGCGGCCGGCGTCGCCTACTTGGTGGTGCTGTTCTTGGTCGCCTACGCCACCGAACGCGGGCTGATCCCGGCGCGGTTGGCGCGCCACCCGGCGGTCTCCACGTTGGCGCTCGGCGTGTACGCTTCGTCGTGGAGCTTCAACGGCAGCGTCGGCTTCGCCAAGGTCGAAGGCTACCGCTTCCTGGCGATTTACCTGGGTGTGACGCTGGCGTGCCTGCTGACGCCAGTGCTGTGGCAGCGCGTGCTCGGGCTAACGCGCGAGTACCAACTCACATCACTGGCGGACTTGTTCGTGTTTCGCTACCGCGGCCCACTCGTCGGCACATTGGTGACGCTGTTCATGCTGGCCGGCAGTGTGCCGTACCTGGCGCTCGAAATCCGCGCCATCACCGAGTCGGTCAGCGTGATCGCCTACGGCACCAGGCCGGCCGCGATCGCGCTCGGCTTCTGCGCGATGGTGACACTGTTCGCGATCTTGTTCGGCGCGCGCCACCCCGCGCAGCGTGATCGGCACCAAGGTTTGGTCGTCGCAATTGCTTTCGAATCGATCGTCAAGCTGGTAGCGCTGCTGTCGGTCGGTGCGTTCGCGGTGTTCGGTGTCTTCGACGGTTTTGGCGACATGAATCGCTGGATCGCCGAGCACCCGGAGGCCCTGCAAGCCCTGCAACGTCCAGTACGCGACGCGCCGTGGGGCACTTTGCTGCTGCTGTCGTTCTCGGCAGCGTTCCTCTTGCCACGACAGTTTCACGTCGCGTTCGCTGAAAGCCCCGGGCCGCGTGCCTTACGGGCGTCGAGCTGGGGTTTTCCGGCCTATCTCTTGCTGCTCAACTTGCCGATCGTGCCGATCTTGCTGGCCGGCACCGCGCTAAAGCCGGACGCCAACCCGGAGTATTACGTGCTCGGTATCACGCTTGCCGGCACGTCCAACGCGCTCTCGGGCTTGGCGTTCGTGGGCGGGCTGTCGGCCGCCAGCGGCACCGTGATCCTGACGACTCTGGCGTTGGCGTCGATGTCGCTCAATCACCTGTTGCTGCCATTGCGACCGCCCACGCAGGAGCGAGCCGTCGGTACACACACACGCCAACGTGACCTGTACGCTTGGCTGCTGTGGGCGCGGCGTGCGTTGATCGTTGCGATCATCTTGGCCGGCTTCGGCTGCTTTCTGTTGCTCGACAAGCGCCTGGGCCTGGCCGAGTTGGGCCTGGTTTCGTTCGCGGCGGTCGCGCAATTTCTGCCGGGCCTGGCCGGGGTCTTGTTCTGGGCACGCGCCACGCGCGGCGGCTTCATTGCCGGTTTGTGCGCCGGCATCGTGCTGTGGACGGTGCTGTTGGCGCTGCCGGTGTTGGCTCCGGGCAGCTTTGGCAATACGGCTTCGGCGTTGCGTGAGCTGCTGCGGCTCGACGATGATCCGTGGTCGCTGTCCACGCTGTTGTCGCTCTCGGTCAACGGCTTGTTGTTCGTCGGTGTCTCGGTGCTGTGGCCGGCCAGCAGCGCGACGACCGAGCGCGATTCGGCGATCCCGGGCGCGGGCGGCATCGTGGCCGCTGGCTCCCCGACCGAGTTCCGCACCCGGCTGGAGTCGGTGCTGGGCGCGGACGCGGCCGAAGCCGAAGTCCAACGCGCGCTCAGCGATCTCACTATGCCACTCGACGAACGGCGCCCGGCCGAGCTCTTGCTGTTGCGCGAGCGGATCGAACGCAATCTGTCGGGCCTGATGGGGCCGGTCCTGGCGCGCATGATCGTCGACGACAGCCTCCGGATGGACCAGAGCGCTCGGACTGCCCTGGCCGATCAACTGCGGATCCTCGAGCAACGCTTGCGTGAGGCGCGCGTACCGCTGCACGGCGCCGCGCTCGAGCTCGAGGCCTTCCGCGGCTACTTTCGACAGATCCTCGAAGATTTACCACAAGGCGTGTGCGCGCTCGGACCAGATACAGACATCGTGATTTGGAACCGCGCCCTGGCCAGGCTGACGGGTGTGCAAGCCGGCGACGCTGTAGGCCGCGAGCTCGCGGCACTGCCAGCGCCGTGGGGCGAGCTTTTGGGGACTTTCGCCGTCGCCGACACCCCGACCAGCCAGGAACGCCGCATCCGCACCGACAAGGGTGAGCGCGTCCTGCAACTCTACCGCTCGCGGCTAGAAGGCAGCGCCAAGCCCGGCGGCCCGTTAGCCTCGCATTTGGCGGGCGGACAAGTCATCCTGCTCGAAGACTTGACGGAATCCAAGCTGCTCGAGGCCCAGGTCGCTCATCAAGATCGCTTGGCGTCGATCGGCAGGTTCGCGGCCGGCGTGGCGCACGAGATCGGCAATCCACTGACCGGCATCGCTTGCGTCGCTCAAAACCTGCCCTTCGACATGGACCACGCGGTGATCGAAGAGCGCGCCGAGCAAATCGTGGAGCAGACGCGACGCATCGATCGGATCGTGCGCTCGCTCGTGAGCTTCGCCCACGCCGGCACCTTCGCACTCACCGACGACGAGCCGAACGCGTCCGCGCCGTTCGCGGTCAAAGACGCAGTCGAAGAGGCGATCGATCTGGTGCGCCTGAGCCGCCAGGCGCGCGGCGTCGAGAGCGTGAACCTGTGCGACGCCCAGCTGTGCGTCGACGGCGATCGCAACAAATTGATTCAGGTCTTCGTCAACCTACTCAGCAACGCCTTCGACGCCTCGGCCGAGGGCACGCGGGTCGAGGTCACGGCGACGACCGAGAATGGCTCGGCGCGCGTTCACGTCGTCGATCGCGGTGCGGGCATCCCCGAGCGCCTAAAAGCGCGGATCTTCGAGCCGTTTTTCACGACCAAGGTGGCGGGTGAAGGCACCGGGCTCGGCTTGTCCTTGGTCTACAGCATCGTGCGTGAGCACGGCGGCGAAGTGTTGGTGGAGAGCGCCGAGGGCGTCGGCACGACCATTACCGTAGTCCTGCCCAAGGCGGCAGCAGCATGAGCCGCATTCTGCTCGTCGAGGACGAAGCGGTAATTCGCACCGAGCTCGGCCGCTTGCTCACGCGGCACGGTCACGACGTCGTCTTGGCCGCGACCCTAACCGACGCGAACCGAGAGTTCGGCGGCGCCGCATTCGAGCTGATCATTTCCGACCTTCGGCTACCGGATGGCTCTGGCACCGAAATGATCGCCAGCGCGCGCGGTGTTCCAGTGTTGATCATGACCAGCTACGCGACCGTACCGTCCGCGGTCGAGGCGATGAAGCTCGGCGCGGTCGACTACGTGTCGAAGCCATTCGCGCACAAAGATTTGGTGGCGGCCGTCGAACGCATTTTGGAGCAGCACCGCGCAGTCGTCGAAGCGCCCGCCGCCAAACCGGAGGTCACCACGACGCCGTTTGCCGGCATCGTCGGGCGTAGCGCACGCATGCGCGACATCTTCGAGCGGATCCGCCGCGTCGGTCCGACGCGCTCGACGGTGTTCATCCAGGGCGAGTCCGGCACCGGAAAAGAGCTGGTGGCGCGCGCGATCCACGACGCCAGCCCGCGCAGCAAAGGGCCGTTCATCGCCGTGAATTGCGCGGCAATTCCCGAGGGATTGATCGAATCAGAGCTGTTCGGCCACGAGAAAGGCTCCTTCACCGGCGCCAACTCGGCCCACATCGGCTTGGTCGAGTCGGCCGAGGGCGGGACGTTGTTTCTCGACGAGGTGGGCGACCTGCCACTGGCGATGCAAGCACGGTTTCTGCGCGTGCTCAACGACTCGGAGGTGCGCCGCGTTGGCGCAACGCGCGCGCGCAAGATCGACGTACGCGTGCTCTCCGCAACGCACCGCGATTTACCTGCACGCATCATCGACGGTCAGTTTCGAGAAGATTTGTATTTCCGTTTGCGCGTGTTCGAGATCCGCCTGCCCGCATTGCGCGAGCGCCGCGAGGACATCCCCGAGCTGGCGGCGTTCCTGCTGGCTACGGCTTGCGAACGACTGGACATCCCCTTACCAACGCTCGCGCCCGAGACGCTCGCCAGCGTGACGGGTCAGGCTTGGCCGGGCAACGTGCGCGAGCTGGCTAACGCGCTCGAACGCGCCGCTATCTTGTGCGAGTCGGGCATCATCACCCCCGAGCTCTTGGCCGCCGATCTACCGCCGGAGGTCGCGTCGAGCGATGCGGCAGCGGCGCCGAGCCTGCTCGACTACTTCAAGCGCTTCGTGCGCGATCACGAAGGCGAGCTCTCGGAGACCGAGCTGGCCAAGCGGCTCGGCATCAGTAGAAAGGCGCTGTGGGAACGTCGGCAACGCCTGAACCTGCCGCGCATCAAGGGCTGATTCTCAGCCAAAAATCTGTTCGAGCGCCTGACGCATCACACCAGCGTCCACGTCAATGCCAGTCCAAAGCTTGATGCCGATCACGCCTTGGTTGACGAGCATCCCGAGGCCGTCGAGCACCTGGCAGCCGCACGCGGCCGCCTCGCGCACCAAGCGCGTGCGCGGTGGATTGGGAATGACGTCGGCAACGATCATGTTCGGCGTCAAGCTTTGCATATCGAGCCCCAAGCGCGCGTCGACATCCGGGAAAAGGCCAATCGACGTGGCGTTGATCACCACGTCGGTGTCCGGCGCCAGCCGGTAGTCACCTTGCCAAGCGACGAAGCGAGCGTCGACCTTGAGCCGTTCACGCAGCAGCGAGCATAGCTGTTGGCCACGCTCCTGATCGCGATTCACGATAGCGATCGACGCCGCGCCAGCCAGCGCCGTTTCGACGGCGATCGCCCGCGCCGCGCCACCAGCACCGAAGATCACCAGTCGCTTGCCGCGCGGATCGACCAAGTCGCGGAGCGATTGGGCGAAACCCTTGCCATCGGTGTTCTCGCCGATCAACTTGCCGGCGCGAGCCACGACGCAGTTCACCGCGCCCATCACTTGCGCCGACTCCCCCAGCCCATCTAGGTGCGGAATCACCGCGACCTTGTGCGGAAGGGTGCAATGAAAGCCCCGAAACCCCATCGCGCGGGCACCGCGCACTGCGTCTGCCAAGCCCTCAGGCGTGACTTCAATCGTGAGGTAACGCCACCCCAGGCCGTGATGGCGGTAAGCGGCCTCGACCATCACTTGCGTAGGGTTTTCAGCCACCGGCGAGCCGAACAGCGCCGTCAGCTCTTGCTTGAAGTCGTGAACCACGGGCATCGCGTGCTCCTCCGCAACCGATCAGGTGCCTACGTTGATACCAGCAAGCGAGCCGCTACCGAAAGGGCCTCCAAAAGTATCGCCCGGCACGCCCACTAAGTTCATCAAATGAACCAGCAGCTTATTATGCGGTTCGCCCTTCATCACGACGTGCTCACCCTGCTTGAGCTGGCCACCGGCGCCGCCGACCAAGAAGCCACGGATGTTGTTGAAATCGTGATCGTAGCCCCGCGCGGTCTCGCCGCACCACCAGACGACGCTGTTGTCGAGCACGCTCTTACCGTCGGCTTCCTTCTCGGCGTCGAGTGCTTTGGCCAAGTAAACAAGCTGCTTGGCGTACCAGGCATTGATGCTCGAGAGCTTGGGCGAAGCGTCTTGATGGGTGATGTTGTGGTGCCCCTCGTTCACGCCAATCCAAGGAAACGCCAAGAGCGAGCGCGCCCAGGACCACTGTAGCGACGCCACGCGCGTCATGTCGCATTTCAGCGCAAGCACCAAAATATCCATTTGCTGCCGGCCAAGCTCCGGAAACTTGAGCTTGTCGGTCGGATTCTCGCCGGTCAAAACCTTAGGATCGACAACGCAGCCCGGCATGTTGGTGGTGCGCGACAAGCGCTGTTCAAGGTCGCGCACCGAGGTCGCGTGCTGCTCGAGCTTTTGCTTGTCATGGGCACCTAGCTTGCCTTCGAGCCGCGAAAAATCGTCTTGTACGAAGTCGAGCACGCTCTTTCGTTGCGCCAGGGCTTGTTCGATTTGCTGATCGGCTTGCTGCGTGCCGTTGCCGAACACACGCTTGAACATCGCGGCCGGATCGTCCTCGGGCGGCACCGGCTGGTTGTAACCGGCCGAGATCATGCGACTGAACGGGTGCACGCCGTAGTCGCTGACGCTCTCGACGCCGAACTCGAGCGACGAAAATTGCGTCGCCTTACCAATCTTCGACGCAACGTACTGATCGATCGAGGGACCACCGGCGAAACCAACGTCGAGCGAGCCCGGCTTGTCGAAACCTTTGCCGACGACCCATTCGATGCCGGTCAGCATGTGCGACATGCCGACCGAGTGCAGGTCCCCTTCGGCAGCGTCCGCCTTGGCCGACTCCATGTTCAAGCCCGAGACAATCAACAGCTTGTCGCGGATTTCTTGCAGCGGCGCGGTCTCGACTCCAAACGTGTAGTTCCGTCCTGGCTGCGTCGGTACGAACGCGTTGATGTCGTTGGTGCCGTTAGGCGTGAAGAACAGCACCAGACGTTTGGGGCCGGCGGCGGCTTGCGCGCGCGTCACGTGCGGCGTCATGACCTCCAGCCACGGCAGACCGACCGCAACGCCGCCCAGCCCACGCAACAAGGTCCGTCGGTTCAAGCGAAAAGGCATCATGGCGCGGCTCCGGTTTCGTTGGTTCGGTAGAGAAAAGCGTCGGTCTGGGTCAGGCGCATCAAGAGATCTCGCACGTTGCCGTTGCTGGCGGTAAACGCGCGACCGAGCGCGTCGATCGTGCAGGCGTCCATTTCCGACTCACCGCGACCGTAGCCGTAGCGGAACCACTGCTTGACCAGGCAGCTGCGCGTCATCGCGCTGGTCGCGAGCTTGCCGGCCATTTCAACCGCACCATTGAAGGGCCCATTGATGTCGTCGGTGCCGAAGAACTCGCCACTGGCGTCGATCGGTTTGCCGGCTTCTTCGGTCCGGTAGCGGCCGACTGCGTCGAAATTTTCGAACCCCAAGCCGACCGGGTCCATCATCTGGTGGCAGCTCGCACACACCGGATCTTTGCGGTGGAGCGTGAAGCGCTCGCGGGTGGAGACGTTGGGGTTGAATTCGGGCGGTGTGACGTTGAGCGTCTTGGGCGGCGGCGGCGGTGGCGTGCACAAAAACCGCGCCCGAACGAAGTAGCCACGCGCCACCGGTGATGTTTGGTTCGTATTCGCGTGCGCAGCCATCAAGCTGCCCTGCGTGAGCAACCCGACGCGCTTGCTCGTGTCCAACTCGACGCGTTCGAAAGCGTCGCCTTGCGGCCCGGTCACCCCGTAAAAGTCGGCCAGCGGTTTATTCATGAACGTGTACTTGCCGAGCAAGAGCGCATTCAAGTCACCGGCGCCGCTGAACACCACATCGGTGGTGAAGCGCTCGGTCTCGGTGCGCATCAGCTGTTTGATGTCGTTGTTGAACGCCGGAAACATCGTCGCGTCGCGGCTGACTCGACCGAGCGTGTCGAGCTCCAACCATTCGGAGAAAAATTTTCCCACCGCGCGATTGATCTTCGGGTCGGCCAGCATTCGCTGCGCCTGCTCGCTCACGCCAGCGGCAGTGTCGAGCCCACCGCTCTGCGCAGCCTGAAACAACGCGTCATCCGGCATCGACGACCAGAGCAGATAGGAGAGCCGGGCCGCAGCCGCGTAACCGTTCACGCGCTGGACCTTGCCGTCCAGCAAAGTCGGCTCGACACGGTACAGAAAATGCGGCGATTGCAGCATGGCCTCGACGGTCATGCGCACGCCGGTGTCGAAGCCGTACGTCGCCGTGCTCTTGGCGTAGAATTGAAACAGCCGTTCGGTTTCTTCGGCATCGAGCGCGCGACGGTAGGCCTTACCTCCGAAACTGGTGATGAAGCTGCGCGCGCAGGCGTCTTGCCCGCCCACGCTCGGGTCACAGCCCAAGAACGCGGCGCGGTTGCTGGTCAGCGCCGAAGTCGCCAGCGCGATGGCAGCCGTTTCATACTGTTCGGCGAGTAAGTCCGAAACGGTCTGAACGTCGGCGTTGTTGGTGTAACCGAGCCCGACCTCTTCGTCCGTGAAGGCCTTGGCCGGCTGGCTCGTGTCGCCGAGGAGGTCGTGCACGGTGTGGTCGTACTCGTAGCGGGTCAGACGCCGGATTGGCGACGCGCCAGGTTGCGCGCCCGCGGCACGGCATTCGGGCGACACCAAGTCGACCGGCAAGCCGTTGGGGACCACCTGCGGGTCTGACACCCCGCCACCGCTGCCCGGCACTGCCGGGTTCATGCCGTTCGGACCCTGGCCGGGCGCGTTGGTCGAGCAGGCTGCGAGCATCAGCCCAAGACCCAATACAATCCGCATGCTGCTCCTACAGCAACTCCCAGGCCAGCGCCGAGCGCCGCAGCTCGCCCGGCCACCCGCGTTCTTGTCGGCAGTTTTACCCATTTCCAAAGCCGCAGCTTAGGGCGCCCGGGAGCGAGTGTTACCAAAGGTAGCAACCCGTTACCGAACACCACGGTCTGCTAGGTTCGACGCGCGTGGTCCGTCCCGTGCCGCTCCTCTGCCTCGCGGCCAGTTTGCTGGCCTCAGCGCCGACCCTCGCCAATGGCCGATTCCCGCGCTCCCGACGCCTGCTCGAAGACGCGCAAGATCCATCGCACCTGATCCTGGGCGCGACCTTCGGCATGCTGGTCACGCGCGACGCAGGCTTGAGCTGGCGTCACGTGTGCGAGGCGTCGTTCGGTGATCCGGGGCTGGAAACGGATCCGGTGATCGCGTTCGCGCCGGACGGCGGAGTCTTGGCCGGCATTTATTCGAGCGTGGCGCGCGCGGCCCCGGATGAGTGCGATTTCAAGAAGACGCTCGGCCTGAGCAACCGCGAGGCGGTTCCGGATTTCACGCTCGTCGCAAGCGAGCCGGGGCGCGCCGTCGCGGCACGGGTGACTTTGCTCGAGAGCGGCACGACCCAAAACCAACTCTTTGGCTCGGACGACGCTGGCGAGTCGTGGGCGGCACTTGGCCCACCGCTGCCGGCGAGCCTGCGCACCGTCGCGACGATCGAAGTCGCACCATCAAACGCCGATCGGATTTACGTCAGCGGCCTCGACACCAACGGCAGCGGCCTCTTGCTGCGCTCGGACGACGCCGGCGAGAGCTTTCAAGCGCTGGCAGTGCCGACCGACGCCACCAACGAAGAAGTGCCGTATATCGCCGCGGTCGATGCCGAGGACCCCGACGCCATCTACTTGCGCACCGACGTCTGGGTGTATGACGCAGTCGAGCAAGTCGCGAACGCCAACGACGGCTTGCTCTACTCAAGCGACGGCGGCGAGCATTTCAAGGAGCTGCTGCGCGAGGGCGGCAAACTGTTCGGCTTCACGTTTTCGCCCGATGGTCAGGAGCTGTTGGTCGGCTACGGCGATCCGGTCGAAAGCGGTGGCGGCAGGCTCACCGATCCGGACGCGCTCGGTATTTACCGCGCGCCGAAGGCATCGAGTGATTTCGAGAAGCGCTATGCGGGGTCGATCGGGTGCCTGACCTGGACCGCGCGGGGCCTGTACGCGTGCACGCTCGAAGCGGACACCGGATTTTCACTCGGCTTGACGACCAACACCGACTTCGATCTCGTGGCACCCGCCGAGCTCACGCCGCTCTTGCGCTTGAAAGACGTGGTCGGTCCGCTCGACTGCCCGGCGTGCACCTCAGGCTCAGTCTGCCGCAACTATTGGCAGTCGAGCTGCGAGAGCTGGGGTCGCACCGACTGCGAATCGCTGATTCCCGCCAAGCCTGATGCCTGCGGCGGCGCTAGCAGCCAGGGCCCCGCCACGAGCGCTGGCGACTCGAGCAGGGGCGGCGAACCGGCGACGAAACCAGGCGAGCCCAACGGCGACGATTCGGGCTGCGGGTGTCGCGTCGGTGGTTCGAAACCGCGCGGTGGCGCCGACGGATTCGCGCTGCTCGGAGTCGGGCTAGCGCTAGGGCTACGACGCCGCATCATTGCGAAAGCTCGTCGAGCAGCTGGCGCGCCTCACTTTGGCGGTAGCCCATCATGCCGGACGCGAACGGCTCGAGCGCTCGACGCGCTTCGGCGTCGCGCCCCAGCCTGAGCAGGCAGATCGCGCGGTTGTAGCGCGCTTCGGTGGCGAGCCGTCCGCCGGGTGCCGCTTTCAAGTACGCATCCCAACCGGTCAAGGCGCGCGCGTAGTCGTGGCTTGCGAAATGCGCTTCGTGTGCCAAACGATACAGATCGCCGTCGGCGTCTTGAAACGCCGCGCTCGAGCTGAGCAGCGGCGTCGGCCTGGCCGAAGGGGCGGGCTCGGCTTTCCCCGGATCCGGTTTCGCCTCCACGACCGGCGCAGCCTCTGGCGTCACGGGCTCTGCGGGCGGCGGAGCTTGCTGCTCGGTGGTGGGCGTGGCCTTGGGCGACGCCAGTTTGCCCGGCGCCCGCTTGGGCTCGCTCGGCTTGCTGGTGTAGCCGACGACTTGGCCAATCGCGTGGAACACGGCGGGCAAGCGCCCCGTCGCGGCGCCCCAAGCCGTACCGGCCGCCAAGCACGCCGCGATCGGCAAGATGAACGCCAGGCGCGTGCGGCGCTTGACCGTGCCTTGATGCAAGCTGGCCATCACCCGCGCGCGGGTAAAACGGCCATCGCCGCCGTCGTCGGCAGTTTCTTCGTTCAGGGCGCGCGTCGCTGCTTTCAGGAGCTCGTCGGTCATCCGAGTCCCTCCTGTGACAGCTCTTCGCGGAGCTTTTTCTTAGCGTGATGCAGGCGCGTACGCACAGTACCTTCCGGAACGCCCGTGATCTCGCTGACCTCACGCGACGTGCGTTCTTCGACCTCGCACAGCACAAACGTGACGCGCTGCTCAAGCGGCAGCGTGTCGAGCGCCCGCGTGAGCAACGACGCCAGCTCCTTGCGGCGCTGGATCTGCTCGGGATCGGCGCTGTTGCCCTCCGGTTCGAGCGCCAAGCGACCGATCGCCGCGCGGCGCCGGGTAGCCGAACGCACGTGGTGACGGGCGTGATTGACGGCGATTGAAATCAAGAACGTGCGCAATGAAGACTCGAAGCGGTAGCCTCGCATGGCGCGCGGCAGGGCCACGAACACCTCGTGTACCAGGTCTTCGGCAGCCGCAGCGTCGCCGACCAACCGCGACGCGAACGCGCGGACCGAGCGGTGGTGCTGGTCGTACACCTCACCCACCGCCGCCGGATCAGCGGCGACCAGGCGCGCGACCAAGTCTTGCTCGTCGGGCGAAGCGTCTTCGAGGGGTGCAGTAGGCGAGAGCACGAGGCCGCCGATATTCATATCGCGCCTCCTCCCCGGACTCGTGACGTCTGCGCGGTATTGCGCGACGTTGGGAGAGGAGCTTCGTTCGGCCTCGGCATACATCGGGTCAGTGCCCGCAGCCCGGTCGAGCGTTCAAACCCACCGTCAGTTTTTATTCAATCGACACAATTTCAATTAGTATTAGCTAGTTAGAAGAAGGCGATCCCAGCCCGGAAGTCGGGAGCGATGGCAGCTCCGGTGCCGCCGGAGAGGGTGTGGCGGACGCCCGCCCCCACCAAGAGATCGAGCTTGTTACCGAGCCGGAAGCCCGCTTGGGCGATGTAGTGGAACTGGTGCTCGTCCGGCGCGCCTGACGCGTCCTCGGCATCGTGAATCGCCGAGTAGTGCACGCCCGGCTCGAGGAAGAAGCTTTGGCCGATACGCAAATGCAGGCCGATGCCGCCATCGTACGTGAGCAGAGCGGGCGCGACGTCCATGCCGGCGCCTAGCTGCGTGAACACGTAGCCGGCGATCGACTTGATACCAACGTGCAGCGAGCCGTCGGGCGCGCCGGCCCACAACACCGGCTGAACGCGACCGTTCTTGGCGAAGCTGAGGATGCCGATCGCGGCGCCGTCGACCTGTTCGGCAACGTTGACGACCCCGAATTGGATGCCTTTGACGCGACGGTGCACGTTGACCGGCGCGATCGCAATGCCGGCCAAGTCACGCGCAATGTTGGCGCCGCCCGCGATCTCGATGCCGCGGTGATCGACCGAAGACGTGGCACCGCCAGCGATCAGCACGCCTTCACTGCGGCCGCGAATCAGGGTCAAGCCGGCAGAAAGACCGACTCCGTGCAATGACTGGGCGGTCGCGAAGCCGCCGCCGACCACGGCGCCGTTGAGGTCACCGGCAACCGCTACGCCGGCCCCGACCACTGCGCCGCGCGCGTACACGCCGCGTTGAATCGCTGCCACAGTTCCGAGCTGGACACCGTCCAAGGTGCCGTCGAGCTGCGAGTAGCCGGCGGAGACGATCGCGCCGCGCGCGTTGCCGTTGACGAACACGGCAATTGTGCCGACCAAAGCGCCGAGCAGATCGCGACGTACGCGCAAGATGCCGGGCGATGCGCCAGCGCCGTCGATGGCTCCCGATTCGCCATAGAAGAGCGCCAGTTGCAAATGAAGCTCGCGTTTCGGGCTGTCGCGCAAGATCGAGAGCGGCGTGACGACAGCGGCGTCCACGCTGCGCAGTGGATCATTGAGCAGCGGATCGCGCGGACCGCCGCTGGCGTCGGCTTGGCGGGATTGTTCGGCCTTTTGGCGAGCTGCCTCGGCGGCGGCTTTGTCGGCGGCGGCTTTGTCAGCAACGACCTTGTCGGCCGCAACCTTGTCAGCCGCGGCTTGCTCGTCGGCGCGGGCGTCCGCCTCTTGCTTGCGCCGCGCGCGCAGCTCGCCCAAAAGCTCGGAGGCTTCGTCGCGGACGAAGTTCACCGTCAGCCAACTGACAACCAGGACTGCGCGCTCGCGGTCCGGCGGCAACTCCACGCGGCGTGACAGTTTCTCGCCCTTTGGCGTCGTGTAGTGTACGTCCGCGTGAGCGGGGCCGTCGAGGCGGATCTGCACGGCCGCTGTCGCCGCGTCGTCGGTCAACACCACCTCGCGACCGAGCTCGTGTGCAAGGGAAGCTTGCAACCGCGCCTTGTCGAACGCTTCACCCTGCGTGTCGATCCAAACCGTGAGCGGCGCGCTGGACTGCTGCGCGGCGGCTGGAGTTCCGGCTACACCACCAGTCACCGCAGCGCCACTGCCTGTCTCAGCAACCACCGACGGCGCCACGAGCGCTACCCAAAGCGCTGTCGCAACGGCGACGTGACCACGCAAGACGGAGGCAAACCTCATGGTTGGACCACGAAGCGGCAGGTGTAGCGGATCTCGGTCGCGACGGAACGCCCTGCTTTGTCTTTCGGCGCAGCCCAGCGCGACCCGTTGAGGGTCCGGCTACAAGCGCCGCCAAAACCAGCCGCGCTTTCTTCGACCAGCGTCACACGCCGGACGATCCCGTCGGGATCGATGCGCGCGCGTACCTTGGCGGTACCGCTGAGACCCCGACGCCGTGCATCGGCCGGATAATTTTGCTCGAGCGCGGCACCAAGCGCCGGCGGCGACGGGCGGGCGGAAAGATCGCTGACCGCGACCAGCAGCGTCTCGGTGACAGCCTGGACCGTGGGTGCAGGCGCGACCGGCACGGGGAGGTTGAGCGGTGCTGGCGCGCGCGCGCGGGTCGGCTCGAGCGCGCCACCGTTACCGAGCGGCATGCTGAAAGCATTGCCGGTACCGTCGCCCGCCAGCGTGACACCCTCGCTGACGGGAGGGTCGGGCTGGGACGCAGGCGGCGGAGCTTCGAGCTTGGCTTCAGGCTTCGGTTCGGGTGCGCGCGATTTGGGTTTCGGCGGCTCGGGGTTTGGTTCGGGCGGCGGCGGCGCGTCTTGCAGCTTCGGCTGCTGCACGACCTCGAAGCGTAGCTGAGTCTTGCGGTGCTCGGGTTTGGTGACGGCCGGTGCAGCGCCGAGCGAGGCATACGCGACGCCGTGCAGCAAGAAGCTCGCGGCGATCGTCCACGGTAGCAGATGACGCTTGTTCATCGGCTCGTCCTCAAGGTTTTTTGAGGTCATCGGCGTCCACGTTGATCGCAAAACGGTCGACGTGCTCCTGGCGAAATAGGTCGATGACGCCGATCACCCGGCGGTGTGGCACCGCGCCGTCGGCGGCGATCACGGCGCGCAGCTCGGGATCGGTACGACGCGCGATGGCGAGCTTTTCGCGCAGCTGGGTTTCGCTGCACGCCACGCCGTCGACGTAGAGTGCGCCCGCCTTGGTGAGGCTGACGGTGAGCGGTGTCGTCGTCGCCTCGCCCGTCTTTCCGGTCGGCAAATCGACCGGAATCGACCGCGAAGCCAGGTACGTCGCGGTTACCATCAAGACTACGAGGAGCACTAGGACGACGTCGACCAGCGGCGTGACGTTGATGCCGGTGATGGATTCGTCGGAGGACGAGGCTGTTTGCATGGGGTTGGAGCGAGTTAGGAGTTAGGAGTTAGGAGTTGGGAGTTAGGAGTTGGGCCGGGCGGCTGGGACCCAGATCGCGCTCTCGCGGCTCGCCCGCGAGAGCTGAGACAAACCAAAAAACAAGAGATTTAGACTGCCTTCATGAAGGCGAGGATCTCGTGCGCGAGCGCGTTGGCTCGGCCCATGCGCGCACGGATCAGGCGCTGGAACAGATTGAAGGCGGCGACTGCGGGCAGAGCCACCAAGAGACCGATCGCCGTCGAAACGAGTGCTTCGCCGATTTCAGACATCAGCCCGGCTGACACCTGGCCGCTCGAGCTTTGCAGTTCGTGGAACGAGCGTACGATACCAATCACGGTGCCGAGCAAACCGATGAACGGCGCGTTGTTGCCGAGTGTGCCCAGCAGGGCGAGGTTCTTTTCCATGCTGAGCTTGCACAGCTCGCTCTCGCCCTGCATGCGCTCCTCGGCGCTGGCGACGCCTTCTGCATCGAGCCCAGCGGCCGCGACGCGCGCTTCGAAGCTCGGCGACTCCTCGAGCCGACGCCGCGCCAGCTCCAAGTCGTTGTCGCGCAAGAGCCGACGCAGCTCGGCGCGCAGGCGCGTCGTGTCGTCGCGCGACGAAAAAAACAAGACGGCGCGCTCGATCACCACGGCCAGCGCCGCGATCGACAACCCGACCAGCAGCCAAAGCACCCAGCGCGAGCCAAAGTGCGAGATCGCCAACAACCGCTCGATAATATCCATTTTTCAGCCAATTCCTTTCACAAGTGCACACAAACCGCGCGCTCGACGAACGCGCTGCCGCCGCGAAAATCGCGCAGCACCAGCCAGAATCGCACCAGCCCCGTTTGCTCCGGCGCAGTCCAACTCACTTGGCGGTTCAGCTGGTCGCTATTCCAAGCGATCGTCTCGAACGCACGTGTCAGGTCGCCAGCAGTCGTAAAGTGAGAGAGTTGTAGCGACTCACGCGTCGGATCGAGCGGGTCGGGATGCGGCACGCGATCGCGATCGCTCTCGTCGAGGTCGATGCGGAGCGAGTGCTTCGACTTGACGGCCACTTCCGGGAACCCGAGCCCCGTGCAGTCACCGTCCACGCCCGGCACGTCGAGCCAAACGTCACCATCGAAGGTGATCGCATCGGCCTGGAGCTCCGGATTCGAATTGACGTCGTCGCTGCGCGCCAAGTCGAGCTCCAGCGTCACTCGCGTTCCTGGGTCAGCACCGTCGCAGCTCGAGCCATCGGCGCTGGGTGAACCTCCCGGACAAATGATGCCGAGCACCGTGACGCGGCCGCTCGGGTCCAAGTCAGCCGGCACCTCGAAGCTGAGGCGCGCGATCGCGCCTGCCGCATTGTCGCTCGCAACTTCGGCAAAAGGCGCCGCCGCGCAGGCCGAGCGCCCGCCGCGCCGCGACGCCGCCGGGCACGCGGCGAGCGCAAAGCCGAGCGACAGCGACAACTCCGGCGCCGCGACCAAGAACGACGCTGTCGCGGCTTCGCCTGGCGCCGGAGCCGCGCGCGCGGCGTCGCCCGCTACTTCCACGCGTGCACCCAGCACGCGCGGTTCGGCCACCAGCTCGACCGATTTGAGCGGTTCGTCGCAGCCGAGCGTCAGCCAGCTCGTCCAAAACCCGATCGCCAGCAACGCGCTTCGTTTCACAGCTCACCTCGCAAGCCCAAGTTCGGAAAGAGCGACAAGCCGCTCACCGCCTCACGCTTCGAGTAGTCGAAGCTGTAGCGGTAACCCTCCGGATTTTTCGCCATGTACACGTTCTGCACATCCAAGTACGCCGCCAATTTGGCCGGCCCGACGTGCCACTCCTTTTCGACTCGCGCGTCGAGTTGGTTGAAGGTCGGATCGCGGCGGCTGTTCGTCGCGGCGTACGTCGGCAGGTAAACTCCCGTGCGCACGTCGTAGGTCGCGCCGGTGATCGGCGTCGTCGGGTTGCCGCTCACGACGCGGAAGCGTAAGCCCACGTTCCAGCCACGGCCCAGCCCCTGGCTCGCGGCCAGTGACAACACATGGGTTTGGTCGGAGTCGAACAAGCGCCAGGCGTCCCCTTCGCGACGCCGCTCGCTGCGCGACAGCGTGTACGCCAGGTAGGCGAAGCCATCCGAGCGCCAATGCGCCTCACCCGACAGCTCGCCGCCGTAGATCCGCCCTTGACCGTCGTTCACGAGCTGCGGCGCCTCGCGATTCGGCGTGCCGATCACGATGTCTTCGACGCGCTTGTAGAAGCCTTCGGCCGTGACTTTGGCGTGCGCGCCCAGCTTCTGCTCGACGCCGGCGCTGGTTTGCAACGCGCGAAAGTGCTTGATGTCGGGGTTGCCGATGCCCGGAATCGACTGCCAACTCTGTGGCGCTTGGCTGTAGTAACCGACGCCGCCTTTGAGCGCGGTCGTCGACGTCAACTCATAGCGCACCGCTACTCGCGGATCGACGCTGGCGTCCTTGATTTCGCCGTAATAGTCGGCGCGCACGCCGGGCGAGATCAAGAGCGGCTGCACCGGTCGAAACGCGAGCTCCAAGTACGCTGCTGGTTGCGGCACGACGACCGACTGCGCCGGAACGGTGATCGAGCGCTGCCCGGCGAGCGGGTCATCGTTGTTAGGGTCACCCTCGTCCGAGCCAGGCTGCGGGCCGTGGTATTTCCCGTTCAGAAACCAACCGAAAAAATCGCTGCCCGCGGTCAGGCGCAGCGTGCGGTGCAGCTCGAAGCTGGCTTCGGCGCGACCATACAGCTCGGTCGCCTCGAAACGCTGCTCTGCCTCGCCAATGTGCTGCAAGATCCCCATGCGGCCAGCCGTGACGTTGACGAAACCGGACACGCCGTTCGTGCCGTGATGGCTGAGCTCGACGCCGACGCGATGAAACTGGATCTTGCCTTTGATCGAGCCGGCCAGCCCCGGGTCGTCGTCGTTGGCGTTGGCAAAGAACAGCTGCAGCGCATCGCGGCTGCCGTAGCCGAGTAAGCGCACGCGCGTCGCCGAGTTGATCCGGTAGCTGACGAGCGCCTGGTAGTCGAAGTAGGTCGGCGCGGCGACGACGTTGTACGTGTTGTCTGGCACGAAGTTCTCGAACACGAAGTCGATGTTGCTGCGCCGCACGGCCAAAGCAGCACTCAGATCCTTGGTGATCGGCGCTTCGACGAACGCCGAGCTATCGATCAAGCTCAGATCGAGCGCCGCGTGCAGTCGGTCGGTGTTCGGATCACGCGCAGTGATCTCGATCACACCGCCGACGGCTCGACCGTAACGAGCCGAGAAATTCCCGGGGTAGACGTCCAGCTTTTCAACGAGCCGCGAGCTCATGAAGCTGGTTAGTCCGCCGAAATGAAACATGAACGGCACCGGGATACCGTCGAGGAAGACCTGACTTTCGCCGGCTGCAGCGCCGCGCAGGATCGGGTCACCTTGACCGAGCGAGGTGCGGGCGACGCCAGGCATGATCTCGATCGCGCGCAGGGCATCCCCACGCGTACCGGGCATGCTCTGGACGACTCGACTCTCGACGCTGCGCTTCGTCACGTCGCGCGGCGGCGCTTCGACCTCTGCCGTGCCTTCGAACTCGAGCTCTTCGTCCGCGGGTTGTTGTTGTGCGGCTAAGCGAGGCGCGAGCGCCAACACGACGCAGGCGCTGGAGAGGCTGGAGAGAAATACGACTTGGCGCACGCACGGCTCCCTGCCCGGCGAAAACGCCAGGGTTCAGTGGGTCCGCGCACAGCGCCTGTGCGGCACGACGCGGACGGGGTCGAAGCGCACAGCCGACGCTTCGACCCTCCGTGCCCCGCCCCTCCACGAACGTTCAAAAGCTCGCGAGTTTTTTCGCTAAGCTCACTGAATCGGCGCGCAACACGCGGCTTGCCCGCTGATTCCCGGGCCGTCCGGCGTCGAATCGGCGCAACCCGCGTTCTTCCAATCCTTGGTGTCGACCTGCGGCACCGATTGGACCGCGGTCACGCTCGGATAGAACTTTTGGCAGTAACTGACACCAGTGACGTTGCAGCCCGACGAGCAGTCGGCGTCGGGGATCCAGATGCCGTCAGCGTTGGTGTGCTCATTCACTTTGCCGCACCAAAGCGCGTACTGGCCGACTTGGACCATGTTCAGGCCGCACACCGGATCGACGATCCCGGCGTCGCCGCCAGCGCCGCCAGCGCCGCCAGCGCCGCCAGCGCCGCCAGCGCCGCCAGTGCCACCGCTCGAGTCGCCGCCCACGTTGCCGGTCGTCTGACCCGCTGCACCAGCGTCGCCGCCGCTGCCGGGCGCGCCGCCGTTGCGCTGACCAGCTTGCGCACTCTCGCTGCCGCCCTGCTCCGGCCCAGTCGTGCTCGCGCCTGCATGTGCCGCGCCGCCCCCCGCGTCGCCGCCGGCCGCAGCGCCGCCCACGGTCTGATGCGGACTCGCCCGATGCTCAGACGCACCACTACAGGCGATGAAACCGATGATCACACTGGTGCAAGCCGCACCGACCGCAAAGCGACGTGCACGCTGTCGCTCACTATCCACTGACTTCATGACATTCCTTCAAGTTGGGTAAGACGCGCCCACGACACCCAGCGTCGTGCTGCTCGCAATCGCGCGTCGTACCCCAACCCCCACCACTCTCCAGGGTGAATTCTCTTCAGATTCACCACCGTTTCATCGCCAGGGTTGAGGGACCGCCGTAACGCCTCCCCGCAACTCTGCCCTCACTCTTCCCTCTCCCCCGCCGACTAGCTCTCCTAACTCCTAACTCCTAACCCCCCTGCAGCGCAGCGCATCGGCGGAGCCGAATTCCGCCGCCCCCGCACATGCTAGGCTTCTCGGTCCCGTGTCCCGGCCGGCCGCTCTCGCCTTGCTCTTCGCTGCCTGCAGCTGTGTGCCGGCCGAGCGGCAGCCAGATCAACAGGGTCGCTCGAACGGTCCCAAATCGATACGGCCCAAACGCGCGAAGCTCGCTCCGATCAACGTGACCGGCCCGCGACCGCCAGTCAGCAGCGAGCCCGCAACGTTGGCCGTCTTGCAAGCACCGTTCAAGGACGATTTCGAGCGCGCAACCGTCGGCGACGACTACTTCGCCACCGGGGACCAGTACCGCATCGACCACGGCCGGCTGTGTGTGAAGAGTGCGCGCAATCACCCACTCTGGTTGCGCCATCGCCTGCCCCCGAACGCCCGCATCCAGGTCGAAGCCGAGGCCGGCGGGGACGACGGCGACATCAAGCTCGAGGCCTGGGGTGACGGTCATGCCGCCGCGGCCGGCGTCTCCTACGCTGACGCCACCAGCTACCTGGCCATCTTCGGAGGCTGGAAAAACCGCTACCATGTGCTGGCCCGGATGGACGAGCACGCGGCCGATCGACCCGAGGTCGTGATCGAACCCGGCAGCGACGATCCGCGTCAGCAACCAGTCCTGGCCGGACACCATTACCGCTTGAAGCTGGAACGAACCGATGGACACACGGTACGCTTCTGGGTCGACGACGTAGAGATGCTGAGCTTCGCCGATCCGCAACCTCTGCAGGGCCTTGGCCACGAGCATTTCGCGTTCAACGATTGGGATACTCCCGTCTGCTTCGACCACTTGGTCGTCGAACCTTTGCCGAGCTGAGGAGATCACGTGGAGACGGCCGAGCTCGACGTAGCGCTGGAAGAGTTGGAGCTTCGGCTCGAACGCCTGCGCGCGCTCTACGAGTAGTACTTCATGGGCCTCGAGAGGATTGAGCCGGGCATCGCCCGCAAAGATGTCGATCGGCGGATCTACGTGCTCAGGCGCGAGAAGATCCGCAATACCGCCAAGCGCTTCAAGCTGCAGACGATCATCCAGCGCTACAACACGTTCCAACAGTATTGGCAGCGCATCTGCCGTGAGATCGAGAACGGTACCTACAAGCGCCACCTGCTCAAGGCGCAAAAGAACAACCCGCAGCTGTTGACGATCGCGGCCCGAAAGCGGCTCGGTCGCGCCGGCCGTACCAGTCAGCCTCCAGACGGCGCGGAACCGAGTCAACCGCCAAGCGCTCAAAGCGCCCCACCGCCCGGTGCGCCCCCCGCAGCGACACCTGTGCCCGCTCCGGAACCCGTGGCCGCTGCCGCGACACCGCTCGGCGCTCCGCCGCTTCCGCGTCGCCCACCGCCGCCGCGCAGCCTAGAAGGTGCGCCCGTCGCGCCCGCCGCAGCTGGTCCGGCTCCGACGCCGGCACCGATCGCCGCCAAGCCCGTTGCTCCAGCCCGACCCGCGCCGGCGAAGTTCGAAAGCCTCGATCTCGACATGGACTTCATGGGCGATTGGGATCCGGGCACCACGCGTGGCCCTGCTCCCAAACCCGCCGCGCCCGCCGCGAAGCCCGTCGCTCCACTGCGCCCAGCCACGCCAGCCGCGCCGCCCCGCCCTCCAGCGCCCGTCAAACCACCACTACCTGTTGCCGCTCGCCCCGCATCGATCCCGCCGGCGCCAGTCGCCACGCCACCGAGGCCCGCCTCGATGCGCCCACCGACCGCCCCCGCTCGCCCGCCCGCGCCACGAGTCCCGCCATCGCCACGAATTCCCGCGCCCCCAGCCGCCGCCCCGCCCAAGCCCGCGTCCCCCAAGCCTGCTCCGCCTCCGGTCGCCGCTCCCAAACCCGCGCCCCCAGCCGCCAGCGCCGCCAGCGCCGACGAGGCCCGCCTCCGCGACTTACACACGCGCCTTCAACAAGCCAAACAGCAAACCAAAGAAGCCAACGTTTCTTACGAAGGCCTCGCCAAATCCATCCGCGCCACCGAAGCCAAACTCCGCGAACAGCACAAGAATCGAAAAATCGATTTCGACGTGGTCATCAAGGATGGCAAGGCGGTTGTGAAGCCGATAGTGAGGTGAAACCTCACCATCGGGCTGGGTTTGTAAGTTTTGTTTGTTCGAGCAGGCGCTTGAGGCCTCGTCGCTGCGCCAAGCGTCGAACTCGCCATTAATGATTTCGGGTCGATCGAACCGCCGAAGGGAAAACAAACCCACGGCAGGAACAAAACAACCATCGCAGCGTTACCCCACCGCAAGGACAGGCGGCCCCCTTGTCGGAGCCGTCAGTTGCCTTAGGAATCCGCTAGGACACCGCGCGGCGGTCTACGGTAGGCCGGCTGGAGCTCGCCGGTTCCGACACATAGACGGCATTTTCGCAATAAACGATGGTGCAAGAGGAGCGGCCGGCTTCGCGCATGCGGGCGCACAGCTCGGAGAGTTCTTCGTCAGAGTCGACCACGTCGCCTTCGACGGGCTGACGGGTGGAGGAGTCGTAGCGACAGTTGTCGATCGCTACCCAAAGGCCCTTGTAACGCTCCGAGCGACAGAGGTCGGGCCAGGTCATGCGGCTAGTCATGCAGGGGGTTTCACCTTCACGAAGGAACGCGGCTTGCGAGCAGAACTCCCCTCTGCGCACAACGCTAGAAGCCGAGCTTTTCGGCTGACTTCTTCAATAACTGGTGGACGGCAGGTGGCCATGTCCGGGTTGATTGGTGGAGTTAAGAACAGCTCCTGGGGTCAGTCAAGGGAACGGCCAGCGCTCTGTTTTGCAGCGTTGGCGGAATCTCGCTTTCCAGCGTAACTCCCAACAGTTACTGGCAGCTCGTACCCTTCAGCCCGCGGTCCGCACCCTTCACGCCAGCAGCCGCGGCAGCCGCAGCGATGCTCTTGGCGCGGTCGCATTGGCCGTTCATGGCCGCAGCCTTCACCGCCCCGACCGCGGTTCGTCCCAGAGTCGCCTTGCACTGCGCCTGCTTGCCGGCGTCGGAGCATCTGCCCAGCGCCGAGTTCACACCGGAGGCATTGCCGCTCGACGCGGCCGCCATGCAAGCGTCACACGGATCGCCCTTTGGGGGAGCAGTCGTGCCAGTGCCGGTCGCCTTGCTCGTGGCCGTCGTTGCTGGCTTCCCGGCCTCGGCGACGGTGGCGGAGCTCCCGCCGGAAGCCGTCGAAGGAGTGCCGCCCACTGCGGGGGCCGCATCCGCGGGCGGGGTGTCGAGCGGCTTAATCTCGACCGGGGCCTGCGTCGCTGCGGCAGTGGGCGCGGTGTCGATGGCGATTGGCGGCAGATCGTCGTTGTGCGGCTTGTTGCTGCGCACCACCAAAATCACGATCGCGCCGAGCAGCACCGCTCCGACGCCAACCAACCCGAAAATCAGTCCTTTGCCGCCACCACCACCGCCACCGCGCGCCGGAGCGGGCGGAACCGGGTTTGCGGAGACGGCCATCGGCGTCGGCGCCGGGTGCGCGGGCGCATGCCCCATAAACGGCGCAACCTGACCCGGCCCGCTCGTGAAGGCGGGCACGGCGTCCATCGAAGCCGTGCCGGTGCGGGCAGCAGCTGCGGTCTCGGCCGGGTTGGCCTCGACGGTCATGCGACCACCGTCCGACAGCTCGCTGAAGAACTCACGCGCACTGGCGGGACGCTGCTCACGCTCCTTCGACAGACCCTTAAGGATCGCCTTGCGCATCCCCTCCGGCAGGTTCTTGGCAGGCGCCGAGACCTCGAACGGGATCGGTTGCGCGGTCATGTGCTGCGTCGCCCACTGCCACGGTGTGTCGGCTTCGAACGGCAGCTTACCGGTCAACAGCTCGTACGACATGACCGCCAACGAGTAGATGTCGCTGCGCGCGTCGAGCGCCTTGCCGGTGAACTGCTCGGGGCTCATGTACGGCGGCGTACCGAGCACCATGCCCTGCTGCGTGAGCTTGGCTTCTTTGGCGGCGTCGGCCGATTCGGTGCGGGCGGCGATGCCGAAGTCGAGCACCTTCACGAAGTCAGTCTCACCAGCGCGATCCGTCAGCACGATGTTCTCGGGCTTGAGATCACGATGGATGACGCCCTGCATGTGCGCTTCATCGAGCGCGCCGCACACCTGGCGCATGATCTTGACTACGCGGTCCGGCGAGATCGGTCCGTCCATCACCACGTCGGACAGCGGGCGCCCGGCCACGAACTCCATCGCAATGTACAGCGTGCCGTCGGCGGTGGCGCCAAAGTCGTAGAACTTGATCGTGTTCGGGTGTTCGAGCTGCGCGACCGTGCCGCACTCGCGATGAAACCGCGCCAAGACCGCCGGGTCCTTCGACAGGTGCTGATGCAAGGTCTTGATCGCCACCTTGCGCACCGTCGAGCCCATCTGCTGCTCGCCGACGTAGACGATGCCCATGCCGCCTTCACCGAGCACGCCGGTGATGCGGTAACGCCCGCCGATCAGCTGGCCTATCATCGCGTCCTGCCCCTTCTCGGGCTCGACCGGCATCAGGCCGCCGCAGTTGGCGCAGAAGCGCGCTCCATCGATGTTGGCATGACCACAAGCGTCGCACTTCATGAGACCCGCGAGATTTGCATGAGTAAGAGCCGGAATCACCAAGTTTGACGGACGAGAAAGGGTTCGGGTCTAGGGCTAGGCCCGTTTGGCCCAGTTGGGCCTGTAGCGGCATTTCAGCCACCGCTCGTCTCTGACGACGCGGGCCGGGAAATCCTACGCAACTCGTCACGCTGGCAGGCCGACTGGTGGCAGCAGCATGGAAGGGGTACTTTATGGTGATGTCGGTCGGCGACGAGCACCTGCGTCGAACGGAGTCAGGACCGGTCACAATTGGCCGATTTCGTTACCTGCGGGCTCCGCGACCAGTGCACTTTCCGGTGAGCGCGGAGGTGCCTGAATCCAAGGTGCACCTGAAGCTGCGCACGCTGCTGTTTCAGCTGCTCGAGTGGAGCTTCGCCAAGACGGCGAGCATCGGCTGCGACCAGTTCGTTTATTGGGATCCAACCGACCCGCGCGCCTGTCTCTCGCCCGACGCGTTCGTCCGCTTGAACCAGCCCGACACCAATTTCAAAAGCTGGAAGGTTTGGGAGCGCGGTGCCCCTGAGCTTGCCGTCGAAATTATCAGCGATTCCGACGTCGAAGAGTCGTGGGAGATCAAGCTTCACAAGTACGCGCGCCTCGGGGTCCGCGAGCTGGTCAGCTTCGATCCTCAAGCGAAAAGCCCGCTGCTGCGCGTTTGGGATTGGATCGAAAATGATCTGGTCGAACGTGAGTTGTCCAGCGCCGTTGCGGCCAGCAACGTCCTGCCGGGTCACTGGGTCGTGGTGAACGACGCCGAGCTCGGGCCAGCGCTGCGACTGAGCCGCGACGGCTCGAGCTCAGGTCTGTTCCCGACGCGCGCCGAGGCTGAAGCCGAGGGGCGACGAGTTGAAGCCGAGGCACTACGCGCGTCCGAAGCGCGCGTTCGCGAGCTGGAAGCCCAGCTTTCGCGACGTTAGGGGTGAGCCGCTGCTGAAGCGGACGCCGAGGGCGGCGCAACGGCCGGTGCCGCAGCGGATGCCGACGGCGCGGGCGGCGCCTTCGCGACCTCGGGCAGCGGCCACTGCAACTCGGTAGCGGTGTTCAAACCGCGATCGACGAGCAAGGCTTGGCGCACGCGCGGGCTTTGCGGCACCTGCAAGCGCACGTGAGCAATCGCGCGCGCGGCGAGCGTGAGCGGCGCAAACAGTTTTTTCTTGCCGCCGGCGTCGGGCTCGTCGGCAGCAGTGCCGGGAAAGTCGAAGCGCACTCGCTCGATCAGCTCATGCCCAATGCCGAGCTCGATCGCGTAACGACCCAGGCGACGCGCGGTCACGATCGGCGCCGATAACTTCACAGCTTTGACCGAGACGACGTGCACCTTGCCCTCGCTCAACTCGAGCTCGTATTCGACCTGCTCGGCCATTTTGAGCGGCGTCGGATCGGGCGCGGTGCTGGGCGTGAGCGTGGGCGCCGCAGGCGCCGCTGAACCGGACGCCGAAGCAGACGCGCGCGGCGGCGTGTTCGGCAGAGGTGTGCCGCTGGCCGCAGCGGGTTCGCCTTGGCCTTCCGCGAAATGCGCGGGCAAGACCAGCGTCGGTGCGCCAGGTTCGGTCGAATAGCGCGCCGCAGTGCAGCCAAACGCGATCAACAGCGGCAACATCACGACGCCAAGCGCGAGTGGTGAGGCTTGAGTGGTGAGTAGTGAGGGGCGGAACACGGCGGAGGCGCACCGTAGCCCTCGACGGCGGCTCAGTCGAGCGCACGCTGAATCGCCGCCAGGTCACCGCCGAGCGCCAGCCAGGCGTCGACCAGCGCCGCAACCGGTTCGGAAGTAACGCGCCGGCGCTCTCCTTCGAAGCCCCACTCGACCCAGGCCGCGTGCAGCAGAATCTGAGAGATCGCGTGGACGGAGCCGTCCCGGGTGGTCATGCGCGGTGGCCCGCCGTATTTGCGATCGCCCAAAATCGGCGCCCCGTGCGCCGACGCCTGCACACGCAGCTGATGCGTCCGACCTGTGATCGGCGAGAGCGCCAACAGCGCCGTGCCCTTGCTTTCGCGGGTGGTCGGGTTGGCCGTGGCCACCACCCGGTACTGTGAATGAGCTTTTTGAGCATCGCGACCGTCGACCGCGCGCCGCCCCGCACCGGCCGCGCCGAGCGCGTCGCGCCAATCGCCCTCGGCAGGCTCGGGCACGCCGGCCGCAAGCGCCAAGTAGCGACGACGCAGGCGTCCACCCGCGCGCTCGGCCAACAACCGTTCGCGGCTGCGCGCGCCGAGCGTCACCAAGAGCACGCCGCTCACGCCAACGTCGAGGCGCGACACCGCAAACAAGCCTTCGACTTCTACGCGCATCGCTTGCGCCAGCTGTGCGAGCACGCAATCGGCTCCGCTCTTGTCCGGTTCGGTCGGCAAGGCCGCCGGTTTGTGCACGGCGAACACTTCGTCGAGCTCGCTCAGCACGGTGATCGACGCGCTCGGTCGCGGCGCGAAGACCTCGACTGCCGCACCCACTGCCAACACCGCCGTCGCTTCCGCAGCGCGCTTGGTGTCGACGAACACACGCCGGTCAGCGAGCGCGCTCAGCAAGCCGTGCTGCTCCAGCAGCTGCCTGAGCGACAGCGGCGCCGCGACTATCCACCGAAATAGCGGTGAGCTCATTCGCTCGTGACGCTACGGCTCGTCGTCTTGTGTACCAGCTCGACCAACACCGGATCGGTCGTCAACGCAGAGCGTAGCTCGGCGCGCACGAACTCGAGCTGCTCGGGCGACAAGCGCGACAACAGTGGCGCGACCGCGCTCTCGACCCGCGCGTCGAGGTACTGGTCGACGTTGATTTCGCCGCGCTCGAGCGCCTGGAATGCGTCGCTCGCCCCACTAACTGCCGCGGGCGCACTGGCTGCTTCGGGCGCGCCCACCTCGAACGCACTTTGTGCGGGGCTCGCGCCCGGAACCGAAGCTCCGGGAGCGACTCCGCCGGGTTTGCCGATGCTGTCGATGCTCATGGGAACCGTGATCTAGTCGTCACTCTATCCCGAATCAGCGAATGTTGCCGATCGCGTTTTTTACGGTGTCGTGCCGCGCTTTCAGCACGTTCGAGATAGCGGAGTAGCTGCGGCTCTCGGCGCTGATGCGCTCCTGAATCTCGATGAAGTAGAGGTTCTGATTGGCGCTCTGATTCAACGCCGCCTCGACGCCGCCATTTTCGCCGCCAGCGCCTGGAACCGCTGCTGTAGCAGCGGCCGTACCAGCCGCCCCCTCGGGTGTGAGTGAGCCGGCCGATGCAACCGTCGCAGGAGTGTGTTGCGCCGGCCCGAAGTCCCCGGCGCTTGGCCGGAGGGCGGCCGCCAAAATCGGCCCACCAGGCAAGCGCGTAACCGCTTGCTCGGCCCCGCTCAAGATAGCGCTGGCACCAGCGCTCATCACAGCTTTGAAAGGTTGACCCGGCGGCGCGGTGACGCGCGCTGCGCTTGGCGTGGCCGTTATTCCCGTGGCCGGACCCCCAGTACCGATTCGTGTGGTCATTTGCGAACTGCTCCTTGGTGAACCTAAACCCCATCGGCGGGTGCTGGACGCCAGTTGCGGAAAAAGTACCGAGCAGGCACAGGCGGGCCCAAGCTAGCGGGGCTTCGCAGGCCGCTGATGGCGAGCGCGCAGGCGGCCGTGCCTTGTGGACGACCGGGGGTTTCTGAGGCATGGTTCGCCGGCCCTGCGGTGTAGGGAAAAGGCTAGGAAATGCCCGAAAACAATCCAATAAGTCGTGACGTTGCTCTGATTGGCGCAGGGCACTGGGGGAAGAACTTGGCGCGTAGCTTCGACGCGCTGGGGGCGCTCGGGGTCGTGTGTGAAGCCAGCCCGGCCGCGGTCGATGCCATCAAAAAGCAATACCCGCACGTCCGCACGACCTCGTCGTACGCCGACGTGCTGGCCGACTCCTCTATTACCAAGGTCGCGATCGCGGCCCCAGCGGCCCTCCACTACGAGCTAGCCGAGGCAGCGCTCAAGGCGGGCAAAGACGTGTACGTCGAAAAGCCGCTGTGTCTCCGGCTCGACCACGCCGAGGCGCTGGTCAAGCTGGCGGACGGCCTGGGCCGAACGCTGATGGTCGGCCACCTGCTGCAGTACCACCCCTGCGTGCAGAAGCTGCGCGAGCTGGTGACCGAGGGCGCCCTGGGGCGGATCCTCACCATCACCTCGAATCGGCTGAACCTCGGCAAGTTCCGCACGGAAGAGAACGCGCTCTGGAGCTTTGCGCCGCACGACATCTCGGTCATCTTGTCGCTGCTCGGTGATCGCGTGCCGGAGTCGGTGCGCTGCATGGGCAACGCCTACTTGAGCAGCAACGTCGCGGATTCGACGCTCACGGTGATGCGCTTCAGCGGCAACGTGATGGCGCAGATCTACGTCACGTGGCTGAACCCGTTCAAGGAGCAGAAGCTCACGATCGTCGGCACCGACGGCATGGCGGTGTTCGACGACACCAAGCCCTGGGCGGAGAAGCTCACGCTGTATCGCAAGTACCTGAGCTGGGCGAAGGGTCAGGAGCCGGTGCCGCTGAAGGTCATCGGCGAGGCGGTGGTGGTGCCCGAAGGCGAGCCGCTGAAGGCCGAGTGCGACCACTTCCTGACGTCTTGCCGCGACAAGAAACGCCCGCGCACCGACGGCCCCGAAGGCCTGCGCGTGTTGCAGGTGCTCGACATGGCGCAGCGCAGCTTGGAAACCGGTGGCGAGGCGATCACGCCGCAAGTCGCCGCGCCGACGCGCGCCTTCTTCGCGCACCCGACGGCGATCGTCGACAACGCGGCCGAGATCGGCGCTGGCACCAAGATTTGGCATTTCTCTCACGTCATGGCCAAAGCCCAAATTGGCGAGCGCTGCATCTTCGGCCAGAACGTCAATGTCGCCGGCGGTGTCGTGATCGGCAACAACGTCAAGGTCCAGAACAACGTGTCGATCTACGCCGGCACGGTCATCGAGGACGACGTGTTCTTGGGCCCGTCGTGCGTGCTGACCAACGTCACCAACCCACGCTCGCAGGTGAATCGCCATTCGTTGTACGAGCGCACGCTGTTCAAGCGCGGCACGACGATCGGCGCCAACGCGACGATCGTCTGTGGCATCACGCTCGGGCGCTACTCGTTCGTGGCTGCCGGCGCCGTGGTCGCCAAAGACGTGCCCGACTACGCGCTGATGGTCGGTAACCCAGCCCGCCAAATGGGTTGGATGAGCCGCCACGGCCATCGGCTGAAGCCAGGCGCGGACGGCGTGATGGTGTGCGCCGAGTCCGGTCTGAAGTACCGCGAGGTATCGCCCGGCGTGCTGAAGTGTTTGGACTTGGACGAAGACGCGCCGCTGCCGGACGCGCTCAAGGTGGGACAGAAGACGTACGACGAGCTGAAAGCCTGATCATGCAATTCATCGATCTGAAGACGCCGCATCAAAAGTACAAGGCCGAGATTGAAGGCCGCATGAACGCCGTGCTCGAGCATGGCGCCTTCATCATGGGTCCCGAGATCGCCGAGGTCGAAAAGCAGCTGGCCAGCTACGTCGGCGTAAAACACGCGATCACGACCTCGAGCGGCACGCACAGCCTGGAGATCGCTCTGCGCGCGCTCGGCATCGGCGTGGGTGACGAAGTGATCACGGTGGCGTTCACCTGGATCAGCTCGGCCGAGGTCGTGCCGCTGGTCGGCGCCAAGCCGGTGTTCATCGACATCGAACCGGTCGGCTTCAACTCGGACGTGAGCAAGATCGAAAAAGCGATCACGCCACGCACCAAGGCGATCATGCCGGTCAGCTTGTTCGGCCAAATGCCGGACTACGCCGCGATCAACGCGGTCGGCAAGAAGCACGGTATCCCGGTGATCGAAGACGGCGCGCAGAGCTTCGGCGCAACGCAAAACGGCAAGAAGAGCTGCAGCGTGACCTTGATCGGCAGCACCAGCTTCTTCCCGGCCAAGCCGCTCGG
>JBBSAB010000007.1:0-161969 GCA_038252755.1 Polyangiales bacterium | reverse complement strand
TCTGCGGGCGGTCTCGGATGGCATGACGCTGTCGCACTTGCGACAAGGTCAGCGGCCGCTGACGAAGGTGTCGCAAGTGCGACAGCGTCATGCCAACGAATCGGGGCCGCGAATTCATTGAGCAAAGTGTGTCGCAAGTGCGATACGGATTGACGCGCCGAAAGGGGTCGGCCCAACCATACGAGAGCGCGAGGGCGGACGGGAGCGCACGTCGACAGCTTCCTGAGCCGGCACGTCACTGGAAGCAGCAAGACCCACTGGTGCAGTCGTAGGCGGGGAAGGACGTCGCCCCCGCCGGGCAGCAAATGGTGGGCATGTCTGGCTTGGCTTGACTCCCGCAGCTGCGCTCGCATTCAGCACCGCCGCGATCGATGGTGTGCGGCGGGTGACACTTGGTGGTGTTACCAGGCGGCGAGTCACCCTGATTCGTGATGTAGAGCTTGTCGAGGCGCGCGCCGGGCACGTCGTTGGCGATGACCAGCGTGTGCGGACCCGCTGCCAACATGAAATGCATCGGACTGTCGTAGAGCATGTCGCGATGAAACACGTGCCAGAACCAGATCGTGCCGACGGTGATGCGCCAACGGATGAAATCACCGCCGTCGATTTGAAACCACAGCCGATTGCTGGTGATGTCGGGCGTGAAGATCCGGCCCCAAATCAGGTAGTCGCCGGCTTCATCGAGATTGAACGTGTAGCGGGCTTGCGCTGAGCCGTGCATCAGGTCGGACACCAGCCCTGCTGGCGGCAAAATGTACTTGCCGCCCGACGCCGCAGCATCGGAGATGATCGCGTAGCCGCTATCGGAAACCATCGGATCGCTCGACAGCTCGCCACTCTCGGCTTCGAGGTACAGGCCTGGTCCAGTCGGTTCGTCCGCGCCACCAGCGCCGGGCTCGCCACCCTCGGGTAGTGCGCCCGCCGTAGCAGCGCCTCCTCGTCCTCCTCCGCCGCCGCCCAAACCGCCCAAGCCAGCTTGACCCGCCGTCGGCTCGGGCCGCTGCGTGATCGGCTCCCAAGCGCCGACCGAGGTCACGGTCGAATCACAGGCCGCGCCAACGCCTCCGCACAGCAGCGCGAGCGCCGCCGCAGACGTGAGCGCGAGCTTCCTACCGGCCACGCTCGGATGCTGTCTCACAATAGCCGACCTCGCCAGCCTCTCTCGCGACGTTAGGGCGTCCTCCGGCTGCAATATTCTAGCAGCAGTTTCAGGTGCGCACGCGGCGACGCTCTTGGATCATGTGCTGGGTGACCAAGCGCTGCGATTCGAGCGTCTCGGCCAGGGTCCAGACGTCGTGCATCGGCTTACTGCCCGAGCACTCGAGCAGGATGTCGGCGGCGCGGTCGGGCCGAATCGCGTCGAAGTGGCGACCTGGCAGCTCGACCACCGCGCTGCGTACACGCAGGCCCTCGAGCGTCGACAACATCTTCTCGACCACCAGGCGATACACCGGCTCGCTGAAGTCGGCGCGCGGACCGACGCCGAACAGCAGCACCTTGTCGAACGGCAACTTCGGCTTGCCCGGCACCAGCACGACCTCACCGACTTTGCCGGTCACGAAACCGCGCTCGATCAGCGCCGAGATGCGTCCGGCCAATCGCCAATCGAGCAGACCGGCCAAGCCGTGCGGCGGCTGCTCGTCGCTCGCCACGGCGGCCAGGATCACTTCAGTGCCGAGCAGGTCCAGCTTGCGCAGCGTCGGGAGCGTGAACCGAAGCTCCACGATGCTTTAGCCCGCCGAGCCCTTGTCGGTGTCTTGGCGTCCCAAATCATCGGCGATGCGGTCGAGCACGCCGTTCACGAACTTGCTGCTCTCTTCGCCGCCGAAGCGCTTCGCCAACTCGACGGCTTCGTCCAAAATCACTGCGCGCGGCACGTCGGTGCGGGTCAAAAGTTCGTAGGCACCGAGCCGTAGCGCGTTGCGGTCGATCCGCGCCATCCGCTCGAGCCGCCAGTTTTGGCTAGCGGCACGGATGCGCTCGTCGAGCTTTTCCGCGTCGTTGCGCACGCCACGCACGAGCGCGTCGGCGTACGCGCGGCCCTCAGCGTCACCCGGCAATTCACGCCAAAAATCGGAGATGGCTTGATCGGTGTCACCGCCAGTCGCGTCGATCGCGAACAACATCTGCAGCGCGGCCTCACGAGCGGTAGTGCGAGCACCCACGCTCAGAAGCCTTGCTGACTGAGGGCTTTGCCCAGCGTGACCATTTCGATCGCCGCCACGGCCGCGTCGAAGCCCTTGTTGCCAGCTTTGGTGCCAGCACGCTCGACGGCTTGCTCGATGCTGTCGGTCGTCAGCACGCCAAACGTGATCGGCACGCCGCTATCCATCGAAGCTTGCGCCACCCCCTTCGAGACCTCGTTCGCGACGTGATCGAAGTGCGGCGTCGCTCCGCGAATCACCGCGCCGAGCGCGATCACTGCGTCGAGCTTGCCGGTGCCGGCCAGCCGCGCACACACCAGCGGGATCTCCCACGAACCCGGCACGCGCACGACGGTGATGTTCGCGCGATCTGTGCCGTGGCGCACCAGCGCGTCGACCGCACCTTCGATCAGGCGCTCGACGATGAACGCATTGAAGCGCGAGCCCACGATCGCGAATTTGGCGCCTTCGGGGACGATCAGCGCGCCTTCGATCGATTTCACGGATGAGTCAGCCGACATGAGTTTTTCTTCTTAACACAGGGAAAAGGCCACGCCCGCGCTAGGCGTTCATGGCAACGAGCGCCACGCTTTCAATAAGTGTCAGCCCATGTCCCTGAATCCCGGCAATTTTTCGGGGGTTGTTGGTCAAAAGCCGGATTTGGCACAGGCCGAGCGAGCGCAACACCTGAGCACCCAATCCGTATTCGCGCAGCGCGCCGCCGTGCGGGCGCGTGCTGGCTGCGGCCGGCGCCGCGGCGGCGTGCGGCGAGCTCTTGTGGCCTTCACGCCGCGCCACCATCGCCAACTCGGTCTTCAAATCCGCGACCGGCGGAATGTAGACGATCACGCCTTCACCGGCGGCCTCGATCGCGTCGATCGCTTCGCCCAGGTTGCGCGCGCCGTCTTTGGGCGTGCTGCTGAAGACGTCGGCCAAGCTCGAGCCGGTGTGCATACGGCACAACGCTGGGCGGTCGGCGACGGGATTGCCCTTCACCAACGCCAAGAACTGCTTGCCTTCGTGCACGGCTTCGAACACGCATGCCCGCCAGGTGGTGCGCGTGCGATCGAGCTCGACCTGCGTCTCGGCAACCAACGATACCAGCGCCTCGGTCTGCAGCCGATACGCGATCAAGTCCGCGATCGTCAGGATGACGAGGCCGTGCTTCTCCGCAAAGCGCTCCAAATCAGGCATGCGCGCCATCGTGCCGTCGTCGTTGGCGATCTCGCACACGATGCCGGCCGCCGATGAACCGGCGAGCCGCGCTAGATCGACCGAGCCTTCGGTTTGGCCGGCACGCACCAACACGCCGCCGTGCCGCGCCACCAACGGGAACACGTGACCCGGCACCAAGACATCGTTCGGTTTTGCTTCGGGGTTGATCGCGACGCGGATCGTGTGTGCGCGATCGGAGGCGCTGATGCCGGTCGTAACGCCTTGGCTGGCTTCGATGCTGACCGTGAAGGCGGTGCCGAGGCGTGGGCCGCTGCGACCGGGCGCCGCCATCATCGGCAGCTCGAGCCGCGCGATCTGCTCTTCGGTCAAAGTCAGGCAAATCAAGCCGCGGCCGTAGTTGGCCATGAACGCGATCGCTTCGGGCGTGACCTTGTCGGCCGCCAGCACCAGATCACCTTCGTTTTCGCGATCTTCGTCGTCGACCAAGATCAGCATCTTGCCGGCGCGGATTTGCTCGATGCCGCGGGTAACGCGCGAGATGAGCTCGGAGTCGAGATCGTGGATGCGAGCGGTTTCGGTCGACATAGGCTCCTGGCCGGCGGCTATTTGTACCCTGCTCGCTCGAGCGCAAGGGCAAAACGCCCGTCAGTGCCCGAAGCCGGGTTTTGTCCGGTCGCTTCGAAGTAGCTCACCAGGTAGCGCGCCACCAAATCGACCTCCAGGTTCAGCTCTGCCCCGGCCCGCCAGTGCTTGAGGCTGGTGACTTCGCGCGTGTGCGGAATCAGCATCACGCTCAATTCGAGGCCAGAGACCGCGTTCACGGTCAGCGAAACGCCGTCGAGGGTTACCGAGCCTTTCGGCGCCAAGTAGCGCCGTTGCTCTTCCGCGAACGCGATGCGCACCAGCCACGCGTCGCCTTGCGGCTCGACCGCAGCGACCTTGGCGACACCGTCGACGTGCCCGCTCACCATGTGCCCGCCCAAGCGATCACCGACACGCAACGATTGCTCGAGGTTCAGCTCACCACCGAGCAGCACCCGACCGAGCGTCGTCCTTTCGGCAGTCTCGATCGAAACCTCGGCATCGAAGCTGGTCGGCGTTTGCGCCACGACCGTCAAACACGCGCCGCTCACCGCGATCGACTCGCCGGACGCCAGCGCGTCGAAGCCCGCGATGCCGGCAGTACCGATGACCAAGCGGTAGCCCGGCCCGCGGCGCTCGCGCGTGATTAGCTTCCCGGTGCCAGCGACGAGCCCTGTGAACACGGCCTTCACATAGCACTTTGACCGCGTGTTAGGATGCGGCGCGTGAGTCAGCGTCTTCGCTTTATCGTTCCGGCAGTCGCATTGCTGCTCGGACCCGCGCTCACGGCGAGTTGCGGACCCAGCGTGCAGTCAATCTACGAGGGCGACGTGCGCTTCGAGCACTGCTACCGGCTCGATCTCGAACTGGACGTCGCCACCACGCACCGCCAAGCTTGCTGGACAACCTGGCTCGACCGCTACACCTACGGCCAGTCACGCGATCGGCTCGAGTACGCGCGGCGCCGCGTGCACGCGTTCGCGACCGGCGACACCGATCGCCCGGCATTGCGCGTCGGCGAAAACCAGCAGACCGACTCGCGCCAGTTCTATTTGGTCGTACCGTCGCCCACCAGCGTCCACGCGCCGCCACCGCCAATCGCCACGCGCACGAACGCCGTGCCAGACGCGCCGCCCGCATCTGCGTCTGCGGATCCCGGCAAGACGCCGGTGCTCTCCAACTCGGCTGAAGCCGCCAAGTCGATCGAAAAGCCCGCCCCAGGTGAAGACTGCGCCGGCGCGTGTAAGAGCTCGTTCAGCAGCTGCAACCAAGCGTGTGACCCCGCCGCCAAAGGCGCCGCCTGCAAGAGCTGTGATCCGGACTACAAAAAGTGCATGGCGCGTTGCTTTGAGTAGCTGCTCCTGCCTGCAGCTTCATTTCAACGGTTCAGACATTCAGCGGTCGCCACGGCATAGATTCAGCCGGGACGGACCGCGTGCAGCCTGAACGGACGAAATGAGCGATTAAGTTGACGTATGGCCGCGCAAAAGGTTAACCGATGACGCTCGAGACGATGACACGACAGCCCGCAATCTCCGCGATCGTGCCTTCCTCATCGGCCCTCGCTACGCCTCTGCCAAGAGTGCTGCGCCCCACCCGCGCGGTCCCGGCCGACGCTGTGCGCCCCACCCGCGCCGAGGTGAACCTAGCCAATCTCCGCCACAACCTGCGCGTCATGCAGCGCACCGCGGGCGGCGCCGAGGTTTGGGCGGTCTTGAAGGCTGACGGCTACGGCCACGGCGCCAAAGGCGTCGCACGCACGCTCGAACGCGCTGGCGCGACCGGCATCTGTGTCGCTTTGCTCGAAGAGGGCATTGAGCTGCGCGAGGCCGGCATTCGCGTGCCAATCCTGATCACCGGCGGCTATTACGGCCGCGCTTTCGGCGAGGTGCTGCGGCACTCGCTCACGCCCGTTTTGCACGACCCCGGGCAGGTCGAAGCCTTGGCCGACGAAGTCCGCTACAGCGGCGCCGACCCGGCCAACGTGCACGTAAAAATCGACACCGGCATGTCGCGGCTCGGCATTTTACCGAGCGACGTGCCGAAGATGGCCGAGATGCTGGCGCGCCACCGCGAAGTCCAGGTCGGCGGCTTGATGACGCACTTCGCCTGCGCCGACGGCGGCGATCCGGAATCGATCAACGCGCAGATGGATCTGTTCGACCAAGCGTCGACAGCGTTGCGCGGCCTCGGCATCGATCCGCCGCTGCGCCACGCCGCCAACAGCGCCGCCATCTTGCAGAGCCCGCGCGCCCACTTGAACGTCGTGCGCCCCGGCATCGCCCTGTTCGGCGTCGAGCCGCGCTCCGGCATCTGCAAAGAGCTCCGTCCCGTCATGCAGGTGCGTACCGAGCTGGTCGCGGTGCGCGAAATTCCCGCCGGCGCGACGGTTGGCTACGGCGCCACTTGGACCGCCAAGCGCACGAGCCGCATCGCCACCATCCCGATGGGTTACGCCGACGGCTTGTCGCGCGCGCTCTCCAACCGCGGTGAGCTACTCGTGCGCGGCAAACGTGCCCCAGTCGCCGGCATCGTCAGCATGGACATGGCGATGCTCGACGTGACCGAAATCGACGACGTCCGCGTCGGCGACGAGTGCGTCGTGCTCGGCACCCAAAAAGGCCCGCTCGGCCAAGACACCATCTCGGCCGAAGAAATCGCCGGCCGCCTCAACACGATCCCGTGGGAAGTGTTGACCGACATCTCGCGCCGCGTCCCGCGCTTCTACCGCGAGCCCTGAGTCGCGATTGCGAACGTGGGGGGCTGCCAAGCTGCGGCCTGTTTGCAGAAGCTTTTGTAGCGGTCCCCGGTGGATGGGGGTGCGGGCGTGCAGCGCTCAGCGTTTGCGCGGGCGGGGCGCGCGGGGCGGGGGCCGCGGGGCGGGGGCCGCGGGGCGGGGGCCGCACGAGACGGAAACTGCCGTCGGTTCCGCTGCACCTGACGCCCACGCGCTGTTGACGGCTCCGTAAGTCTTCTCGATTGCCTGGCCTTCTTAGCGTGCCTGCTCTGGCGACCCGCATCCAGGCCGCAGCGGCCGTGAGCGGCTCGCTGGCGCTCGCGCTCAAGCCTGGACCCGGCTCGCCAGAGCAAGCGCGGCGGCGGCTGGCGTGCAGTTCAGCGCGTCGGAAGACGGAAACGCGCCACGCAAACCTTATCCACCTCAACAAACCCAGTGAGTCGCCGATCCCGCCTTCCCGCCCTCTTTCCGCCTTCTTGTTCTCTCATGCCCGAGGCGCGAAATGCGATGAAAGGTCGGGGCCAATGCCCTAAAACCTAGAAGCGCCTGGCACGCTACCGTCACTCAATGGCGTCGACCAGCGCTCCCCTTACGGCGCGTAATCAATTATTCGCGACGAAGGCGCGCGCTTGCATGCAGTGTGCTTAGCTCCAAGCATGAGATCGAATCGTGTCGGTGTCTCGCTGCGGCTCTCGCTGCTGGCTGCTTTGGGGCTGTTGCCGGCTGCGTGCGCAGGCGCCACCGAGGGCAGCCCCGCAGGCAGCAACGGCGGGGCGACCGCAGGCAGCAACGGCGGGGCGACCGCCACGGGCCACGGGCCAACCTGCACATCGCCGCAAACCAACCCTGCGAATGGCATCGTGTTCTGTGAGGAAGGCTACACCTACCGTACGAAGAGCGCCGTCTGCGGGGACAGCAACGGCACCACCGACACCGCTGCGCCCGCGCCTGGCCCCACGACGGATCCGCACACTTTGCCGCGCGTGACCGAATTTGTGAACTGCGCGAACGACACCTCCGTCTGCGAGCAGTTCCAATACGGTTACTGCCTCACGCAAGGGGGGTTCGAAATCCGCAGCGCCTGTCAATCCGGTTGCTTGGTCGACGCGGACTGTGGCGCGGGGGCCATGTGCCGCTGCGACGGAACGGCAATCGGCGTGTGCAGGTACGACCACTGTCGCAGCGACGACGATTGCGACCCTGGCTACCACTGCGCTTCCTATTCGGAGGGTTGCGGGTCGAGTCCCTATTCTTGTCAGACCGCACACGATGACTGCGCGAGCTGCCAGGGTGTCGAGACCGACCAAAGCTGCCTGTTGCGGGACGACGGACATCGCGAATGCGGCGGCGGCACGGTCTGCGGGCGGCCGTTTCTGGTCGAAACCGAGGCACGCGTGGCAGATGCGGTGACGCGCTGCGATTGGAACGACTCCGGCAATCCAGGCCCGCGCCTCGATCACCTCACGCCCCTCGAACGCCGCGCGCTCGCCGAGCATTGGACGAAAATGGGCCAAATGGAGCACGCTTCAATCGCGGCCTTCGCGCGCTTCAGCTTGCAGCTGTTGTCGCTAGGCGCGCCGCCCGAGCTGGTCGAAGCCTGCACGGCCGCGCTCGCCGACGAAACTGCGCACACCAGGCTCTGCTTTGGCTTCGCCAGCGCCTACGCCGGTCACGCCATCGGCCCGGGTCCGCTCGATATCAGCGGCAGCCTCGAAGTTACGTCACTGCCCGACGTCGTCGATCTGGTGATCGTCGAAGGCTGCTTCGGCGAAACCAGCGCCGCGCTCGAAGCACTCGAAGCCGCCGACACCGCCGCAGATCCGGTAATTCGCGCCGTCTACGAGCAAATCGCCAGCGACGAACAGCGCCACGCCGAGCTCGCCTTCCGTTTCGTCCGCTGGGCGCTCGAACGCGATCATGACGGCGTCGCGGAACGCATCGAAACCGCGTTGGCCGAAGGTGAACGGATCTCGGCGAGCGTGCGCGACGTCGCGGTGCCCTGCCTCGAGGCGCTGCTGACGTCGAAGCGTGCCGCGTAGCCTGACAACGGCTGCGGCCAAAGTTGTGTCAGCTGTGCCAGCACGCAGCCCGCCCCCAGGACTTCCTCAGAATTCGCGGCCAATTCGCTGGCACGACGATTGCTCCTTTGGCGGCAATGAACCGCGCAAGGGGACTTCGGATTTCGCTGTTTGCATCACTGGGGTTGATTCCGTTGGCGTGCGGGGGCTCGGCGGTCCGGGACGCGCAGGACGACAGTGGCGGCAAGGGCGGCAGTATGCCCACCGGCAAGGGCGGCTCCAGAAGCAACAACCCTGGCAAGGTCCTGCCTGGAACGGGCGGATCTGCAATTGCACTGGGCGGCACGACGGGCTTCGGCGGCACGACGGGCTTCACGCCCGTGCACTGCACGTCTCCGAAAATGGATCCGGTGAGCGGGCTCGTCCACTGCGCGGAGCAGTACTCGCACCGATCCATTGCGTACTCGTGTGACGTCGTCGGCGGCGCGCCGGCCGAAGGCTTCGGGGGAGCCCCAGCCGCAGCAGGCGGAAGCGGCAACGACATCGCCGAGCCGCTTCCGATTCGGCGCGCAGACGGGTCGATCAACTGTGGAAGCAATCCGTCGGTTTGCCGCGCCTTCGAATACGGCTACTGCGATGACACCGATTACGAGGGCTTCGGCGGAGCTACCAGCGTGTGTGAGTCGGGGTGCGTCGACGACGACGACTGCGGCTCCGGAAGTTTCTGCCTGTGCGGCGGCGCTTCCGATCATGGCGGCGAATGCGTGCAGGCCACGTGCAGAACCGACGCCGATTGCGGCGTCGGGCTGCTGTGCGCGTCCTACGAGGGCACCTGCGGCCCGGGCGGCTTCGCCTGCCAATCGCCGAAGGACGCCTGCCGCTCGAACGTCGACTGCGAGACGCACGGCGGCGGAACCTGCACTTGGGAGGCCGGGCTCAACGCGCGCGTCTGCGACGACTCGGTGTGCGGCCGACCGTTTCTGATCGACGCCGAAGCACGCGTCGCGGACGTAGTCGCCCGTCGCGACTGGAGCACGCTGAGCGCGCGACCCGCCCGTTCACACCTCACGCGGAGCGAACGCCGCGCGCTCGCCGAGCATTGGACGAAAATGGGCCAAATGGAGCACGCTTCCATCGCCGCCTTCGCGCGCTTCAGCTTGCAGCTGTTGTCACTCGGCGCGCCGCCCACATTGGTCGAGGCCTGCACGGCCGCGCTCGCCGACGAAACCGCGCACACCAAGCTCTGCTTCGGCATCGCCAGCGCCTACGCGGGTCGCGCCATTGGTCCGGGCCCGCTCGACGTCGCGGGCAGCCTCGTCGTCACCTCACTCGCCGACATCGTCGAGCTGGTGATCGCCGAAGGCTGCTTCGGCGAAACCAGTGCCGCCCTCGAAGCGCTCGAAGCCGCCGACTCTGCTGCAGATCCGGTAATTCGCGCCGTCTACGAACAAATCGCCCGCGACGAGCAGCGCCACGCCGAGCTCGCGTTTCGCTTCGTGCGCTGGGCGCTCGAGCGCGAGCACGGCGCCGTAACGGATCGCATCGAAGCCGCGTTGGACGAAACCGAGCGTCGCTCGACGAGTGTGCGCGACGTCGTGGTGCCCTGCCTCGAGGCACTACTCGCGATCAGGCGCGCCGCCTGAGCCACGGCGCCAGTCACTTTGCCTGCTAGCCCCGCCACAGCCAGATCAAAAACCGGCTGCCGTCCCGAAACTCGCCGCGCTTACTTGAACAACTTGAGAAACGCCGTGCCGTACTTCTCGAGCTTGGCCGGACCAACGCCCGACACTTGCAAGAGCTCCGCCTCGTTGCGCGGCTTTCGCGCCGCCATCTCGAGCAGCGTGGCGTCGTTGAAAATCAGATAAGCGGGCACGCCGTTTTCGCGCGCCAAGTGCAGGCGCAGCGACTTCAGCAAGGTCAGCAGATCACCGTCGACGGACGCGCCGAGCGCTGCCGCGACCGCCGCCGCGCGCGACGGACCTTCGCTGCCGCGCCGTGATTTGCGCAGCTTGGGCGGCAGCGCGACCTTGCCGCGGCACACGTCGCAGCTCTCGCCGCATTTCGGCATGCTTTCGCCGAAGTACTCGGCCAACAGCTGATGCCGGCAACGCCCGGCTTCGGCGAAGCGAAACATTTCGCGCGCCTGCGAGCGCAGACGATCGGCGGCTGCATCGTCTTCGGTGCCGTCGGCGAAACGGTCGTATGCGACCACCTCCGACCACGAATAGAACAGGATGCAGTCGCTCGGCGCGCCATCGCGACCGGCACGCCCAATCTCCTGGTAGTAGCCCTCGATCGATTTCGGCAGATCGCGGTGGATGACGTAGCGCACGTTCGACTTGTCGATGCCCATGCCGAACGCGATCGTCGCCACCACGACGTCGACGTCGTCGTTGCGGAACGCGTCTTGCGCTTTCGAGCGCTGCTCAGGCGCGAGCCCTGCGTGGTAGCAAGTCGCCTTGCAGCCTTGCTCCTTCAGGTAGTCGGCGGTCTCTTCGGTCGATTTGCGCGACAGGCAATACACGATGCCGCTCTCACCCGGCCGCGCTTGCACCAGGCTGGCGATCGCCTCGCGCGTGGTGCGCCCGAGCGACTCACCCTTGACGAAGCTGGCCAGCCGCAAATTCTTCCGGAAAAATGAGCCTCGAAACATCGTCGGCGCGCGCATGCCGAGCTGCTGGACGATGTCGCGCATCACCTGCGGCGTCGCGGTTGCCGTCAACGCCAACATCGGCACGTTGCCGAAGCGCCGCTTCAAGCTCGAAAGGTTGCGGTAGGCGGGACGGAAATCATGCCCCCATTCGCTGATGCAGTGCGCCTCGTCGATCGCAATCAACGACGGCCGCACCTCGGCCAAAAGCCGGCCCACTGACGCCTCCAGCCCTTCGGGCGCCACGTACACCAGCCGATGCTTACCGGCCGCGATCGCCGCCAAGCGGTCGCGCCGCTCGTCGAACGACAGCGTCGAGTTCAAGAACGTGGCCGAAACGCCGGCTTCGGTCAGCGCGTCGACCTGATCCTTCATCAGCGCGATCAGCGGCGACACGACCAGCGCAAAGCGCCCGAGCGCGATCGCCGGCACCTGGTACGTCAGACTCTTGCCGGAGCCGGTCGGCATCACTCCGACGCAGTCCTGCCCCGCCAGCACGGCGTCGATGATCTCGCGCTGACCCGGCCGGAAGCTGTCGTAGCCGAAAACGTCCTTCAGAACCTCTTCGGGCGGCTGCGCCGGAGCCGGCTGGGAAGCACTCCGCGGCACGGTGACCGCCCCCGCTATTTCTCTGAGCATCCCCAACACCTCGGTCGAGAACGCGGCCGGGTTGCGTTTATAAAGCTGGCGCAGCTCAGAAAGTCGTTCGGCCACGACCGAGCGTCGCTCGTCCGTTTTGACGTCGGTCTGCTGCGCCTCGCGGTGCAGCTTGCTCACCTCGGCTTCCAGGGCCTGCGGGTCGTCGCTCAAGTGCGTAACCTAGCGCCGAACCAGCGCCTCGATCTTGGCGGCGCAGATGAAGTCGTTTTCACTGAGGCCGCCAATCGCGTGCGTCGAGTAGGTCACGGCGCAGCGGTTGTAGCTCACCGCCAGCTCCGGATGATGATCCTCGACGTGAGCGATGTAGGCGAGCGCATTGACGAACGCCATCGTCTCGTAGAAATCAGCGAACTCGTAGACTTTCGAGATGCTGCCGACCAGCATGTCCGCCTTGTAGCCCGGCAGTGTGGTCAGCATCCGCTTCGCGTCCTCGGGCGCTACGCGCGGGGTTTCGGCGGTGCAGGCGGCGCAGTGTTTCGTAGCCAAATCACTCATGTTGGGTTCCTTCTTCGGCAACTGCGGGCGGGGGCGCCACCAACGGCGGAGGCGCGGGCGGGCTGCCAGCCTCGCGCAACATCAAGCGCTCTTCGTTGAGCGCGGCGGCGACTGGCGCAAGCTTGGGGTTCTCACGAATGGCGGCCAGCAGGCTGGCCATGCCGGCCAAGTAGCGCTCACGATCGATCTCGCCACGCACGAGCTGAAGCCGCAGAAACACGCCTGCCGTTTGCGCGACGTCGCACAAGCAATAGTCGCGCACTTCCTGAATCCTGCCCGCGTGTACCATCGGGCCAACGTCTTTGCCCTCGACGCCCACCTTGCCCGGCATGCCACACAGCTTGGCGATGACGTCCAAGCGCGCCGATTTCGTGGCGCCAAAGTCCGCGATGTAGTCCATCAAGTCGAGGTGCCCCTCCGGGGTGAACCGGTAACGCACGTCGCGCGAGTTGTAATAGTGACGAAAGGTCACCCCGTAGCGCAGGCAGCGCGTCGCGATCACCGGCAGGTCGAAGCCACGTCCGTTGAACGTCACCAGGCAGGGGCGGCGCTCCTCCAACAGCTTGGCGAAGTCCTGCAGCATGCCGGGCTCGTCTTTGCCTTCGGCAAGAACCGCGATCCGCCGCACCTGGTAGGTCTGGTCGAACAGCAGGGCGCCGATCACCACCACCTTGTGATGAGGGGGCGCGGGCAGCCGCTCGGCCTCAGCGGACTGAGTAATCGGTAGCTCCGGGTCGAGCACCGTCTCGATGTCCAAAACCAGGAACGAAGCCGCCATGCCGAGCCAGCATCCGTGTGGCGCGGAGTCCGGTCAAGGCGGGCCCAAGGGCTGTGTGCGCGCACCGGGCCGAGCGCGGCGACCGAGGCAAAACCCGCGCACAAGCCCGACCTGGGCCAAGTAACTCGTCGTATTTGCTAAAGTTTTCGCCGACTTGACAGCCGGTTGCCGCCGTGGTGCGCTGCACCGCAAGCGTCACGGTTTTGCCCCGAGCTGGGGCCCAGGCTGTCGCCTTTGGGGCAGGCGGCCGGAAGGCTCCCTCATGGAGCAAAACCAGGTCGACGCGAAAGACTTCTTTCTCGCGTGAAAAACGCTCTGTCCGAGGGACATGCCCAAAAATACGTTGGTCATCAATTGCGATATTCGTGAAACCCGTGTTGCACTGATTGAAGGGGGAGTGATTGCCGAGCTGCAGATCGAACGAGCTGCGGCCCGCGGCACCGTCGGCAACATCGTGCTCGGCAAGGTCACCCGTGTCCTGCCCGGCATGCAGGCCGCCTTCATCGACGTCGGCCAAGAACGCGCCGCGTTCCTGCACGTCGAAGATCTGATCCGCCCCGACGACTTCGAGGCCTACCTGTCCGGCGGACACCGCCACGAGGACGGCGAGAGCTTCAAGGGGGACGGCGGTCGACGCTTCGGGCAGGCCAAGCCGGCCGCTGCCGTTGTTGCCGACGAGGACGAGGACGAGGACGAGGACGAGGGCGACGAGGACGACGACGACGCCAGCGTCGTCGCCAACGCCGCACCGTCGGAGGTCGCGACTCCCATTCCCGGCGACGACGGCGACGAGAGTGACGAGGACGGCGACGACGACGACGACGACGACGACGACGACGACGACGACGACGAGGACAGCGATCCCGACGCCGACGACGACGACGGCGACAGCGATCCCAGCAATCCGTCCGCACCCGTGCCGGCCAGCGATCCCGACGCGAAGGATCCAGAGGGCGACGACGAAGAGGATGACGACGAAGAGGATGACGAGGATGACGACGAAGAGGAAGAGGAGCAGGAAGAGCCCGACGACGAGCGCGACGCCGGCCCCCGCGAGGAGGCCGTAGCGCGCAGCGACGAGGGCGGTGGCGAGGGTGGAGCCGGCGGCACCGCGCGCGCGGACGGCGACGCCAACCGCAAGCGCCGTCGCCGTCGTCGCAAGCGCAGCGGCGACGCACCGGCACCGGCGGCAGCAGCACCGGCACCGGCCCGCGCGCAACCCGCGCCGCAAGCGCGTAGCGGCGGCGGAGATCGTGGCCGTAGCGGCGGCGGAGATCGCGGCCGTAGCGGCGGCGGAGATCGTCCGCGCGGCGGCTCCTCACGTAGCGATCGCGACCGGCGCCCCAACGACCGTGGTCGCAGCGGCGGTGGCAGCGGCGGCCCGAAGCAAGCTTCGCGTGTCTCCCGCTCAGTGCCGATCACCGAGGTCGTCAAAGAAGGCGACGAAGTCATCGTTCAGATTTCGAAAGAGCCGATCGGCACGAAAGGCGCGCGCGTCACCAGCCACGTCTCGCTGCCTGGGCGCTACGCCGTGTACCTGCCCACCGTCGAACACGTCGGTGTTTCGAAGCGCATCGGCTCCGCGCGCGAGCGTGCGCGGCTGCGTGAAGTCGTCGATCAGATGAAGCCGCCAAAGGGCGGGTTGATCGTGCGCACCGTCGCGGAAGGTCTGACCAAAAAGTCGCTCAAGGCCGACATCGGCTACTTGGTGAAGGTTTGGGAAGAGGTATCGCGCAAGAAGGACGAGGGCGGCAAGGCGCCGACCATGCTCTACGCCGAGCTCGACTTGGTACTGAAGACGGCGCGCGACCTGTTCACGGACGAGATCGAGAACATCGTCATCGACGACAAAGAGCAGTACTCGCGGCTCGTGCGCTTCGTCGAGATGTTCATGCCCGAGCGCGTGAAAGACATCGAGCTGTACAACGGCGACGAGCCAATCTTCGACGCCTACGGCATCGAGGACGAGATCGCACGCGCGCTCAGCCGTAAGGTACCGCTAGCGAGCGGCGGTCATTTGATCATCGATCAGGCCGAAGCGCTGACGGCGATCGACGTGAACACCGGCCGCTACGTCGGCAAGGGTAGCCAAAACCTCGAAGAGACCGCGCTCAAGACGAACCTCGAAGCGGTGGAAGAGATCGCCTACCAGCTGCGTTTCAGGAACATCGGCGGCTTGGTGATTCTGGATCTGATCGACATGGACATCGGGTCCAACCGCGAGAAGGTCTGGCGTATGCTCGAGCAGCAGCTCGTCAAAGACAAAGCCAAGACCACGATCAATCGGATCAGCGAGCTTGGTCTGATCGAGATGACGCGCAAGCGCACGCGCGAGAGCCTCACGCGGACGATGCACGAGACGTGCTTCTACTGCGACGGCACCGGCCAGATTCAGTCGCGTACGACGATCGCCTACGAAATCTTGCGCCAGCTGCGGCGTGAGCGGCACACGTTGCCCGGCTACTCGGTGATCGTGAACGCCCACCCGGCCGTGATCGACGTCATGCAGGGCGAAGAAAAGCCCGCCGTGGTCGAAGCCGAAAAGCGCTACATGCGCCGGATTGAGTTCAATCCGCGTCGCGAGTACCACATCGAACAGTTCGATTTACAGGGCAAATGACCCAGGACTTTCAAGGACTGTGCGGCGGTTCTGGCGGGCGAAGCCCGACAGTGCGACGACCTCCACAGTCCTTGGAAGGCCAGATCACGATCGCGAGCGAGGCGCGAGTTTATACAAACTCGGCGGGACCGAGCGGGCGGCCGTCTCTCCGGTCGCGGTAGTCGGCACGGGCCATCAGACGCCGGATGGAAACCATGACAAACCGTAAGGAAGAGCGCCTGACGATAAACAAGGAGTTCGACTCCTTCGACCAGTTCATCCAGGAGTACGTCACCAACATTTCGCGCACCGGCGCGTTCATCAAGACCGCCACGCCGCTGCCGATCGGCTCGGAAGTGACGCTGCGCTTCACGGTGGTGATGGACGACGTCGAGGTGATCGAAGGCATCGGCGAGGTCGTGCGGCTCGAAACCGACCCGCCCGGCATGGGCGTCGTGTTCAAGAAGCTCTCAAAGTACTCCGAGAAGCTGATTCAGAAGCTGCTGTCGAAGGGCTGAGCGCGGCTACTCGCACTGCGTCTGCCGGCAAACGCCGTGCAACCACGTGAAGAAGCGACTGGCGCATTCGGTCTCGGCGTCACGCGGCTGAGCGCAGGCGCCAGCTGGACCGCAGGCGACGCAGATTTCGTGCTCAAGGCGACTTAGCGGTCGAGCCTCACCCCACTCTGGTCGAGGCCGGCGAACGTTCGAGCGCCGCGCGCAGCTGCGTACGGGCGCGATGCAGCCGCGTCTTCATCGCCGCAAGCTCTAGGCCCAAGGCCGCGCAGGTCTGCTCACCGGAGAGGCCCTCCAAATCGCGCAAGATCAGCACTTCACGGTACGGGCGATCGAGCGCGGCGATGCCAGCGTGGACGGCTTGCACGAGCTCCCAGCGCTCGAGCGCCGTCTGCGGATCGAGCTCGTCGACCAGCGCCGCGTCGTCTTCGTACAACCGCTCGCCCAAGTTCTTTCGCGCGCGCGCGAACGGTCGGAGCATTCGTAGGCAGGCGTGCTTCACCACGGCCAACAGCCAAAACAACACGCCTTCGTCGCGGGCCACGTCCGGCCGCTTCGCCAGCTTGACGAACGCTTCCTGCACGGCGTCATCGGCGTCGAAGCCATCGCGGCAAGCTCGCAAACCGAAGCGGTAGACGCGGTCGTGATACACGCGCACCAAATCGGCGAGCGCTACGTCGTCGCCGCCCGTAGCCGCCGCTAGCATTTGCTCGTGTGCGTCTCCGGTCATGTGCGCTCTTCCGTCGGGCAAGTCGATTTGCCCATCAGCCGATAGCCAAGGCAAGTCCCGACCAGCGCCGTCGCCAGCAGATAGACGGCCGTTGCAGCAAAAACCCCGAGCCGAATCGCCAACGAAAACGGTCCCGTCACCGCGTACACCGCCGCCGCCATCGCGCCAGAAACCCTCAAAATCCGATCCAAGCTGCCTAAATTGCGAGTCATGCCGTGCTCCTTTTCTCAAGAAGCCAGCTCGCGACCCAAAGGATTCGTGAAATCGCCGCGACCTTCGCTGACGCTTCGGAATGGCGGGTAGGCCTGTCCGCCGCCAGCTGGCGGCCACCGCTGCGTGGCGACTCAGGCCGCCTTTTCCCCGAAGAAGCACGGTCCCGGGCGCGCGGCACGCGCCTCGCAGAGCAGCGCGCGAAGCCATGCAGAGTATAATGCCGCTCATGCTCCCCGCGACCGTTTCGATTCGGTACCCGGTGCGCCCGAGCCTCGAGGCATGGGTTCTTCCGGAGGGAACCGTGCCCGAGGCACCAATTCACGATGAAGTTGCGGAGGCGCTCAAGTTACTGCTGCGGGCATGGGCGAGTCGCTTACCAGGCGACGTTCGAATCGCCCGCAACCTGGCGATTCGTTGGCTCGAAGACCACCCGACGACCGGCATCGATCCCGACGTCTGCGTGCTGGCTCCGCCACCGGAAGATTTGGACGAGCTTGGCTCGCTCTGTCTTTGGAAGGCTGGCCACACGGCGCCGACGCTCTGCTTCGAAATCGTCAGTAAGAATCACCCGCACAAAGAGTACGTGGCGATTCAGGACCGCTACGCCGCGATGGGGACACGCGAGTTAGTCGTGTTCGACCCCTTGTTAGCTGGGCCCAAATCGCTGGGCGGCCCGGTGGCGCTGCAACTGTGGCGGCGCGACGCGAGCGGTGCCTTCGAGCGCGTCCATTTTGGCGCCTCGCCGGTTTACGTCGAAGCGCTCGACGCCTGGGTGATCGCCGACGGCCGAACCCTGTTCATCGCCGACGACCGTGCGGGCAAGCGCCGCTGGCTGAACGAGGCCGAGCACAACAAGATCGAGGCCGAGCACAACAAGATCGAGGCCGAGCACAACAAGATCGAGGCCGAGCGCGCGAAGGCTGAAGCGCAGCAAAACAAAGCCGAGGCCGAGCGCGCCAAAGCGCACGCAAAGACGGTGCAAGCGATCGCCGACAACGCGACTGCCGCCGCTGACAGCGCGAAAGCTGCAGCCGACAGCGCCAAGGCAATCGCTGAGCAAGCGCACGCCGCCGCCGAGTCCCAGAAGCTCGCGCGCGAAGCTCTGGAACGCGAGATTCAGTCGCTCAAGGCCAAGCTCGGCGAGCGTTAGGGCGTGTCTCTGAATTGAGATCGCTCGCGTGCCCGTAAACGTGCCCGTGCCCGTGCCCGATGGTCCGTGAGGAACCGGATTGAGCGTAGGCCCAGCCTGCGCGCCCAGCTGGGCGCGGCGCGCGCGGGCACCGCCCGCGCCAGGAACCTCGGCCTACCGAGATGCGCGGGCGGCCGGCTTTTCGGGCACGGGCACGGGCACGGGCACGTCTACGGGCAGACCAGCAATTCAGGGACACGCCCTAGACCGGCCGCTGACTCCGCCGCTTACTTAGGCGGCGGAATGACTTTGCACTTCTTGGCGACACACGAGACGACGCTTTGGTTGCAGCAGTCGCCAGCGCTTTCGCAGGCTTCGCCGATGCCGGCGCAAGTCTGCGACGTCTTGTCGACGCACACCTTGTCGACGCAGAAGCCCGAGCAACACTCGAAATTCGCTTTGCACATCATGCCGGTTTCACCCGGTGGCGGCGTTTGAATGCACTGCCCGAGCGCCCAGAACGCCCGCATATTCGGCGTGTTCTCTTGGCCCTCCAGATAGAAAGCCGGATGGCTCGGGTCGACGGTCTTGATATCACCGTCGATCGCCGCGACCCACAGCCGGCGCTTGCCGTTGATGTTCGGGCCGGCGTCGACGAGCTCATTGCCCCAATCGCGCATGCTGGTGAACACCATCCACGAGTAGCCGCCGCGCTTGACCGGGCAGAACATCGGCTCGCGACCAGCGTCGTGATCTTTGGTGGCCGGCGGATCGTTCAACGTGCTGAGTCGAATCGGCGTGCCGCCCGCGACTGGGCTGATCCAGATTTCACCGCTGTCGCGCGAACCGTCGAGGCACGGGTTGACGACCTCATCGGCGTCTTTCGGGTGGCAACCGGTCGAGTATTTGCCGGTGTGGTACGCGATGAATTGGTTGTCAGGCGTGAACGCTGGATAGCCGAGCCCCTGATTACCGGCCGGGAACTGGCTGATGTTCGCGACCTCGTGCAGCACGGGATCGAACTTGGGACCTGCCGCATCGAAGTCCATGTAGACGATGCGCTTCGAGTCCGGGATCACGTTCTCGATCAGGTTGCCGGCACCTTCAACGGCCGCCAGCTTCTTTCCATCGAGCGAGAACGACGGCATCATCAGGTCGACCCCGGCGCTGCCGAAGACGATGTCGTCGAGGCCGCTGGTCGGCACCACGACGCCGGTCTTGGTGACCGCGAGGCTGAAGTTCTTCGAGCCGACTTGCGCGGGACTCGCCTTGCCGTTGCCGAACACGACGTACTTGCCGTCAGGCGTGAGCGCCGGGCCTGCGCCGTACATCGTCGTTTGCATGGCTTGCGTGGCGGCGGGTAGGTCAAACGAAGCCCACGCGCGCGTGTTGCCGAACCCGGCCTGGTAAGGCGCAACCGTCGGGGCGGTGGCGTCATCGACGTCGGCCACCATCGTCGAGCCGTCGGCGCTCACCGCGTGACAGCCGACGCATTTGCCCTTCACCAGCGTCTCGGGCATCGCGCCCACGCCCGGGTAAATGCGCGTGATGTTGCCCTGACCGGTCGTGCGCGAAGCCGTCCAGTAGTAGATCGCGCCGCGCAGGCTCTCGGGCACGATCGTGAAGCTCTCGGTGACGGAGGTGTACGCCTTCTGCGTGGTTCCGTCGTAGCGGGACAGCGTGACCTGCATCGCGTCGCCAGTGTTGGACGATGTCAGCCGGTCCCAAGCGTCCTGCGGAATCGTCAGTTTGCCCGGCGTCGTAGCGGCCGAATACAAATCGAATTTGTAGCCAGTTTGCTCGACGTGCAGGCGATAGACGTCGGTCGCAATCGCCGGCGCAGTCCACATGAACTGCGGGGACTGCAGACCGAGCGCAAATACCGTCTTGTCGTACGGATAGAGCAGCTTGGTCAGGGTCGGATCGGCGCCGGGCGTCGCGCCGCCACCGTCGAGCGCGGTCATGACTTCGGCCGGGATCGTGCCCGTGACTACCTTCTCGACCAGCTGCACATCAAGCTCGGCCGTGGCTTCGAGGCCACCGAACACGGCGTGCAGCACGCCTTTGCCGGCGACTGCGCCGGTTGCGGTCAGCACGACTGGCGCGCCGTTCTTGGCCGCCGCCAGGTCGGGGCGGTCGAACTCCAGCGACTCGGCCGAGACCTTCGCCGTAGCGCCGCTCTTCAGCGTGGCGTTCAACGAATACGAGGCCGTCTTTGCCGCGGTAGCGCTGTCGATCACCAGCGTGATTGTCGGCGGGTCGAACTCGAGCGCGGTCGCTTCGCCGACCAGTCCGCCCTCGTCGGCGCCGCCAATCGCGATCTCCGGGCCGCCCGAAGTAGCTCCGATACCGACCGTTCCAGCGTCGCTGCTCGAGCCGCCCTTGGAGCTACTGCCGCCTTGCGAAACGGTCGCTCCCCCGCCGTCGCCGTCCGGATTCGCGGAGCAGGCGCCTAATACCGCAGAAACACTGAATAAAATAGCGGCGTACGCCACCCGACCGCGCTGCATGTCTTCTTGTGTCCGCAGCCCTCAAACCGGATCCGGCTATGACGCGTAAAACTCGACTCCGGACGCCAATAAGTGCGGAAAAGTGGGCGCATTAGCGGGCATGTCGCACCTTGGTACTGCCGCAACTTGCTCGCCGAGGCTTTTCAGCCTAGATCCCGCGCCCCCATGTACCTGCCCGTCAAGAAGCCCCGCAAGACCGACCGCACCCGCTCGGCGCGTCACCGCGCCAAGGTGAAGGCGAAGAACCGCACCCGTCGCGGCCGCGTCAACGCCAACGCGTAACGCAGCAAGCCGTACGGCTTGTTCGTGACGACGTACGCGTAGCGCAAGCGCACACCACGGAACCTCCACGAGGTCTCCATGGTCACTCCCCAAGCGCTACGCGTGCCCATGCGTTCCTAGTGCCTAGGAGGAACGCTGATGTTTGGAACGACTTGGCTCGCCTATTTCGAAGGTAACGCGCGGCTCGACTGCGCCCCGGGCGCAGGGCTTCGCGACGAAGTACCCACGCCGCTGCACGCGCCACTCGCCGTGTCACTCGGGCGCTTTCAACTCGGCGAATCCGCCGGCGGGAAGATCCACGAAGACATGCGTGAGCATCCCGATCCGGCGCTCGACGCGCCAACGCGGCGCTCGATCCAGCTGTACATCGAGGAGGAGTGGCGGCATTCGCGTGAGCTCGCGATGCTGATTCGCGGGCTTGGCGGCCGCCTGCAGACGGCGCACTGGACCAACGGCGCCTTCACGGCGTGTCGCAGGATCTTGGGACTGCGCACCAAGATGATGACGCTCGCGATCGCCGAGGTGATCGGCATCGTCTACTACCGCGCGCTGGCCAGCGGCGTTGGCAGTCCGGCGCTGGCGGTCTCGCTGCGACGGATCGCGGACGAAGAGTCGCAACACCTCGATTTTCAAGCGGCATTCTTCGACCACGCGATATTGCTGGTCAAGGGCTGGCGGCAGTTGCCGTATCGTTGGCTGCTGCAGGCGATGATGTTCGCGATTCTGGGCGCAGCGCTCTTGGTCTTGTTCGCCGACCATGGCCGCGTCTTGCGCAGCGCCGACGCCAGCGTGCGTGGGCTGGTCAGCGCTTCGTGGCAGGAGCTAGCGCGACGACGGTTTTTGAGCTCGGCAGGAGCCGCACGTAGCCTTGTGCGTCGATTTCCACGGCCTGCTCCTTTAGCAGGCGTCCCACCGCTCGCTTGAACGCCTTCTTGCTCAACCCGAACACGTCGCGGATTTCCCCCGGATCGGACTTGTCACCGACGCGCGGCGGACGGGGTCCGCTCAGGACCTCCAAGATGCGCTGCGCGTCATCGGCTAGCTCTTCGTGCGCCATACCGCGCAACGACAGCTCGAGCTTGGCGTCGGGCAAGATGTTGGTAACGCGGAACTTAGCCGCCTCGCCACGCGAAAGGCCGTGCGGCTCCTGAAACGGCACTAGCCCCACCACCGAACGCTCGACGATCACGAACAGGCCGATCTGCTCTTCCCAGCGCCACGCCTCGCCAGCGACCCACTCGTCTTGCTCGAACTGCCGCGCGCGTCCACGCAGCATCTCGGTCACGCGCATCGTGCCGGCGAGCCGACCGCTGTCGTCGAGGTACAAGCCGATCGGTTGCAGCGCACCGACCTCCAGATCGCGGGTCTGCATCGCAAACGGCACGAGCAACTCCTTCGGCAGCCCCCAGTCGACGAAAGCACCGAACTGCGTGCGCGCACTAACGCGCAGGAACGCCACCTCATCGAGTGCCAGCTTCGGAATCTTCGTCGTCGCCAGCGGCCGGTCTTCGGAGTCCAAGTAAACGAACGCCGGCACCACATCGCCAACCCGCGCGTTGTCAGGAATTTCCGGCCCCAGCAGCAACAGCGCCGGCCCTTGCAGGTCGCCGTCGACCTCGCCCAAGAACGCGCCCGACGGACCGAAGCGCTTCAGCTCGAGCTTACAGAAACGACCGACGAGATGCGCGAAACCGGTGCTGGACGGAGGCATGGCGGGCGCTCAGTGTGACACGCCATGCGGGAGAGCAAGCGCGGCGAGAACAATCGGCATAGGGCCGAGGCGATCCCTCGGTCTCCTGCCACACCACCCGGCATGCGGGTCCGCACCGGGCGGTTCGAAGCGGAAGGTGGTCGTGCCTCGTTTCCAGTGCTTGAGGTGGATGGCTTCGATGCTTCGTCCGCCGGACCGCTTCGTGATGCGGCGGAGCCGGGCGCACAAGCAAAAGGGACCACGTCGATTGACGCAGTCCCTTGGTGACGGCTAGCAGCCGTTGACCTGCCTTAGCTCAGTTGCAGGGCGTCGCCATCGCGTTGCCGCACATGTCGGCATCCGGACATGACGTCATGTCGGGAATCATTGCCGCGCTGGCACCGCCGCCGCACTTCAGCACGTACTCGTGGTTGCCGCCGCTGCAGGACTTCTTCTTCACTTCCATGCCGGCCTTCAGCTTGGTGAAGTCTGCTGCGGTTACCTTGACCCAATGGGTGTGGTTCAAGCCGGAGCTGGTCTCGATCGTCACGTCGGTGCCGGCCGTGATCTGGGTGGCCGTGACCTTGAGCGTGTGAGTGTGTTGGCCGGAGCTGGTGACCATGATGTCCTCGCCACACATGCCGCCGCCGGTTCCACCCGAACCGCCGCCGCCGCCAGCGCCCGACGCGCCGCCCGAACCGCTGGAGCCGCCAGTGCCCGAACCGCTGGAGCCGCCAGCGCCCGAACCGCTCGTCCCGGTGCTGCCCGAGGTGCCGGTGCTGCCCGAGGTGCCGGTGCTGCCCGAGGTGCCGGTGCTGCCCGAGGTGCCGGTGCTGCCCGAGGTGCCGGTCCCGCCCGTCGTCGAGGTGCCGGCCGTGCCGGTGCCGCCGGTACCGGCGGAACTGCCAACTGGGGTTACGGGGTCATCCGTACCGCACGCGGCGGCGAGGACCGAGGCGGCCACGGTGGACACGGTGAGAACCAGGAAGTCTTTGCGATTGAGGGAGCGTGAAGACATGGTCGGTATGTTCCTTTACGTGGCCAAGCGGCTCACAAAGCGATCACTCTTAAATGGAAAAAGGTGCACGTAGCTTTCGCGCGCGCGAAGACTACGTAGGTGAGTGCCGTTGGCCAAGAATTTCGGGCAACCCCGCGCGGTAAAAACGGCCAAAAAGCAGCCCTAGAAGTGTCCGGACAGCAACGCGACCGTTGAAATGTTCTCGCGCGAGCACCACGGGGCGCACCCCCACGCGGCGCTGGGCACCGCACTAGCTCCAGTGGGCGGCCGCATCCATCGTGTCGCTGCCGTCGTGGCCGCCTACTAAAATTCGCGCGCGCACGTTCTCGGCCCCGCCAATCTCGAGCAGCTGCACGCAGGAGCCGAGGATCTCGGTCCACATGTTCTCGTCGAAGGCTTGGCAGTTGGTCCAATGCGCTTGCGAGTAACCTTTGCGTGACTCGACCACTTCGACCTTGCCAATCGAGTAGTAGTTCGAAAACACGCGCTGGCTGAGCGAGAACAACGACTGCGGCGAGATCAGCTTGGCCAGCACGCTGTAGATGCCGGCCATGTCGTCGCGCGTGCACTGGCGACCGATCTCGTGCACCAGCTCTTTGCCCTCGCCGCTCGAGCTGCGGATGGCGCGAAACAGCTCCTTGTACCAATCGATCGAGTACCAGCCGCCAGACACGATCGCGCCGTAGGTGAAGCCGTTGCGCAGCTCTTCGCCGAGCGCGGCCATCGCGGCCTGCTGCGCAGGTTTGCCGCGCAGCTTGCCCAAGCTCGCGAGCACCGAGCGGAACGCCACGCCTTTCACGCGAGGTCCGTCAACCATGGAGGCCAGGGACTGCAGAAGCCCCGAAGAAATGAGGATGCAGGGCAATAGCCCCCAAAGCAAGCGCCAAGCCCAGCAGGACGGGCAGCCACACCTCACGCAACACCGGGCGGTTGCGTCCACGCAGCAGGGCGCCGAACGGCACGTTCGAGGTCGAACGTTCGAAGCGCGCAAACTCGATCGGATTCGTGCGTCTTCGCTTTCTATCGATGTCGAAGGTGCCGCGCAGCGCGGTCAGGCCCAGGCTGGCAAAGAACAGCTGTGACCCAGCGTCGCCGTTCACGAGCACGTGCGCCAACGCCCACAGCACCGCTGACCACAGGAACGGGTGGCGTGTGATCCGAAGCAAGCCGCGCGCTGGATCCTCGGCGGCCAAATGCTTTTCGCCTCCGACCGCCGTCGGGCTCGGCACCGTGAAGGCCCCGATCAAGAACACGAACGCGACCGGCACGATCACGATCGGCACGAAGTAGAGCAGCCGCGGCGTTACCCAGAGCAAGACGTACGGCGCGCGCCCATACTCGTAGATCAGCCACCACAGCGAGGCGACCGAGGCGAGCGAGAAGCCGCCACGGTAGGCCTTGTCGCCGAAGCGCTGAACCAACGTCACGCGCAGGCCGCTGCCGGCAACGGCGGCGTGCAGCAAGAACCAGGCGAGCGCCGCCACCGCCAAGCGGGCGAATTCCACGAAGAGTTGCATGGTACAGCCGCCACCCGACCGCAATCCACTTCCGGCGGCGTCGATGCTAACTTGCGCCGATGCGGCTCGTGGAATGCACCCTTTCCGAGCACGGCGGCGCGATCCTAGACATCTTGAACGACGCGATCGTGAGCTCTACGGCGCTCTACGACTACCGACCGCGCGAGCTAGCCAGCATGACCGGCTGGTTCGAGGCCAAACGCGTGGGGCAGTTTCCGGTCTGGGGCGCGCTCGACGACGCCGGCGCGCTGTTGGGCTTTGCCAGCTACGGCAGCTTTCGCGCCTGGCCCGCCTACAAATACTCGGTCGAGCACTCGGTCTACGTTGCTCGCGGACAGCGCGGCCAAGGCGTCGGCAGAGCGCTCCTGCAAAGGCTGATTCAGAGCGCTACCGACCAGCAGCTGCACTCCCTGATCGGCGGCATCGACGCCGCCAACGCCGAGAGCGTGGCCTTCCACCAGAAGCTCGGCTTCGTCCACGCCGGCACGATCAAAGAAGCGGGCTTCAAGTTCGGGCGCTGGCTCGACTTGGCGTTTTATCAGCTGATTCTGCCGACCCCGAGCGCGCCGAGCGACGGCTAGGCGCGCGGCTACGTGTCGCTGCGTGTACCGCCAGTACACGGTTTATGAGCCAAAACCCTGCCAGTCGAACCTGAGCTGGTAGCTACTTCGGAAACGCCGCCCAGCCAGCGTCGATGTCGCTCTCGAGGATGCCGCAGCCGCCCGAATTCGGCTGCCCGTCGATGTTTTCGTGCACGTGAACGGTGTGGCAGAAAGCTCAGAAAACACCACAGACATCACAGGTAACTGAGCCAAGGCGATTTTGCTTCCGCCTTCTTGCGCGCGAACCAGCGGCACGCCGGATACAGCAGCAGCACTGCAACCGTCAGCGCCGCATAGGCCGTCCACAGCGGATATTCAGGACTGCCGGCGTGCCCGGGCGGCGGCTGGAACGCCGACTTGCCAAAGCGCATCAGGGCCAACGGCGCCGCGCTGAAGCGCAGCAGGTACAGGTGCGCGACGTAAAAGAACAGCGGGACGCGCCCAAAGGTAACGATCGGCTGCCAGGCGCGCGCCGGCAAGCGCTCGAGCAGCGCCAGCACCACCAGCGCCGGCCCCAACGTCATCAGTAGGTAGGCCAAGGATGGCGGGTATTTCTGACAGTTGAGAAACGACAGCACGGTGAATACAGCGCCGCGCGCTTGCGAGCTCCACGGATGGGGGTCGCCGTAGACATTGAGCGCGCGGAGCGCGACGAAGCCTAGCGTCGCCGCCACGCCGCACTGGATCAGCAATCGCTGCCGCTCGACGGCGGTTTTCTCGTACCAAGCGCCGAGCCCGAAGCCGAGCGCGGCCACGCCGAGCCATGGCAACACCGGGTAGGAAACGAACACTCGGCGACTACCGAGTCTCACCATCCCGCGTTCGTGAAGCAGATTCCAAACCGGTTCGAGCTGCCCAAAATTTCCACGATCGAAGCCGTCGAGCAGGTTGTGGCCAACCACAATCGCAAGCCCAACCGCCACCACGGCGCGGCGAGGCAGGTAGCTCAGCCCCGCGAGCACGACCATCGCCCAGCCCAGCACCCAGATCACTTGCAGCAGAACGAAGTGGTAAAACGGCTCTGGAATCCAGGCGAAGCGCACGATCGTTAGCTCGAGCAGCACCAGCCACAGCCCGCGCGTGACCAAGAAATGGCGCGCCTGCTGGAGCCCGCGCTTGCGCGCATATAGCTGTGCTGAAACGCCGGCGAGTAAGACGAAGACCGGCGCGCAGAAATGGGTGATCCAACGCGTCAAGAACAGCGGAACCGTCGTGGTCGCGAGATCGGTCGCGCCGGGACCTGTGCCGACGAAAAAATCGCGCGCGTGATCGAGCACCATCAGCACCATCACGCTGCCGCGGAGCAAATCGATCGATCGCGTGCGCTCGGCCGCAGGTTGCGGCGCAAGGTCGCTCATCTAGTCACCGAGTCGGAAACTGAGGCCGAGCAAAATCTCGGGACTGAAGGCGATGCCGTCGGTGAAACCGCCGCCTCGTCGCTGCGTCATGTTCAAGCGCAGGTCGAGGCGCGGCACGATCAGCTTGGTGGCCATCACTTTCACACCAACGCCCGCTTCGACCAGCAAGTCGGTGTCTTTACCAATCTGGTTCGAGGCGGCGTGAAGAAAGCCCGCACCCAACAGCGCGAACGGCACGATGCGTGAGGTCGGCAATTGTCCGATCAAATGACCGCGAACCACATCGAACTTCACCGGGTTGACGTCGTCCGACTCACGCGTCGTGCCGCCGTCGGCGCGCCGCCCGAGCCGGCCAAATCCGTGCGCCCATTCGGCCTCGACACCGAAGATCTTCTCCGGGAAAAAGGCGGCCCGAAGACCCACCTGCCAAGTCGGCGCCTTGAACTCGTGGCGGGCGTAGCCCGGTTTCACGAAGTTATTCGCGTCGGAAATGAAAAGCGGGCCGGTCATCACGCCGAGCTCTCCGGTGTTCCGCTTCGGCAGCACGTCATCGTCGGACGGCGGCGGCTCGCTCAAGGGCGGAGGCGGAATCGTCGCGACGGGCGGCGGCTCGGTTGCAGGCGGCGGCTCGGTTGCGGGCGGCGGCTCTGCCACTGGGGGGGCGGCGGGCGGCCCGGGCGGCGCTGGCGGCGCCTTCAGCGCGGCCGAGCGTGCGTTGACGGTGGCTGCTTTGTCTTCGCTCAGCTTGCTGAAGTCGGCGCGCGCCTTGATCGCCTCGTACGCTTCGAGCGCGGCCTCGCTGTGACCGAGCTTGTCTTGCGCCAGCGCAATCCAATACATGGCCTGAACACTGGGGATGAGTGCGTTCGCCTTGACGAAGCTGTCGAGCGCCGTGACGTAGTCCCCGTGTTCGAACGACACGGTGCCCTTGTCGTAGGCGTCACGCGCGGCGGTGCGTTCGGCCTTGCCGGGACCCTTCCCAGGCGCCTGTGCGAAAGCACTCTGTGGCGCAGCAGCCGCCACGAGCAACCAAACCGCAAGTTGTGCGGCGAGACCGGCAGAACGAGCAATCGACATTCAACCCTCCAAGCGAGGCGGAATCATGAGTGCCCGACGAAGGACACTCTTATCAAGCTATCAGAGTTGCGGGCGCCCTTGAAAGCCAGGTGGCGTCTAGGTCTGGCGTTAGATAAGTAATGGGGGTGGTCCGGCCTACGCTTCCGTCCGCGTCGCCGGCTCCGTTACCGGCGCCGGAATGCAGCCCCGAGAGGCTGATGCTGCTGGTTCGTGAGGGCAGGCCGGAAGCGCTCGATCAGATCACGCGCTGCTACAGCCAGCGCCTTTTCGAGGCTGGTCGCCGCCATTGCCGAACCAGCGCCGAGGTCGAAGACGCAGTCCAGGACGCGCTGGTCACCGCGGCCGAGCACGTGAGCGAGCTGCGCGACGATTCGAAGCTCGAGGGCTGGCTGGTCCGGGTCGTGGCGTCGGCGTGCCGACGGCTCGGGCGGGGGCAAAAGAATGATGCCGGTTTGCACGACGCCAGCGCAGAGCCGGTCGGCCAGGAGCGCGCCAGCGATCCGGAAGAGCAGGCCGCCAGGCGCGAGCTCGGCCGGCTGCTCGAGGCCGAGCTCTTAGCGCTACCAGCTCGAGACCGTTCGATCCTGCTGCTGGCTGAGCTAGAGGACTTCAGTGCCGCCGAAATCGGCGCCGAGCTGGGGATGTCGGACGGCGCCGTCCGCACCCAGCTCAGCCGCCTGCGCGCCCGGCTGGCTGAGGCGCTTCAGAAAAACGACGCGTCTGGCATGTAACGTTTGGCGGTGCCGCTGGCTCCTACCAGCATGACCGCCCTGACAGTTCCGCTACTCGTGAATGGCCTGAGCTTCGCTCACGAGGTTCTGAAATCCGATTTGCCAGTGCTGATCGACGTATCGGCCGAGTGGTGCCCGCCATGCAAAGCCGCGGCGCCGATCATCGCCGAACTCGCCAGCCGCCACGCCGGCCGTCTGAAGGTCGTCATGATCGACGGCGACGAAGCTTCCGAGCTGGTCGCGACGCTCGGCGTGCGCGGGTTCCCCACATTCATCGGCGTTCGCAACGGCGAGATCGTCGTGCGCCAAGCTGGTTTTGGCGGCAAACGCGGGCTCGAAGCCCTAGCGGACAAGCTGCTGTCGGCGTAGCCGCTTAGCGCGCGTGCCTCACAGCTCTTGGATCATGATGTCTTTGAGCTCGACCAGCTTGTCCTTGTACTCGGGCGTGCCGTGACGTTGAAAGCCGATGCCGCCCTTTTTGGTGCGCGTTTGCTTGACGTCGACGGCGAGCTTGTCGTTCAGCCAAACTGCGACTTGTTCGCCCTGCACCTTGATCTTCATGTCGTTCCACTCGCCGGGCTTGTCGAGACCATGCGCGGCGGCGGTACCTATTGAGTAGACAGAGCCGGTAGGCCAATCGGTCTTGGGCGAATCTTGAATGTTCGCCTCGAGCCCGATCTCCCAAGGTGCTGGGCCACCGTCGGCCGCCGCTTTTCGATCGGCGCGCGACACGGGATCACGCAAGAAGACGCCGCTGTTGCCGCCCTTCGTGACGCGGTACTTCAGCGTGAGAATGAAGTCGGTGTAATCCTTCTCAGTGATTAGCCAGCTCTCACCGCCGCGGCGCCCTTTCGGATCTTGCCGGGCCAAGAGCACACCTTTTTCAACGACCCATTTCGAGTCGAGGATTTGCACGAAGCCGGTCAAATCTTTGCCGTTGAAGAGCGAGACTGGATCCTTGGGCGGAACCGGAGTGGGAGCGGGAGCAGCCGCGGCTTCGGCAGCCGGCGCCGGGGGCGCGGCCAGGGTAGGCGCGGGAGCCGCAACAGTGTCGATAGGCGCCGGCGCGGCCGCCGGTTTCTCGGACCCACCACAGCCAAACAGCGCGAGCGCACACCACGTCGAAGCCAGCAGCGTCGAATGCCGATTCATGGTCGTTTCTCCCTTTCGCGACGTGGGGAGCATCTCGTGTGGCGTAGTGATGAGTCAAGCGTCGGCGCGGGAGCTACGCTACAAACCAGCTAGTGGACAGCCCGCGCGCTACTTCCGACAGCCATCGAGCACGCGCAGATTCTCAATCTCGGCGAGCAAGCGCGGATCACGGATCAGCACGTCGACCTTGGCGGCCTCGTCGGACTCGAGCTTCTTCAACCCTTGCTTGCGGCTCTCGTCCCCGTAGCGATTCACCTTGCTCCAGTCGGCAAGCAGGCGCCGCCAGCACGGATCATCGCCGACTTTGGCAGATCCAAAAAACGGCTCAACCTCTGGCGCGGCTCAAGCCAGCACGAAGGCGTAGCTCGGATTTCCCGCGGCATCGCGCCGAAATGGCAGCCAGGTCAGCACCAGCGTACCGACGTCGATATCAGCTTTGCGCGGCGCGATCTGCGCGCGGCTGATCTCGAGGCTGGGGCCAGGGGCCTTGGCCTGAAGCGCGGCCAGCTTGGTGTTGGCCTCGGCCTGCAAAGCTGCCCAGTTCTCGCGCAAGGCAGCGCGCCGCTCTTCGACGCGCGAAACGTCACCGATCTCTTTTTTGGCCCGATTCGCGCTGCGCACGGCCGACGCACCGCGTCGCACGTTGGTCGCCGAGAGCACCGAACGGCCCATCAGGGCCCCAAGCAACGTGGAGCCGATCGCAGCCGCCGTGTCGACCTGTTGAGCGCCCGCTTGGGCGCGCTGCTCGGCAAGCTTGCCCTCGACAGCGTCGAGCTTGGCCTGCAGCTGTTGAAACTTCGGATCGTACTTGGCCCGCAACGCTTCGAGCGCGCCGTCGCGGCCTTCGCGCGCTTGTTGATCGACGCGCGCCTGAAACGCGGCTGCAGACTCGTCGGGCGACGCCTTGAGCTTGAGCGAAGGACAGGTCAACAGCTCGAGCCGTTGCTGCAGTAGCTGCGTGGCCACTGACTTTTTCCAACCGGCGAGCTGCTTGGCTGACGGCGCGCGCCTGGGCAAGGGCAGAAACGCGGCGCCGGCCAGCGGCTCGTGCACCAGACTCGACAGCAAAGCCGGGTTGACGGCTGTGCCAGTCGCCGCATCGAGATCGAGCGTCTGCTCAGTGAGCGGCACCAGCAGCGCCACGTTTCGCCAGTGGTCGATGCCAGCTTTGGCGTCGACGAAGTGCAGCTTGGCCGTCACGCCGATCGCTGGCTGATACGTGACGGCGCCGTCACCAGTGGCCTGAAGGAACAGCTCCGGCAAACCCTCGGGCGCCAACGGTCGCCCGACAGGCGAGCCCGCGGCAGCCGGAATCGCCTCCATTTCAAGCGTTTTGGCGGGTCCGGGCGGCGGCGCGGCAGCCTTCTTCGGATCCATCAACGCCTTGATCTGATCGCGCGACAGCGGACCGCGCAAGAACGACAACGTGTGCCGCGTTTGAAAAATGATCGGCCCGGCTTCGCGCACGTCGTTCATCAAGAACACCCGTGAGCCGAGCGCTGACAACACCTGATCCATCACACCGCGGTCGAAGGCTTGGTTCGCGCCAAGCGCTGCGCCCTCGAGGCCCTCGAGCACGCGCAGCTTGTCGCGCTCGGTTTGCAGCCGCCCCAAGAACCACGTCCCACAGTTGGAGAGACCCTTGTAATCGAGATCGATCGGATTCTGCGTGGCGAGCACAATGCCGAGCCCGAACGCGCGCGCCTGCTTGAGCAGCGTCAGCATCGGACGTTTGCTGGGCGGCGCCGCGGTCGGCGGGAAGTAGCCAAAAATCTCGTCCATGTAGAGCAGCGCCCGCAGGCTGGACGTGCCGGATTGGCGGCGCATCCACGCCAGCATTTCGTCGAGCAACAGCGTGACGAAGAACATGCGCTGCGCATCCGAAAGGTGCGCGATCGAGATGATCGAGACGCGCGGTTTACCAGCCGGCGTTCGCAGCAAGCGCGCCACGTCCAGCGCTTCGCCGCGCGCCCAACCAGCCGCCGCCGGCGACGCCAACAGCGCGTTGACCGCGACCGCCAAGTCCGCCCGATCCTTCTTCGGGTAGAAGGCTTCGAGCTCGATCACGCCAACGCGCTCGAACGGCGGCGCCTGAATCGCACCAATGATCCCGGCCAAATCGAGGCCTTTTCCTTTAGCCCAAGCCAGCGAAATGATCTGCGAAAGCAACGTGTGCTCGCGGCTACGCAACGCGTCGGCTTCGACCCCAATCAGGCCGAGCAAACCGGAAACCGTGCCCTCGACCTTGCCGGCGAACAGCTCGGCGTCCTCGAGCACCGCGGCGTCCGGCGGCTCGAACGAGCGCAGCAGCGACAGCTCGATCCCGGCGGAGCTGCCCGGCGTGTAGATCGTCAGGTCGCACGCATCGCGGAAACGTTGGATGCGCGCGACGTCTTGACCCCACTCCGCCAAGCCGGCCGCGTGCTGGGTCGCGACCTTTTCCGCGAAGGCTTCGGCCGAGAGCCCTTGGCGCGCCGCCTCTTCAACGTCGACCCACGGCAAGAAGTCTTGCGGTTTGGCGCCGGGAAAAGTCAAAAGCAGGTTGGCGATGTCGCCCTTCGGATCGATCACGATCGCGGGGATGCCGTCGATCGCCGCTTCCTCGAGCAGCCCGATACACAAGCCGGTCTTGCCGCTACCGGTCATGCCGACGCACAAGGCGTGCGTCGTCAAATGCCGCGAGTCGTACAACACGAGCTCGGGACGACGTTTGCGCTCCGCAAGATCGTAACCGCTGCCCAAGTAGAAGGCGCCCAGCTGCTCGTAGTCCTGCATGTCGACTCTCTAGAATTCGTCGTCGCCGTGGTCGGCCGCTAGCGCCTTTTTGGCGGTGTCGAAACTGAAGCCCTGCCGGGCCAGCGAAGCTAGGTCTTTCTGGCGGCTTTCAGCGCGTTTTTCCGGATCGCGGTGCGGACCCAGCCGGCGCTTGCGCGCAAAAGCCCGTGCCGCGTCGAGCTCGGCGTTGGGCTCGTCTTGCCGGCGCGTCGCCATCAGCTCTTGCGCGACTTCGCTCGACACACCGCGCATCGCCAGCTTCTGGGAAATCATCCGCGAGGACTTGCCACGCGTCGTCAGCTGCGACGCCAGGTTCTTGGCGAAGCGCACGTCGTTCAGCACGCCCGAGCCGAGGTAGCGCTCGCATAGTTCGCTGATCCACGCCTCGGCGTTTTCGTCGCCGCCCAGCTTGCGCACGCGTTCCGCCAAGTGCCGCTTCAGCTTGGCGGCAGTGCAGTCGAAGCGATTCACGTAGGCGAGCGCCATTTGCTCGACCTTCAAACGCGTCAGCGGCTCAGGCGGCTTGTTGGCGCGCGCCTCGGCTTTCGCCTTTTTAGAAGGCCGCGCCGGGCGGCCTTCCCACGTCACCCGCCGCGCTTCAGCTCGTTCAGAACCAATTTACTGACGGCCTTGAGCGTGTCGAACACGCCCACGCCAGCGCGCGCGTTGGCTTCGTAGTCAGGCACGTTCATCGGGTTGATCAACGGGCGCAGCTCTTCGACCGAAACGACGTTCGGCAAGTCGCGCTTGTTGTACTGGATGACGTACGGAATCTTTTCGAGCGAATAGCCCTGCTCGGCCAGGTTGGTGCGCAGGTTCTCAACGCTCTCTTGGTTCGCTTCCAGGCGCTCCATCTGCGAGTCAGCGACGAAGATCACGCCGTCGACGCCCTTCAAGATCAGCTTCCTGCTAGCGTCGTAAAATACCTGGCCCGGCACCGTGTACAGGTGAAAGCGTGTCTTGAAACCGCGGATTTCACCGAGCGAGAGCGGCAGAAAGTCGAAGAACAGAGTGCGCTCAGTCTCGGTCGCGAGGCTGATCATCTTGCCCTTCGCGTCGGGATTGGTGCGCTCGTAAATGTACTGAAGATTCGTGGTTTTACCGCAGAGACCAGGACCGTAATAGACGATCTTACAGTTGATCTCCCGGGCCATGTAATTGATGAAGCTCATCGCCCGGATTTCCTCAGTCGTTGAAAAGATTGTCGATGTCTTCGTCCGTGATCTCGGCGAACGGCGAATCACCGCCGGGCTCTTGAACCTTGCTCAAAAGCGCATCGAAAATCCGACCGAGCTCTTCGCTCGACTTGCGAACGCGAAGGCGAACCAGCCCGAGGCTGGACTTGGAATCGAAGATCACCACCAGAATTACGCGGTTACCCACGAGCTGGATGTGAATGTTTGCCTTCTCGCCTTCGTGAAACTGCGTCGCGAACTCGTTTTCGCGTAGCAGCTTCGCGATGCCACCGGTCGCGGCGATGTTGCCGGCGGTGAGCGAAGCGAGTGACGTGGTGTCGATGTTGTCCACCTCACCGCTCGCTGCGATGAGCTGGCCGTTCTTGTCGACGATGAAGACGACCTTGGCGTTCGCTTCCCGAACCAGGCGGTCTACGACCGTCTGGATCTGGTTGAACTCCTCCTCGTACATCACCATCTGCGGATTGACCATCAGCGCCTCGAGCTCGAGCTATGGAGCCTAAAAAAACCTAAGTCACCACTTGTATATGACCGAGCGGCGCTCAGCAAGACGGCTACCCTCAACCTTTGCGCTTCACGAAGTGCTGTTTCGGCCGGCCACTGAGCCTGCTGTTCCCACGTCCATCCTTTCTGTCTCGCCCGTCGCGTCCCCTTGTTACGCCCTCCTTCTCACGCTGGCTTTCCTATCCCGCATCCTGCTCGCTGAGCCCTAACCCCAGACCCCTTCATTGTAGGTGGAAGGGGGCGTGCATGCCGCCGTCCGAGCCCGTACGCTCGGTCCCCCACCATGAGTCTCGGTCGGACAAGCCCCGCGAAGGGCCAGTCAATGAGGCGGTTTCTAGTTTCGTCACTCGCTTCGGTGCTCACCCTAGCCCTGCTCGTCGCGGGCTCTGGGTCAGATGCCCACGCGGTAGCCGGAGTGTTTCACCCTGAGCTCTTACGGGCGCTGGAAACGCTCGACAACGCGCAAGGCCCCGAAGCCTACGGCGCTGTCGATCGGATCTGGAGCTTGTGGGATCGGGCGGATGCCGCGCACATCGAGGAAGCGCTCCGCGGCGCATCCGAGAACAAGAAGCTCGGCTCCGACGCGCGCGCCTACGCTGGCGTGCTGTCAGCATTCGCGCGGGCGCGGCGCGGCGATCAGAAAGCGGCGACCGAGCACGTGCGCGCGCTCGGCTACGTCAGCAGTTTTCTCGTCGTCGGCCCGTTCGACAACGAAGGCAAAGGCGGTCTCGAGCAGGTCTTCGAGCCCGAAGCGGAGCTAGCCGCGCCGATCACGCCAGGCCGAGCCTACAGCGGCAAGGAGCGGCCGGTGCGCTACCGCGCGGTAGCCAACGCGTTTCCGTTCGGTTGGCTCGACGCAAGCGCGCTGCTCAGGCCCGAGACGAAGGTCTGCCTCTACGCGACGACCTTCGTGAAGGACGACAAACTCAGCCAAGGCACGCGCAAAATGCGCGCATACGTCGGTGCCGGCGGCGCGTTCAAGCTGTTCTGGAACGGCCAAGAGAGGCTGAAAGACGTCGCCTACCGCGGCCACGATTTCGATCGCTCGGGCGTCGAGCTCACGCTCGAACCGGGCCCCAACGCGCTGGTCGTGAAGGTGTGCGGCGAGGACAACGCGCCCGAGCTGTCAGTTCGCCTTGCGGACGAGCAGGGTCTGCCCGACGCGCGGCTCGCGACCTCGATCGACATCGCCGATAGCCAAAAGGCCGCCGAGCGCCTGCAGGCCCTCAGCAAGAAACCGAACGGCAAGGGCGGGCTCACCCGCGAAGCTGCCGCAAAGGCGACCAAGGACGGCAAAGCCGACGTGAAGGCCGACGCCAAGCCGGCGGCCAAGCCCGATCCCAAGCCCAAGCTAGCGCTCGGACCGATCCCACTGTTCGAGCGCTTGGTCGCTGGCAAGAAGCCGCGCCCGCGCGATCTCGAGGCGTACGCGCGCTACCTCGCCGACACCAACGGCGACGATCCGGCGTTGCACTTGGCGCGTGATCTGGCGCAGCGTGCCGCCGACGCCGAGCCGAACATCGAGCGCATCTTGCTCGCGAGTCGGCTAGCCGAGGACCGCAACCAGCAGAACGAGTGGCTGGGTAAGGCCGAGGCCCTCGCACAAAAAGCCGGCAAAACGTCGAAAGATTTGCTGAATGCGCGGGCCGTCCACCGCCGCAACAGCCCCAACTGGCGCGACGCCTCGCCGATCTTCGATCGCGTGCTAGCCGAAGATCCCGACGACGTGCTGGCGTTGGCTGGGCGCGTGGAGCTGTACAACATGGCTGGGCTGCCGCGCACCGCGCTCGGCGTGCTCGAGCAAGCTGTGCGGCGCACGCCCGAGTCGGTGAACCTGCTCAACATGTACGGCAGCCAGCTGCGCCTGCTCGGGCGGTCTGCCGACGCGTCGGAGGCCGAAGAGCGCTACGCGATGCGACGCTTCGACGATGGCAACTACCTGACGTCGATGATCGATCTGGCGATCGCCAGGCGCAGCCGCGCGGAAGCCGAACGCTGGGTCGAACGACTGTTGGCCGCCTACAACAGCAACCAATGGGCGCTCGGCGTCGCGGCGCGCGCGTACCGCTCGCTCGGCCAACCGGAGCGCGCCACCGCAACGTACAAACGCTCGCTCGAGCTGGCGCCCGAAGACGTGAACACGCTGCGCGCGTTGGCGGAGCTGCAGGGCGAGCTAGGTCGGCGCGACGAGCAGCTGATGAGTCTCCAGGAAATCCTGCGGATTCGCCCACAGGACCGCGACGTGCGCGAGTACGTCGAGCACTTGGAGCCGGCCAAACCGCGGCCCGACGAAGCTTACGCGTGGGGCTCGGACAAATTCTTGAAGCAGCGCTTCGCACCAGCTGCCGGGCAACCGCGCCGCACGCTGCGCGATCTCACGGTGACGACGGTGTTCGGCAACGGACTTTCGAGCCAGTTCCGCCAGGTGGTGTTTCAGCCCTTGACCGAGCCGGCCGCCGCCGCTGGACGCCAGTACGGCTTTGCGTACGAATCCGATCGTCAGGTCGTGCAGCTGCGCGGCGCCAAGGTGTACCGCGCCGACGGTAAGATCGACGAAGCCGTCGAGTCTGGCGAAGGCTCGGCCGATGATCCTTCAATCGCGATGTACACGTCGGCGCGCTCGTTCTACGTGCAGTTTCCGCGGCTCGAGCCGGGCGACGTGGTCGAGCTGCGCTACCGCGTCGACGACGTGACGCCACGCAACGAGTTCGGCAACTACTTCGGCGAGGTCGTGGCGCTGCAAGGTGGCGAGCCGGTTTCGAACGCCGAATACGTGCTGATCACGCCGAAAGAACGCACTTTCTACTTCGACCAGAACATCCCGGGCCTGACGCAGTCGAACGCCATCTCTGGTAACCAGCGCATCTACCGCTTCGCCGCCAACAACATCCCGGCGCTGAATCCGGAGCCGTCGATGCCGCCGTGGCCGGAGGTGCTCGGCTCGGTGAACGTCTCGACTTACAAGAGCTGGGACGATCTCGGTAAATGGTACTGGGGCCTGATCAAAGACCAGTTCGATCTCGATGAAGAGACCCGCAAGCTCGCCAAGAAGGTCACCGAAGGCAAAACAACCGAGCTCGAAAAGGTCAAAGCCATCTACAAATGGGTGACCGAGAACACGCGCTACGTCGCGCTCGAGTTCGGCATCTACGGTTACAAGCCGCGTCGCTGCGTACAGACGGTCGCGCGCGGCTGGGGCGACTGCAAAGACAAGGCGACGGTGATCGCGACGTTGCTGAAAGAGGTCGGCATTCCGTCGACAATCGTCGTGACGCGCACGCGCATGCGCGGTGACTTGCGCTCGAAGATGGCGAGCTTTGCGCCGTTCGACCACGCGATCGCCTACGTGCCGTCGCTCAACTTGTACCTCGACGGTACTGCCGAACACACCGGCATCTTCGAGCTGCCGAAAATGGACATCGGAGCCGTCGTCTTGCAGGTCAACGAGGGCAAAGCCCAGCTGACGCGCATTCCGGACGCGGATCCGGACAAGAACTTCGTCCACCGCGAACTGGCGGTCGATCTCGACGCCAAGGGCGGCGCCAAGCTCGACATCGACTACTCGACTGGCGGGTACAACGCCGCGTCGTGGCGCGACGCGTACGGCGCCGAATCCACGCGCCGCGAGCGCATGACGCGCGATCTCGGCGGCGATTTTCCGGGCGTCTCGATCAACGAAGGCGCGCAGGGTCTCGTCACCAGCGATCTTTCGAACAACGAAGAGCCGGTCAAGATCAAGGTGCACGCCGTGGCGCCCGGCTTCGCGCGCAACGAAGGCGACGCGCTCAGCATGCCGGTCACCAGCGGCTTCCGTCTGACCCCCAATTTCGCGTCGCTTTCCCAGCGCCGCCAGCCGGTCGAGCTGATCGCGTTCACGACCATCGATGACGTGTATCGGGTCAAGCTGCCGCCCGGCGCGAAGGTCGTATCGCTGCCCGATGAGCGCGCCAACACGTCCCCGTTCGGCGCGTATTCGCTGAAGGTCGAGCAAGCCCATGGCGAGGTAATCGTGCGCAGCAAATTGCAGGTGAAGGTGTCGCGCATCGAGCCTGCCGACTATCAGGCCTGGAAACGTTTCTGTGAGGAGGCCGACTCGGCCTTCAGCCTCCGTCTGCTGGTAAAACCATGAGTCTTCGTCGTTCGCTGCTACCGCTCACGTTCCTGCCCGTTTGCTGGGCCGCCTGCGCGCCGCACAGTGCCGTCAACGCCAAGGCTCCAACCGTCGCCGAGCTACGCAAGAACGCCGAGCACGACGCGAAGCAAACTAGCGCGTGGTTCTTGGGTGAGCTGCTGTCGCCCGATGGCAGCCCGGAGCGCGCCAAGCAGGTTCGGCAAACGCTCGACAAGAACAAAGCGACCGACGTGCTGGCGGAGCTCGGCCGTGGCCTCGACGATTTCTCTCACGGTCACCTGAAGCGCGCGCCCGAAGCGATGCTGCGCGCCGTCCGCGCCGCCCGCGAGAGCGACGACCCGCGCGCCGAGCTGCTCGGCTGGTACGCCGCGCGCCAAGCGATCGGTTTTCGCTCGAACGACCCGACGTTGTGGAAGCGCTGGAAGCCGTTCGTCCAAAAGGCGCTCAACGAGCCGGGGCAGCTCGGCTTTCGTGCTCGCGCGGAGCTGGCCGACTGGGCGCTCTCCGAAGCCTACGCTGAGGGCGAAAAGGACCTTTCCGGACTGTCACTCAAGCTGCACGGCTGTGTGAAAGACGTACGCCTCGCTGGCCCTTTCGGCCGCAACGCCGCGCCGGATTTGTTGCGTGCTTTTCCGGCAGAAGCGCCCGGCGCTTGGCCAGCGCGTTTCCCGACCGAGGCTGGTCAAGGTGAGCCGCCGCGCCAGCTGACCACCACGCGCACGGGCTGCAGGATCGAAGCCAAAGAGCCGATGCCCGGCGGCGTGTACTACGCCGAGACATTCGTCACGCTGACTCAGCCGACCGAGGTGTTGGTCTGGGCGGGGCGCGCGCTCCGAATCTGGGTCGACGATGCGCCGATGCTGGCGCACGACGTGCGCGATTGGGGCACGTGGACGAACGTGGCCGCTGGCGGCGCGCTCGACAAAGGCCGGCACCGCGTCTTGATCGAGGTCACGGACCCGAGCTTCGAAATCCGCCTCCTGTCGCGCGACGGGCGACCACTGGGTGCCGCTACCGACACCGACGGCAGCAAGCCGTACTCGCTCTCGCGACCCGACGCGCTGGCCGTCAATACGATCGGCCGCTACGTCACCAAGAACGGCATCCACGATCCGAAGGACGATCTGTTGCGCTTCGTGATCGCCAACCTCGCCGGTGAAGACGGCGGCGCCGACGTTGCCTCGGTGATGATCGAGCCGCTGGTGGCCGATCCCGCGCGCGCAACCGGCATCGCGCTGGCCACGGCGGCGCGCTTCACCGACAGCGATCCGATCTACGAAAACAGCCAACGCCGTGATTTGGTGCGCCAACTCAACGAGCGCGCCGCCAAGCGTGACCCTGGCTTGTGGTCGCCGCGTCTCGCGCTCGGCCTGTGGGAAGCCGAAAAGAGCGGCATGCCCGAGGGCGCGCGGGTGCTGAAGGGCCTGACCGCACAGTTCCCGGAGGTACCGGCGATCTTGGCGTCGCTCACGCGCTTGTACAACGAGCTCGGCTGGTACGCCGCCTACTCGGCTTCGGCGCGCGAGCTGGCGACGCGCTTCGCCGACGACGCCGACGCGCTCGAAGTCGCGATCCCGGTGCTCGAGGCTGCCGGTGATTCGGCGATGGCCGACAAGCTGGCCGAGCGCGCACGGCAACTGAACCCCGACACCGAAATCGTGCTCGGGCGCGCGCTGGCGCGTCACGACTACGTCCAGGCCCTCAAAGAGCTGCAGCGCATTGGCGCGCGTCACCCCGAGCGCAAGGATATCTCCGAGCGCGTCTACGACGTGATGGTCCGCGCCGGCAACGAGCAAGAGACCTGGAACAAGCTCGAAGCCGCGATCAAGCAAAACCCCAAAAACACGGCGGCACGCCTGGCACTGGCCGACGCGGGTCTGGCTTCGGGCAAGAGCGACGCGCTGGTGCAGGCGTTGGTCGCCGCTGTCGAAGGCGGCGCCGAGACCGAAGTCATCGAAGAAGCGCTCGACCTGGTCGAGGGCGCGACCGAGCTCGAACCGTACCGCCTCGATGCGAAGAACATCATCGCCGCCTACGAAAAATCCGGCGTGAAGCTGCCCGGAACGGCCGCGCGCGTCCTCGACTACTCGGCGGTTTGGGTCCACTCCGACGGCTCAAGCCGCATGCTGGAGCACGAAATCGTCCAAGTGCAGAGCGCCGAGGCGATCACTCAACAAGCCGAGCAAGAGCTGCGCCGCGGGCTGTGGCTGCACCTGCGCGTGATCAAGAAGAGCGGGCAGATTTACGAACCGGAGATCGTCGACGGCAAGCCGACCGCCACGTTGCCGCACCTCGAGGTCGGCGACTACGTCGAGACCGAGCGCATCGAGAGCAACCAGGGCGACGGTGAGCGCGGCAAGCGCTACTTCGGACCGCGTTGGTTCTTCCGTGAAGAGAACATCGCTTACGCGCGCTCCGAATTCTTGGTGGTGTCGCCGAAGGATCGGCCGCTGCAGATTGAGGCGAAGAACAACGTTCCGCCGCCGGAAGTAAAAGAGACTGGCTCGCTGATCGTTCGGCGTTGGCGCGTCGATCAGAGCCCGGCCGCGCCGGTCGAGCCGTTTGGCGCGCCGGTCAGCGAATTTTTGCCGAGCGTGCAGATTGGCTGGGGCGCGGACTTGCCGAGCGCGCTGCGCGCGATGAGCGACGGTTTGACCGATCTCACGCCGAAGGATCCGCGCATCGTGCGCATCGCGCAGCACATCGCGGCGCCGGCGACCAAGACCGCCGAGCGCGCGCGCAAGCTTTATCGCTGGGTCGTCGGCAACGTGCAAGAAGGCGAAGAAGACGACGGGCGGCGCGCGATTGTCGGCAAGAACGGCAATCTGTGGCGCGCGTACATCACGCTGTGCAGCGCGCTCGACATCCCGGTCGACTACGCCGCCGCGCAAAGCCGGCTGGCGCTGCCGCCGAGCGGTCCGTTTTCGGAGCAAGCGCTGTTCACTCAGCCGCTGATCCGCGTTGGCGGTAAGAACGGCACGTGGCTCACGCTCGGCTCGAAGTACGCGGCTTTCGGCTACGTACCGTCGGAAGCGCGCGGCATGCCGGCGTACCTGCTGTCGAGCGGCACACCCGAGCTGACCAAGACCCCGACTGAAGGCACGATCGACGACATGGCGTACGAGGGCACGGTCAAGCTGCTGGCGACCGGCGCCGCCGACGTGACGCTCACGCTCAGCTTCACCGGCAAGTACGCGACCGGCCTGCGCAACGCGCTCAGCCAGATGCCCGAAGATCAGCTGCGCGACGTGCTGGAATCACGCCTGCTCGGCCGCGAGCTGCGCGGCATTCAGCTCAGCCAATACAAAGTCGACCATTTCGACGATCTCGACAGCCCGCTGGCGATTCACGTGCAAGGCCACGTACAAGGCTTCGCTGAGCGCTCGGGTGGCGCGCTGGTCGTGTCGCCGCCGTTCGGCGTGCGGCTCAGTCAACTCGCGGTGCTGCCAACGCGCCAAACGCCGCTGTTGCTGGTCGACGCCACGCACCAGCGCATCAAGCTCAAGCTCGACCTCCCCGCCGGTGCCAAGCTCGAACAGCTCGCCCAACCGCGCACTGTCAAAGACGGCGAGCGCCTGGTCACGGTGCGCGACGTCCAGCAGGGCAACGCGCTCATCCTCGACCGCGAAATCGAATTGCCCGCCGGCCGCGTCCAGCCCAACGCCTACGGCCAATTCCAAGAGTTCGTCCGCCAAGCCGACGAAGCCTTGTTCCATTCAGTGCGCGTGCGGCTGCCGTAACCGTCGTCTCGCGTGCTGCGCGGGTTAGTTGGCAGTTGGCAGTTAGCAGTTGGCAGTTGGCAGTTTCGGGCGCGGTTGCCTGCTGCCGACGCCCCCAACGCCACGAACCCTCGTGGTCTCGACCTGACGCCAAAGACAGCAGGGCGCTCGCAGCTCGCAGCTCGCAGCTCGCAGCTCGCAGCTGCCAACTCCTAACTGCCAACTCTCCCGCTACTTGTTCTTCGGATCCGACGCGGATTTGCGCGATGCCTCATCGGCTTCTTTCAGCCGCTTGGCGATGCGCGTCTTCACTTCTTCGCTGTCGGCGGCGTTCTTCTTCCAGGCTTCGTTGCGCGCGATGCGCTCGGTGGCGCTAGCCGGGTAAGTGATCGCTTCCTTGTTGTCCTCGGAGTTCTTCGAATACTCCTTCCAACGCCCGATCGCCTCGTCGTTGTTCTTCTGCCGCTCACGAAGATCAGCCAGCGCGAAGATCAACTTGGCCTTCAGCGTGCCGTCTTTGGCGACGAAGCGCAGACCGTTGACGAATGCCGCTTCGGCTTCCTTCTGATCGCCCTTGGCCAGCTGCGCCGCGCCGACACGGTAGTGACCGAGCGGTTTCTCCGGCTCCGCTTTGATCGCTTCACGGTAAGCCGCGATCGCGCCGTCGAAGTCGCGTGCTACGTAGGCGTGGTCGCCTTTAACGATCAGCTCCAGGTACGGGCTGATGCCTTTGACGCCCTTCGGATCGCGGCGCACGCCGTCGCTGTCGACCTTGACGGCGTCGTCCTTGGCGCTCTTCGGGTCCGTGGCATCGGCCTTGGTTGGCTTCTTATCGGCGGCGAGCGCCGTGCTCGTCATCGCCACCCACGCCGAGAGCCCGAGCAAGATCGTCAGCTTGCGCATGACCGCACGAATAACACGACCTCCTCACCCGAGACGATCGGCTAGTCAGCTCAATCATCCACAGTCTTGTGGATCGCCTGTGGACACAATTGTAAGCCACTGGAATTACTCATGTTTTTGTCACCCCTCCTGGGGAGAACTGTTCTGACAGCTGACAGCTGCGGAACTGTGCGCTCGTCGCATTTCCGGGCAGAAGCCGGGCTATAAAAGCAGCCGGAGCTCATGCCGTCGGCCTATCCGTGGGGGGCGCTGGAACCCGTATCGCGCGCTGCGGTGCAGGTTGCCAGCAGCGTGCGCCAGGCGCTCCGCGCTAGCGCCGAGCAAACCGCGCGCGCGCTGAGCGAGCTGCTCGAGCTGCCGTGCGAGCTCGTGGTCCGCCGCTCGCAGCTCGGACGTGTCCCGGCGCTCAGCCAGACCGTGTGGCTCGCGCGCGAACCGTTGGCGCTGGGAGTCTTGGTCGAACCGGCCCTCGCCGCATTCCTAGCAGCGCGAGTCTTGCGTCGCGCTGAGCCATTGGCCGATCCGGAGGGCCCGCTTTCGCCCGCGTTGGCAGGCTTGATCGCGGCGCTGGCGGTCGAAACCGCGCGGCGCTCCGGCGTCGCCACGACGCTGTTGGGCGCTCCGCCGGTCGGCGAAGAGGCGCTCGTGGCCGACATTACTTTGCTGCTCGAAGGCCGGCCGTTCTCGGTGACGATCTTCGTCGTGGGAGCCGCGGCACCCGCCAACGAGCCGCGGCTCGAACAACTGGGCGAGCTCACGCTCCGCATCCCGCTGGTGGTGGCGACAGTCGCGCTCGACCGCCAAGAGCTGCTGGGCCTAGAGCTGGGCGGAGCGCTGCTGGTGGGCGAAGGCGCGAGCATCGACGCCAACGGCGCCGGGCACGGCGTGCTGGTCGGCCCGCACGGTGAACGGGGAATTCGGGTCGATTTGCGGCCTGACGGACGACTTGTGGTAGGCGAGACGACTGAAGCGAGGCTCACCGTGGAACGCGACAAACCCAGCCAGAACGAGGGCGAAACGCTGACTGACGTCCTGCTCGAGACGCCGGTCGTGGTGCGAGTCGAACTCGGCGCCGTCAGCATGAGCGCGCGCGAGTGGGCGCGGCTCGGACCCGGCGACGTGATCGAGACCGCACAGCGCATTGCCGAGCCGGTGGTGCTGCGGATCGCCGGGCGTGAGGTCGGGCGGGGCGAGCTGGTCAACGTCGACGGACAAGTCGGCGTGCGGATCCAGAAGTTGTACGAGGGTACTTGAGAGTCGCGCTTTTGCTGTTGCTCGCCACGGCGTGCCAGCAGTCGCCCAAAACTGACCCTGCCAGCGTCGATTCGGCGCGCGTCGCGTCGGCCGCGCCTGCAGTGTCCGTCGCACCCGCGGCGTCGGCTACTGCAGCCGCCTGGTTCGTCGGCGCCTGGCAAGGTGCTTACCAAGCCGAGCTGTTCCGCGTCGAGGTGCCGGTCGGCGGCGTGAAGGCGTGGAAGGACGACGACGGCAAGCTGGCCAGCGGCGACGGCAAACTGTCGCTGCAAGCCGCCGCCGATGGCAGTGTGAGCGGCACCGCCAGCGGCGCGCTGGGTGAGCTTTCTGTGGTCGGTCACGTCGATGGCGATCGCGTGACCCTGACGCTGCACAGCCCGCAGCCGGATGGCTTTCACGGCGTGATTTTAGCGACGCAGACTCCAGAAGGCCTGTCGGGCACGCTCAGCGCCTCGACCGGCGACAGCCTGCAGGTTCGCCAAGCCAAGGTCACACTGACGCGAGCCGGCAAGTGAGGGCGCGGTGAGCGTCGCCACGGCTTTGAACGACGTGCGCGCGCGGATTGACGCGGCGGCGGCTGCCAACGGTCGTGATCCGGCGAGCGTGAAGCTGATCGCGGTTTCGAAGACGCATCCAGCCGAAGCCGTGCGCGAGGCGTACGCCGAGGGCCAGCGCGACTTCGGCGAAAATTACGTGCAAGAGCTGCTGCAGAAAGCCGAGCAGCTGCGCGACCTGACCGAGCTGCGTTGGCACTTGATCGGGCATTTGCAGCGCAACAAGGCGCGGCTGATCGTGCCGCTGGTCTCGCTCGTGCACACGGTAGACAGCGCCGAGCTGGCAAACGAGCTTTCGAAGCGCTTCGTAGGCGCTGTATCGGATCGCCGTCTGCCGGTGCTGGCCGAGGTGAGCATCGCGGGCGAGGAGCAGAAACACGGCGCAGCCCCAGAAGCCCTGGCAGAGCTCCTCCAAAGCATCGAAGCGCTGCCCGCGCTCGAGCTGCGCGGCTTGATGTGCGTGCCGCCGTTCACCGACGATCCGGCCGGCGCCGTGCCGTTTTTTGCCGAGCTTTGGCGGCTGCGCGAGCTGCACGGCGGCGCCCAACGCCTGCCCGAGCTGAGCATGGGTATGACCCACGATTTAGAGCAGGCGGTGGCGGCTGGCGCGACGCTGGTGCGGGTCGGCACGGCAATCTTCGGAGCGCGCCCGCAGAAAGCGTGAGCCCCGGGACTGCGCGGCGCGGCTAGGCTAGAGCATCCACCGATGGCGAAGAAGCCGGCGCCCCAGAGCTCGCCGACGCTGCTCGAAGCAGCGGCGCGACGCACGCATCTGGGCAGCCAAGCCACGCCACCGCTCGCCGACCGGATGCGGCCGCAGTCGCTCGAAGAGGTCGTGGGCCAAAAGCAGCTGCTGCGCGAAGGCAAGCTACTGCGTGACGTGATCCAGAAGGATCGCGTGCCGTCGTTGATCTTGTGGGGACCGCCCGGCTCCGGGAAAACGACGCTGGCGAACGTGATGTCGCTTTTGACGCGCGCCGAGTTCGTGCGCTTCAGCGCGGTCTTGGGTGGGCTGCCGGAGCTGCGCGAGCTTTTGGCGGCGGCGCGCGAGCGCCGCGCGTACCAAGGCAAAGCGACGATTTTGTTCGTCGACGAAATTCATCGCTTCAACAAGGGCCAGCAAGACGCGTTTCTGCCGCACGTCGAGGACGGCAGCATCACGCTGATCGGCGCGACCACCGAAAATCCATCGTTTTCGGTCAACGCGGCCGTGTTGTCACGCTGTCGCGTGTTTCACCTGGAGGCGTTGGAAGCCACAGATTTGGAGCAGCTGTTGCAACGCGCGTTGGTCGATCAGGAACGCGGTCTGGGCAAGCTCGAGCTGCAAGCCGACCCGGCAGCAGTCGCGGCAATCGCCAAGGCTGGGCAGGGTGACGCGCGGCGCGCGCTCGGCATGTTGGAGACCGCGGCCGGCATGCTGGCGCGTGGCGGCAAGCTCGACATGAGCGTCGTGGAAGCGGCCGCGGAGTCGCGCACGCTGCTCTACGACAAGTCGGGCGAGGAGCACTACAACGTCGTCAGCGCCCTCATCAAGTCGATGCGCGGCAGTGATCCCGACGCGGCGTTGTACTGGCTGTTGCGCATGCTCGACGCCGGGGAAGATCCGTTGTTCCTGCTGCGGCGGCTGATGATTTTCGCCAGCGAGGACGTCGGCAACGCCGATCCACGTGCGCTGCAGGTCGCGGTCAGCGCCGACGCGGCGTTCCGGCGAATGGGCATGCCGGAAGGCATGTATCCGCTGGCGCATGCGTGTTTGTACCTGGCCAGCTGCCCCAAATCGGCGGCCGTAAAGGCTGCGATTGGCGCGGCCCGCCTTGCGATCGACGCGCACGGCGCCTTGCCGGTGCCGAGGAAGCTGCGCAACGCCGTCACTAAGCTCATGAAGGAAGACGGCTACGGGGACGGCTACAAATACCCGCCCGAGTTCGAGGGCAGCGTGGTGCCGGGTGAGAGTTACTTGCCCGAAGCGCTTGACGGTGCGCGGTTCTATCAGCCGACGCAGCAGGGCCTGGAGCAGGCGATCGGCGAGCGACTGGCGCGGTTGCGCGGCCCACGCAGCTGAGCCTTCACGCGCCTGAGCTGCTCAGTTGCAGACCACGCCGACATGTCCGTCGGGGCCAGCCTCGAAACCGCTGACGCATTGACTGTTGTGCGCACGCGGGCAGGCGCAGTTGCACGCCATTTCGCGGGTGTCGTAGCAGTGACTATCGGCCACCCATGCGCACGGAGCGTCGGAGGCGTAGTTCTCTTTCGGCCCAAGCTTGCAGTCGCCGAGATCGGTATCGGCGTCGGGGTTGTCAGCCGCCTTGCCCGACGGTTTGCCGGCTGTGCCGGTCGCTTGCTTTGACGTGCTTTCGCCCGGATCGTGCGAGGTCTCGACGACCCCGCCACAGGCCGCCACCAACGGCAATGCGAGGAGCATCGACCCTAAACCCGTCACCAATCGTCTCATCCGGATGAAGCAGCGTAGCAAAGCCCGTGCCCTTCGCCATTCGGGTAAAAACGCCAGTTGTTGCGCTCGCCCAACGCCAACCCGGTTGGCGCTGTTGCCTACTGCCAGACCCACACACTTACGGCGCGAGCACGCCGACGTACGGTAGGTTGCGGTAGCGCTCGGCGTGGTCGAGCCCGTAGCCGACGACGAACACATCGTCGACCGTGAAGCCCAAGTAGTCGATCTCGACCGGGCGAACGGTGCGCGACGGCTTGTGCAAGAGCGCGCAGACTTTCACGCTCGTGGGCAGGCGCGCCAGCAGCTGTTCACGCAAGTAGCTCAGCGTGAGCCCGGTATCGACGATATCTTCGACGATCAGCAGATGATCGCCCGCGATCGGCCGCGTGAGATCTTGGGTGATTTGCACGACGCCGCTCGAGCGGGTGTCGTCGCCATAGCTCCTGACAGCGAGGAATTCGACACGCAGCGGCAGATCGATGGCGCGCGCTAAATCCGCGGCGAACACGAAGCTACCTTTCAAGACGCAGAGCAGTACCAGCGATTTGCCGGCGTACTCGGCGGTGAGCTGGGCGCCGAGCGCTTTGACGCGCGCCTCAATCACGCTGGCACTGAGCAGCTCGACGGGGGAGACGTCCATGGCCGGCATGATCACGGAGCCGCCCGGGCCACGCAAGCCCGGCGAGCGGCTTCCGATCAGCGGCCGTCGGCGACGCTGTGAACGGCCAGCTCGGCGCCGTCGGTTTCGATACGTACGGCGCCGAAGCGATCGGTGCGCAGCGCAAGAATGCCGCGCGCACGCAGCTTCTCGAGGGTCGGCGTGTGCGGATGTCCGAAGCGATTGCGCACACCTGTCGACATTGTGGCGACGCGCGGTTGGACGGCGTCCAGAAACGCAGGCGTCGATGACGTGCGCGAACCGTGGTGTCCCACTTTCAGAAAATCTGCGCTGAGCGGTGCGCCGCTAGCCAGCAAATGGGCTTCGGCTTCGTGCTCGGCGTCACCCGTAAATAGAAACGCACGCGCTCCCCACTGCAGGCGAATCACCAGCGAATTGTCGTTTGCGCCCAAGCCAGGGCGAAAGTGCGGACACGGTGACAACAGCTGGACGCGCACGCCACCGCGCAGGCGCTGCCCGCATAGCTCGGCCGGGCCCAGCACCGGGATCTGCCGTTCACGCAAGAGCTGGCGGATGCTGGCGTAGATCGGACCCGCGCCCTGCGCGAGGCCTTGCCCAGTATCCCAAAACTCCCCCACCTCGACCGCGCGCAGCACGCTGAGCAAACCGGTGAAGTGATCGGGATGTGGATGGCTGAGCACCATCACGTCGATGCGCGAGCGGCGCCGCGCCGCCAATTCGGGCAAAATCACGGCGCGCCCGGGATCGACCGGGCTACCGACGAAGCCGCCGCCGTCGATCAGCCACAAGCTGCCGTCGGGAAAATCGACCAGCGAAGAGTCGCCTTGGCCGACGTCGAGCACCGAAGCGACGAGCTGTCCGTGCGGGGCGCCGGCACATTTCTGCGAATGCTCCAGCGCCAGCAGGCCTGCGGTTGCAGCAGCCAGCGCGAGCCAGCGCCGACGCCAGTCACCGACGCGCGCCGTCAGCAGGGCCACGCCCAGCAACGCCAACAGCGCCACCTGAAAGCCGCTCGGTGTCGGCAACACGAACCGCAACTGTGACTGCTCGGCGCTGAGCCGCGCGATCGCGCGCACCAACAGCAAAGCGCCGCCACCCGCCATCGCCGTACCGCGCTCCAGCCACGGCCAGAATCCGAGCAGCGCGTGGACCAAACACAACGGCAACGCACAGATCTCCCCGACCGGTCCCGCCACGACGTTTGCCAGCAGCCCTGCCAGGCCGATTTCCGACGACAGCAGCGAGAGCAACGGCACGCACGGCAACATCGCCGACAGCGTCGTGGCCAGGCTTTGAACCAGCCAAGCCAACGGTCGCGGTCGGACTTTCTCGGTGTAATGAGCAAAGATCGGGCCGATCCCGATCAAGCCGCCGGTCGCCGCCACACTCAGCAAGAACGAGACATCGCAGGCGACGAGCGGATCGAGCACAGCGCCGATGAAGATCGACGCGGCCAGGCAACGCACGGCGCTTGGCCGTCGGCCAGCGGCCGTCACCACGAACCCGACTGACAGCATGTAGGCCGCCCGAAATGCCGAGCCACTGCCACCCGCAAAGTCCGCGTAAGCGAGCGACAAGCCGACGCCGAGCGCCGCGGCCACGCGCGCCGCGCGCACGCACGCCGCAAAGGCTTCGACCCGCACCAGCATGAACGCCAACGCGTTGACCAACGTCACGACCGCAAACACCAAGTGCGTGCCGCTGACGGCCAACAGGTGCGACAGCCCGCTGGCTCGAAATGCCACGTCGTCGTCAGGATCCAGATCGCTTTCGCCGAGCACCAGCGCCCGCGACATCGGGACCGACAGCGGCGGAAACGTGGCTTCGATGCGCGCACGCACGTGGGCGCGAGCGCGGTCGATCCAATTCCTGACACCAAAACCGCGCGACTCGACGACCATCGAAAGCGCGCCACCGCTGGCCACCGCGCCGGTACGTGACGCTGACGGCCGCGGATCGGCGACACCGAAGTTTCGGAACAGCTGCGCTGCCGCGAAATCCGCCACGCCGCTGACCGTGTCGCCGCGCGCCAAGTTGGGCGGACCGCCGTAGACGCGGGCCCGGAATGCGGGCAACGGCACGCCTTCGCAGTCGGCGCTCTGCACGTCGGCCAGAAAGCTGATGCTGCCGTGCCCTTCAACCGGCGACGACGCTACGGTCCCGCTGAACGCACATCGTCGCGGGTGACCGATCGCGTCACGCCATTCGAAGCGTTGGCGATCGAAGCGCTCTAGCGTGTGCGACGCTCGCAGTGCACCCACGCCGAACAAAAGCGCGCAGCACAGCAACCGCCGCGCGCCCAGCAACCGCCAAGACAGCAACGCCGCGCCCGTAAAGCCGAGGCCTGCCGCTGCCGGCGCCAACGGCCAGGTTCCACCCGCGACGAGCGCGAGCGACGCCGCCAACAATGCATCGAGCCCCACGCCACTGGCACTGCAGCAAGCGCGCCACAAAGACGAACGCCGTGAGTGGCGCTAAACCAACTCACGGCGGCGTTTTTCGAGGTGGCCGCCGCCGGCTAAAGCCGGCGAGTGGCAGCCGGGTTCAGGGCGCGCAGGTGTCCGCGCAAGCCGCCAGAGCGTCGGCGTCGGTACCCGCTTCGCAGCCGCAGGTCGAGCAGGCAGTCGGGCAGTCGCAGCCGCCATCCGTGCTGCACTTCGGCGCTTTGTTGCCGCCGGTGTCGCCGTCGGTGACCCCGTGCACCTCAGCACACTTCGTGTACGTCTTGGCGATGTCCTGACAGGGTGTCGCCGCGGCCGGTTGCGCGTCACGGCCCGGGGGATTTTGCTGGTTGGCGTCGGCGCAGAACAGCTCGAGGTTATCGAGCAGACACGTGAACACGTCGGCAATCTCGCGCTCGCACGGCAAAATGTTGGCCGGCACCACGCACTCGGTCGAGCACAACGCCTTGGTGTCGCCCATCATCGGCATGTCACCGCAATGGTCAGCCAGCTTGTCGAGGCTGCTGCAAAGCTGCTGGCACAGCGCCCCCAAACGACCGCCACCACCAGTGCCGGCTGGATCGGTCGCGTTGTTCGAAGCCTGATCTGGGTTCGAGGGAGTGGGGTCGGCATTCGACGCCTGATCCGAGTCCCCCGGCGGCTGATCCGCGTTGCTCGGCGGCTGTTTCTCGGCCTCAGGGCTGGACTGGTTGGCGTTGGTGTCGCCACCACAGCCCACGGCTATAAAGCCGAGCACCGCAAAAGTTACTGCACAAAGTTTTCGATAGGCCACGCGGAGCCTCCTCGCTTAAGACGCACGCACGCGCGCGATACGCCGGTCTCTAGAAGACTAAAGGAACTTGGGCGCAGCGCAAGCCGCGCCAGCCGCACCGGAGCCGCGCGAGGCTCCGGTGGCGGCGAACGCGTGTGCTCAGAAGTAGTACAGGGCCGCGACGTTGCTCGTGAAAATGTTCCACGGGTTGTCGCCAACCGTCGTCCCGATGCCTAGCGAGCTGGCGCTGGTGTCGACGCCGGCGATCGTCGAGCTGGTCGAATCCATGTTCAGGCGCAAGCCAACGCTGCCCTGCAGCGAGAGCTGCGGCACGTTGATGAACCCGAAGTGGATTTCAGCGCCCGCGCGCGCGCCAACGTCGAGGTGAAAGCCGCTGACCTTGTTGGTCATGCCGCCAGCATCCACCGAGCCGCCGGCGAAGCCGAGGTTAAGCTCCGGCACGATCTGAAAGCTGAAGTGGCCCGCCGAAGCCAGCGACAGCGGCACGCCGCCGTGGATCATGAACAAGTGCCAACCGGGCAAGTCGTTGGACATGCCGCCAGCATCGACCGAGCCGCTGGTCAGGCCGAAGCCCAAGCCGGCGTCGATACCGAGCATATCGCTCAGCCAATAGCGCACGCCGATCACCGGAGTGGGGATCACGTTGACGCCAACACCGCCAGCAACCGGGACGCCGTTGCGACCTAGGTAGCCGACGGCCAAACGACCCACGACCGAGTCATGGTCGGAGCTACCCGCAACAGCTGCCGCTTGGGGCGCTGCGCCGGGGAGCGCCATTCCGACCTGCGCCGAACCACTGCTCGACGCTGAGGCGTCGGCTGGGGCTGCGGCAGGAGCCGGTTCTGGGGGGGCAGCCGGAGCTGCCGCGGCGGGTGCAGCATCTGCCGCTTGGGCGAGTGCGCTGCTAGTGACCAGCACGCCGGCGAGGCCGGCAAGGTAGCCAACGATCCTGAGCTTACCGTTGTTCATCAGATCCTCCGAAAGGGGGTCTCGAAAGAGCGCCGGTCTGTGCAAGCTGATACCTTGCTGACCGAAGCAATTCCCAATACGCGGCGGCATCGTCCCCCGCCTCTGGCGAACAAGGCAAGATCGTGGCAACGCAGTGCGTTAGACCGACCCTGAGGCCGTGAAGAAAACACGCGCAGATATTCGACTTGTCGAGCTTGGGCTGGTGGAGAGCCGGACCAGGGCTCAGGCGCGCATTTTGGCAGGTCAGGTGTTTTGGGACTCGCGGCGCATCGAAAAGGCGGGTGACGCGGTGCCCGAAGACGCCCAACTTCGAGTCACCGAGCTGGAGCGCTACTGCTCGCGCGGCGGCCGCAAGCTAGAGGGCGCGCTCGCCGAGCTGGGCGTGAACGTGGCGGGGCTGGTCGCGGTCGACGTCGGCGCCTCGACCGGCGGTTTTTCCGATTGTTTGCTGCAGCACGGTGCCGTGCGCGTGTACGCGGTCGATGTCGGCAACGGACAGCTCGCCGAAAAGCTGCGGCAGGATCCGCGCGTCGTGATCATGGATCGCACGAACGCGCGCCACCTGACGCGCGAAAGTTTCCCGGAGCCGATTGCCATTACAGTAGTGGACGCGTCGTTCATCAGCCTCGAAAAGCTGCTGCCGGCGATCGCCGAATTTCTACCTTCAGGGGCGCAGCTGCTGGCGTTGATCAAGCCACAGTTCGAGGTCGGGCGCGAAGAGGCGAAGCGGGTGCGCGGCGTCGTCACCGACGAAGGCATGCGCGGCGACGCCGTCGCGGGCGCGCTCAGCGGTGTCGCGGCCGCTGGCTTCAGCGTGCTCGGCGATTGTCGGTGCCAGGTGCCGGGGCCGCAGGGCAACGTGGAGCACTTCGTGCTCGCACGTCGCGATTAAAACGCCAGTACCCAGATGTCGTAGAGGGCGTGCGTCCACACCACCGGGGCGAAGCCGCGGAACACGTAGATCAAGGTGAAAACCGCGCCGCACACCCAGCGGAACACGAACGAGCGCAGCTCGAACGGCTCGCCGAATTGGCCGATGTAGTGCCAGCCACTGAACACCGCCGCTGAGAGCGCCGCCCACGCCAGCGACGCAACCAGCCGCTGCCCGGGCAACGCCTCCGGCATCATCGCCAGCACCAGACGTCGCCCCAGCCCATACAGGCCCACTCGAAAGGCGATCTCCTCGTAGAGCCCCGCGCCGAGCGACAGCACCACCGAGGTGAAGAACCCAGGCGAATCACCAACCAGCGCCGGCGCTGGCGGCGTACCGGCCGCCAGGCTTTGTAGCCCGTGAGCCCCCGCCAACGCGAGCCCGCCAAGCAGGTGCACCTTGCCCACGACGTAACTGGCGACCAGGCGCATGGCCACGGCGTAGAGAACGCCCTCGGTCGCAACCAGGGCAAACCGCTGCCAACGCAGCGTGTGACCGCGCCCCAAAACCAGCAAAATTCCAGCAAAAACCACGCCGAGCGCCAGCGTGAGGCCCGAGTAAGCCGGCAGGCTGGAGTCGGCCAGGTTCTTGAGCTCACGGGTCACGATGTCTGCCGCGTTCTGTACGTCCATCCAGACCACGCCCAGGTGGTAGACGACGAAGATCGGCAGCGTGAGCGCGAGATCGGCGAGCGGGCCGCTGCCTTCACGCAGGTAGCGTTCCGTCTCCGCTTGAGATTGAGCCGAGCTCACGCTTGCTGCATGCGCTCGCTCCGCTCGGCGCGTCAAGAAACCGGCAACCTTGGACCGGAAGAGAGCGCGGCGCGTCAAGAGCGTGACGCCCGACCCTGGCGATGGGGTGCGCTGCCACGAGCGGGCACTCCCTCGCATGGTCATGCGGCAGTCTTGAGGGGGTGTGCGCACATTAACACCCTTGCGATCGCCACCACTGAGCGCAGACTATCAATCTGTATCCGGAGCTCGATCCGCGTTCGAGCTCGCTCACGGCGTGGCGTGCGCCCGATTCGTCATGAGCCAATCGCCCGAAGTCCCCCCCAGCTTTCGTCACTTGAAGTCACCCTTCACCAAGGTGATCGCGACTCGTTACTACGACGGGCCGATGGAAGGCTTCTTGGGTCACACCGACTGGCTGCAAGTCTGCGTGTTCCGGATGCTGGATTGGGATCGCGAGACCGACGTGCGCGTTTACGAGATCGCGCGCGTCGAAGATCTGGCCTTCGAAGAGGTGGTCGCGCTGTTGTTTCACGATCGCCTGCCGACCTGGCCGGTCTGGGTGCTGCCGAGCGGCGCTCGCGAACGCGGCGAACGGCTGCTCGACGAATGCTTCGCACGCGCCCGCCCGGTGGCGACCGTGACGACCCGTGATCTGTTCGGTGACATCACGCTCTGGGATCCGGCCGATGATGCGCCGATGTCGAGCGGCCTGATCGTGCCGCGCGGCAAGCAAGACGCCGGCTAGTAGCCCGCGACGTGGCGTCGCTCAGCCGGGCTTGAGCCGGTAGACCACCCACATCACCAGCACGACCCAGAACAGCACGATCGCGACGAATGGCCCGTCGCGCAGCATCTCTTGCGTCGGGCTTTCGGACTTGGGCCGACTCTTGACCAGCTGCAAGAAGCGCCCAACGCCGAGCAGCACGAACAGCGAGCTGGGCCACAAAGTGGCGGTGTGGAACACGGCTTCCGTGCGCGGATCCAGCGTGTAAACCAGGTAGGTCGCGACGGTAGCTAGGCCGGTGATGGCCAGCGCAAGATCGAGGCCGCGTTCGCTGTACTGCTCGAGCGCGGCGCGCTGCAACGCGGCCTTCCCGGCGGCCGCCGACAGCTCGTGACGACGCTTGCCGAAGCCCAGAAACAGCGCCAGGAGCGCCGTGCACACCAAAAGGTAGTTCGAAACGGGCGTCTGGGTCGCGTAACCGCCACCCATCACGCGCAGTACGAAACCGGCGGCAATGAACGACACGTCTAGGTACGCGACCTGCTTGAGCTTGAAGCTGTAGGCGACGTTCTGCGCAAAATAGACGGCGGCCACGACGGCGAACGCCGGTTGCAGTCGATACGCCCACCCAAGCGAGCCAACCACCAGTACCGCGGCCAGCGCGCCCGCCACGCGAGGCTGAACCCGGCCAGACGGAATCGGGCGGTGCCGCTTCACCGGGTGCAAGCGATCCGCGTTGATGTCGACCAGGTCGTTCATCGCGTAGACCGCGCCGGCCAGCAGACAGAACACGAAGAACGCCGCGGTGGCGTGCCCGAGCAACTTGGCGTCGAACACTTCCTTGGCGAACACCACCGGCGCCAACACGAAGACGTTCTTCACCCACTGATGCGGCCGCACGGTGCGCACCACGCCGCCGAGCCGCCACCAGAACCCACGGCCATCGGCCGGCACCGGATCGCTGCTCGGCGGGTTCGACGATGTTGGCGTCTCAGGGACCGGAGCTTCGCTCGAGGTCGCAAGGGGCTCGGCGCCTGAGGCGGGGGCGCGGCGGGGCTCGGTCATGGGCGGCGCGGACAATAGCCCGACGTTCGGCCCAGACAACTTCCCCGGCGACGAAAGCGACAGCGAGACCAAGCCGGGCCTCGGGCGCATCGGCTATCCTCCGCGCCGATGGCGCAGGCCGAGTTCGAGCGACACCGTAAATTGGTCGAGGAGATCCGAGCCCACGACCACCGCTACCACGTGCTGGATGACCCGCAGATTTCCGACAGCGAGTACGACGCCCTGTACGCCGAGCTGCACGAGCTGGAGCGCCGGCACCCGCAGCTAGCGTCGGCCGATTCCCCGACGCAACGAGTCGGCGACGCGCCGCGCAGCGACTTGCGCACGGTGCCACACGTCGTGCCGATGATGTCGCTCGACAACACCTACGGCAAGGACGATCTCGCCGAGTTCGACCGACGCGTGCGACAGGGACTGCCAGCCGCTGTCAGGCCGTCGTTCTGCGTCGAGCCAAAGCTCGACGGTGGCAGCATCGAAGTCTTGTACCGCGGCGGAAAATTGGTCCAAGGCTCGACGCGCGGCGACGGGCACAGCGGCGAGGAAATCACGCAGAATCTCCGCACGATTCGCTCGCTACCGCTGACAATCCCGTACGCCGGCAACCTTACCTTGAGGGGTGAGGTTGTGATCTACCGCCGCGATCTCGACCGGATCAATCAGGCGCGGGTGGCGGCGGGCGAGGCGCCGTTCGCGAATCCGCGCAACGCGGCTTCGGGCAGCTTGCGAATGCTCGATGCGCGGGCGGTGGCCGAGCGACCGCTGCGCGTGATGGCCTGGCAAGTCGTCGAAGGACCGGAGCTGTCCGACACGCACTCGGGCGCGCTGGATGCGCTAGCCAAGCTCGGGTTGCCGACGCACCGTCTGCACAAGGTCTGTGACTCGTTGGAAGAAGTATGGGCGGCGATCGCGGCCATCGATGCGGCGCGCAAGGACTACCCGTACGAGACCGACGGCGCGGTCGTGAAGGTGAACACGTTCGCGCAGCAGGGCATCTTGGGCGCTACCGCCAAGTTTCCGCGCTGGGCGATCGCCTACAAATTCGGCGCGGAACGCGCTGCCACGACCGTGCTGAGCATCAACGTGCAGGTGGGCCGCACGGGCACGCTCACGCCGGTCGCCAATCTCGAACCGGTGCAGCTGGCCGGCACGGTGGTCAGCCGCGCGTCCTTGCACAACGCCGACATCATCGAGGCGCTCGGGATCCGTGTGGGCGATCGCGTGATCATCGAGAAAGCCGGCGAAATCATCCCGCAGGTGGTGTCGGTCGACGCCACGACGCGCGCCAGCGATGCGCCGCCGTTCGCGATGCCCGAAGTCTGTCCGTGTTGCCAAACACCGGTTCAAAAAGCAGCCGGACAGGTCGCGGTGTTCTGCCCCAACCCGCGTTGTCCGGATCGGATGAAGGCCGCGCTGCTCCACTATTCGCGGCGCTTCGCCATGGACGTCGACAACCTCGGCGAAGTCTTGATTGGCCAGCTCGTCGATGGCGGCCTGATTGGCGACGTCGCCGATCTCTACGACTTGAGTGTCGAGCGCGTCGAAGCCCTCGACCGGATGGGCAAAAAGAGTGCCGAAAACGTCGTCAAATCGATCCAGGCCTCGCGCGAGCGCACGCTCGACCGACTGCTGACCGGCCTCGGTATCGATCACATCGGTCAGGTCGCGGCCAAGCAGCTGGCGGAAGCCGCGCGCGATCTGCGCACGCTGATGAGCTGGGACGAACCGGCAGTCGCCGCCAACACAGCGTCGATTTCCGGCTTCGGTCCGAAGATGGTCGAGAGCATCGTCAAGTACCTGTTCGCGCCCGAGTCGCGCGCGCTGCTCGAAAAGCTGGCGGCGCACGACGTCTCGCGTGAGCAGCCGGTCAACACCGCGAAGAGCGAAGGCCCACTCGTCGGCCAGAGCTTCTGCGTCACCGGCGTGCTCTCCAAGAAGCGCGAGGACGTGCACCAAGACATCCGCAACGCCGGCGGCGAGGTTCACGACAAGGTCAAGCAGGGCACGACGTATCTGGTCGTCGGCGAAAAAGTCGGCAAGGCCAAGCTGGACGGTGCCCGCAAGTTCGGCGCGCAAGTCATCGACGAGACGGGGCTAGCAACGCTGATCCGCGGCGAAACCTTGGCGATCGCGCCTTCGGCCTAAATGTCGGCGCTTTCGAGGCTCTGGTCGCATCCGATGCTGCGCGTCGGCTTGGCGCTGGCCGGCCTCGGTTTGTGCGCCTGGGCCACGACCCGGATCGCGATGCAGGAACGCCAAGGTCCTGATCGCTGTCCGGCTGGCATGGCGGCTCAGGGCGCGCGCTGCTGCGGCCTGGGCCAGACCCTGCACGGCAACGCCTGCAGCGGCCGCGCGCGCTGCTGCTCGACGGCGCAGGAGTTGAATGAAGGCGGGCAATGCGTGGCGCGCTTTGGCGTCGTCAGCTTCGAAGGTGGCGAGCTGTTCATCGGCGCGGCCGACTGGGATGGCGAGAGCGGCGGCGAGCGCTTCCCGCGCACGCGAGTCGCGCCGTTCCGTTTGGATGTCGCCGAGGTCACGCAGGAACGTTTCCGCAGCTGTGACGGCTGCTCGAGCCACGCGGGCGAGCCGGGAGAACCTGTAGCGAGCGTGACGCCCGCCGAAGCCGAAGCCTTCTGTCAGCGCCAGCGCGGCCGCCTGCCAACGGCGGCAGAGTGGGTTTGGGCAGCGGCCGGCACGGCGGCCCGGCGTTTTGCATGGGGCAACAGCGGCCTAGTCTGCCGGCGCGCAGCTTTTGGCCTAGCCGATGGACCGTGCGCGGACGCTGGCGGCCCGGACCTCGTCGGTTCGCGGCCGGACGGCGCTTCGCCGGAAGGCGTGCTGGATCTGGCAGGCAACGTGGCGGAATGGACGCATGAAGCTGCTGGCGGCTACGCGGCGCGCGGCGGCTCTTACCGTTCGACCTCGGCCGCAGAGCTGAAGTCCTGGGCCGCGCTGGCCGATCACGAAAAAGGCCTCCACATCGGCTTCCGTTGCGCGTATCCACCGTAATCATGACGGCGGCGGTCTTGTGCATCGGGACGGAGCTCACGCGTGGGGAGTTGCTCAATTCGAACGCGACCTGGCTGGCCGAGTCGCTGACCCGGATCGGGCTCGAGGTCACAGCCGTCGACTGCGTGGACGACGACCGCGGCCGCATCGAAGCTTACCTGCAACGCTTGGCGTCGGAACATCAGGCCGTCGTGTGTACGGGCGGGCTCGGGCCGACGACGGATGACATCACGACCGAGTGCGCCGCGCGCGTCGCCGGCGTCGGACTCGTCCGCGACGAAGCCTCGTTCGACCACATCAAGGACCGACTACGTCGCTACGGCCACCCGGACATGGCGGCCACCAACGCCAAACAGGCCGATTTTCCGGCTGGCGCGCGGATCTTGCCCAACCCGAACGGCACCGCTCCCGGCTTCCACGTGAAGCTCGGCGCGTGCGCCGCCTACTTCATGCCCGGCGTGCCGTCTGAGATGAAGGCGATGTTCGACGCCAGCATCGCGCCTGATTTGGCGGCGTTGGTCACCGAGCAGCGGCATCAAATCGTCTTGCGCTGTTTTGGTTTGCCGGAGTCGGAGGTCAACGATCGGCTCGCCGGGGTCGAGGCTCAGTACGGCGTGATCATCGGCTACCGCGCGAGCTTGCCGGAGATTGAAGTGAAGGTGCTGGCACAAGCCGCAACGCGCGAAGCCGCCGTGGCGCTGGCGCGGCGTGCTGCCGACGACGTGCGCGAGCGGATTGGCGACAACATTTACGGCGAAGGCTTCGGCAGCCTGCCGGAGCATGTCGGTGCGCTGCTGGCCGAGCGTGGCTTGACGCTGGCGATCGCCGAATCTTGCACGGGCGGGCTGGCCGCGGAGCTTTTGACGCGCGCCCCCGGCTCCAGCCGCTATTTTCTGGGCGGCGGCGTGGTCTACGCAAATTCCGCCAAAACGAAGCTGCTCGGGGTGCCTGTCGAGCTGATCGAAAAGCACGGCGCGGTCAGCGCCGAGGTCGCGCGCGCGATGGCCGAAGGCGTCCGCCTTCGGCTCGGTGCGGATCTGGGCTTGGCGTTCACCGGCATCGCCGGCCCCGACGGCGGCACCGAGCAGAAGCCGGTCGGGCTGGTGCACTGGGCGCTCGCCAGCGCGAGCGGCACCAAAAACGGCGAGCGCGTTTTCGTCGGCGATCGGCTCGCCGTGCGTCGGCGAGCTACGTTCGCCGGCTTCGATCTGATCCGCCGCAGTCTTTGAACAGCGCGAGCGAGCTGCGCTTCATGGCTCGCCTTCGCGGCGCGCCAAGAGCTCACGAATGCGGTTGATCAGCACGTTGGGCATGTACGGCTTCTGCAAGAACGCGTCGTCTTGCGCCAAACCATGTTCGTGGAGCGCTTCTCCGGCGTAGCCCGACACGTACAGCGCCGACAAATCCGGGCGTTCTTGGCGCAGAATCCGCACCAGCTCCGGCCCGCTTTGCTCGGGCATGATGACGTCGGTCACCACCAGATCGATCTTGTCCGGCGCGGCCAGCGCAGCCAGCGCGCCATGGCGGTCTTCGGCGGCCGTGACACGAAAACCCGCGCGGGCGAGCAACCGTACCGTCGTCTCGCGCACGGCGCGGTCATCCTCGATGATCAAGATCGTTCCGGCCGGCGCCACCGCGGCCGACGGCGCAGGCGTGGTCTTCCGCGTCGGCTTGGCCTCCGGCAAGAACACCGAAATCGTCGTGCCAGTGCCAAGCTCGCTCTCGATCGACAGCGTACCGGCGATGCGCTCGACGATACCGAGCGACGTCGCAAGTCCGAGCCCCACGCCGTGCGGCTTGGTCGTGAAGAACGGCTCGAACACGCGCTCGCGCTGGTCCACCGACATGCCCGTGCCGGAGTCCTTGACGGTCAGCACAAAATAGCGACCAGCGGCGAGCTTCGCGTGACCTGGGCCGACCGATTCAGCGCGCGTCGACACCTCCACCAGGCCGCCGCCAGCCATGGCCTCGGCACCGTTGATCACCAAGTTGACCAGCACTTGCTCGAGCTGCGCCAAGTCGGCTCGAACCGCCATCTTCTGCGGCGCCAGCGCCACGCGCAGCCGAATATCGTCGCGCAACACCCGCGACAGCATCTTTTGCGAGCTCTCAACGACCTCGTTCAGTTCCAGCAAGCGCACGTCGCTTGCGCGTTGCTTGGAGAACACCAGCAGCCGCTGTGTGAGCCCGGTCGCGCGCTCGGCAGCATCGAGTGCTGTCTGCAAATCGGCCTGCGCCTCGCCCGAGGTCTGTGACTTTGCCAGGCTGATCGCACCGATGATCGCGGTCAGCAGGTTGTTGAAGTCGTGCGCGACGCCGCCAGCCAGGCGGCCCACGGTTTCGAGTCGCTGCGACTGCGCCAGCTGATGCTCCAGCTCTTTCCTGCGCGTGATGTCTTGGACGATGCCGATCAGCGCCAGCGCGTCGCCGTTTTCGTCGCGCTGCACCTGACCGCTACCTTCGACCCACACCACCTTGCCGTCCGGTAAGATCGCGCGGTGCTCGATCCGAAACTCGGTCGTGGTGCGATCTTGGATCGCGCTCTCGACGGTGGCCTTGGCGTACTCGGCGTCGGCGGGATGAACGAGCTTGCCCCAAGCCTCGAACGTCCCGTCAAACTCGCTTATGCCAAAGATGCCGAGCACCTCGCGCGACCACGTCACCTTGCCGGCGCGAACGTCGAACTCCCAGGTGCCAAGCCGCGCAGCCGACAGCGCGCGGCGCAACCATTCGGCGCTTTCGCGCGGATCTCGACCAGAAGAGACGGGGGGCTCTGCCATGCTCGCAACGGCAGGCGCGGGGACGGCGCCCCACCGAGGTCTGAGGCTAACTCAGTTCAGCGCCGAGAGGCGGGCTTTCGAGACGGCTTCCGGCACCGATTCGCCGGCCACGACCCGTTTGAAGCTCAATCCCAAAGGCGAGCGGTCGACGAAGATGGTGTCGCCTGGTCCGAGCTCGCCGCTCAGCACTCGCTTGGCAAGCTCGTCCTCGAGGTGTTTGCGGATCGCGCGACCGAGCGGACGTGCACCAAACTGCGGATCCCAGCCGAGCTCGCCCAGGTAGTCTTTCGCTTCTTCGCTGATCGCGAGCGAGAGATCACGCTGCGCCAACTTGAGATGTAACCGCTGCAGCTGAATCTCTACGATTCGCCGAATCTGCTCACGCGCGAGGCGATGATAGACCACGATTTCATCGAGCCGATTGATGAACTCGGGTCGGAATACGCGCCGCAGCGCCTCGAGCGCGACGACGCGCGTCATTTCTTCGTGCGCCGCCATGTCCAGATCGCGACGTTCTTCCAAACCAGCAAGCTCGGCGCTGCCAACGTTGCTGGTCAAGACCACGACCGTGTTCTTGAAGTCAACGGTGCGTCCCTGCCCGTCGGTCAAGCGACCGTCGTCGAGCACTTGCAAGAGCACGTTGAACACGTCCGGGTGCGCCTTTTCGATCTCGTCAAACAGGATCACGCTGTACGGCCTGCGCCGAACTCGCTCGGTCAATTGGCCACCTTCGTCGTAGCCGACGTAGCCGGGCGGCGCGCCAATCAGCCGCGATACCGCGTGCTTTTCCATGTATTCGCTCATGTCGATGCGAATCATCGCCTTCTCATCATCGAACAAGAACTCGGCCAGCGCGCGCGCAGTTTCGGTCTTGCCAACGCCAGTCGGACCCAAGAACAAGAACGAGCCGATCGGGCGCTTTTCGTCGCCTAAGCCGGCGCGCGAACGCCGGACCGCGTTGGCAACGGCGGTCAAGGCGGCGCTTTGACCGACGACACGCCGCTCCAAGTTCTGCTCCATCGCGATCAGCTTCTGCATCTCGCCTTCGAGCATCTTGGACACCGGCACGCCGGTCCACTTCGACACGATCGCCGCGATCTCTTCTTCGCCGACTTCCTCTTTAAGGTAGGAGCCCTTTTCTTGAAGCTGATTCAGATCACCGCGATGCTGCTCTAGCCGCCGCTCGAGCTCCGGAATGCGACCGTATTGGATCTCGGCCGCGCGCCCCAGATCTCCGGAACGGCGGGCCTGTTCCTCGCCGGTGCGCAGCTCGTCGATCTCGCGCTGTTCGTCGCGCAACTTCGCGATCACGTCCTTCTCGCGCAGCCACTGCGCACGCATTCGATCACGGTCGCCACTCAGCTCGCCGATCTCGTGCGAAAGCTCGTCGAGCCGGGCTTTGCTGCCCTTGTCGCGCTCTTTCGACAGCGCCTGTTGCTCGATCTGAAGTTGCATCAACTTGCGTTCAATCTGATCGATTGGCAGCGGCAAGCTGTCGATTTCCATCTTGATCTTGCTGGCGGCCTCGTCGACCAAATCAATAGCCTTGTCCGGCAAGAACCGCTCGGTGATGTAGCGATTGCTCAGCACCGCAGCGGCAACCAAGGCCGAGTCCTTGATGTGAATGCCGTGATGGACTTCGTAGCGCTCCTTGAGTCCACGCAAAATGGCGATCGTATCGGCAACCGTTGGCTGATCGACGAGCACGGGCTGGAAGCGCCGCTCGAGCGCGGCGTCTTTTTCGATGTGCTTGCGGTACTCGTCGAGCGTGGTCGCGCCGATCGCGCGCAGCTCGCCGCGCGCCAGCGCAGGCTTCAGCATGTTGGCCGCGTCCATCGCGCCTTCCGCGGCGCCAGCGCCGACAAGCGTGTGCAGCTCATCGATGAACAGAATGACGCCGCCCGCGGCCGCTTCGATCTCTTTCAGCACGGCCTTCAGTCGATCTTCGAACTCACCGCGAAATTTGGCGCCCGCGATCATCGCCGACAGATCGAGCGCCAAAATTCGCTTCTCTTTCAACGATTCGGGCACGTCGCCGTTGGCGATCCGCCGCGCGATACCCTCGGCGATCGCCGTCTTACCCACGCCGGGCTCGCCGATCAAAACCGGGTTGTTTTTGGTACGGCGCGCCAACACCTGCATCACGCGCCGAATCTCCTCGTCGCGACCGATCACCGGATCGATCTTGCCGCGCCTAGCCAGCGCCGTGAGATCACGCGTGTACTTCTCGAGCGCTTGGAACTTGCCCTCGGGATCTTGATCGGTGACGCGCTGACTGCCGCGGATCTCTGCCAGCGAGTGCAGCAGCTTGTCGTAGGCCAAGCCGTGGCGGTCGAACACCGCCTGCACGTCCTTGTCCGAGCGCCCAGCCAGCAAGAAGTGCTCGACCGAAACGAAGTCGTCCTTCAGCTTCTTGGCTTCATCCTCGGCCACGTTCAAGAACGGCACCGTGCGCCGGCCAAAACCCGGCTCCTGACCGCCGGAAACCCTGGGTAGCTTTTCGATCCGCTCGCTCAGCTCGCGCGCGAGCGCCTTCGGATCGGCGCCAGCACGCTGCGCGAGCGAGGCACCGACACCACCCTCCTGCTCCAGCACTGCCACCAACAAATGTTCCGGGATGATCTCCGGGTTACCGCGACGGGTGGCGCCGTCGATCGCGGCGCGCAGGCTCTCTTGGCTCTTGGTGGTGAGGCGATCCATCCGCATGTCGAAGACTCCCTTGCGCGGTCGCGGCAACGCGACGGCCGAGGCAAACTAACTACGCTTGCCGCCTTTGCAAGGGGTGCGCCTAGCGCGATAGCGCCCGCAAGACGCAGCCGCCGCTGGGCTCAGGCGCAAGATCTGCGAAGCCGCGCAGAATTATCCGGCGCCGCCAGCGCCCGAGGCCGACGTCTCGCCACCGCCGCTCGGTGCCCCGGCGCTACTCGGAGCACCCGCACCGCTCGAATCGGCACCACCGCTTCCAGCTCCCGCAGTACCGCAGAACGCACCTTGTTTGTTCCCAAAGAACGGCGCCGAATCCACGCAGCCCAACATCGGCGAAGCGAACGGCAACGGAAAACCCGAAACCGGAACGCTGTCGACGACCACACCGCAAGTTGCGGTCTCGGCTCGGCAACAACCGACGAAGCCCGGCACCGACACGGCGATGCCCTGAACCGTCAGCATTTGGCCCGCGCTATTCGGGCAACCGGCATCGACCGATCCCTCTTGTCCGACCGCTTGGCACATATCCTTGAACGAAGCGCCCAGCGCACCGAAGAACGCGGTGTTCACTCCACACGCACCGTCGACGCAGCACGGATCCACAAACACGCTGGGCGCGAGCGTCTTGACCGACTTGCACATCGCGACACCGCACTCGATCGTGATGGAGCGATCGCTGGTGCCAGGCAGCATGACGGCGCCCGGCTCTCCGCCAGCGGCCATTTCACTGGGACCAGTACCGCCTGCCGCACGCGTGCCGCTAACGCCGACTGGCGGTTGCGTCGAGACTCCGCCACCGCGAGTCGAAGGGCCGCCTTGATCGGTCCCGCCGGCGCTCGTCTCGCCACCGTTGCGGACGGTTCCACCACAGGCCCCGACCGACCAGGCCGGCACTACCAGCCAGAGCAAAGCCCCGCGCAGAAAGTGCCAGCCGGTCATCGGGCTCGGGCTCAGAGCGGGTTGCCGCCGGCGCCGCCGGTTGCTGCGCCGTTACCGCCGGCATCGCTGCCGCCGATTACACCGCTAGCGCCGCCAGCACCGTTGCCGCCCACCCCAGCACCGCACGCCGCGCCGGGCTTGTTCGCGAAGAACGGAGCCGAGTCGGTGCAGCCGAGCATCGGTGCCGCAAACGGCACCGGAAGACCGGTGATCGGAATGCTGTCGATCACGACGCCGCAGGTTCCGGTGTCGGCGCGGCAGCATCCGGCGAAGCCGGGCACAGCGAACGCCGGGCTGCCCGGGACGGTAATCGTCTGATCGGCGCTGGCCGGACAGGCCTCGTCCACTTCGCCCACTTGGGCGACGGCCTGACAGCTGTCCTTGAACGGCGAGCCAAAGGCCCCGAAGAACTGCACGTTGACACCGCACGAGGTACCGGCACAGCACGGATCAACGTAAACAGGGCCGGGGATCAGCGTCTTGACCGACGTGCACATGTCGGCGCCGCACTTGATCGTCATCATCTCCGTGCTGGTGCCCGGCAAAGAGATGGTCGCAGCCATGCCGCCAGCGCCGGCGTCACCAGTGCTGGGCGCACCCGCGTTCGGCTCGCCGCCGGTGCCAGGCTTGGTGGTGGTGCCGCTGTCGTCGTCGCCGCAGGCGACGGGCAACGTTAGGCAGACCAAGCACCCCAGAGTTAAGGCTTTAGCAAAGGAAAATGACTTCATATTGACCTCGAAGGATACACGAACTCACCGAATGACAAAAAATCACGCAGCGAGTCCGTAAAAAGCACCGCCATCACGCGCCACGACGGCCAAAAGCACACCGATACCGGGCGCGTTGGGCCGTCGCTAGAACGGCGCGTCTGCGCCTTAATTAAGCGCGAGCGCGTCTGCTGCGCGAGCGCGACGAGCGGGGCCCACTCGTGCCCAACAAGCCGAGCACATCATCCCACTGATCCGGGCTCTTCATCAGTGCGCCGAGCAGACCCGGCGGCAAATGACCAGCAGCCGCGAGCCAGCGGTACCGATCGACACCGTGCACATCGAGGAAAGTTGCGATTTCCTCGAGCCTGCCTACCCCCACCCCTTTACATAGGCCTGACTCGAGCATTCCAACGTAGCTGCCAGAGCGAACTCCGAGCTTCCTCGCGAGGTCTTTCTGAGTCAGCCCGCGCTCCATGCGCGCCGAGCGGATCAGTCGACCAACTTTTTTCGTGGACCCTTTTGCGTTTGCGGCCATCAAATCCCGTCGCTGTGGACCATCAGTGACGCAGGAAATAGCCTGCCATCACCCGCCCACAGCTCCTCCTCTCTGACGCTGAGGTAGGTAAATAAACTTGGTTTGGGTGGTACGAAGCCCTTGCCGTCGCCTTGGGGCGAGCGCCGGCTCGAGTCCCTCGTTCGACTCAGAGAATAGTCCTCGAGGCTGGTCCATTGCAACCCTGAAGGCTAGACATTTGCATTTCTGCAATGCTCGCCCCACCAACGTTTCAAGTCGAGACGCTTTGATGCTGTCGACTTAGAAGCGAACAGAACCCCCACTCGCCAGGGTGGACAGCGTCTAAAGTTGGACGGCGTACCTAAATGTCGAGGTTGCGCACGTTGAGTGCGTTCTCTTCGATGAACTGCCGCCGCGGCTCGACCTGGTCGCCCATCAACACACTGAACAGCTCATCCGCACGCACTGGATCGCTGACCTTGACCTTGAGTAGCGAGCGCGCGTCAGGGTTCATCGTGGTCTCCCACAACTGGTCAGCATTCATTTCGCCGAGGCCCTTGTAGCGGGTGATGTGCATGCCTTTGCGGCCACGCTCGGCGATGAAGGTCTCGAGCTCCTCGGAGCCGGAGATCGATATCGGCTCGCCATCGCCGACGCGCGCCACGTACGGCGCTGGGCCAATCGAGCGGATATCCTCCTCGATCGAGAGCAGCTCTTGGTACTCGGCCGACTCCGCCAGCTCCCAATCGAGCGACGCGGTGCGGCCAGATGCCCCTGGGCGAAACTTCACGTGGATACGCCCGGCGCCGTGCGCCTTCTCCCATTCCACCGCCACGGTGAGCGGCACCAAGTCGGGGTAACGACGCTCGAGCTCCGTGCGCAAGCGCTCGGCCGCACTGTTCACCTTAGCTTCGTCGCGGTAGTCGGCGAGCGGGAGCGCCCCGATGCGCAGCATGGCCGCGACGACGCGACCGTCACAGCGACGATCGATCTTGGTCAAGATCGCGCGTAGTGACTTGAGGCGCGTGGCGAGATTGAAAAGTGGCATGCCGCTGAGCGCCGGACCCTTGCTCGACTGCACTGACAAGTCTTCGATGCCCGACTCGGTCAAGAACCGATCGAGGGCGGGCTGATCCTTGACGTACAGGATCTTCTTGCCCTTCTTGATGCCAAACAGCGGCGGCTGCGCGATGTACAGGTAGCCGTTGTCGATCAGCTCGCGCATCTGCCGGTAGAAGAACGTCAGAAGCAGCGTGCGGATGTGGCTGCCGTCGACGTCGGCGTCGGTCATCAGAATGACGCGGTGGTAGCGGAGCTTGGTTAGATCGAAGCCACCGTTGTCGCCGATACCGCAGCCGAGCGCGGAGATCAGCGTTGCGACTTCTTGTGAAGCGAGCATGCGATCGAGCCGGGCGCGCTCGACGTTGAGGATCTTACCCTTGAGCGGGAGAATGGCTTGGAAGTGGCGGTCGCGACCCTGCTTGGCGCTGCCGCCGGCGCTCTCACCCTCGACGATGTAGATTTCGCTGATCGTCGGATCCTTGCTCTGACAGTCGGCGAGCTTGCCCGACAACGTCGTCATGTCGAGCACGCCTTTGCGCACGACCTCGCGGGCTTTCCGCGCCGCTTCACGAGCCTTGGCGGCCAGCACGGCTTTTTCGAGGATCTTGCGCGCGGTCTGCGGGTGCTCTTCGAAGTAGCGCCCGACCTGCTCGTTGACGGCGTTTTCGACGATGCCCTTCACGTCGCTCGAGACCAGCTTGCTCTTGGTCTGCGAATCGAAGCTGGCGTCGGGATGCTTGACGTGGATGACGCAGATCACGCCTTCACGTGTGTCGTCACCGGTCAGGCCGTTCTTGGCGTCCTTGAATAGGTTCTGCGCGGTGCCGTAGTTGTTCAGTGTGCGCGTAAGCGCCGTGCGCAAACCCGTGAGGTGCGTGCCGCCGTCCTTGTTGTGAACGTTGTTCGTGTAACAGAGGATCTGCTCGGCGTAGGCGTTGGTCCACTGAATCGCCAGATCGACCATGACCGGGACTTTGCCGTCGCCCGACGGCCATTCACCGCAGAACGCGACCACGTCGTCGTGCACGGGCTCTTTGGCCTGGCTGAGCAACGACACGAATTCTTTGATGCCGCCTTGGTACTCGAAGTGCTCACTGCGACCGTCGCCGCGCTCGTCTTTCAAATCGACGACCAGGCCCGAGTTGAGGAACGCCAACTCGCGCAGGCGATTGGCCAAGATGTCGAAGCTGTACTCGAGGTTGGAGAAGATCTCGTGATCGGGCTTGAAGCTGATTTTCGTGCCCGTCTCGCTCGTTTCGCCGATCGGGGCGATGTTACTGACCGGCGCGCCGCGGTGGTATTCCTGAAACCACAGCCTGCCCTCGCGCTTGATCTCGAGCCGCAACGTTTCACTGACCGCGTTGACCGCGCTGACGCCGACGCCGTGGAGACCGGCGCTTACCTTGTAGCTCGAGTGGTCGAACTTACCGCCAGCGTGCAGCACGGTCATCACGACCTCAGCCGCACTGACACCGCGGTCTTGCATGATGCCGACTGGGATACCGCGACCGTCGTCTTCGACCGTCACCGAGCCGTCGAAATGCACAGTGATGCGCACTGTCTTGCAGTGGCCGGCGAGGTGCTCGTCAACGGCGTTGTCGACGGCTTCCCACACCAAGTGGTGCAAGGCCGAGCCGTCGTGCACGTCGCCGATATACATGCCGGGGCGCTTGCGGACGGCCTCGAGGCCTTCCAGCACTGTGATGCTTTTGGCGTCGTAAGAATCAGCGGCTGGAGTCGGTTCTGAAGTAGTCAAAAGGGGCGGCGAAAAGCTACTTTGGTAGCGCCGCCGAAGCAAGCACCAAGCCGCGGAAAAACCGCTGGAAATGTGCGCTCTTCACCGCAGATTTTCGCGGCGAAAATCAGCGGACGGATTCGCTCTCGTCAAACGCGCTCAAACGCGCGAAACGCGACCCTCGACAACCTGAAATTCGGCGCGCTCGGCCGACGCAAAGCTGGCGCTTCGGAACAGCTCGGGCCGGGTCGTGGTCACGAAAATCTGACCTTGCGAGGCTTCCAGAAGCGCGAGCACCGACTCGGTGCGGTTCGCGTCGAGCTCGCTCGAGACGTCATCGAGCAGCAGCACCGGGTGCACGCGACGGGTCCGCTCAATGCAGCGCAGCTCCGCCAGCTTGAGCGACAACGAGAGCAGCCGCTGCTGGCCCTGCGAAGCGTCGCTACGCGCGGCCCTGCCGGCCACCAGCAACGCGAGCTCGTCCCTTTGCGGGCCGAAGCTGGCGCGGCCACGGCGGCTGTCCTCGGGGCGTCGAGCGCGCAGCTCGGCCTCGAAGTCTTGCGCGTTCTGCGTGCCGCCGGGTACGTAGCTCGGGTCGAGCGCGAGCCCGGCCGGCGTGACGCTCGAAAATGCAGCGCGCAGCTCAGGCAGCAGCCGCTCGGCAGCCTCGAAGCGCGCGCGGGCGAAACGCGCACCATGCTCGGCGGCAACGCTCTCGAAGTCACCCAGCTCGGGCGCCGAAACGCCGCGCGTGTCGAGCAAGCGCTGGCGATCCTTCAAGGCCTCGGCGTAGCGCCGCGCCGCCTCCGACCCCGGCGGATCGGCATAAAGGATCAGGCGATCGAGCAAGCGCCGGCGTTCGCTGGCCGCGCCGGTGACGAGCTCTAAATCGCGCGGGTGAAAGACCACAACCGGCGTGCGCACGGCGTAGCTCGACAGCGTTTTGGGGCGTTTGCCGTCGAGTTCGACCGAGCGACCGCGCAGGCCCAGCTTGAGGCTCAGCTCGCGGACGAAGCTGCCCTCGCGCACGGTGGCGCCTACGCGGGCCTGCTCGTCGCCCGTGCGCACGACTTGCGGCAGCTTGTCGGTTCGAAAGCTGCGCGTCGTGGCAACCGCGTAGAGCGCCTCCAGGATGCTGGTCTTGCCTTGACCATTGTCGCCCCAAATCAGGTTGAGACCGGCGCTGGGTTCGATCTGAGCCGAGGCGATGTTGCGGAAGCTGGCTAGTCGAGCCTTTTCGAAGCGGAGACTGGCGGGGGTGCCAGAGTCCGGCATCAAATCCGCATCGGCATGATCACGGCTTGATAGTTCTTGTTGGCGCTCTCGCTGGCGGGCCTGATCACCGCTGGATCGAGCTCACCCGAGATGCCGAGCGCGATCTCTTCGTCGGTGATCGCGCCGAGCACGTCCAAGAAGTAACGCGCGTTGAAGCCGACCGTGACCTCCGGACCTTGGTAGTCCGCTTCGACTTCGTCGAAGCCTTCGCCACTGTCTGGACTCTCGCTCTCGAAGCGAATCTTGCCGCCGCCGAGCGTGAGCTTCACGCCGCCGGTGCGGTCGCTGGCTGCGACCGACACAGCGCGCAGGGCGTCGGTCAGAGCGGCACGCTGGGCACGCACGGTGCGCTCGCTGTGCTCGGGAATGACCTGCTGGTACGGCGGGAACTGCGCGTCGACAAGCTTCACGCTGAACATGAAACCAGCCAGCTCGAAGAACGCATTCGGGCCGCTCTGGACCATCTTGATCTCGGAGGCGTCGGCGCCGTCTTTGCCCTCGGTCAACGCTTCCTCGCACAGGCGGCGGAGCTCCTGCACGCCCTTCAGTGGGATCAGCATCGTGGCGCTCTCGTGCTTGCCCTTGACGACGACTTCGAGCTTGCTCAAGCGGTGACCGTCGGTGGTCACCATACGCACGCGATCGTTGTCCCACTCGAACAGCGCGCTGTTCAGGTGCAGCCGAGTCTCGTCCGTCGAAATCGAAAAGTGCGTGGCGGCGATCAGCGACGCCAGCGTCAGCACGTCGAGCGTTGCGACTTGCGCTTTCGCATCGGGCGCGGGCAACGACGGGAACTCTTCGCCAGGCACGCCGTGCAGCGTGAAGCGCCGCGCAGAGCCGACTGCGCGAATCACGGCTTGCGTGCCGGTGACCTGCAGCGCGATTTGCCCTTCGGGCATCATGCGCACGCGGTCGAACAACTCACGCGCACCGAGCGCAATCGAACCGCCAGCTTCGATCTTCGCGGGGATCTTGCCGCTGACGGAAACGAACAAATCGGTTGCGGCAAGCCGCAGCTCGTTCGGCGAAGCGACCTCGAGCAGCACGTTGCCCAACACGGGCATGGTGCTTTTCTTGTCGGCGACGCCCTGGCAGCGCCCGAGGACGCGGAGCAGGTCCTTTTTGCTCACGACAACGTGCATGGGGGCCGACGTGTAACCGGGCGGCCGCCGAAGCGCTAGTGCCTCAGCGTACGCAGTTCGCGGGTTGGCTGGTGGCAGGGTTGCCACAGTGCCGCGCAGCTCTGCCTGCTCTTAGATCTCTTAAATTTAAATTTAATAGTAGTAGTGATAGGGGCTGTGGAAACTGGGGTTAACCTTGTAACCACCTGGTTTTATTGCAAGATTCGGCAGTGCCCCTGTGGATCCGACGGTCCATCAGATCTCCGATAACTTGCCAGACTATCGGGCCGGTAGGGTTTGTCCCACCTCCGCCCCTAGGCCATCCCCGGGGTTTTCCGGAGCTTGTCCTCAGCCTGTGGAGGGCTGGGCCACCGGGCCGAACTGCCTAAGCCGCCGCGCCTTTTTTGGCTTTTCTACCGGCACCAGCCGCGGCGCTCTTCTTGGCTTTCTTGCCGAGCCCCGGGTTGAGCGAAACGATCCGCGACAAGGCTTCTATTAGCGCGCGTCGCGCACTGTCGTACGTGCTGGGACCGACGCGCTGCTCACGTCGGGCTCGCGTCAGGTCCACCAGCTCGTCGAGCAGCACGCGCCGTGCGCGCTCTGCGTCGCGCTCCTGGAGGTCTTGCTGCGTCTCTTCGCCCAGCTTGCCGGCGAACGCTGCAGCGCCCAGGGTGGCCAAGGCTGCGGCGATCAACGCGGCGATCCAACGACCCGAGCCGGGCGTCGGAATGCCGGCCAGCGACGCCGTGAAGTCACCCAGGCCCTGGGATTCGCCGCGCACGGCTACGCGGCGCGTGACGAGCACGCGTTGGCCGGTCTGGCTGACGTCGCTCTGCGGTTTCTCGAAGCCGTCGACGTCGACTTCCATGCTCGGCGCGGCCTCGGCGATGAAGCGAATTTCACCGACATGCGGTGGCAAACCGAAATGAAATGACGCGCTGCTCTCTTCGTGTCGCGGCACTTGAAAGCGAAACGACGCGCTCTGTTGGCCAGGCGCGAAGGTACCTTTCAGTTTGACACCGCGGCCCGGCTCTTCTTCGAAGCGCACGTCGGTCATCGCCTCCCCGGCTTTGAACGCCTTGGCGCCATCGGGCAGCCTCATTTTGGCGTTTTCGGGCACCCAAGTGATGCCGCTCTTGTTGCCGTAGCGAAACAGCACCTCGAACTGGAAGACGTCGTCGCGCGTCTCGCAATAGACGTAGCCGATCGCGCCGACCGCGGCTTCGTCGGCGTTGCGGGTCACCGGGTAGACGTGCAAGAGCACGAGCACGCCCATGTCAGCCTTGAGCTGCACCGGATCCGACGAGTATTCCGCGGGTCCGGAGTTGGCCGAGACGCGGTAGCTGAAGTCGCTGCCTGTTGTCAGGCCGCTGAAGCGCGCCATGCCGAGCGCGTCGGTGGTGGCGCGGCGCTCGCTGTGCTGCTCGCCCTCGGCGATCTTTTGGAACTGCACGCCGAGTTTCACGTCGGCGTTGGGCATCGGTTCGCCCTTCGCGTTCACGAGCTTGATTTGAATCGTGCCGGCTTGCAGCTCGGGTGTTGGAATGGCGGCGTCCTGCTCGGGCGCTTGCGCGGCGTGGGGCGCACCGCCGACTGCGGGGTGACCTGCCGGCATCTCTTCTTGCGCGAAGCTCTGGCCGGACGCCGTCAGCGCGGCGACAAGCAACAGCGCGTGCGAGCGTTTCATGACTCCTCCGCGGGCGGGGCTGGCTGCGGTTCGTTCTCAGGCTCGGGCTTGGCTTCGGCTTCGGGTGGGGGCGCTTCTTTTGCTAAGCCGGCGCGCGCCAAGCGTTGCGCGAGTGCCGCTTCGACTTCTTGCCGCGCCGGGCCGAGCGCTTCGTCCACGCTCTGGATCAGTCGCTTGGCGTCGGCGCGGTATTTCGCTAACAGCTCCGCGTAGTCCTCGGGAGAAATCTTGCCGACGCCGCGCTCGTACTCCAAGTCTTTGAGCGCGCGTAACACCGCACGTTTCTCTTCTTCGACCTTCGACGGCGCACCCATGCCGAGCGCTTCTTCGAAGCCGAGTGCGGTGCCACCCGTCAGGCTTTGCACGCTCGACCACATCAGCGTGATCACCAGCGTGAGCGCGCCAGCGGCCAGCACCAACAGCACGATTTGCACCCCAAACATCAAGCCGGCCACGACGGTGGCCAGTAGCCACACCGTCGGCACGACCTTGCGCAGCAACGCCAAGGTTTCAGGATTGACCAGCTCGACCTTCTCGAGGCGGGCAGGCTCGCGCGCCTCAGCTACTTCGGGAGCGGGCTGGTCAGCTTCGAGCGCTTCTGCTTTGACTTCTTCAGACACGCGGCTCGCCGTGTCTAACACCATCGGGGCGTTTGCGCCGAGTTGCGAATACCGCGCCAACCCCCAAACCGAACAGGGCCGCGCCGACCGGTGGCAGCGAGCGCGAGAGCGGCAGCGACGAATGGATTCGTGGCGGCGGAGGCGTCCCCGACGGCGGTTTCATGCTGGCGTACGCGTAGCTCGGGGACATCGCGAGCCAGAGCGAGAACGCCGCGCCGGCCGCCACGCCCGCGCCGGCCCGCACGTAGGCCCAGGCGCCCAGCTCACCGAAGGCCAGGTCTGGCCATAGCGAGATGCAGGCGCCGAGCACGAGCACCATGCCGCCCAGCCAAATCCACATCACTAGGGGGTTGACGTGGAAGCGGAAGGTGCCGCGCTTGCTCTGCGGATCGATCGTGCCGATCACCGTGTACAGGTCTTGGCGTAGGCTCGAAAGCAGGCTGACCTCGGTCGTAGGGCCATCCGGGTTCTTGGCATAGAAGAACTTGGCGGGATGGATCTGGCCGAGCCCGCGGCCGCTCTCGTGTACGTCGAAATCGGCGAACAGCATGCGCTTGTTTAGGTCGGCCTGCTCTTCGGCGCTGCACTTCGGGTTGCCCGGACACATGCGCGTGCCCAAGTACTTGATGTCGAAGTTGCCGATCTGATGCGTCTGACCGGGCACCAACGTTACTTCGCGCTCCAGGTTCCAGGCTGAGCCCACGAAGCCGACGAACATGCCGACGATGCCGAGGTGGACGATGTAGCCGCCGTAGCGGCGACGGTTCTTGCCAACCAGGTTGAAGAACGCGCTCAGAGCGCCTTCGGGCTCGGCGCGCTTGAGCGCAGAACGCATCCGGGCGGCCACGCCGCGCTGAAATTCTTGGGCGATAACGGCGATGTTGAAGGCCGCCAAAGAGATCACCACCACCGGCGCCAGCGAGCCAATCTTCTGCAAGATCAAGCCGACCAGGCCCGGGTAGAACGGGTCGCGCGGGACCATCGCCGGGTAACCAATGCTGCCGCCGATGGCGAAGTGCAGGGCGGCGGCGCTCACGAACGCGATCGCCGGCCACTTGAAGGCTTGCCTGAGCGCGCCCTCGCTGGTCTTGCGCCAGCCGAACAGCGGCGCGAGACCCATCAGCGCGAAGATCGTGATGCCGATCGGCGCTAGCCAGCGATTGAAGAAGGGCGGGCCGACCGTGACCGTCTCGTGCCACAGCTCCGACAGCTTCGGGAACATGGTCGAGACCAGGATGAACGTCATCGCGCCGAGCAGCGCCCAGTTGTTGACGACGAACATGGCCTCGCGGCTGGCGACGGCTTCAATCTCGGATTTCGAGCGCAGCATCGGCAGGCGCCAAACGATCAGGCCGAGCGACGTGCCGGCGATCAAGCCCATGAAGTAGAGAAAGTAGGTGCCGATGTCGCTCTGGGCGAAGCTGTGAACGCTCGAGATGATGCCCGACCGGGTCAGGAACGTGCCGAAGATGGTCAGGAAGAACGTGAAGCAGATCAGGAACACGTTCCAGACCTTGAGCATGTTCCGGCGCTCTTGGATCATCGTCGAGTGCACATAGGCGGCGGCGGTGAACCACGGCAGGCACGCGGCATTTTCGACCGGATCCCAGGCCCAATAGCCACCCCAGCCGAGCTCTTCGTACGCCCAGCGCATGCCGAGCACGTTGCCGATCGACAGGAACATGAAGCCGAACAGCATCCACTTCCGGGTCGCGACGATCCACTCGTTGTCGAGCCGGCCGGTTACCAGCGCTGCCACGCAGAACGCGAACGGCACCGAGCAGCCGACGAAGCCGGTGTAGAGCGCCGGCGGGTGGATGATCATCCAGTAGTTTTGCAACAGCGGGTTCAAGCCCTCGCCGTCGGGGCGAGCGCCGGCAATGTTCGTCTCGAACGGGTTCGCGCTGAACAACATCAAAACCGAGAAAAACGCGATGATCACCATCAGCGTGGCGATCACGAATGGCTGTAGCTCGCGGTAGCGGCCTTTTAGCCACGCCACCGCGGCGGCCGTGTAGATCGACAGCAACAGCGACCACCACAGCAGCGAGCCGTCCTGTCCGCCCCACAGCGACGTGAGCAGGTAGGTCGTGCTCATCGAGCGGTCGCTGTAGTGCGACACGTAGCGGATGCGAAAGTCGTGCGTTTGAAATGCGTAGGCGAGCAGCAGCACGCCGAACAGCACGAGGCCGCACGTTGCGTACGCGCCCATGCGGGCTGCGGTGAGCAACCGGGGTCTTCCGCGGCCAGCCGCCAGCGAGACCGCGAACGTGTACGCGGCCGCTATCAGGATGGAATAGAGGACGCCGGTACCGAACTCGGGGAGTGACTGCCAGAGCATGACGCGGGGAGCTTAGCCTGGTTTGTGACCGCGGCAGCCCGATCGCGCTTAATGGAAGCGTGACTCAGGTTGTGCCAGCCGCGCATTCGCAGAGCCCGCGAAAATTCCGGCAAATAATCCGCGGCGAAACGCCATGTGGCCTGCATTGTTCGATTGGATGCACGCTGAGGGAATTGGGCGAGGCCGACGATGGTTGGGCGGGCTGCTGTGCGTTGCGACGACGCCGCTCGGCGCGTGCGGCGAGACCAGCCAGCATCCAAGCGCCGGCGATCATGACAAAGCCGGCAACGCCGCGGGCGGAGCTTTGGTCGTCGGCCCCGGGGGCACCGCCGGGTCTGGGGGCGCGGGCGGCGGGGGGCGGGGCCAAAGCGACCCCAGTTGTCCGACGTCGCAGCCGGCGTTTGGCAGCCCGTGCGAGGAGGGGCAGAGCTGCTTTTACCAAGGCAGCTTCAACGCGTGCGCGCCGCCGGACGCGACCTACACGTGTGTCGCCGGAAAATGGGAAACGAAATACGGACCGCAGCAGGGTCACACGTGCGTCCCAGAGGGTTGCCTAGCAGGCAACGCGAAAAACTGTCCGCTCAGCGCGCCCGCGCCAGGCACCGCGTGCGGAGATTGCTCTGCCCAGGCGAGTTGCGAGTTCAGGTCAGTGGCTGCCCAGTGCAAGGCGGGCCTGTGGCAAGTCACTGAACAACCTGGTGCGGGTGGCGCAGCCGGCGCGGGTGGCGAAGCGGGCGGCGAGCCTTAGCTCAAGTGGAGACGGTCGTCCCGCCGGGCTCGCCCAAGCAGACGCGGCGGATGTTGCCGCGCGCCATCTTGAAGACGCGGATCGCCAGGCTGTGCTCGCGGCACAGCGCGACGGCAGTCGAGTCCATCACGCCCAAATGATCGGCCAAAAAGCGGTCGTAAGTGACCTTCTCCAGCATCTTCGCGTCGGGGTGACGGCGCGGATCGCGATCGTAGATGCCGTCGACCTTGGTCGCTTTGAGCAACGCATCAGCGCGCATTTCCATCGCGCGCAGCGCGGCTGCCGTGTCGGTCGAAAAATACGGATTGCCGGTGCCGGCGCCGAAGATGACCGCGTGTCCGCGATCCAGGTGGCGCATTGCGCGGCGGCGGATGTACGGCTCGGCCAGCTGCTTGATCTCGATCGCCGTCATGACGCGCGTCGGCACGCCCGAGCGCTCAAGCGCGTCTTGCAGTGCGAGTGAGTTGATGACGGTGGCCAGCATGCCCATATAGTCGCTCTGTGCGCGATCCATGCCCTCGCTAGCGCCGCGCAAGCCGCGGAAGATGTTACCGCCGCCGACCACCAGCCCGAGCTGAACGCCGGTTGCGTGGACCTCAGCTAGCTCGGCCGCGGTCTCCTTCAGAGTGATGGTGTCGATGCCCGACCCACCCTCTTTGCCGCTGAGCGCCTCCCCCGAGAGCTTGATGATGACTCGCTTGTAGTGAAGGGGACCGGTGCTGCTGGCGGGGGCAGATTGGTTTTCCACGGTGGGCACACGTAGCCCCGGCGCCCGGATTACGCAACCGCTTCTGGCGCGTCGTCGCGTGGGTCGGCGGGTCCCCAACCCCGCCTCCTTGCCGCCAATTCAGTCCCGCTTGTCTGGCGCGACACGCAGGGCCGTAGTAATTCCGGCGAGGCATGCCCGCTCCGGCCACACGCCAAGCCTTCTTCCTGGTGATGCTGGCGTTCGGCTGCCACGCCAAGAACAACGGCGGTACGGCCGGCGGTCCCTCGGCCTCCGCCAGCGCACAGTCCCTCGGCGCGGGCCTTACCCCCGAGCTCGCGGGGCGTGTGCTGGCCAAGGTCGGCGACCACGAAATCACGCTCGGTGAGTACGCCGCCACGCTCGAACGGATGGATCCGTTCGAGCGCATGCGTTATCAGTCGGCCGACCGCCGAAAGCAGCTGCTCGACGAGCTGGTCGACCTCGAGCTGCTCGCCGAAGAGGCGAAGCGTCGGGGTCTCGACAAGCAGCCAGAAACACAGGAGCGCGTCCGTCAGATGCTGCGCGACGAGCTGTTGGCTCAAGTGCGCGCTTCCGTGCCGGCGCCGAATGACATTTCGGAGGCCGACGCGCGGCGCTACTACGACGAGCACCGCGACGACTTTCGCGAGCCCGAGCGACGGCGCGTCGCGCATATCGCGTGCAGCAGCGAGGCCGAAGCCAAAGCCGTGCTCGAGAAGGCCCAGAATGCCGGCGCGGCTGAGTGGGGCAAGCTGGTCGAGAGCAAGTCGAGGAACGTCAGCAAGGCCGCGGGCGCGCTGCCGCCCGAGCTGGCCGGTGATCTCGGCATCGTGGGTCCACCCGGGCACGCTCGCGGTGAGAATCCCAACGTTCCCGAGCCGCTGCGGGCGGCGGTATTCGAGATCGACAAGCTCGGCGGCGTGCTGCCGCGGCCGGTCGCGGTCGGTGGCGTCTTTCACATCGTCCGCCTTTCGGGCAAGACGGACGCGCGCGACCGCACCTTCGCCGACGCTGACCGCACGATCCGCGTCGCGCTGGTGCAGGAGCGGATTCGCGCCCGCGAGGCCGAGCTCGAGCTCGAGCTGAAGAAGAAGTACCCGGTCACGATTGACGAGGCGCAGCTCGCGAAGATCGCCGTTCCAGCGCCCTCGGCTCAGCCGCCGGCACCGAAGTGACGCTGCTGCCTCTCGTCCAAAGCACCGAGCCGGCTTGGCAGGCCGAGTTGCGCGGTGCGCTGCGCTCGCTGGCTGATCTGGAGCGGCACTTCGAGCTCACGCCTTCGGAGCGTGAGGGCGCGCGTCGGGCGGAGGCGCAAGGCTTTCCGATCTCGGTCACGCCGTATTACGCCGCGCTCGCCGACCGCCGCGATCCGACCTGCCCGATCCGTCGCCAAATCGTGCCGCTCGCCGAAGAAGCCGAAGAAGGGCGTGGCGATCTGCGGGATCCGCTGGGCGAGGAAGCGCACGAGGTCGCGCCCGAGCTGATCCAGCGCTATCCGGATCGTGCGCTGTTGCTCGCGACCGATCGCTGCGCGGTTTACTGCCGGTTTTGCACGCGCAGTCGGCTGGTCGGAAACGGCGGCGGTCCGCGCTCACTCGAGCGGCTCGCGCCCGCGTTCGCGTACCTGCGCGCCCATCCCGAGGTGCGCGATCTGATCGTCAGCGGTGGCGATCCGCTGGCGATGGCTACCGGCCGCCTGACCGCGCTGCTCGCTGAGCTCCGGCGCATCCCCAGCATCGAGACGATCCGCTTGGCGACGCGCGTGCCGGTGGTGTTGCCGACACGCATCACCGCCGAGCTCACCGACGCGCTGCGGCCGTTTCACCCGCTGTGGGTGATGACCCATTTCAATCACCCCAAAGAGCTGTCGGAAGCGGCGCGCGGCGTGCCGGAGGCTGGCCGACGCAGGCTTTCCGGTGATGAACCAAAGCGTGCTGTTGCGCGGCGTCAACGACGACGCTGAAACGCTGAAAGCGCTGTTTCGCGGCCTGGTTCGCGAGCGCGTTCGTCCGTACTACCTGCTGCAAATGGACCCGGTGCGCGGCACCTCGCACCTGCGCACGCCACTCGAGCGCGGTGTCCAAATCATGGAACAGCTGCAGGGCCGGCTGAGCGGCATCGCGCTACCGAAGTTGATCGTCGACACGCCCGGCGGCTTCGGCAAGGTGCCGCACGGCCCCGACTACGTGCTGTCGCGCGACGCCGAGTCGGGCGTGACGCGCTTTCGCACGCCGCGTGGCGTCGAAGTCGATTACGTCGATCCGAAGAGCTGATCGATCCGATCGAGCAGCAGCTTGGGCGTTACCGGCTCGGCCAAGTAGTCGATGCCCAGCTCGTCGTCACGCAGCAACGTGTCGCGGCCAGCCGCGGCCCGCTTGAGGCCCGCCGCCGAAGTGCGCTACCTGCTGAACTTCGCGCGCAACGCCGAACACACCGATTCGGGCGCATATCGGCTGACGTCGCCGCCATGGCTGGCGATTTCGCGCACCAAGGAGGCGCTGATGAAACCGTAGTTCGTGCGCGTCGGCAGGAAAACCGTGTCGATTTCCGGGCGCAAATCAGCGTTGGCGTGGGCGATTTGCAGCTCGTACTCGAAGTCAGTGCCGGCGCGCAGGCCACGTACCACGACACGCGCGCCGACGCGCTTGCCGTAGTCGACCAGCAACCCCTCGAAGGACTCAACGCTCACGTTCGAGTAAGGCACGCAAATCTGCTTCATCAACGCCAGCCGCTGCTCGACGGTGAACAGCGCGGCGCGGGTGCGGTTGATGCCGATCGCAACGATCACATGCGGAAAGAGCTTGGAGGCGCGCTCCACCAAATCTAGGTGGCCGAACGTCGGCGGATCGAAGCTGCCCGCGTAGATTGCGAGCTGCGTCTCGCTCACGGTTTGGCTCCGGGCGCTTTGGGTGGCGCGCCTGCTTTGCCGCCCATCGCCGGTGCTTTGCCTGGCGCTTTGCCGGCCGGCGCCTTACCGGGTTTGCCGCCGGGCGCGGCTTCCTCGTCCTTGTCCATCTCGTCGTAGCTGCCTTCTTCGGGCGGCAAGTCTTTGGTCCAATCGATCGGCTGCTGATTCAGCGCCTCGCGCGGCAGGTCCTCGAGCCACATCGTGCGGCCGCCGTCGACGAGCGTGACGCGGAAGCTGGCGAACAGCCCCGAGCCAACCAGGCCGTCCAGCTCGATGCCAAGCCCTTCTTCGCGTTCCTTGACCGGCTCGTTGCCGGCCAGTCCGGGCACGCTCGGCACGTCGAACGCGCCCAGCCGAAGCAGCGGGATGATGCCTTGACGCAGTGTGCCCTGGTTGGGGACCGCGCGTAGACTGGAGAGCGCCACGCCAGCTTTCTTCCAGCCGCCGTCGTCGAGCGCGACCGGGAACGGAATCGACGTGTCGATCAGCAACGAGGCCGGCTGTTGCGAAGCCGTCGAGCCGACCGCGCCGCGCAGCAGCATGCCGCCACCGCGCACGTAGTTGAGCTTGACCGCGGTCGCTTCGGGCGGTGGTGGCGCTTCGAAATTGCGCACGACGAATTGCCCACCCATGAAATCGAACGTCGGATGCAGGTGCCGCAGCAAATTCACGCCCAAAAGGCAGCGAATCGGCGCGTTTACCTGACGCGAGATGCCCGACAAATCTTTCGAGAGCGCCGGCACGTCGTGCACCTCGATCTTGTCGCCAAAGCGCAGCGACACCCACGTCGGTTCGGCGCCCTTGCTGGCGTCGAGCACGACCTCGGCCGTGCCGGTTGCGATCAAGCCGAGCGCAGGCTCGCCCGAAATCTCCAGCGGCACGATCAGCGCGGCCGTGCCAACCCGCGGCATTTCGGTCACGGCGACCATACCGCCGGTCATCGAGAACGGCTTCCTGCCGATGCCGCGCCGCGAAAGCTTGGCGATGTCGGTCGCCCACGCATCGTGCACGTCCGGATCCGCCACCAAGCGCTCGAGCTCATCGGCGGCGAGCTCGACCTCGCCCGAGTACCACAGCGCGCGGCCGCGGATTGAGCTGGCCTCGGTGCCTTCGACACCTTTGAGCAGCGTCGCGACCTTCGCGTACTCGAGGCGGGCCAGCGCGATGCGCGCCGCCAGTACGCGGATCTCGGGGCGATGCGCATCGGCGTGCAGCGCGCTTTCGACGGCCGTGTCGGCGTCTTCCACGTCGCCGCTCTTGAAGCTGGCCTCGGCGCGGTCGAACCACTTCTTGGCCAGCGGCGGCCATTCGGCCTCGCCCGGTCCCGCCGCACCGCAGCCACTAGCGAGCGCGACGAGCAGCGCGAGTGCTGGCCGGATAAATCGGGTCTCTGGAACGGGGCGAGCGGGATGAGCGGGACAAAAACGGGTACGAGGCATCGTTTCGGGTCGGACTCTGGCTCAGGAATCAAGTCGAGGCGACGGGATTGTTTCAAAACTGGGTCCCCGCGCGCTGGGGCGGCAGCCGACCGCCCCAATCTTCCGATAAATTCTGATGGTTTCCCCCAAGTGCCTCGAGGCGAGCTAGATTGATCTTTCGTGGAGCCCACGGGCAGCGAGGCCTCGACACAACCCGCGAAGCGCGATGTGCTGAGCCTGCCCGTCTTGCTCCTCAACCGGAACTTCGCGCCGGTCACGGTCGCGACCGTCAAGCGCGCATTCTGTCTGTTGTACGGCGGCGCCGCGCACGCCGTCGATCACGCGGGCGACACCTACGACTTCAGCGACTGGCTCAGCCTGCCCGTCCGTGAAGCCGACGACGGCTTGCCGATCATCGGTCGTGAGATTCGCGTGCCGCGCGTGCTGCATCTGTTGCGCTACGAGCGCACGCCGCGCGCCGCCGTGCGGCTCACGCGCAAGAACCTGATGCTGCGCGATCAGTTTCAGTGCCAGTACTGCGGCAAGCGACCCAGCCAGCGCGACCTCAACGTCGACCACGTGATGCCGCGATCACGCGGCGGCCAAGATTCGTGGGAGAATCTCGTCGTGTCGTGTCGCTTCTGCAACTTGAAGAAGGGTCGTCGCACGCCGCAAGAGGCCAGCATGACCTTGATGCGACCACCGGCTCGCCCGCGTTGGTCCACTGCCACGCAAATCTTGCTCGTCGCGCGGACTCCCTATGAAGAGTGGGATCCGTTTCTGAAGGCGGGGTAACGCTTTCGCAAGCGGAGGTGGGGGTGGGGACCCGCCGACCCACGCGATAGACCCTGAGACAGCGCTTGTGCGGCGCCGGGGAGCGGTGTCTAGTTGTCGGCCATGAAGCGCGCTTTTGGGCTGCTGGCGGTCACGTTGTTTGCGATCGGTTGTGGTGGAGACGCGGCTCCCGCAAAGTCGCCGGATGACGCCGCAGCACCGGCGGCGGACGCGCCCGCTGCGGATGCGTCTGCTGGGCCAGCCGAAAAGTCAGCCGACAAACCCGCGGATAAGCCGGCTGACGAAGGCGCCTGGGCCGGCGAGAGCGACGCCAAGACGGCCAAGGGCCCCGAAGGCAACGGCAAGACCGAGACCCGCACCATGGACGTCATCGCTCAGGTCGTGAAAGAGAATAGGAAGCCCGTGCGCGAGTGCTTCGACAAGGCCAAGAAGGACCTGCCCGACTTGAAGGGCGACATGGTCATCCACTTCGTCGTCGACCCCGACGGCAAGGTCAAAAAGGCCGACCTCAACCAAGAGCGTTCGACGATCAAGTCGCCGGCCGTCGTCGACTGCGCGATCAAGATCTTGCAGGGCATCAAGTTTCCGCCGTCGACGCGCGGCATGGACACGACTGTCAACTACCCCTTCAATTTCAACTGAACGTGAACTCGATCGCGCCGCGCAGAAGCCTGTTCCCGGTCGCGGCAGGTGAAGATCCGTATCAAGCGCTCCTGAGCGAGACGCGCGCGCTGCACCGTGAGCAACGTGCCCAGCGCGAAGCCTGGCTGTCGGCGCTCCAGCTCGAAGGGCGTGACGAAGCGCTGTTTGAGTTCGAGGTGCTGCTCAAAGCCGCCGCCTGCTTCTCCAATCCGCGCAACCACCCCGGCCCGCCGCGCCGCACGGCGATCGTCGCGCTCGACTTTCGCGCGGGCATGACCGCGTTTCACGATGGGCTGACGCGGGCGATTTCGCTGGCACGCCTGCTGCTCGGCACGGCTGATCGCGCCTTCGTCTTCCACCGCTACCTAGAAACGGTACTGCCGGAAGACAACGCGCGAACCCGCCTGCTCAGCCAAGGCTCGAACCAAACCGGCCCGGAAGAGAGCCTGGTCACGTTGCGCCACGGCCTGACCGCCGGCGCCGAGGTGATCGAAGGGCTCCTGCGCTCACAGCGAGTGCCGTTTCGGCTGTTCCACGCGGCGCTCTCGCAGGTCTATCGCGAGATCGACCGCAGCGCGTTCTTCAACCCGCTCAACGCGCTCGAGTTCCGTCCCGAGTTCGACCGGATCAAGTCGGCACAGGTGCTGGAGCTGATCCGCAGCGTGCCCGGCCCCGAAGCGCACCGTCTGGTGGCGCTGACGTTCCTGTCGCTGTTCCGCATGTTGCGCTACCTGACGCTGATCACGCGCATCTTGTCCGATCCGGGCAAGCGCCGTGAGCAGGTTGGCAGCACCTACTTAGTGCTCAGCGTGCTGCGCTCGGACGCGCGCGCACTCAGCGACTACCTGCGTCAACGGTCCGGCGATCTACTGTCCGACAGCTTCGAACGCGACCTGATGAGCGTGCCGGCCTCCCAGCTGCGCGAAAAGGTGCCCGGCCTACGTGCGTCGGGTCATCGGCTGATCGGAATAAAAAGCGCGCTCGAAGGCATCGCTGGCAGCTTGCGGCTGGAAATGCGCCGCGCTTTCCAACACGACATTCCGTCGCCCGAAGTCGAGCTCGGCGCCAAAGAATTCAAGCAGCGGATCAACGCCAGCGTCACCACGCTGCGGCCCGCGCTGCAAAACGCCGTGCTCTTCCTCGGCAAAGCGCTCGGCGTCACGCTCGAAGAAGGCGGCGTCTTCGATGCTGAAACCGAACGCCGCGAAACCAGCGACCGGCTGCGCCGCGACGTCTGGATGTTCGCCCAAATCGTGCGCGCTTTCTCGAGCAAAGCCCAACACTCGCCGACCGAGGACCGCTGGGCCGCGCTCTACAACTTCCAGTACGTGCGCGAGTTCCTGTCCTACTTCCGCGCGATGGGCTACCCGCTCCTCCGCTCCAGCGACTATCCCAGGTTCGATGCGTTCATGGCGGCGCTCTCAGGCCTCGAAGACACCGATCTCGTTGATCCGGCGCGGCTCGAAGCCGCCATCGACGAGTGCATGGCCTTCCACGGCTTCCTCACGAAGCTCTTCGACGACATCTCCAAACGCGATGAGCTCGTCGGAGTGCCGTTCGACCGCCGCGCCGCCGCGGGCAGCCTCAAGCTCTACCTCGGCGACTGAACTCGAGCTGGCTGCCACAACGCAGCCTCCCTCGCAGAAACTCGCGTAGCGACGCTAGGCCACGCTCGTCCGCTCGAGATTTCTTACAAAGAGATCTGGAGATCGGCAGGCATGACACGAGTTTGTTCGGCGCCGCTTTCGTACGGCGCTTGCGCCGCACATCACGACCCGTCGCCGCGCGCTGCGATGCTCGAGAGCGACGCCGTCGCCCGCCCATCGCCGTCGCCCGCCAACTCCTTGGCTCGGTGCTCGTCAGTGGCCGCTACAACGGACGCCAGCGCGAAGCGCGAACTGGATCGCCCTATCCGACCTTGGCACCAGCAGATCACGATTGGCAGCAGAGGCCCGGAGTGAACAAACTCGGCGAGGCCGAGCGCCTGCTACGGATCAGCACGCGATCAACGCAGAGCGATCATCCAGGGCACGTGGCAACAGAAACCAACCCGAATTAGGTCCCGCCTATCAGCTCGCGATTGAAGCGAGGGGGTCGGGTAAACCTTAACGAACCAAACCGAACTGGACCTAATTCGGTCCCCGAGCACGCGGACGTAAGAAAAACTTTCGTCCGCGTGCTCGGTGCCGGGCTCAGTTGTGAGCGTGAAGGCTCACGGGAGACACCGGCAACCCGAGTCTGAGCCGACGTGGCCACCCAGAGGGGCGGCCGGTCGAACTCAGAACCCGCGCATCAGGCCTTCTTGGCAGCCTTCTTGCGACGCTTGCCGGCTTTTTTGCCAGCTTTCTTGGCGGCGCGCTTCTTTGCGACTTTCGGCGCCTTCTTGGCAGCGGGTTTACGAGCGGACTTGGTACGGGTCTTCTTAGCAGCCATTTTCGTTTGCCTCCCAGGCATTCGGGAAGGCGGCTCGATTGCCGACAACCCGAGGGTATGTTGCACGACGTATATTGCCACCTAGTGTGATGTGTCAACGAAAAAAATTCATTTGCGATTTCTGTCCGCCCAGAGAAACCGCCGACTTGAGTACGCATCGCTTGCGAACCGCGCACTTGTGCAGTGAACGAACGATCCCGCCCAGAAGCACGGGTCTTTGCCCGGCAAGACCTAATAACCACTGTAATATCAGCTATTTATGAGCGATGGCTCACGGAACCCCAGGGCCCACCCACATTGGTCATGGCACTCCGCAAATTGGGCCACCCAGCCAGTCTCGGATCGCGCTTCCAGAGCTTCGGCGAAGCCATTAGGTTTCTGTTCGCTCGACGTCACGCGACTCCGAAATTACGGCGCGGACGATCGAGTCTGACCAATCCGTCGGAGCAAAAAGCAACTCATGCACCTTTCACGTCTAGCCCGTTTGAGCTCGCTGCCGGTCGCCCTGCTGGCGTCGCTGTCGTTGTCGTTGTCCGCCTGCGGCTACTCCCAAGAAGAGTGGGATCAGAAGCTGCGCGAGAACGAGAAGCTCGCTGCTGATCTCAAAGCTCAGCGCGAAGCGCAAAAGAAAGCGCAAGCCGACAACGCTGAAGCGGTCAAAGAGATCGAAGACCTGAAGAAGCAGCTGACCGAGCGCGGCATCAACCTCGAGAACGCCAACGCCAGTATCGCCGAGCAGCGCAAGGCGCTCGAAGAGTATGCGCGTCGCACCGAGCAGCTCGACGCGATCCGTAAGCGTTTCGAGCTACTTCAGAGCAAATTGCAGAAGCTCACGCAGCTGGGCCTTAAGGTCGAAGTGCGCAACAACCGCATGCTGATCCAGCTGCCCGGTGACGTGCTGTTCGACTCCGGCAAGGAATCGCTGAAGGACGAAGGCAAGAAGATCTTGTTGCAGATCGGCGAGATCGTTCGCGGCGACGCCGACCTTTCGAAGCGGTTTTTCCAGGTCGCCGGCTACACCGACTCCAAGCCGCTCGCGGGTGGCCCGTTCAAAGACAACTGGGGCCTGTCGGCGATGCGCGCGCGCAGCGTGCTCGTGCTGTTGACCACGGCGCAAGACAAGGGCGGTGCGGGCCTGCCACCGTCGAACTGGAGCGCAGCCGGCTTCGGCGACACCGGACCAGTCGCCTCCAACGACACCGACGACGGGCGCAACAAGAACCGCCGCGTCGAGCTGGTGGTGCAGCCGGACGTCGAAGAGATGCTCAACCTGAAGAGCCTGGCCAAGTAATTCGCGTGACAAAGCCGGCCAAAGTCGCGGCGATCGATATTGGGACCAACTCGGTCCTGCTGGTGATCGCCGCCGCCGAGGCCGGAGGTCCCCGCCCGCTGCTCGAGCGCGCCACCATCACGCGGATGGGTGAGGGAGTGGATCGGACGCGACGCTTGGCGCCCACGGCCGTCGCACGCAACCTTGACTGCTTGCGGTCCTACGCTGACGACCTGCGCGCGCACGGATCGCCGCCGCTCGATGTCGTCGGCACGAGCGCACTGCGCGACGCCGAAGGCGCGCAAGCCTTTCTAGACGAGGCCGAGCAGATTCTTGGCGTGCGGCCGCGCGTGATCGCGGGCGATGAAGAGGCGCGGCTGACGTTTCGCGGCGCGCTCTCCGGCCTCAGCCTCGCTGGCAAGTTGCTCGTGTTCGATCCGGGCGGCGGCAGCACGGAGCTGATTGTAGGCGACGCGAACGGCAACGCGCCGCCTGAGAGCCGCGTCAGCCTCGACATTGGCAGCGTGCGCCTGTTCGAGCGTCATGTGCACAGTGATCCCCCGCGCCCCGAAGAGCTGGCCAACATCGAAGCTGACATCGAACGCGAGCTCGCGTCAGCTGCGCCGCTACGCCTCAGTGCGGGCCAAGCCGTCACCCTTGTGGGTGTGGCCGGTACCGTGACCACGCTCAAATCGCTCGAGCTGGGTCTGTTGACCTACGACGCTGCGCGGGTGCACGGCGCTGAACTGAAGCTCAGCACCGTCGAAGAGCTATGCGCGAAGCTGGCTTCGCTCCCCCTGGAGGCGCGCAAACGATTGCCGGGGCTACAGCCCAAGCGTGCAGACGTGATCGTGGCCGGCGGGCTGATCGTCCGTGATCTTCTGCGCCGCGCGGGTGCTTCACGGATGGTCGTCTCAGATCGCGGCGTGCGCTTCGGACTGCTCGAAGCCCTGAGCTCTGCCTGAACGTCCGTGATGCGGGGTCTTCCACCCTCGCTCGCTCGCCCTGCAGGCAAACGAAGCCTGAACGAAGCCCGTGAGAAACCCGGGCCGGGCCATCCTGCGCGGTGGGTCACGTGAAAGGAATTTCTTTCGCCCTTGGCGCAGCGAAGCGCGCTCTCGCGATCGAATCGGGCCACCGCGGACACTCACCAACTGATCCGCACACGGTGGAAAGCGGTGGAAAACCGTCACACGTTTTTAGCCGAAAACTTGCAATTTTGGGCGGTTTTCTTGACACATTCGCCGCCAGGAACTACAGTGCCGCGCCTGGCGAATCCTGACCAAAAATCAGGGTGCCAGGTGGCGAAACTCGCTTCCACCGAGTTTCGCTTCTCCCGCGTTGGAATGAAGTTCATGCCCCGATCGTTCAGCTCGCGCCAATCATCTATGCCGAGAAAAGGGAACGCCGGGACGTAGCTCGTTCGGCTGGGAACAAATCATCGCTTCGAGTGCCTCTCTAGCACCACGAAGCGGGCGCAGGTCTACCGAGACTTGCGCGTCACAAGGAGTCGTCATGCAGTCAAGCCAGGAAGTTGAGTTCAAGGTCGGCGATAAGGCGGTTTACCCGGCGCAAGGCGTCGCGGAAGTCGTCAGCATCGATGAAAAGGACATCGCCGGAACTCGGCAGCGCTTTTACGTGCTGCGCATCTTGGACACGGATCGCCGCATCATGGTGCCGGTTTCGAATGCCAACGCTGTCGGCCTGCGGCAGGTGATCAGCGAGCAAGAAATCCGCGAGATCTTCGACATCTTGAAGGAGCGTACGATCGGTTTCGACACCCAGACGTGGAACCGCCGCTATCGCGGGTTCATGGACAAGATCAAGACCGGATCGATCTACGACGTGGCCGAAGTGCTGCGCGATCTGTATCGCCTCAAGGCGAACAAGCAGCTGTCGTTCGGCGAGCGTCGCATGCTCGACACCGCGCGCACGCTGATCGTCAAAGAGATCGCGATCGCTCGCAAGCAGACCGAAGAAGAAGTGAAGAACGAGATCGAAGCGATCTTCTTCTCCAACTGATCTTCGACGTCACGAAAGCGCAAGGCGCTGTACCCTCGGGTACGGCGCTTTTCGTTTTTGTACGTCGAGCACGAGACCGAGCGAACAGGAAGGCGGGGAGGCGGGGAGGTCGGTACGTGAAGGGTTACGACGTGTGGCACCGCTATACGTCTTCATTTGGCGCAACGCCGATCAGTCGCGTGCGTCGCTTCTTAAGGTGCGTAACGGGGTCGGAAAGGGTGACGCGGGATCCGCTTCGACGCGGTGCCCAACAAACCTTCCCGCCTTCCCGCCTTCCCCCGCCTTCCCGCCTTCCTACCGTCTTCCTGTTTGCTTGTCTCGAGCCGATCATTACCGCAAGGCGTTGTAAGCGAATACGAACGGGAGGGCGATCCAGGAGCCGTCGATGCGGGCGGTGATCCAGAGCGCTGAGGGCGTGCCGGTCGTGAACGAGCGTTCGGCGGTGACCGATAGGCCGGCCGCCATTTCGTAGTAACCGTAGTGGTTGAAGCTACGCAGACCGAAGAAGGCGCTGGCGAAGATGCCCGGCTGGTCCAGGTTGCGCAGGTGGGGTCCAGCCTCGAGCACGAGCGGGAAGGACTCTGAGACGGGCAAGAGCAGGCTTAGGCCGGCGTCGAGCCGCAGGTCGTCGAAGCGGGCCGTGCCGAGGCGCAGGGAGGGTCCCAGGCCGACGTCGCGGTTGCCCTGGCGCAGAAACAGCACGTCGCCGTGGACCGCGTTGCACCAGCCCAGGTCCTGGAGGCCGAGTGAGCTACCACGACCGCAGACTCCGCTCTCTAGGCCGGCGTTCCACTGTGGCTTGGCGCCAGCCGGGCGGGCGATCGCCAGGGCCAGTGCGGCGCCCAGCGCCGCTCCACCGCGTGGCGTCACGGGCAGGCGTCGACGTTGTACGAGCAGTTCTTTTTCGGGTCGAGGCAGATGTCGTAAAGGCCCGAGCACGCCGTGCAGGGGGCCTGGATGTCGATGCCCAGGTCGCAGGGTTGGTCGGCGTCGGCGGCGACGGCGGTTGCCATGTCGTCGGCGGCCACCTTGCACATGTAGTCCGTGCCGTCCGCCGTGAGATCACGCGCCGACGCAGGGTACGAGACCAAGCAGCCGAAACAGACCTCGATCGGGAACGCCAGCTCGGAAGACTCGACGTCCTCGCCGCCTAGCGTGGTGCCGAAGACTCGAACTTTGGCGACAACCGTGCCGAGCTGCAGCGTCTTGGCGACCGACGCCGGGATCAGGCTGGCGTACATGATCGTCAGCGCCGGATCGGTCCCCGCCGAAGCATCTACGAAGCCGGTGCCAGTCGACGAGAACGCCTTGCCGATCGACTTGCCCTGCAGGCTCTCGAGCGTAACCTCGGCGCCTTTGAGGGCGACTCGCGACGTCTCCGTGCGCAGCCGTTCACGCGAACCGCGCTGGGTGATCTGGTTGCCGACGATCAGCGCGGCGCGGTACTCGGAGGCAAGGGCGAGGTCGAGCGTGCCGTTGGCAAGCATCGGGGCCGTGAAATCCGCTTTCGGCGTGCAAGCTCCGAACTTGCGGAAGTAGACGCCGGTGATGAACATCATGCTGTCGTTGGTGGCGCAGCTCGGAAGCAAGCCGGCCGAGAGACAAGCGACTCCGAGGGCAAGCAGAGTTTTGAAGGGCAAACGACGCATGGCTACCTCGCGGCGCGCGGCTCGCGCACCAACTCCGGAAGCTTAAAGGCCAGCGCGGCCAAGCGCCAAAGAATGTGCGAATGCTTCGATAAGCGTGCCTGTGCGCAAGCGTGACCTGCTGTGGGACGCGGGCGCCAAACCCAGCCCGATCAGTGTCAGAATCGCGGCGATTTCGCGCTACTCGAGCGGCTGCTCGTGATCTTCAGCGGCGGGCGGCAAAAGGCCGTGTCGCTCGATCATGCGCACGCAGGCGTTGAAACGCAGCACGGCATCGTCGTTCCCGCTGGGCGCGAGCTTCTCGGCCTTCTCGTAGGCGGCCATCGCTTCGTGCAGGTAGCCGTAAGCGAGCGCTTTCGCGCCGGGGTGTCCGTCGCGCAGCTTTCGCTTGGCGAAGCGCTCACTGATGATGCCGCCGTAGTACGCCTTGTCGTAATCGCTCGAGAAACGTTGCAACAGCGCTCGAGCGCGCTCCATGGCCTGAGCGCCGCCGTGGCTGAGCTGGTCGGTCAGCGACAGCAACAGGCAACCGAGCGCCTGGGCGTGGTTCGGCTCGACCGCCAGGATATCCAGGCAGATGCTCTCGGCTTCGAACGGCTCGTTGAGCAGCCGGTAGCGCTCGGCCTTCTCGAAGGCGCGAGCGATGGTGTCCTTGTGGATTGGCTTCAGCTGCGACATGAAGCGCCTCCGGTTAGCCGCCGGTGAACACGCGGAACAGCTTTTTGATCGGGTCGTAGAAGCGATCGGCCACGCGCTCTTTGAGCGGGATGATCGCGTTGTCGGTGATGGTGATGCCCTCGGGGCACACCTTGGTGCAGCACTTGGTGATGTTGCAGTAGCCGATGCCTTGCGCCTTTTTCAGGTCTTCCAGGCGATCTTCGGTGTCGAGCGGGTGCATCTCCAGTGCGGCTGAGTAGACGAAGAAACGCGGCCCGATGAACTCTTCGTGCTTATCGTGCTCGCGCAGCACGTGGCAGACGTCCTGGCACAAGTAGCACTCGATACACTTCCGGAACTCCTGCACGCGGTCGATGTCGGCCTGCTGCATGCGCCATGTGCCGTCCGGCGCGTCGGGCGCACGCGGCTTGAACTTCTTGATCTTCTTTTTGACCTCGTAGTTCCACGACACATCGGTCACGAGATCCTTGATCATCGGGAACGCGTGCATCGGCTGGACCGTCACGACCTGACTCAGGTCGAGCTCGTCCAAGCGCGTCATGCACATCAGCCGCGGCATGCCGTTGATTTCGGCCGAGCATGAGCCGCATTTGCCGGCTTTGCAGTTCCAGCGCACGGCCAAGTCGTTGGCTTGGTCGGCTTGGATCCGATGCACGGCGTCGAGCACGACCATGCCTTCGCCGGCTTCGGTCACGTAATCCTCGAATTTGCCCGAAGTGCGGTCGCCTCTCCAGATGCGGAACGTCGCCTTCGACATTACTTGTTCTCCTCGACGACGGCCTTGAGCTCGACGGGCATGTCTTTGATCGATTCCTTGCGGAACTGCATACTGCCGTCCGCACCGCGTGAGACAATGGAGTTCCACTTGGCGCACTCCGGATCCTTGTCCGGGAAGTCTTCGCGGAAGTGGCCGCCGCGGCTCTCTTTGCGCTCGATAGCGCAGCGCGCGACCGCCTCGGTAACGGTCAGCAGGTTCTCGAGATCGAGCGCGGTGTGCCAGCCGGGGTTGTATTCGCGGTTGCCGGCGACCTTAACGGTTTCGGCGCGCGCCTTGAATTCGGCCACCTTCTTCAACGCCTCTTGCATCTCGGCCTCGTTGCGGACGATACCGACCAGCGCCTGCATTGACTCCTGCAAGTCCTCTTGGACCTGATACGGCCCTTCTTTGCCGCTGCGCTCGAAGGGCGTGAGCGCCTTTTGCTCGATGCTCGCGGCCTGCGCCGCGTCGACGCTGGCGCTCGGGTTCTCTTTCGAGAACTTGGCGGCGTAAAGGCCCGCGCGGCGGCCGAAAACCAGCAAATCCGACAACGAATTGCCACCCAGGCGATTGGCGCCGTGCAAGCCCGCCGCACATTCGCCAGCGGCGAACAAGCCGGGCACGTTGGTCATCTGGCTGTCGCCGTCGACGCGGATGCCGCCCATCACGTAGTGCGTGGTCGGGCCGACTTCCATCGCCTCTGCCGTGATGTCCACGTTCGCCAGCTGTTTGAACTGGTGATACATGCTGGGGAGCTTCTTCTTGATGTGCTCGGCCGCGTTCGGGAGCTTCTCCTTGATCCACGCGATGTCGAGGAAGACGCCGCCGTGCGGGCTGCCGCGACCGGCCTTCACTTCGCGCATGATGCAGCGCGCGACGTGATCACGCGTCAAAAGCTCGGGTGGGCGACGCGCGGTCTTGTCGCCTTGGGTGTAGCGCCAGCCCTCTTCCGGATTGTCGGCGGTTTGGTTTTTGTAGTTGTCCGGGATGTCGTCGAACATGAAGCGCTTGCCTTCGCTGTTGCGAAGCACGCCGCCTTCGCCGCGCACGCCCTCGGTAACCAAGATGCCGCGGACGCTCGGCGGCCAGACCATGCCGGTCGGGTGAAACTGCACGAATTCCATGTCGAGCAGCTCGGCGCCGGCGCGGTAAGCCATCGCTTGGCCGTCGCCGGTGTACTCCCAGCTGTTGCTGGTGATCTTGAAGCCGCGGCCGATGCCGCCGGTCGCCAAGACGACAGCCTTGGACTTGAAGGCCCGGAAACGCCCGCGCTCGCGATCGTAACCGAAGGCGCCGACGACGCGCTCGCCGTCCTTGAGCAGCTCGAGCGTCGTCACCTCCATGTACACGGTGATGCCCTGATGGATCGCGTGGTCCTGGAGCGTGCGGATCATCTCCAGGCCGGTGCGATCACCGACGTGGGCCAGCCGCGGATAGCGATGGCCGCCGAAGTTGCGCTGCAAGATCTTGCCGTCGGGCGTGCGGTCGAACACGGCGCCCCACTTTTCGAGCTCGCGCACGCGGTCCGGCGCTTCTTTGGCGTGCAGTTCGGCCATCCGCCAGTTGTTGACGTATTGGCCGCCGCGCATCGTGTCGGCGAAGTGCACGCGCCAGTTGTCGCGGTCGTCGACGTTGCCCATCGCCGCCGCCATGCCGCCTTCGGCCATCACGGTGTGGGCCTTGCCGAGTAGCGATTTGCAAATCAGGCCGACCGAGGCGCCCTCGGTCGCTGCCGCGATGGCCGCGCTCAGGCCCGCGCCGCCCGCACCGATGACGATCACGTCGTGTTCGTGAGTTTCGTAGTCCATGGCTTTCAGAAAATCCTGATGTCGCTGATGACGCCCATCGAACAGAGTCGAACGTAGAGATCGGCGCTCATCACACCGAACAAGCTGATCCAGGCGAAGTTCATGTGGCGCTTGTTGAGCGAGCTGACGCAGCCGTAACAAGCCATCTTGATCGGCTGGTGCGTCAGGGTGTCGCTCTTGCCGCCAATCAGGTGGCGGAACGAGTGACAGCTGGTCGTGTAGAGCCCCAGAAAAATCACGCAGGCCGTGATTACGATCGAGCCCAAACCAAGCCCGAAATGCTCCGCGCCATCAGGCCCCAGGAAGTGGAAGCTACGCCACGAGTCGTATGACAGGCAGACCAGGAACATCAGCGCCAGGTACAGAAAATAGCGGTGCGCGTTCTGCACGATCAGCGGTAGCGAGTTTTCACCCAGATAGCTCTTGCGCGGCTCACCGACGGCGCAGCCCGGTGGATCTGCCCAGAACGCTTTGTAGTAAGCGCCGCGGTAGTAGTAGCAAGTCATGCGGAAGCCGGCCGGTGCCCACAAAATGAGCAGCGCCGGCGAGAACGGCATGAACGAGGGGAACCAACCCGGTTTCGGGCCGAACCAAGCGTGAGGCGAGTCGCCCCACAGCACTGGCGAGTAGAACGGTGAGATGTAACTCCCGTACTCGTAGTGCGCGTTCTGGAACGCCGCCCAGGTTGCGTACACGAGGAAAGTAGAGAGAACGATGAAGGTGCCCAGCGGCGCGAGCCACCAGTTATCCTTCCTCATCGTCAAGCCAACTCGCTGAGGTCGCAGCGTAACCAGAGGCGTCCCGGATGCCATCGCGGGGGGAACATAGCGGACTGCGCTGCGCTTTGAGCGCCAAAATCGATATTGGGACTGGTTCAACCACCGTTCGGGCTTTGTGGCCCGAATCGTACACCTCGGCGCGACTAGCCAGTCGCTCCGGGCGCTTGGCGCGCTTGGCGGACAGCCGGTTAGGGCTTCTTGATGACGGCTTCGTAGTAGCCGGGCTTGTTGTCGAGTGAGAGTAGCTCGTGGCCGGTTTTGCGGCACCAGGCGCGGACGTCTTCGGGGAAGGCGCGGTCGTCAGCTTGAATCGTGAGCCGTAAGCCAGGGGTGGCGTCGCGCAGCGCTTTGGCGAGCAGGACGATCGGCATCGGGCACGATTTGCCCCGGGCATCGATTGACGTTTCCATCAGCTCCATCAGCCACCTTTCCGAGCCTCACAGGAACATCGTGATTTTGCCGGGCGCGGCCGTTTCCAGAAACTTAGCGACGCCGCAGAAGGTGCGGCCGGGGTAGTCGATCAGTTCCTCCGCCTTCATGCCGAGCAGATCCATGCTCATCGTGCAGACGTTGAGCTCGACGCCCATCTCTTTGCTGAGCTCGATCATCTCCTCGACCGAGGCGACGCCATTCTTCTTCATGACATAGCGGATCATCGCTGGGCCGCCGCCGGCCATGTTCATCTGCGACAGCGGCAGTTTCTTCACGCCCTTCGGCAACATCCAGCCGAACATCCGCTCCAGCAGCGTCTTTTTGACGTGCACGCTGTCGCGGCGCAGCGCGGCCGTGCCCCAGAAGGTGAAGAACATGCTGACTTGCATGCCCATCGCGGCGGCACCGGTGGCCAGCACGAACGCGGCAATCAGCCGGTCGAGGCTGCCGCTAAACACGATCAACGACAGCTTTTCTTGCTGGCCGGTGCCACGGACCAGCTCGCTTGTCGCGTCGAGGCGCGTGGCTTGCTCGAGCGAGTGCTGGGCCAGCGAACGCATTTCGCTTTCGAGCGCGGCCAGGCGGCTTTCCACGCCGGGCGAAATCAATTGCGGTGCAGCGCTCATGCTTGCGACTCCAGGATCTCGGCCAAGGCCAGCATCAATGTGGGCAGACGTTCCTCGGGCACGAACAAGCGTAGGCCGACCATGATGTCGGATGCGAGCTCGGCGAGCTGCGCGCCGTTCAGCGAAACGGCCTTGAGCCCACGCGTTTTAAGCGCGCGCTCCAGCACCGACTCGACCAGGATTGGGCTCAAGTACGCGAGCAGAGCTTCACGGATCAAGCCGTAGCTCATGGAATATTCGCCGCTGCCCGCCGCCACGCGGCTTGCTCGCAGTCGCGAGTGACTGGAAAATCCGCCCGTGGCTTCGGAGGGCGCAGCGTTGCGCTTGAACCTCTCCATCGCTGCTTAGCGTAGCTCCATCGCTGGCCTACGGCGTCGCGTAAACGCTTCGTAATGGTGAGCGGGTGCCATCGCGTCTGCGGTTGCTCGGTTGCACTGCGCCGGTCGACCCACATGCGCTACACGCGACTACAAAAACTCCAATAGAATGTGAATTCTGTTTGTTATCGCGCTAGAATAAATGTTCTATTTGGCTGACTGAAGGTCGTGGCGTGTTGGCCGTAGCTGACTCACACTAAAAAGACGGGAATCATGCGCTTTTTCGACATTGCCCTGCGACATCCTCAGCACTTAACCGCACTGTTTGCTCTGACGCTGGCAGCACCAATTGCCTGTGGCGGCGGAGAGCCTCAAGTCGGCGATGACGGCTCCACCGTGTCGCAGGCGGGCAGCAAAGTCTCAACCACGGGCGGCAGCAAGAGCACCGACGGTGGCAAAGGCGGCGGCGCGAGCACGACCGCCGGCACGGGCGTGATCATCGACGTGCCCGAAGGCGGCGCGTGCGCAGATGGCTGCGCTGAGGACAAGGTCATCTGTGGCGACGGCGTGCTGCAAGCGATCGGCGAAGAGTGCGACGACAAGAATAAAGCGTCGGGCGATGGTTGCAGCGCCACATGCACCGTCGAAGCCGGTTACCTGTGTCCGGTGCCGGGCGCGATGTGTCGCGCGGCGGCGTGCGGCGACGGCCTGCTCGCTGGTCTCGAGCTGTGCGACGACGGTAACACCATGCCGGGCGACGGCTGCACCGAGACGTGCACGTTCGAGGCGAACTCCGAGTGCGCGACGCCCGGCATGCCGTGCACCAAGACGAACTGCGGCGACGGCAAGGTGCAAGGCAGCGAAGGCTGCGACGACGGCAATCACTACTTGGGCGACGGCTGCGGCATCAACTGCGAAAAAGAGCCGAAATGCGCGCCGCCAGCGCCGTGCACCAGCGAGTGCGGCGACGGCATCAAGCTCGGTGACGAGCAGTGTGACGACGCCAACGCGCGCGACGGCGACGGCTGCTCCAGCACGTGCACGATCGAGCCCGGCTGGACCTGCGCCGAAAAGGCCGGCGGCGATCTGGTGATCCCGGTCGTGTACCGCGACTTCAAGGCGTACCAAGACGGCGGCCACGTCGCCTTCCAATGGACATCGAACGATCCGATCGATCGCTCACCCAAGGAAGACATTTGGGTGCGGACGACGCTCGGCACGGTCGCGGATACGACGCCCGAAGGCGTGTCGTTGCTCGGTCGTCCGGTGTTCAAGTGGTACGCCAGCTGCGACGCGACCGGCTGCAAGGACATCGTGCCGGTGGCGCCCGTGGTGCAACCTGCGGGCACGGCCGGCGCCGCGGCGTGCAACGCCGTAAAGGGCGCCGCGACCGGCACGCGCAAGATCAACACCGACAACCGTAACGTCTTCTTTTGCGGCTACGGCGATCGTGACTTCAACAGCTTCAGCCAGTGGTACCTGGACGTGCCGAACGTGAATCAGACGATTGTATCGTCTTTGACGCTGAAAAAGGGCGCCAACGGCGTGTACAGCTACGATAACACCGCCTTCTTCCCGATCGACGGGCAGGGCTTCGGCAACTTCGGCACCACGATGCACAACTTTCACTTCACCAGTGAAGTTCGCTACTGGTTCCAGTACCAGGCCGCCAAGAACGCGACGTTGACGTTCAACGGTGACGACGACGTGTGGGTGTTCGTCAACGGCAAGCTGACCGTTGACATCAGCGGTACGCACGTGCGCACCGAGGACAGCGTGATCGTCAACGCCGACACCAAGGACATGGACGGCAACGCGCTCGGCCTAGTTGAAGGCAAGATCTACGAAATTGTCGTGTTTCAAGCCGAACGGAACACTAACAACTCGACCTACGGCCTGTCGCTCGATGACTTCGAGCTTGCCAAGTCGTCGTGTCAGAGCAAATGCGGCGACGGTATCGTCACCGTCGACGAAGCCTGCGACGACGGCGTGAACGACGGCAGCTACGGCACCTGCAACCCCGACTGCTCACGCGCCGGCTTTTGCGGCGACGGCCACAAAGACCCGCCGCAAGAGAGCTGCGACGACGGCAACTACAAGAACCTCGACGGCTGCAGCGCCGCCTGCCAAATCGAAAAGATTAAGTAAGTCACCGAGCGGCTCGAGAATTTACAGGGAGCCGGGGAGGTGGAGAGGTTTGTTTGGCTCGCCAGCTGAAGCAGGTAGGCGAGCCTGTTGCCCCGAGGCCACCCGTTCGCCCTCGAAGAAATCTCCCAAACTCCCACCTCCCTGTAAATCTGGGAGACTTACGGAGTTGCTAAGTTTCGGGTCAGTTCGCGTAGCTCGGCGATGTCGAGCGGGATTGTGACGACGTCGCCGAGGGCGCGGGCGAACACGAACGACACCCTGCTGCCGGCGCGCTTCTTGTCGTGACCGATCAGCTCGGCGGCTTCGGCGAGCGGCTCGCTCTCGATCGCCGTCATGAGCTTCAGTGTACCGAGCAGACGGCGGGTGCGGTCGGCGAGCTCGCTCGGCGTGTGACCGAGCTTTTCGCCGATACGGAGTGCGGCGATTAGGCCCAGGCTGATGGCTTCGCCGTGGGTGAGCCGCTCGAAGCCAGCTTGGGCTTCCACGGCGTGGCCGACGGTGTGGCCGAGGTTGAGCACGGCGCGTAAGCCGGCTTCGCGCGGATCCGCGCTCACGATCCGCGCCTTCACGCGGATGCAGCGGCGCACGATGTCGGTCAGTAGATTGGCGTCGCGAGCCACGATCCCGGCGGCTTCGCGCTCGAGCAGCTCGAACAGCGCCGGATCGCCGATCAGCGCGGTCTTCACGACTTCGGCCAGCGCGCTTCGGTAGCCGCGCTCCGGCTCGGTCTTCAGGTAGTCGACGTCGCACAGCACGGCTGCCGGTTGCCAGAAGGCGCCGACAGCGTTTTTGGCCGCGCCCAAATCGACGCCGGTTTTTCCGCCGACCGACGCGTCGACCATCGCCAACAGCGTGGTCGGCACCCCGACCCAGCTCACACCGCGCAGGTAGGTCGCGGCAGTGAAGCCGGTCATGTCGGTCGTGACGCCGCCGCCGAGCGCGACCAAACGACTCTTACGATCGAGGCCAGCACCGAGCGCGGCCTCCAGTGCTTGCTGCACCGACGCCAGGTTCTTGTGCTGCTCGCCGGGCGTGAAATCGAAGCGCACGACGGGCTTTTTTGCGCCTTGGAGCAGCGCTTCTAGCGGCGCCGCGTGCAGTGGCGCGACGTTTTGATCGCTGATCAGCAAGACCGCCGTGCTCGGTTCGCATGAGGCCAGCAAGCGCGCGAGGCCCACACCGCTGCCGACGTCCACCGAGTACGAGCTCTCGCCGGCCGCAACACCGATCGGATCACGCCGCCAGACCGCGAGCGCCTTTTGCGCGACGTCTTGTGTGGATGCACCGCGGGTCTCGATGCGCGCGTGAGCTTCGGCGTAGGCGGTGCCGCGCAGCTCGAGCAGCTCTTCGGCGCGGCGCCGCGTATCACCGGCCAGATTGGGGCGGGACGTATCTTCGCCGACGCGCTCGACGACTTCGTCGGCCGACACCTGAAGCGACACCACGACCGCTTGGTCGATGGTCTGAAGGCGCAGTTCACGCCGCACCAGGCAACCGCCGCCGACCGCGATCACCGGCGGTGCGTCAGAGTCGGCTTCGAGCACCCGAGTCAACTCTTCGCGCTCGGCTTTGCGGAACTCGGCCTCGCCGTGTTCGCTGAAGATGCGGCTGATCGGCGCACTGAAGCGCGCCTCAATTCGAGAATCCAGATCGACGAACGGTCGGCCAGCAAGCTCGGAGACGCGCTTGCCGACGCTGGATTTGCCGCTGGCCATGAAGCCGCTGACGACCAAAGGCCGTTTCATTTGCCGCGGTTTAGCACAGAAGCCGAGACCTAAGCGGCGAAGTGGCGGTCGACAGCTGGGCTCGCTACGCTGAGGGCTTCTATGGCGCTCCGGTTTGGCAAGTACGAAGGGATCGGCAACGACTTCTTGGTCGTGGATGCCGACAGCGAGACCACGCTCGGTCCGGAGCAAGCGCGCAAGTTGTGCGACCGGCACTACGGCGTCGGCGGCGATGGGGTGTTGTTGTCGGCGCCGCCGATCACGCCGGGCGCGCACGGTCGGATGGTGGTCTTGAACTCCGACGGCTCGCGGCCGGAAGGCTGCGGCAATGGGCTGCGCTGCGTCGCGCTGGCGCTGGCGCGCAAAGCGGGACAGGCCCGCGCCGAATTGATCATCGACACCGACGCCGGGCCACGTACGGCGCTGGTCGAAACGCGCGGCGACGTCGCCGACGTGACCGTCAGTATGGGCAAGGCGTCGCGCGAGGGTGAGGTCAAGGCCAGGCATCGCGGCGAAGAGCTGACGTTTCAGCGCGTCTCGATGGGCAATCCGCACGCGATCGTGTTCGACGTCGCCTGCACCGAAGACGAACTGGACGAGCTGGGTCCGCGCATCTCTAAGTCACTGCCGGGCGGCTCGAACATCGAATTCGTGCGCGCTACCGGCCCGGCCGCGTTCGAGGTTTTGGTGTGGGAGCGCGGCGTCGGGCGCACGCTGGCGTGCGGCACCGGAGCGGCCGCCGTGGCAGCATTGGCGGCGCTCTCCGGGCGAGCGCCGTTCGACGCCCCGATCACGCTGCGGCTGCCGGGAGGCTCGTTGGAATTGACGGTGCGGCGCGAGGATTTGGCCGTCACTTTGCGGGGGCCGGCGCGCTATGTCTTTTCCGGCGAGGTTCCCGAACCGTGAATTTCCAGCGCTCGGCGCCGGAGCTCAACGTCGTCGCGATCGTTCCCGATGCGGTTACGATCGAGTTGATGAGTGCGACGCTCAAGGGCAGCGGCGACCGGCTGAGCGTGGCGACCGATTTGGCCGAGGGTTTGTCGCGGGTCTCGGCGCAAGTGCCGGACGTCGCATTCGTCGACGTCACGCTGGGTGACAGCGCTGGGCTCGCCGTTTTGCATCACGTTCGCGCGCTGGCGCCGAACGTGGCCGTATTCGCGCTCACCACCGCGGATCGCCTCGATTTGGGTGTGCAGGCGGTAGCGCTGGGCGGTGCGGGCGTGCTGGTGAAGCCGATTTCGGGCGACGAGGTGTTGAACGCCTTGTCCGATGTGCGCACGCGCATCGGCGAACGGCTCGAACGCGCCGATCTGCTGCGCGCGGCTCGCAGCGCCGCGCGTGGCGCTTCGCTGTCTGGGGACATCGCCGAAATCGCGTCGGCCAAGACGCGGCGTGAGGCCGCGCAACGTGTTGCGCAGGTGATCGCCGGCGCGGCGGGTGCCGAAGACGTCATCGTGTACCTGCCGGCCGCCGAGGGCTCGCGCCAGTTGCTGCGCGCCGCGGTATTGGGCGAAATCGCGAACGCCCCGACTTTTTGTGAGGAAATGGAGGCGCTGACGTTCGCCGGTGAGCGCCGGATGACCGTCGTGCGCCTCGCCTTGCTGCGCGAGTTCTCCGGCTTGGTGCTGATCGGCGGCGGCGAGGTTAACGATCCGTCGGCGACACTGCAGCCGCTCGTCGAGCTTGTCGCGACGCAGGCCGCGACCGTGCTGTCGCTGATTGGAGCGCGCGAGCAGTCGCATCGCGGCGCGATGAAGGATCCGGCGTCGAGCGCCTACACCTTTGCCTACTTCGTCGACGTGGCCGGCCGCGAGATCGCGATGGCGCGTCGGCATGGTCGGCGCTTTTCGCTCGCCACGGTTGGGCTGGAGATGGCGCCCGATTCGGGCGTGGGTGATGAGACCGAGCCGACCGTGTTCGGCGCCGAGCGCGTGCTGGGCGCAGTGCGCGACACTGACGTGCTGGCGCGCGTGGACGCCAACGAATTCTATCTGCTCTTGCCCGAGACGGGCGGTCCTGGTGCGCACGCGTGCCGGCGCCGGATCTTGGGGCAGCTGGGGGCCGCCAGCGGTGTCTCGCAATTCAGCGCGGCCGTCGGCGTGGCCACTTTTCCGCATGATGGCTCCGATCTTTCGCAGCTTTTGCGGGTGGCGAAATTCCGCGCCGATGCCAGCCGCAGCTCGGTCGTGCACACGCAGGCGCTCGGCTCGCTGCCGCTCGGGCAGCTGATCGACGCGCTGCTCGGTGTCGTGCCTGACCCGCAGGCACAGAAGGTTGCGCCGCTCGAGACGCCGCACTACATCGAGTTGCCGGTGACCGATCTTATGGGGCTGGTCAGCTCTGCGATCGCTGAGGCGACGCGTGGCGGGACGACGCGCGTGTTGGCGACGCAGCGCGCGGGTCTCAGCGTGGGCAGCGCCGTGCGCGCGGACATGTCGCGCGCGGGTGACGCGCTCAAGGCCGAAACGGTCGATGTGTCGAAGGTCGCCGGCTGCGAGCGCGTCGACGTTTTGATCGTGATCGCAGAGCACGCGACCTACACCTTGGCCGGTCGCACCGAGGGCAGCCTGGTCAGGGCGGTGCACTCCACGGATCCGTTGTTGAGTGATTTGCTCGTCGCTCGGCTGTCGGAAATCGCCGGGAGGCCGTTCGAATGAAGTCGATTCTGCTGATCGAGCCGGACGTCGACGTGCTGGGTACGTTGGCTTCGCGGCTGCGCTCACGCGGGCTCTCGGTGCTGATCGCCGACAGCGTCGACGGCGCGATGGAGCGCGCGACGATCGCCGATCTGTTGGCGGTGTTGGTCTCGAGCACCTTGGTAACAGACGGCGAGAACTTCGAGCGACTCAAGAACGCCAGTGCGCTCAACGACGCGTTGTTCTTCATCCTCGTCGACAAGCCAGTCGGCGCTTCACTCGCTCCCGACGAGCTGCCTCACCACGACATCGAGCTGATCGCGCGCCGTCTCTACGCGATCCCGAATCGCGTGACGGTCGGTCCCGAGGAAGGTGGCGACTTTCGCGGCGATCTGCAGCAGGTCAGCAGCGTCGATCTGCTGCAGCTCTTGGCGATGAACCGGCGCAGCGGCACGCTGTCGATCAACACGCCCGCGGGCGCGGGCGAAGTTCGGATCAAATCCGGCGAAATCGTCGATGCGGTTTTCCGGCGCCTGGAGCGGGAAAAAGCCCTGTATCGGCTGCTTGGCGAGACCGACGGCACGTTCTCGTTCGTCGGCGGCACGCCAGTGTTTCTAGAACGGATTCGCACGCCCACCAGCTCGCTGTTAATGGAGGGCTTACGCCAGCTTGATGAAGCGGCACGCATGCGCACGAATCTCGCGCTTGACGGCACCGCGCTGCTCGCGATCGCACCGCCCAGCCCAGAGATGTCGGAGACGACGGCGCGCGTGCTCGAAACCCTGACCACGCCGCGCTCGCTGTCCGAGCTGCTGGACGAGATCACGCTCCACGATCTGGCGGTGCTCGAAGCCCTCAAAGAATTGCTCGACCAGGGCTTGGTGCGCAAGATCGCTTCGAGCGCGGTGCGGGTCGAGCTGGCGGATCCGGAGCGGATGGCGGTGCTGGCGGCGCTGGCCAAGCGCGCGATCCGCGGCGGCTACCGCGGCGGCGCTCGAGTCGTGATCGCAGCGACGCTGCAGCGTCTCGTTACGCTGATGCACGCGATCGCTCGGATTGCCGACACCGCGGTACCGACCGAGATGGTTCCGGCCGCGCCGGTGCCGTATGCGCTAGCGACGCTGCGGCTGGGCGAGGCCGACCTGGAGGTTGTCGGGCTACCGTTGGTCGAGGCCTACGCGCCGCTTTGGGGCCTGGTTTTGCCCGGCGCGGCAGCCTTGGCGCGGATCGAGCTGACCGCTTCCGAAGCGCTGGAGACGGCGTGTTCGGTGGCCGCGGTGCCGATCCTCGAGGCCGGCGCGCTGCTGCAGGACGGCGACGAGTCGGACCCCGAGCAGGTGGCCACGCTGTTGCGCATGCTGCTCGAAAAGGCGCTCGGCGGCTGAGACAGACGATGACCCACCGGATCGCCGTGATCAAAGGTGACGGCATCGGACCCGAAGTGGTCGAACAGGCGCTGCGCGTGCTCGAAGTGCTGCGGCGCGAGCGCGGCGTCGATGTCGAGCTTTGGCAGCTGCCGCTCGGTGCCGAGCTGTACCTGAAGGACGGTACGACGTTTCCGAGCGAGCTGCGTGACGAGGTCAAGCGGACCTGCAGCGCCGTGTTGCTCGGCGCCGTTGGCGATCCGCGCGTGCCGAGCGGTGAGCACGCGCACGACATCTTGATGGGCATGCGCGGCGCCTGGGATTTGTACGCCAACATCCGCCCTGTCCGCGCCCTGACCGACGCGCTGGTGCCGCTGAAGGGTAAGTCCAAAGCCGACGTCGATATACTGATTTACCGGGAAAATACCGAGGGCCAGTACGTCGCTGCCGGTAGCGAACGCGGTCGCGGCAGCGCGGACGAGATCGCCATGAGCCGGGAAGTGCACACGCGCCGCGGCGTCGAGCGGTTGTTGCGCGCGGCCTTCGAGCACGCGCGTCGCCACGCGCGGCCGCTGTTGATGACCGACAAGTCGAACGCCATACCGGCGCAGGGCATTTGGCGGCGCGTGCTCAGCGAGCTGGCGCAAGAATTTCCCGACGTGCCGACCGAGCAGCTGTACGTCGATGCGCTCGCGGCGCGACTGATCCAGGCGCCGGAGCGCCACGGCGTGATCGCGGGCAGCAACTTGTTTGGCGACATCCTGGCCGACCTCTGCGCGGCGCTCGCTGGCGGGCTCGGGCTCGCGCCGAGCGCCAACCTGCACCCGGCGGTGCCGGGTCACATTGGCTTGTTCGAGCCGGTGCACGGCTCGGCGCCCGACATTGCCGGTCGCGACGTGGCCAATCCGCTGGGCGCGATCCGCTCGCTCGGCCTGCTGCTCGACCACCTGGGGTACGCAGTGGAAGCCGAGCGCATCGAGCGGACCACGGCCGAAGTTCTGCTCCTCGGGCGCTGCACAGCCGATGTAGGCGGCGTTTTGGGCTGCCAGGCAGCGGGTAGCGCTTTCCTCGAAGTTTTGGCGCACCACTGAACCGCGAACCCTCGAAAATTCGGCCGCTAGCGTGGCCTGTGGTACGGCCGAGGCCATGATCGGGGCGCCTCCCGCACAGGACGAGCAAGCCCGGCTATCGGGTGCCCGTGGTGATTTCGTGGCCAGTTTGCCACGGCGCCTCGAGGTTTTGCGGGCAGCGCTGCGCGCCGTCGAGGACCAGCCTCGCGACGCCGGCCGCATCAACGGCCTCCTGCGCCGCTTGCACGCGCTCGGCTCGGCCGCCCGCGTGCTCGGCTTCGCCAGCGTGGCAGAGGCGCTGGGCGAGGCTGAAAAGACGCTGCGTCGCGTCGCCCGTAGCGGTCCCGCTCCGACCGATCTCGCCGACGTGGGGCGGGCGCTCGACCTGCTGCCGTCGCTGGTCCTGGGCGCGAAGGTTTCGATCCGAGCCGTCGTAGCGCCTGAGTCGGCCGTGGCCCCCAACCCGGACTTTCCGCTTAGCGTGCTGGTGTTTGGCCAGCAGGTCTTGGCGGACATGCTGACGCAGCAGGGCGATCTGCGAGTGGAGTACGAGCGGACCGAAGATCCGGCCAAGGCCCGCGAGTTGTCGCGCGTGTTCGGCCCCGACATCGCGGTCGTCGACGCCGATCGCAAGGGCGCTCGCGAGCTGGTCGAGCTGTTCGTCAAAGATCCGTTAGTGGAGCCGATTCCGATCATCGTGATCGGCGAGTTCAGCAGCCCGGAGCTGGCGACAACGTTCATTGGCCTCGGCGCCACGCGCGTCCTGCCCAAGCCGGTCAGCCCCGACCTGTTGCGCCGCACGCTGCTGGAGGTGCAGGGCCACGGCAACCTGGCCGTTCACGTGCGAGAGCCGCTTGGCGAGCTGAACGTGAACCAATTGGTCGATCGAATCGCGGTCGAGATTCGGCGCGGTTTGGTCGAGTCGGTCGACCCGGCGGCGCGCAGCTCAAGCGTCGGCTTTGGTGAAGGCACCGACGTGATGAGCGCGGTTTGGGGCACCGTTGCCCGGCTGCGCGAGCTGGTGACTTTGCGCTCGGACGGTAACGTGCGGTTCGAGCAAACCGGCCCCGAAGGCGCGGTACCGTTCGCGCCCTGGAACGACGAGCGCCGTGTCGGTGAGCGCGGTCGGCGTGAAGGCCGTGCCGGCGAAGGCGTGGCGCTACAGGGCCGGCGTGTGGTCGTCGCCGACGATGATCCGGCCGTGGTTTGGTTCCTGAGCGGGATCTTGAAGGCGGTCGGAGCCGAGGTGTTCGAGGCTCACGACGGCGAGCGCGCGTTCGAGCTCACGGCGTCGCTCTGGCCAGACCTAGTCGTCAGCGACGTCCTGATGCCGAAGCTGGACGGCTTCTCGCTGTGTCACGAGATCAAGCGTGACGTCGCGGTGCGCGATGTGCCGGTGATCTTGCTGTCATGGAAAGAAGATTTGCTGCAGCGCGTGCGCGAGCTGGGCGGCGACGCCGACGGCTACCTGCGCAAGGAAGCGGCAGCGTCGACGGTCGTCGAGCGGCTGCGCGAAGTGCTGCGGCCGCGTGCGCGGGTCGAGGCGCGCGTCGCCAGCGGCGGCGAAGTGCGCGGCAGGCTGGACGGGCTCACACCGCGCTTGGTGCTCGAGCTGGCGTGCCGGGCGCAGCGCGATGTACGCGTAAGTATTCGTGATTCCTCGTATTTGTACGAGGTTCAAGTGCGCGCCGGCGCGCCCCGCACCGCGATCCGCAGCGCCAACGACGGCAGCTTCGAGCGCGGCGAGGGCGTGCTGTCGATGCTGCTCGGTGTCAGCGCCGGGCGCTTCGTCGTCGAGCCGGACGTCTCGGTATGCCGCGCAGAGCTGTCAGGCAGCCTGCATGAGCAGCTGGCGGGTCCGGTGGCGCGTGCTCGAGCCGCCCAGCGCGCACTCACGGCCGGCGCGCTCGCCAGCGTGACGCGCGTCGCCTTCGACGCGGCGCGGGTTGGTGGTTACCTCGAGTGCACGCCGGAGCCGGCTCAGAGCCTCTTGCGCGAGCTGATTGCTGGCGCCTCGCCGCGCGATCTTCTCACGACCGGTCGCGCGCCGGCCCGCTTGCTCGAGGCCGTGCTTTCGGACTTCGCGCGCCGCGGCGGCATCCTAATGGTCGAGACCGCGGGCGGCGTCGAGGACATCTCGCAAACCCGTGTTCCGCCATCCGCGGCCCCGAACCTCGCTGCTCTCCCCCCTTCCGAGCCGGAGCCCGCCGCCGAGCCCGCTCTCGTTCCCACCGCCGTCGTTCCGGCGTCCGAGCTGGAGTCCGAGCCCGCGCCCCCCGTTTCCCAGCGGAAACCACCCGCCATCTACTCCAGCCCGCCGGACTCCGAGCTCGCCTCGGCCGACGCCGGTTGGTTCTCGTTTCAGATCGAATCGAGCGCCCAGCCCCCGCCGGCTGCGGCAGTGGCTCTGCCCGTCGCTGTGCCTCCGCCGGCTACTGCTGCGGCTGCCCAACCGCCGCTGCCGCGCGTCGACGATCCGCTACGCAAGACGTTGACCTCATCGTCGCCGCCACCCGGCGAGAACGACGACGCCGCACCAGGCGCGTCGGTTCCGGTCGAGCGCGGGCACCGCCCGGAGTTCCGCGCCCACACGCTCGGCAGCGCCGGCAACGAAGCCGCTGCCGCGCAGGCTGCGATTGCCGCCGAAGTCGCGGTGACGGCTGCTGCTGTCGAACCGACGCCGCTTGTCGAAGCCGTCTACTCTCCACCGCGCGCGATCGTGAAACCGCCGCGCCCGCTGTCGTCGATCGCACCGCGCGTCCTCGAGGACGATCCATTGGCCCAGGCGCTCGGCATCGACACGCCGCCGCCGCTCGGTGTCGCGCCCGCTGTGGCCGAAAAAGCCTTGGAAGCCGCGTTGGCGCCTGCGCCCAAACCGACAGCCGCGACTTTTGGCCAGACCTTGCCGTTGAGTGCGATCAAGGCGCCGACCTTCCCCTCGGCTTCCACCTCCACCAAGCCGGAGCCGACCAAGCGCTCCGAGACCTCGACACAGCCGCCTCAGGCTGCGGCGCGCTCGGTGAGCTCCAGGCCTCCGGTCAAAATCGTGCCGACCAAAGCCGCACCGGCCCCGCAGGGCGACGGCGGCGGCGGCTGGGTCAGGACCGCGTTGTTCTCGCTGATGGCCGCTGGCATCTCGTACTACGGCATCACGTTGTTGTTCGGCGCACCTCAGCCGCCGAAGGTGCCTGCCACAGAACTTTCGGCGGTGACTCCGGTGCCGACGCCGGTCGTCGCCAGCGCGCTCGCGCCGCCCGCCCCGAAGCTGCAAATCAGCACCACGGATTCTCCGCTTCCGCCCGGTACCGACGTGCCCGCCGGCAATGGGTTGCTCGAAATCCAGGTCCCCGACGGCACCGCCATTCGCGTCGACGGCGAGTACCTCGGCATGGGACCGGGTCGTCGCGTCCCGCTCACGCCAGGGGCGCACCAGGTGACGCTCGGCGACACCGCGCCGCAAGCGGTGACGGTCAAGGTCGGCCAGCGCACGCTCGCCGTCGCCGCTTCTGCCTCCGCGCCGGCGCCCGCTGGATCCCGGTGACGCTGCGGCTACCCGCGCTCGCGACGCTACTCGCGGTTGTCGCCAGCTGTCACAAAGAGGAGCCTCCGCCCTCCCGCGCTGGTGGCCGTCCCCCGGCACCCGCTCCGCTGTCGGCGGGTCGCGCCCAGGAGCCTGAACGCATCGACCTGCTGAAAGACCTGTCGCGCTGCGAGATCGAGCACCACGGCCGCTTGCTCGACTTCGGCGGCGCGCAGCAACCGTCACGCGGGTTCAGCGCGGCGCAGGCCGAGCCGCCGCCGTCGATTGACCGCGGCGGAGACACGTTCGAGCGGATCTTTTCCCGCGAAACGTTGCTCGACTTCTGGCTCGACGAGCCTGCGTCGGACGTGTCGGTGACGGTTCGGCTGCATCCGATGCTGGCCAAGTCGCTGTACGTGGCGATCGACGACAAGCGCCTCGGCGCCCAGAAGCTGACCATTGGCGAGACGCGCTCCGTGTCATTTCCGGCGGTCGCTGGCCCGCTTCCGCGCGGGCGTCACCGGCTCAGCCTGCGCTTCTCGGGCGCGCCGCGCGGTTCGAAAGAGCCACTCGTCGACTTGGATTGGGTGCGGATCGGTCCGCCGCTCGAGGCGGGCGCCAACTACGCCGCTCCGACCTTGCACGACGTCGTCAGCGACGTGGTGCTCGACAGCGTACCCAAGCGGTCGATCGTTCTCCGCGCTCCCAGCGTGGTGCGCTGCTTCATTCGGCCTTCGGCGGACGCCAAGCTGCGCGTTGGCCTTGGGTTTTGGGGCGCTGGTCGCGGCACCGCTGAGATCGCGCTGGTCAGCGACGAAAAGGCGCCGCGCGTGCTTTCGACCCGGAAAATCTCAGGTGGCGATGGCGGCAGCTTCATGCCGGTCTCGCTCGATTTGTCGCCAGCGGCAGGCGAGGTCGTCGGCCTTGAGTTGCGGGCGATCGAGGGCTCGCGCGGGGGCCGCGTGGTGTTCGGCGATCCGATCATCAGTCGCGCCAGCGCGGCCATGCCGCAAACTCCGCCGGCCCACACCGTGGTGCTGGTGGTGTTCGCGTCGGTCGAGCGCGGCCGTTTGCCGCCGTGGGGCCCAGCCGCAGGCATGCCCGCCCTGGCAGACTTGGCCAAGCATGCGGTCACGTTCAGCGCCCACCGCGGGCCGTCGAGCGTGCCCGCCGCGGCGTTTGCGTCGTTGATTTCTGGCACTTCGCCCGCCGTTCACGGCATCGAGCGACCTGGCGACAAGCTCCGCCCCAAGGTCGCGACGCTGGCTGAGACGCTCAAGGAAGCGGGCGGCCGCACAGCGCTGTTCACCGGCGTCCCGACCAGCTTCAGTCCCTTCGGCTTCGCAGCGGGCTTCGATGCGTTCGAGGTCTTCTCGCCGGTCGCTGATCTACCGGCGTCCGAGCCTTTGACGCGCGCCCAAACTTTCCTCGAGCAGGAGCTGGCGAGCGGCGGCTCGTCGCCGCACCTGGTGGTGGCGGAGCTGCGCGGTGGCCACCCGCCCTGGGATTTGACGCGCGAGGAGGCGGCGCTGCTGAAACCGCCGGAATACAGCGGGATCTTGGACCCACGGCGCGGCGGCATCGTGCTCGGCGCGCTGCGCGAACGCTCGAAGAAGACGTCGCGCAAGATCGGCGACGACGATTGGATTCGCCTGCGCGCCTTGCACGACGCGGCGCTCGCCAAGCAAGACGTCGCGCTCGGCCGGTTGATCGCGTCGCTCAAGGCCAAAGGCGCTTGGAACGACACGATGCTGATCGTCACCTCCGACGTCGGGCTCGGCAGCGGCCCGGAGATCCCCTTCGACCCCGCTGCGCCGTTGACGGAAGATCGGCTGCTGTTGCCGCTGCTCGTGCGCTTTCCAGGTGATGCACTCGGCGGCAAGGAAGTCACGCTGCCGAGCACCGCCACCGACGTCGCAACGACGATCCTCAAGGCGCTCGGTCTTGAGCCGTCGGCGCAGGCCGGCGCGGACCTGTTCGCGCGCGGCAGCGGAGTCGCGTCGCTCGGCGGCGACCTCGACGTTGCAGCCACGGGCAACGACTATTCGGCTCGGCTCGCCGGCTGGCTTTTGCGCGGAGCTGCCGGAAAAACCCCGCGTTTATGCGCCTCGGACATCGACCCCTCGTGCATCAATGACGCGCTCGACTTGCGACCCGCCGCAGCGCGCGCGCTCTGGTTGGCCGTCTTCGACTCTGCCGCCGAGGACGCGCGCGTCGCCGCCCGCTTGGGCCCCCGTCAACGCGCAGAGCTCGATCCAGAGACGATCGCCGCGCTCACCGTCTGGGGCGATATCAGGTAGTGGCTGGAGCATGGGCTTGGCTGCCGCTCGTCAGCCCTCTTGCAGAAGCTGCCGTCGCGTCGCGGGGCCGCTCCGCGCGCTCGAGATTTTTTCACAAGGAGATCGCGAGATCGGGAGGACGAGAATTTTGTTGTTCGAGACGTGCGATGGGCCGAACTCGCGCAGGATCCGCGGCGTCCCGTAAGTCTCGAACCCCCAAATTCTGGGCTCCTGATCTCCCGATCTCTTGGTGAAGATTCAGGGTCTCGCCCTACGTTCCTCGGCGGCCGCCCCAGAGTTGGACGTGCAGACGGCTCGAGAAACGCACGGAAAGCGCTTGCGACCACGCCGCCACGTCGGGTGAGCGCTGGTCGAGCTCTTCGCGGTTCGCAGCTTCCGGCATCAGCAGTGTCCGGTCGCGCTCGAAGCCGAAACGTTCGCGGAGCGCCTCGGCTTCGTCGCGATCTTGCTCGCTCTTCACGACTAGCTTCAGGTAGGCACGCCCAGTGTCGCGGAGCGCCGTGAGCGCTTCGGGCCTGATCCGCAAGGCCTCCGTGTCGCCGGCCGAAGCCAGCTTTGGCGACACGTTCCACTGATTCACGCGCGCGCGCAGGCTCGGCAAGGGCACGCGCGTTCCGTTGGTCTCGACCTCGATGAACAGGTCGTGTTGCACGCGCTCGAAGACCTTGGCCAGCGCGCGCTGCTGCAAGAGTGGTTCGCCGCCGGTCACGACGACGTGGCCGGACGGTGCCGTGCGCAGCTGCTCGACGACGCTCTCGAGCGTGGCCTCACGGACCTCTTTGTCGAAGTCGTAGTGCTCGAAATCCCAAGTGTATTTGGTGTCGCAGTAGTGGCAGTGCAGGTTGCACAGCGACAGACGCACGAAGCGACACGGCTTGCCCATGTTCACGCCTTCGCCCTGCAGGCTGTCGAACACCTCCGACAAGCGCAGCAGATCAGCGCTGCCGGTTTCCGGATCGAGCGACCCGGTCACAGCGTCGTGCGGATGCGTCGCCCCGTCGTCGCCGGGGCGGCCGCGGGCGCCGGAGCAGGAGCCGGCTTCGGCTCGGCTTTCGGCTCGGGCTTCGCTTCGGCCACGGGCTTGGCGGCGGGCGCGGGCCTGCCGCCACGCACGATTGGAGCTGCTGGCGTTGCCGCGAGCTTCGCGCCCTTGGCGGTCGCTTCAGCGGCCTCGGCTTTGGCCTTGTCAGCCTCACCCTTCATGGCCTGCGTTTCAGCCTTGGCTTTGTCGACGTCGGCAGTGGCCTTAGCGGCGACGGCTTGCGCGGCTTTCTCGGCTTCGGCCTTGGCCTTGTCGGCCTCGCCCTTTTCGGCTTCGGCCTTGCCGGCAGCGGCTGTCGCGTCGTCCTTGCCGTGCGACAGACTCATCGCCACGAACCCGCCGCCGCCGAGCAGCAGCACACCGACGACGGCCAAGCCGATGAACATCCCTGCGTTGCTCTTCTTCGGCAGCGCGTCTGGCGCATACGCGCCGGTGTTGGCCCAGTTGCCAGGCGTGCCGGTGCCAAGCGTGTGCGGCGGGCCTCCGGGCTGCTGCGGGTTAACGGCTGCGTATTGCCCGGTGCCGATCGGAGGCTGGGGGACGCTGTTGGCAGCCGCGTATTGGCCGGTGCCGATCGGTGCGTGCTGCGCGGGGGCACCGGGTGAAACTTGCGTGGGGGGAGCCGCGAACTGCGGCGCCGCGCCAGCGGCCCACTGCTCGAGCGCTTGCTGAAATTCGCGCGCGGTTTGAAAGCGATGCGCTGGCTCGCGCCCCATCGACTTGTTGACGATGCTGGCGAAGCTCGGATCGATGTTCGGCACCACCTGCTCAACCGGCTTGGCGGCTTCGAGCACGATCTTGAACAGCAGTTCATTGAAGGTGTCGGCGTTGAACGGCACCTCGCCCGTGACGGCCTCATACAGAATCACGCCAGCGGCGTACAAGTCCACGCGATGGTCGAGATCGCGCGAGCCTTTGGCCTGCTCGGGCGCCATGTAATACGGCGTGCCCATCACGGCGCCGGTGCGGGTCATGCTGAAGCCGCTGTCGCCGCTTAGCTGATTGAACTTGGAGATGCCGAAGTCGAGCAGCTTGACGAAGTCGGCTTTGCCGCCGCGGGTCTTCAGCAGGTACACGTTGTCCGGCTTCAGATCGCGATGGATGATGCCGGCGCCATGGGCGGCTGCGAGCGCTTCCAGCAGCTGATGCATCACCGGGTAGATCTCGGCGGCCGTCATGCGGACTTTGGAGCGGATGCGTCCGGACAGCGAATCGCCGTCCATGAACTCCATGACCATGTAGCGGTCGCCGCTCGGCAAATTGCCAAGGTCGAGCACCTCGACGATGTGCTCGGAGCCGATGCGGCCTGCGGCCTGAGCCTCGCGCTCGAAACGGCTGACCGCCTCGCCCGTTTGCGCGACGCCGGCGTGGAGCACCTTGATCGCCACCTTGCGGTGGATGCGCATGTTCTCGGCTTCGTAGACGGCGCCCATGCCGCCTTCGCCGATCAAGCGGACGATTCTATATTTGCCGTCGATGATGTCGCCGGTACTGAGTGACATACGCGCGCTTCCGTGGCGGAACCCGAGCTCCCGCCGACCTTGGGGAACCGTTACGGTAGCACGTGGTTCCCGGGATTTCCTAAACTGCGGCCACGTGGCCAGGTGGTCTGGTCGACTGGGCGCCAGAACTAGTTCGTACGTGCCAAGGGCCCGAAAGTTCCTGTACAAGGGGCCATGCGCGAGGATCGAGACGCCCGAGCCATTCGTCCAGTGGGTGTCGAGCCGGGGTTTCATCGCCTGGCCGAGGGTTCGGCGCTTTACCGCGCAGGCGGAACGGTCGTCCTGTGCACGGCGTCGATCGACTCGAGTGTGCCCGACTTCATGGTCGGCCGCGGCAAGGGTTGGATCACCGCCGAATACCAGATGCACCCGCGCTCTAACCCGAAGAAGCGCGAGAACCGCGACGGCCGTGACCGTCCGCTCGGCGGACGTGCGCGCGAAATCCAACGCCTGATCGGTCGGGCGCTGCGGGCGGCGATCGATCTCGACGCGTTCGGCGAGCGCAGCGTGCACATCGATTGCGACGTGCTCGAGGCCGACGGCGGCACGCGCACCGCGTCGGTGACGGGTGGCTTCATCGCGCTGGCGCTAGCAATGGCGAAGCTGGGCGCGACCGGCAAGCTGCGTGCACCGGTGATTCGCGATCAAGTGGCCGCCGTCAGTGTTGGGCACGTTGGCGGCGAGCTGCTGCTCGATCTGAACTACAAGGAAGACTCGAGCGCACGCGTCGACTTGAACGTCGTCGCGACCGTGAACGGCGCGATCGTCGAGATCCAAGGCACCGCCGAGGGCGAAGCCGTGCCCCGATCGGACATCGACAAAATGACTGATTTGGCCTTGGAAGGCGTGTCCCAGCTGTGCGAAGTGCAGCGCCAGGCCTTGTCGCTGGCTGGCGTCGAGATCGACCAACTGCTGATCCAGAAGTCGTGACTGAGCTCGCGCTCGCCACGTTCGAGACCGAGCTCAACGGAGCGCTCGAGCTCGGTGGGCGAGCGCTCGAGTGGGCAGAGGCGTCAGGCCGACCGCTGTTGGCCAGTGCGTCGTTCACGGCGCAGGCGCTGGTCCTGGGTGCGCTGCAGCGTGAGGACACGTTACGAACGCGGTCGAATGCGCGCTTCGACGTACAGATTGCGCGACGGCGCACGACCGGCACCGAGGCGCAGCTCGACGGCGCCGTGCTGTATCACGCGTTGGCGTTGCCGCGCGTCGACGCGCTGTTCCCCGACGCTTCCGCGCGCACGCTGTTGAACCGCAACCTGCGCGCGATTTTGCGCGGCTACATGGCCGTCAACACGCCGTTCCGCTACTTCGGTACCGAGGTGCTGGCGCTGCTCGGCCGCCCCGTGGCGCTGGTCGGTTACGACCAATTGGCTTCCGGCGCGACGTTGATTGAAGTGCTAATCGGCCTGGAAAATCCCTGCGTCGTGCGCCCGGCCTTGAAGCGCGAGCCGCCGGCGGCGCTGTACCCGCTTTTGCGCAGCGCGCCCGCCGCGCAGGATTTCCTGCGGCGCGCCGTCAACGGCATTGTCGAGCGTTTGGGTGCGACCGCGGTCGACGTGGCGTCGTCGTTGCCGACGGCCGAAGCGCAGCCGGCGTTCGTCGATTTGCCGACGCCGTCAGCCGTTTCGATCCCGCTCGGAGTCGTTGAAGCCGTCACGACTCCGGATCCGCGCATCACCGGTGATCTGCTGGTCGGGCGCGCGGCGCTCTCGCGTTTCGAAGCAGCGGCTGCAGAGGTCGTCCAGCGCGGTGAGCAGCCGACCAGCGAGCTGCTCGCGCTGTTCGATGGAGCACCGCTCGACGGCGCGCGGCCGGCGGATCTGCTGCAAGCCTTGTGGCTTGCGGCGACGCCCGCCCAGTGAGTCTCAGCTCGCCGATTCAGCGACCTTTTCAGCCCGCTCCATCGCCCCGCGCACGCCGTACAGCGTACTCTCGTCTTCGGGCATCACCGGGCCGAGCGCTACGGATGCGAGTAGCGCTGACAGCTGCAGCTCCGCGCTGCCCGTCACTTCACCCTCGCGCGTCACGACCCAAACCACTGCACAGCGCGCCGCCAGCTGCGCCATTCCTCCGGCGCGCCCGCGCGCTTCGGCGCGCTCGGCCGCTCCGCGATCTTCGTCGGTCGTGGCGCGCGACTCGATCCGAAACGTGCCGTCACCCGGGTAGCGCGCGCTGGCCAGTCGCAACGTGACGAGCGCGCTGGCCAAATCCGCGCGCTCGGCTGCCGACGCCGCAAGCACGTCGAGCTCGGCCGCAAAGAAGCGACGCGCGTGCGCCAGCAGCTGCGGCAATGCCGCGACCAGATCAGGCTGCTGGGAGAACACGCGCGTCGGCATCCGCCTCGAAAGTCTAGCCGCAGTCGCGGTCGAGCGCGGTCAGGCCGAGCGAGCTGGCGTCGGCGCACGCATACGCGATTGGGCATTCCACGACCGCCACGTAGGGTCGCGATTCCGCGTTCAAGGTCACGATCGCGGAGCCCTCCGGATGGCCGAAATGGTCGCGCGACAGTACGCCGATGGCGACGCCGTCCTGCAGCGCGAAGCCGGCGGCCTCCGCCAGGCCTTCATAGGTCCAGCCGCCGTCGGGGTCGGCGAAGAAGTCGACGGGGAATTGGTCGAGCGCGACGGCGTAGCAAGCAACGCGGTAGCCGCTCGGTGTGACGAGCAGCTTCATCGGCGCGGGGTCGAGGGGGATCAGGCCTAGGGAGGAGTTGAGGCGAGCCATGTGATCGCGGATATCAGGGCACTGAACGGAAAAACAGTAAATCTTGTAACGGCCGGACATTGTTTGGCTAATCACGTACAAGCGGAGCCAGGGCTATGCTCCGCTACCTCTGAACCACTCATGACCCCCAAAAATGGCGGCAAAATCGAGCTAAAGCTCGGACCTGCAACGAGCGATTCGGCCGAGTACGCGGCGCGTTTGCAGACTGCTGCGGCGATCTTTCAGGCGACTGTGCGTGTCGGCGCCAGCGCGGGCCCGAAGCAGGTCGACTTCGGTAAGTGGACGAGCGACGCCGACGGCGAGCCGCCCGAGTGGCTGACGGCGGATGCGCGTGCAGCGTTGAAGGCGGCGCTGCGTTCCAGTCAAAGCGAAGGGCGCTGGCCGCGTCGCATCACGCGCTGGCGACCGGAGCCGGTCGACTGATGCAGACGACGTGCGGCTTGGTCACGCTGCTCACCGACTTTGGGCTGGCTGATCCGTTCGTCGGGGTGATGAAGGGCGTGTTGTTCGGAGCGCATCCGGCGCTGCGAGTGATCGACGTAACGCACGGCATCGGGCACGGCGCGGTCGCCGAGGGTGCGTTCTGGCTCGAGCGCAGTTACCGCCATTTTCCGCTGGGAAGCGTACATTGCGCGGTGGTCGATCCGGGTGTGGGCACAGCGCGCGCGGCGGTCGTGGTCGCGGCGGAGCGCCACTTCTTCGTCGGGCCCGACAATGGGCTGCTGGCCGAGGTGACGCTGCGCGCGCCGCACGTCGAGGTGCGCAGCATCGATCTGGACCGCAACGGGTTTAGCCGCAGCAGCAACACCTTCCACGGACGCGACGTGTTTGCGGTCGTTGCCGGGCGCTTGGCAGCGCGTGCGCTTGCGTTCAACGACGTGGGGCCACTTGCGCACCTGCAGGTGCCGAGCCCGATTCCAGGCATCGTCAGCGAGGCGGACGGCTTCGTCGGCAACGTGCTGACGATCGACCATTTCGGGAACCTGATCACTTCACTGCGCGCGTCCGAGGTCTTGGCGGCGAGCGAGGCGCCGTTTCGGCTGCAGATCGCCGGCCAACAGCTGCGCTCGGTTCGAACCTTCGGCGAGGCGGCGCCCGGAGAGCTGGTGGCGCTGGTTGGCTCGTTCGACGCTGTCGAGGTGGTGGTCCGTGACGGCAGCGCTGCGGCGCGGCTTACGCCGGTAGCGGGCGCGAGTGTGAAGCTTTTCCCAAGCTAGCCGCGCCGGGCGGTGTCGGACATGATGTAGGTGATGCGCTCGCTCTTGATTGGCTCCGTTTGCCTGCTGACCGGCTGCGGTTCGGCGGCGTTGGTCAAGCTTCAGACCGCTGGTCCGACTGCCGCGCACAGCGAGCCTGAGCTCGGCCCCGATGCGCGCCTGGCTCGCGGTATCACGCGGCTCGGGCAAAGCCGGTATGCCGACGCTGAAGCCGACTTCACGGCCGCACTCGGCGGCGCCATGAAGGGCGCGGCGCTGCTCGGGCTGTCGGACTTGTTCTCGACTACCGGTCGCTACAGCGACGCTATCGATCGCGCCAAGCTCGCGTTGGCGGCTGGCGCGGATGCCCAGGCGTGCGCGCTAGCGCAGGCGCGCGCGCTGCGAGTCTCCGGTGAAGTCACGGCCGCGCTCGACGTGTTGCGGGCGCTTCCAAGCCAGGATGCGACGCCAGAAACTCGGCTTTTGTCGGGGGAGCTGCTGCTGGAGCTGGGTAGGCGCAAAGAAGCCGAACCGTTCTTGTTGAGCTTGATCGAGGACTACAATAACGACCGCGTGCCCGAAAGCGACGGGCCTGGCCTGATGCGCGTGGGGCGGGCCGCGCACCTACTCAGGAGTCCGAAGGACGCCAACGAAGCGTTCGACCAAGCCGAGAAGGCGGAGCCGGGCAGCGTGCGCACGCTCTTGTACCGCGCGGAGCTGTACCTCGAAAAATACGATCCGGGCCACGCCGAAGAGGTGCTGACCGAGGCGCTACAGATCGCGCCCCACCACCCCGAAGCCAACATGCTCTTGGCCGAAGTACGGTTGGCACAGGCGTTCGATTTCGACGAGGCCGAGCGCTTGGCGCGGGTCGCGCTCGCTCAAAATCCGAAGCTGACCCACGCCTATTTCGTGCTCGCCGGGATCGCGGTGCGCGACCAGGATCTGGTGACCGCCGACCGCTACGTCAGCGAAGGACTACGCGGCAATCCGCGCGCGCTGCCGCTACTCAGCATGCGGGCGGTCGTGCGCTTCCTAGCCGAAGATCCGCGCGGCTTCGAGCAGCAAAAAGCCGCGATTTTGGCGCTCAATCCCGAGTACACGCGACTGTATTCGATCGTCGGTGAGTTCGCGGATTGGGAGCACCGCTACGACGAGATCGTCGTGTTGATGAAGGAGGCCGTCGCGCTCGACGCCAAGGACGCGCGGGCCGAAGGTGAGCTCGGCTTCAACCTGATTCGCTCCGGTGACGACGCGGACGGCGTGGCGGCGCTCGGGCGCAGCTTCCGCATGGATCCGTACAACGTGCGCGTGTTCAACACGCTCGAGATGTACGAGCAGGTGATCGCCAAGGACTACGTGACCGTGAGTCACCCGCGCTTCGCGATTCGCTACAAAGCCAGCGAGCGCGATTTGCTCGAGCGCTACGTGCCCGACCTGCTGGGTCGCGCCTTCGACACGATGCAGAAGAGCTATGGCTTCACGCCGCAGACACCAGTCGGGGTCGAGCTGTACGCGGAGCGCGAGAATTTTGGTATTCGTACCGGTGGTCTGCCGCAGATCGCGATTCAGGGCGTTTGTTTCGGCAAGACCCTGGCTTCGATGAGCCCCGCCAACGAGTCGTTCAACCTCGGGATGACGCTGTGGCATGAGCTCAGCCACGTTTTTCACATTCAAATGTCGAAGGCGCGCGTGCCGCGCTGGTTCACCGAAGGCCTGGCCGAGTACGAAACGATCATCGCGCGCCCCGAATGGGTGCGCGAGAATGATCAGGAGCTGTTCGAGGCCATGCGCAACGACCGGTTGCCCACGCTCGGCAACATGAGCCGCGCCTTTACCCGCGCCGAAGAGCTGGAAGACGTCGGCACCGCCTATTACGCCTCGAGCCAGATCTTGGTCATGCTGGCCGACCACTACGGTCACGACAAGCTGGCCGAGATGCTGCGGCAGTGGGGGGCCGGCAGAACTAGTGACCAAGTGATGAGCAGCGTGCTTGGTAAGCAAGCGGCTGATCTCGATCGCGAGTTCCGCCAGTTCGCGGACAAGAAGCTTGCGCGCTTCAATCAGCAGTTCATGCCGATGCAGCGCAAAGGCCGCGCTGAGCGGCTGGCCAAGGAGGCAAAGGCCGCGCCCAAAGACGTGAGAAAGCAGCTGCGCTACGCATTGTCGCTGCTGCGCGACGGTGAGACCGAGCGTGCGGACAAGCTGTTGGCCGAGGCCGAAGCGCTCGAGCCGAACAACGCTGACACGCGCTTCTTGCGCGCGGAACTCAACCAGCGTGAGCATCCCGAGAAGTCGATCATCACCTTGAACAAGATGGTCGAGGCGAAACAAGACGGTTACGCCGTGCGGCTCCTGCTTGGCAAGCTGCTGGCAGCAGCTGGCGATGACCCGAGCGCGCGGACGGCGCTCGAGAAAGCCGCCAGCTTCGACCCGTCGTCGGCCACGCCGCAGTACTTGCTCGCTGAAATGGCGCACACGCGCGCCGACGACGACGCTGAGCTGGCCGCGCTGCGTCGCCTGGGTGAGCTCGAGCAGCACGAGAACAAGGTCTATCGACGCTTGCTGGGCCTGCTCGTCGCCAAGAAGGGTTGGGACGAAGCCGTCAAAGTCGGCGAGGTGGCGATCTACGCCGACATGGAAGGCTTCACCACACACCGGCTTTTCGGCGAGGCGCTGGCCCAGACTGGTAACAAGGAACGCGCGGTTTTCGAGCTAGAAAGCGCTGCGATGTCGCCGGCCGAGCCGAAGGAGCTGGCCGAAAATCAGACGCGACTCGCCGAGCTTTACGCCGGCGCTGGCCGCGGTCGCGATGCTGCGAAAGCGCGCAAGCGCGCGCAAGAGCTGTTGGCCTCCGCGCCACCGAATCAGTGAACGCCCGCCAGATCTCCCCAGTTGCCGGTCGACAAGATCGCCAAATTCCGCTGAACACTCCGAGCACGATTCGCCAGCGCTTGAGTCGCCTTTCGGAGCGATGCTCAGCGATGGCCAGCTGGTACGAATCGTGCGAATCGTTCATCGCTGGAACCCGGTCCAAGCGCTCGGCTTAGTCGTCGCCAGCCTCGGCGTCGCCGCGCAGGCCGAGCGCTTTGGCTTTCTTGTACAGGTGGCTACGCTCGAGCCCGAGCGCGCGCGCCGTGGCGGCCATTTGCCCGCCGTGATGGGACAGCGCCTCTTCCAAGATCGTGCGTTCGGCTTCTTCGGACAGCACGCGGAACGGAATGCCAGGGCGGTACAGGCCAGCGCTTTGCGGTGCTTCGGCCATGCCGATCGCCCGCCGTACATCGGCCTCGGTGACGTTGTCGTCCGGATTCAAGATCACGATCCGCTCGATGACGTTGCGCAGTTCGCGCACGTTGCCCGGGAATGAATGGGCGGTCAGGGCCCGCAGCGCGCCGTCGCTCAGCGTGAGCCCAGGCCGACCGTTGGCGAGCCGCGCGCCTTTCAGAAATGCCGCCGCCAACACCGGCACGTCGTCGCGTCGCGCGCGCAGTGGCGGCAAATCGAGCGGCAAAACGTTGAGGCGATCGTACAGATCCGCGCGGAAAATGCCGGCAGCCGAGGCGGCTCGCAAGTCCTTGTTGGTGGCTGCGACGACCCGCACGTCGACCTTGAACGTCTCGCTGCCGCCAACCCGTTCGATCTCGCGCTCCTGCAGCACGCGGAGCAGCTTGGCTTGCATCGGCAACGGCATGTCGCCGACTTCGTCCAAGAACAGCGTGCCGCCGCCGGCGCGCTCGAACTTGCCGCGGCGCTGCTTGGTCGCACCCGTGAACGCGCCCGCCTCGTGCCCGAACAGCTCGCTCTCGATCAAATCTGCCGGAACCGCCGCACAGTTCAGCCGTTCGAGCGGCCCCTTGGCGCGCGGTGAAGCGCGGTGAATGGCGCGCGCGATCAGCTCTTTGCCGGTGCCGCGCTCGCCGATCACCAGCACGCTGGCGTTCGACTTCGCCGCCCGCAGCACCTGCTCGCGTAGCGCCAACATCGGCCGGCTCTCGCCGATCAAGTCGTCGCCCAGGCCGGCTTCTCGGCGGAGCTCCTGAGCCTCGGCCTCGGCGCGGGTCAAGCGCAGGGCGTTGTCGAGCACGACCAGCAAGCGGTCCGTCGACAGCGGCTTTTCCAGAAAGTCGAGCGCGCCTAGCCGGGTGGCCTGTACGGCTGCGTCGATCGTCGCGTGCCCGCTCATCATGATCACCTGGGCTTCCAGCCCGCCGGCCATTAGCTTTGACAGCAGCGACAGCCCGTCGCCGTCGGGCAAGGCGATGTCGAGCATGACTACATCGTAGGTTTGTTTCGCGAGCTTGCTCTCGGCCACCGCCACGCCACCGGCCACGTCGACCCCGTAACCCTCGAGAGATAGTACCTTCTTCAGCGTCGTGAGGATCGAGGGCTCGTCGTCCACGACTAGAATTTGGGCGCGGGGCATCGGCGCGAACTTAGCATTGGCGCGAGGGTCGCCGCAGAGGCTCGGCTCCAGTAGCAGGAGAATGCGCCTCGGATAGGTTTCTGAGACCCTGGGCGCCCGACCCCAAGCTATGCTCGAAGCCGTCACGTCAGACAGCGGCTTCAGCCGTCGCGCTCTGCGACCTGGCACCTAGCCCGTCGCCCTTTTTCGATGAGTCTCGAAGCCACAGCTACCGGCACCCTCCAGGTCACGCCTTTTGGCCACCTGCTCGTGTACCTACTCGACCGCGGTCTGACCGGTAGTTTGGTGCTCGAGGAATCGAGCGGTGAAAAGCATGCCATCTGGTTCGAGACCGGCGCACCCGCCAAGGTGAAGACGGCGACGCCCGTCACTTACCTGGGGCAGGTTCTGGTCGAGCAGCGCGCCATCACCCGGGAGGTTTACGAACGCACGCTGCAAGGCGCGTTGCACGAGCGACGGCTGCACGGCCAAGTGCTGCTCGAGACCGACGCGATCGAGATGCGCGTGCTGCGCGATGCGCTGCGTGAGCAGCTGGCGCGTCAGGTGCTTTGGCTGTTCAAGCTCAACCCGGCCACGGCGTTCGGCTACTACGACCAGGTGAACCTGCTCGAGCGCTGGGGCGCGCCGGAAGGCCTGCGCACTCGGCCGCTAGCGCTGATCTGGCGCGGGCTGCGCCGCCACGCCAGCATGGCTGAAATCGAGGCGGTTACCGCTCGCTTGGGCCAGCGCCCGATCGAGCTCCACGTCGACGCGCCGATCCGTCGTTTCCGTTTCGAGTCGTCCGAGCAAGCGCTGATCGACGTGCTGCGCGCGAAGCCGCAGCCGCTGTCGTCGTTGATCGCATCCGGGTTGGCCACGCCCGATGACGTCAAGCGGTTGGTCTACGTGCTGGTGATCCTGCGCCAGCTGGAGCTCGGGGTGCCGGGCGCAGAGCCGGTCGGCGTCGATGAAGCGCCGTCGTCGTCACGCATTCCGGTGGCCGCGCCGGTCGGTCCCGCCAGCATGCCGGACGTCGAGCAGATGCGCACGCCAGTGCCGGCCGGGCGCGGGTCGATCCCCGACGTCGAGCACGTGGTGCCGTCACAGCGGCCGTCGGGTGATCATCGCGTCGCGTCTCCGGTGCCGGCGCCGATCGCGGTGGCGCCGTCTGCACCGCCCGAACGCCGCGTTTCCTCGCCTATTCCGGCCTCGCCGCGCGGGTCGGTCACCGACGCGCCGGTCTCACCGCAGTTCCTGAGCAGCAGCACCGCCGAGCTGCGCATGGAGCTTGCGGCGCTCTCCGCGCGCCTGTCCGGCACCCACTACGAGGTGTTGGGGGTGCCGCCGGATGCGAGTGCTTCGGTGATTCAGAACGCGTTCTTCGGCCTCGCCAAGAAGTGGCACCCCGACCGACTCCGACCGGAAGTGGCCGACTTGAAGGATCAGGCCACGCGCGCGTTCGCTCGCGTCAGCGAGGCTAGCCAGACTCTTTCGGATGCGGGCGCGCGGCAGATCTACGACCAAACGCTGGTCACCGGTGACACGCCGGATGAAGCCGAACAGGTTCAGCGCGTGCTCAAGGCGACCAACGCATTCCAGAAAGCAGAGGTGCTACTCAAGCGCGGCAACCTCGCGCTTGCCGAGAAGGAAGCGTTGATCGCCTTCGAAAACGATCCGACGCAAGCTGACCACGTTGCGCTGCACGTCTGGATTCAGGCCCAGAAACCCGGGGCACCCTTGACCGACCTGGCGGTGCAGCTGGAGAAAGCCGCGCGTACAGAGCCCAACAACCTGCGCGTCCGCTGGTACCGTGGCCAGCTGCTGAAGCGACTTGGCCGCGAACGCGAGGCGCTCCACGACTTCCGCTTCATCGTCGAGCGAGACCCGCGTCACACCGATGCGCACCGCGAGGTGCGGTTGTATGCGATGCGTCGCGCCAACCGGCCGCCCAGTGACCCGCCCTTCAACTCGCCGAGCCAGCCCGCGGGCCCCGACTCACAGGGTGGCCGCAAGAGCAGCCCGCCCGGCAAGGCCCCGCCCGGCAAGCCGAGCTTGTTGAACAAGCTGTTCAAGAAGCCCTGAGCGCGCGCTACGGCAGGTCCACGCCGCGCTGCACGTCAATCTGCGTGATGATCGTCACGCCGTCGCCCGCGCGCACGCCGAGCGAAAGTCGACCCGCTTCCACCTGACAGTCTTGCGTGCCGCCGTGGAAGCGCAGCTCGGCCTGCGCGCCGTGCCGCGATATCAACGGCAAATCAAGGCCTCCGCCGGTCTCGTCTCCCTCGGGCCACGGACAATCTTCGCCGCCGAGTGGTGTTTGGCCCAAGACGACGATCGGCTTTTGGGCTCCGAGCAGGTGGAGCCGAAGCGTGACGTCGGCGTAGTCGGTGTCGGCTACGCCGACGGTCATGAGCGGGTCGCTCAGCGTCAGCGCGCCATCGTAGCTGGTGGCGTCGGTCAGCCGGCGATCCGGAACCAAGTGCGCTGGTCGCCTGGGATCGGCCGGGTCGGAGAGCAGCACCAACGCCAGATCTTGCGCGTAGCGGTTACGCGTCCCGAGGCGCAGGCCGAGCAATTGGCCTTGCCCGTCGCTGTCGTCGATCCAAACGAACGCGTCCGGACCGAGCGCTAGCGGCTGCGGCATTCCGGGCGCGGGCAGCCGCACGCTGTTGGATACCGAGACGGGTTCGAAGCCGGGCGGCTTCAACCACGGATTGAAGCGAAAAAGCCGCGGATCGTCGGGTGCGGTGGCATCGGCGGCGACCAACCAGGGTCTGCCGTCGCTGCCCGGCAGTAAGATCGGGCGCGGCGCCGAGATGCCGTCGAGCGGGACAAAGGTCGCGACGCCGTCGCGATCGACCCACCACGCGTCGTACGCGTCGCTCCCCTCGCTGAGCGGAACACAGCCGTGACCGCAGGCCGCGCAGCGTTCGGCGTCTTTGTCCGAGATCGCCGGGCGATCTTCGCAACCACCGACCGCCAGCACGCCGCCGCCGGTGGTGGCCACGAACGCGCGGTCGAAGCGTGGCGGCAGGTCCGAGCTGACTGTGTCGTCGAGGTGCGCTTCCGACGTCAGCCATTGAGCGACGGGTTGGGTCAGCGAGCCGTCGACCCCGACCCCGCCGCCGACGAAGATGCGTCCGTCTGTCAGGCGTAGCGCGCGCGGCTCGATGCGCGGGGCGATCGCGGCGGCGACGCTGGCGCGCTTGGCCTTTGGATCGACGATTTCCAGCTGATATTGCGCGATGCTGGTGGCGCCGACGCGGGTCCGCCCGCCGATCAGCAGTGTCCGGCCGTCGTCGAGGGTGAGCGCGGCATGGCGCGTGCGCGTGCTGCGCAGCTGAATTACCTCGCCCGAAAAGCGCCCCAGCTTCGGATCGTAAACTTCAGCGGTGGCATGCGGCTCGATGTCGGCGTCCGGCACGCCGAACACCGGCTGCTCCCCACCCGCCACCAGCAGCTGCTCACCGAATTGCGTGACCGTCGCGAACGCCCGTGGCTCGCGCAGTACACCGTCGTCGGAGGTGTCGACTGACTTCAAGTCGCCGGTTGCGACGTCGAACGACAACGCGCCGACGATCGCATCGCTGACCAGCGCATCGTTGCCGCCTGCCGCCAAGATGATGCCACTGTCCACGGCGTAGCCGAGCGCCTGGCCGCCGTGCGGCCCCGGATAACCCTGCGCGCCGTTCGGGTGCCAGACCACGCACGTCGCGCGCTCTGGCCACAAAAGCACGTCCAAGTCGCTGGTCTGCCGACGTTCCGCGTAGCCCGTGAAAGCCGTCACCGCGTTGCCAACGCGCGCCTCGACTGCCCGCGTGGCGACCGGGAACTTCAGCGCCGCGCCGCGCCGTTCGAGCGGCAGAATCTCGGCCGACTCGTTGGTCGCGGCGAAATCACCCAACGCCAAGAGCGCCAGGTTGCCGTGCGCCAGCTCTGGCGGCAGCCCGCAATTAGACAATGTGTGCACGCGGAGGGGCACAACGAGCGCGGCCCCGGGCTCGCCGCAGCCCAAATGGCCCAGCGCGGTCGCGATTAGTAGGCTACGCTGGAGACGTCCGAACGCGCTGATGTTCCCTCAGATCTTCGGCAAGTACGTGCTGGAGCGCGAGCTGGCCTCGGGTGGCATGGCTCGCGTTTACCTGGCCACTCTACGCGGCGCCGTGGGCTTCGAGAAGCGCCTCGTGGTCAAACAGATTCGGCCCGAGCTGTCGCTCGACGATGCGTTCGTGAAGCGCTTCGTCGAAGAGGCCAAAATTGCCGTAGAGCTCAGCCATCCCAACATCGTGCCCGTGTACGAGCTGGGGGTGGAGCTCGGCATCTATTACATCGCGATGGAGCTGTGCGAGGGGCTCACGCTGACGGAGATCTTGATGGATACCGGGCCGTTGGACGCCGCCGAGGGTGCCCACGTCGGGATCGAGATTTGTCGCGCGCTCGACTACGCGCACCGTCGCGGCAACATCGTCCATCGCGACGTGACCCCGCGCAACGTGCTTTTGGATGAAGAAGGCGCTGTGCGGCTGATCGACTTCGGCATCGCCGCGCCCCAGACCAGCGCGAACAGCACCGAGCGCGTTGAGGTCTTCGGTTCGCCCGGTCACATGCCGCCCGAGCAGATCCGCGGCGAGCGTTTGACTCCGGCTACCGACGTGTTCGCCGTCGGCGCGCTGCTGATCGAAGCTTGGACCGGGCGCCCGCCGTTTCGGCGCGGCAGCTTCGAGGCCAGCGCCGAGGCGCTCAAAGAGCCACTGCCGTCGCTGGCCATCGAGCACGCCGATCTTGGGCCGATCGCCGAGATCGTCGCGCAATCTGTGGCGTTGCGCGCCGCAGATCGGCCGCAAGAAGCCGAAGCACTGGCGCGCAAGCTCCGCGAATTTTCGAGGCAATTCGACAGCGGTGACGTCGCCAAGCGCCTCGGCACGCGGGTGCGCCGCGCGCGTCGCCGCGGCCGCAGCTCCGCGCCGTGGATACCGGGCGACTCAAGCGGTCCGTTGACACCGGCAGCGTCGCCGCGCGCGTTGCTCTCGAGTCGACCACCTGGATCGCCGCAGACCCCGGCGACGCCACCGATGCCGCCGTTGACACCCGCCACACCAGCGGGCGGCGCGCCGATTACCCGCACGTTCGCCGCGCGCGAAGATCTGGTCGAGTGGACGCGGAAGATCGCCAGCATCCCGCCGCTGGCTGAACACGATGCCGACGAGGACGCGGCCGACGGCGGCGCGGAATCGTCGAGCCCACCGGCCGTCGTCGACGAGCCGGCGACGCGCGCCATGCCGCGCTCCAACGCGCCGCTCGGGCCGCCTGCGAAGCCTTTTCCGTGGGCAATTGCCGCCTCCAGCGCGGCCTTGCTCGGCGTGGTGGTGTGGGTCAGCTCGCGCGGTGTCGCGCCGCCGAGCGTCGGCGTGCCAGCTGCGCAGGGCTCGAGCGAGCCGGTGGCTGTGGCGCCTGCAAGCGACTCCGCGTTGCCTGCCGTCAGCGCGCCGCCTCCATCGAGCGCCGCTGCGGCAATCCCCATGGCACTGCTCGGCAGCGCCTCCGCGTCGCCGGTGCTGCCGATTCGGAGCGGCACTCCCAAGCCTTCCGCGTCTCAGTCAGCGTCGGCTTCAGCTGCGAGCGACGCGGCGGCTTCGGCTCAGCTGCGCTTGACCGCGGATCCGCAAGCCACCGTCACGATCGTCGGTGCGCACGGAGCGCAGACGCACGAGACACCCGTGCGAGGGCTGAAGCTTGCGCCGGGCGTTTACTCGGTGACCTTCCGCTCGCCCACTTTCGGCGAGCCAGTGGTCGCCCGCGTCGAGCTGTTGGCTGGCGCATCACGCGGCGTTCATGCCGATTTTCGCGCGGCATTCCCGAGTGTCGTCGTCCACTAGCGGCCGAGCGAGGTCGTGCCGAGCACGCCGGTTTGGCGCAGCGCTTCGTACAGCGCGATCGCGACCGAGTTGGCGAGGTTGTGGGAGCGGACGAGCCCCGACATCGGAATACCGACGACCTCGGTCTCGCGTTCGTGCAGCAACGCCTCGGGCAAGCCGACGCTTTCCTTACCGAAGATCAGCAAGTCGCCGAGCTCGAAACGCACGTCGAGGTAGCTGCGCTCGGCGTGCCCGCTGAAGAAGTAGCGCTTCGGTACGCGCCCAAAGGGTCGCTCGGCGTCGATCGCGGTCTCGGCGTCGGCCAGCGTTTGGTGCGTCTTCACGTCGACCAGATGCCAGTAGTCGAGCCCGGCGCGGCGCACCGCGTGCTCATCGATCCTGAAGCCAAGCTTGCCGACCAAGTGCAGCGCAGAACGTGTAGCGGCGCAGAGCCGCGCTACGTTGCCAGTGTTGGGGGGGATCTCCGGCTCCACCAGCACGATGTGGAAAGGCCGCTCCACTGGCTTCGAACGCAGGCGTAGCTCGCCTTCAGGCTTTTCGGGATTCTGGTCAAAGGTCATGTCGGCCAGCGGGAAGCTCCCACACGCGGCTTGGGCGGCCAACATGCCAGAAGTGGAGAGACCACCGGTTGATTCACCCGTGCCGGGTCGGCGGCCTCCACCCGCAAGAGAGCCGGCTTGACGTGGCTTGGGGGCGGCAAGTAGCCTCGCCCGACGGACCGCCAGATGCGCGTACGCTTAGCCGCCTTTGTCGCTGCAACTCTAGTCGCCTGCGTCAGCGCTGTGGCCAGCGCGGAGCCTATGGATCCTGCGCTCGAGCGCCTGGTCCTGGATCCCGGCTGCCACAACGATCCTTCCAAAGCCTTTGGCGAATGGAGGGACGCGCCCGCCAGCGAGGTGAGCGTTGCCTGCCGGCCGGACGACGCCGCCTTCAAGCGGCTGATCAGCCAATACGCCTTCGCGTTCGCGCCGACGGCCATGCACTCGGCGCGCACCACGGGCTATGGCGGCTTTCACCTGTCGCTCGAGTCGGACTTCACCAGCATCTCCAGCGACAGGTCGTACTGGAAGGACGGCACGCAGGGGCCGACGGATCCGTCGAACGGTTCGTCCTCGGTGCGCAACGGGTCGCCGCAGGGTCTGCTCCAGCTGCATTCGCTGAAGTTTCGGAAAAGCTTCGGCTTCGGTTTGGAGATCACCGGCATCGTCGGCTTCATGCCGAAGACGAGCATCATTTCCGGTGGCGCCGACGTCCGGATGAGCTTGCTCGAAGGTTTCCGCACTGGCGTCGGCGGCATCTTGCCGGACGTGGCCGTGGGTGGCGGCGTGCGCAGCATCACCGGTACGCCGCAGTTTCAGCTCACGGTCGCCGCGCTCGACGCGCAGATCAGCAAGCCCCTGCCGATTCAGGATTCGCAGGTTTTGACGCCGTATATCGGTTACCAGTACCTGTGGATTTTCGGTGACTCCGGCTTGGTTGATCTGACCCCTGGAACCGACGCGCTCCGTTACTGCAACTATGCGGGCCAAAACGTGCCTGGCAATTCCGATCCGGATCCGGCGCGGGCCGACAACGGCCAGCCCGTGTGCAAGGGCGGATCACCGCTCGACTTCAACAACAACGTCGTGTTCAAGCCGGCGCGCCTCGAGCGTCATCGTTTGATCTTCGGCTTGAACTACCGGTACGAGATGGTGATGCTCGGCGGCCAATTCTTGATCGACGCCGTCCCGCCTGCCGACGCGCAGAACGACGCCGCCGACAAAGTCACGCTCAAGGGTGAGGATCGCCAGTACACGCTGGGGTTCGAGCTCGGCGCGATGTTCTGAGACCGCTGCCGCCTAGCGGGCGGCCCAGGTCAGACCAGCCGCAAAACCGAGGATGACCAGCGTCACCATCGGCACCGACACGATGCCGACCGCGCGCCGTGAAACGCGCGTCGCCACGTCGCGCTCGAAGTGATGCACGTGGGTCAGGTACGCCATCGCCGCGGCGTTCGGCGCAGTCAGGCCGCGCGCCGAGTGGCGCAGGGCGCTCACCGGCCCGTCCGTCAGCGTGAGCAGCAACAGGCCGAGCGGCAACGTCACTAAGTCCCAACCGCACGCGTACAGCCCGAAACGCAGGCCGCGGCCGCTTTGACGTGAACCCTCGCGGCGCGCCGAGACGTCCAGCGCGAGGCCGTGGCCAGCGTGCAGCAGTACCATCGCCAGCGAGAGACCCGGCACGCCCCAAGCCATTCCGTGCACCAAGTAGCCCTGCAAGGCGGGGTTATGCAGCAGCTCTGCACCGAGCGAAGGTACGAACAGCAGCCCCAACCCGGCCAAGGTCGCGCACAGGCCGAGCGCCGCCAAGGTCTCCGCCAGCATGGCGAACACCAACGGCGGCACCAGGCCGCCCGGCGGCAGCGCCGAGAAAAACCCCGCCGGCGCTAGTGTGCCCAACTTGGCTGTTGCCCACAGCCGTGACAGCACGGTGCCACCCGGCCGTTCCCAGGGGACGATCGCCATCACGCCGGAGAACGCGGACGGGCGATCGACTTCACAGTTGCACTCGGGCAAACCGCAGGTCGCGCACACTACCGTCGCCGGTACCTCCGACAGCTCCAACAACTCCAGCGCACCCTCGTCGACCTCCACATCGGGTCGCGAAGGGATTCGCGGAACCGGAGTCCGGAGCGCGCCCATGCAGCCTACTAGCACGTGGCGTCACCTCAGCAACGAGGCCCGCGTTAGTGCAGGGTCTGCCCGGCGCTGCTTTCGCTCGGCGCGCTCGGCGCCGGGTCGGGTACCTCTCGCGTATCCAGCAGGAATTTCGGCAGGTTGTCGAGGCTGCCACCAAAGCGCGTCGCGACCGCCACACCCACCAGCGAAAGTGCTCCGCTCACAAAGAGGCCATAGCGAAAGTGCAGCTCGAGCGGGGTCACGCCGCGGTGCGGTGGCATCAGCCAGAGCATCATCGCCTCGGTGAAAGTCATCGCTGCGAACATCACGGTGACGATGCGCACGCCGCGCATGCGCGCGATCGTACGCCGGGTGATCACCAGCGGAATCATCACCAGCCACGCCGTCGCACCACCCCACAGAAAACCGGCGCGGCCGCGCGCCAAGTCGAACGCGCTGTACACGACGGACTCCGGCGCCGTGAGCTCGACCCAGGGTAGGAAGAACGCAAACAACCCGAGCGCCGAAAGCGCCAACAGCGCGCCGCGCCCGCGTCCCATGTACAGCGTCGGTAATGGCTGATTCTCCGGGAACGTGACTTGGCCCAGCTCGGCGTCTTCCTCCAGAGCATCGAGCGACGGCGGCAGCTGGCTCATCGCCACCAGCGCCACATCGCAGTCCGGACAAGTGGCGGCCTCCCCACTCGTGAATAGCTTCCGACAGAAGGGGCAGGCCCTCAGTGCTGCCATCACGCCAGAATAGCCGAGGCTCATCGACGCATCCGACAAGCGTGCGGGTCCGAAGGTTCCCAGGCGCTCTGGGTCGCCATAACGCGATGCGTTAAACTGAACCTTCCTGGCCCAATGCTAAGGTCCGGCGGCCCCGTGAGAAACGACTTCCCCGAACAGCGCGATCGCATCGCCGCCTTGATTGGCCTGCCCAGCGACGCCCCGCGCTTCGATGAGGCGCTCACCCACCCCAGCTACTCGAACGAGCGTCGTGACTTGCCGGACAATCAGCGGCTCGAATTTTTGGGCGACGCCGTGCTCGGCTTCTGCGTTGGCGAGCTCTTGTTCATGCGCGAGCCCAACGCCAACGAGGGCGTGTTGACGCGCATGCGCGCGCAGCTGGTGAGCGCCGAGGCGTTGTCGGTTTGGGCGCGCGAGCATGAGGTTTCGAAGGCGCTGCGGTTAGGTCGCGGCGCTGAAGCCGCCGGCCTGGGTGATGCCACGAACGTGCTTGCTGACGCGGTGGAGGCGCTCGTCGCGGCAGTGTTCTTGGAGCAAGGCTTGGATGCTGCCCGCGCGCTCTGCGCGTCGATCGCCGAGCCCGCGCTCAAAGCGGTGGGCCCCGAGCTCGATCCGAAAAGCGAGCTCCAGGAGCGCCTGCAAGCCGCCAGCGGTGTCGCGCCGAGCTACGAGCTCGTGGAAACTTCGGGCCCGGCGCACGACCGCTGGTTTCGCGTCGAGGTGGGCCACTTGGGCACCTTGCTCGGCGAAGGCCGCGGCAAATCGAAGCGCGCTGCGGAACGGGCGGCGGCCGCGCAGGCGCTGTCGCAGCCGCTTTCTCGGCCTCCCCAAGCGTCGCCCGAGCCCCAGCTCGAGCCCCAGCTCGAGCCCGAGCCCGAGCCCGAGCCCGACAATCGAGAGGTGCTGCCGTGAGCGCGCGTCGCGTCTTCCTGACCGTGCTCGGCTCGCTGCCGCTACTCCTTTTGGCGGTACCGGCCGAGGCGGGCAGCTACTTGAATCGTGCCGCGATGCTGGTGATTCAGGCCAGCCGTGAGTCTGAGTACTTGCGCGGTCGCGTCATGGACAAGGATCTGGCCGAGCTGGTGCACCAGGTAGCGGTGGCGCGGCTCGAGGCCGCCTCGCGCATGAACGTGCCGAAGGAGGTCGTGCAGGCGCACCCGCACTTGCTGCTGATCCTCGAAAACTACGAGCGTTCAGCCGATGCGGCCGTGGAGGGTCACAACGACCGCTTCTTGATCTATCAACAGCGAGCTCGCGACGAAGAGGGCATCCTGCGCGGCATTCTCAAGCAGCTCGGTTGGCTGCTGCCCGAGTTCAAATGAAGCAACTGCATCGACTGTCGGTTCTGTCCCTGGCGCTGGCCAGCGCGTCAGCCTTTGCGGCCGACGCTGGGCCTGTAGTCAGCGCTGGTACGGAAACGGCCGATGCCGCGGCGGTTGCGCGCGCCGTGCACCGCGTGCCGGCTTTTCAGCTGGCTGAGCTGGGGGCGGACGACGCCGCGCGCCGCCGTGCGGTCGTCGAACGGCTGCTGACTCCGGAGCTGCAGGGCGCCGCCGAAGCGCGCGCGCGCGGCCTCGACAAGCGTCTGCGCACGGCCGATCGGATCCGCGAGCTTTACTCGCGTGCGATGGACGCGCAGCTGGCGCGCGACACAGCAGCCCAGCAGCCGATCACCGAAGCGGACGTGCAGAAGTACTTCGACGACCACCGCGACCGCTTCGAGACACCGCGCCGGATCCGGATTTGGCGTATTTTGGTGAACGACCAAGAGCTCGCCAAGAAGATCATCGCTGAGTCGCAAGGCGCGCCCGGTCCGGCGAAGTGGCGCAATTTCGCGCGCGACAACTCGCTCGACACGGCCACCAAATTCCGCGACGGCGACCTGGGCTTCGTGCGCCCCGACGGTGGCACTGAAACTCCGCAACTCCGCGTAGACCCAGCGCTTTTTGCCGCGGTCGACAAACTGACCGACGGCCAGATCGCGCCCGAGCCGCTGAAGGTTCAGGCCGGTATCGCGGTCGTGTGGCGGCGCGGCAGCTTGCCGCCGATTACGCGCACCGTTGCCCAAGAAGCGCCGGCCATCACCACACTGCTCACGCGTGAGCGGCTAGAGGCTGCCCGCCGTAATCTGCTCATCGAGTTGCGCAAGAAGCGCCTGAAGGCGCTCGACACGCAGCTGCTCGAAACCTTGCCCGACGCTACGTTCGCACCAACGGAGCCATCCGCGCGGAGCCTGCTGCCCGTGCCGAGCGGCAGCGCCGCTCCCGCCGGCGCCGTGACGCCCGCGCCCGGCGAGCGCGGTACTCGGTAACGACACTCAGGCCACGACGCGAGTCGACGACTTTGCCGGCTCTGCGCGCTCAGGCGCGTCGGCTACGCTCAGCTCATAGGCCGGGAATCCAGCCAGTTTCAGCCGCCGCCGGGCGACTTCCAAGGCGCGCGCGCTCTCGTCGATCGACAGCGCCGCGCGGCCCAGCTTGCGCGCTACGCTCGCGGTCGTGCCGCTGCCAGCGTAGGCGTCGAGTACCCAGTCGCCGGGCAGCGTGCAGCTCTCGATCAGTCGCGACATCAGCGCTTCGGGCTTTTGCGTCGGATAGCCGGTGCGTTCCTTGGCGACCGGCGCCACGATGCCGATCTCCCAAACGTCACCCATCGGCGCTCCCGGTGTGGCCTCGGCGGTCACGCTCGAGCGGGTGCGGCGCCCACTTTCGTCCGTGACCGCGCGCTGTTTCTTGGTGCCCCAGGTTGCGAGCGTCGACGGGGCGAGTGGCTCGTACAGCTGCTGGAAGCGTGGCGCGACCCGCGGATCTCTGACGTAACGCAGGAGTACGTCGTGAACGCGCTGGAAATTCGGCGTCTTGGCCGGCCAACGTCGGTAGCGCCAGATGATTTCGCTGGCGAAGCACTCGCGGCCGAAGATTTGGTCGCACGCCACTTTCAGGTAGTGGCTGGTCTTGGGATCGACGTGCAGCACCAGGCAGCCGTCGGGCATCAGTAAGTCGCGCGCCGCAGCGATCCGCGGCTTGAGCGAAGCCAGATAGTCGTCGAGTGAGTTCCAACGGTCGTCGAAGGCGGGCTTCAACGTGCGGATGATCTGCCCCTGCTTGCCACGCGTACGCTCGACCAGCGCGTGCTCGCGCCCGGTCAAGAACGGCGGATCGAGGTAAGCCAGGGCGAAGCGTGTGGGCCGCTGTTCCAGTGCCCGCAGCGCCGTCAGGTTGTCGCCCGCCAAAAGGATGCAGTCTGGATCGCCCTTTCGGACCAGGGTGAGCTCCTCACAGGGCGTCGCTAGGTCGGTAAAAGCTCCGGTTTTTCCGGCCGAAAGGGGGGCGGGCATGCTCGCCCTGAAATCGTAGCGGGCCCCGATCCCACCCGGCCAACTTCTGGGCGCATTTGCAGCATGCAGGCTGGCTGTTAGCCTCCCGCCCCCGCGATGAATCGCATCTTCTCCGGCATGCAGCCAACGTCCGGCCTCCACATCGGCAACTATTACGGCGCACTCACGAACTGGGTGGCGTTGTCCAAAGAGCCGGACACCGAGACGATCTTTTGCGTCGTCGACGCGCACGCCGTCACGGTCGAGTACGAGGCCAAAGAGCTACCGCAGCGAGTCTTCGAGGTGACGGCGGCGTATCTGGCGGGCGGCATCGATCCAGCGCGCTCGACGTTGTTCCTGCAGAGCGACGTCAAAGAGCACCTGGAGCTCAGTTGGTACCTCACCACGATCACGATGATGGGTGAGCTGAACCGCATGACGCAGTTCAAAGAGAAGAGCGAGCAGCACAAAGAGAACAACAACGCTGGCCTTTTCACCTACCCAATCCTGATGGCCGCCGACATCCTGCTTTACAAGGCGACGCTGATCCCGGTTGGCGAAGACCAGGTGCAGCATTTGGAGCTGGCGCGCGAGATTTGCCGGCGTTTCAACCACCGTTTTGGCAAGGTTTTCCCGGAGCCGATGCCGCGGCTGTCGGCCGCGCCGCGGATCATGGGCCTCGACGGTAAGCAGAAGATGAGCAAATCGCGCGCTGCCAACGCGATTGACCTACAGGATCCGCCGAAGGTGATCGAGAAGAAGCTGAAAGGCGCTTTCACCGATCCGCTCAAGCTCAAGCTGGGCGACGCGGGCCGCCCGGAAATCTGCAACATCTTCACGATTCACAAGGCCGCGTCTGCGCCCGACGCCCTGGCGACCATCGATCGCGATTGTCGCAGCGGAGCCTTGGGTTGCGGCGACTGCAAGATGCGCCTGCGCGACGCGGTCGTGAAGGACTTGACGCCGCTACAAGAGCGCTACACCGAGCTCTGCGCCAAGCCGAAGCTGGTGACCGATGTGCTCGCCGAAGGTGGCCAGAAAGCTCGCACGATCGCCCAAAAAACCATGACCGAAGTGTACGCCGCGATGGGCCTCACCTCGGCTGCGCAGAAGGTCAGCAGCTGAGGATGACCTCGCGCAGGCTCGTGCCCGCGCAGGCGCGCAGGCTCTTCGTAGTCGCGCTGCTCGGCGGGGTTGTCGGCTGCCAAGAGGAAGCCAGTGACGGCGAGCCGGACCGCTTGGTCGCCGAGTTCATCACGCGCATGCAGCGCGTGCACGGCGAGCGCAAGGCTGCGCGCGCTGCCTATGACCTGTTATGGAGTGACGCGCGTCGCAACCTCGCCGAGCGCGCCAAGCGTGCCAGTGACGTCGCGGGACGGGAGATCGCGCCTGAAGAGATGCTTCCGCCGTCGCGCTTCAGCCTGCACCACAAGCCGCGTCGCTACGAAATGCGCATCGACGGTGATTGGGCGGAAGTCACCGTCACGGGCGAGAACGGCGCGATCGATCGCGTGAAATGCGTGCGCGAAGACGGCAAATGGCGCGTCGTCCTGGAGCTGCCCCCGCTACCGCCAATCGAGCGCCGGTTGGACGGCGGCCTCTAAAGCGCGCGGCTCAGAGCTCGAATTCGTCGTTCATCAGCTCGATTGGTGGGGGCAGATCACTGCTCTCACGGTCAGCGTCGCTTTCAGGCTTTTCGTCGCTGGCTTCGATCGCCGCATCGATGCGCGCCAGCACGCTCTTCAGCATCTCTTTAGAGCGCGCCTCGAGCTGCACCCGCTTGCGCTTCTCTTCCTCGAGATCGTGCGCAAGCGAGATAGCGGCCAGCAGCAGCGACTGCGGCGAGATCGGCCGTCCAGGTGCGCTCATACTGCGCAAGCGCGTGTCGACCAGATCGGCTAGGCGCTTGAGCTCCGTCTCTTCGGCGGTGGCGACGACGCGGTACGTCTGGCCCCCCACCTTGAGCTCGACTGGGCTGCCTGCCATTCGTCTTCGACCGTAGCACCATGGCTCACGCATGGAAATGGCGAGAATGATCCTTCGATCAGCCCGGCGTGTTTCCGCCGGCGACCATGCTCACTTCTGCGCAAGTGCTACGCAGATTCTCCACAGGGCGCCCACAGCTTGTGCGCTGCGCGACGAATGTGCTCGCAGAACTCGGCGGCGCTCTTTGCTCTCCTCAGCGCGCTTCGGGTCGCGAGCGATCGCGGCTGGCGGGCGACTAGCGCAGGAGCTTGGTGATGAGGTCGGCCAAGCTGCGCTGAGCGTCGCGCAACGGGTGCCCGGCGAGGTGTCGCCGACTCACCGCTTCCACGGCTGCGGCTGCGGCCAGTTGACTCACGTCATCAGCTGAGTTGAACCAAGGCATGCCGTCCAGGCGCGCCGCTTGAACGCAGCGTTTAAGGACATGATGCAGCAGCTTGCCCGCCGGCGACAACAGCTCACTGCCAATCCGGCGCGTGAGCGCCACGCGAGCCTCCACGGGCCGCGCTTCGAGCACGACGAGCCAGCTTCGCGCGATCGCCCGGACACGTTCGAGTGGCGTTCGAGTCTCGTTGAACGCCATTTCGAGCGCCGCCTCGATCGCTCGCAGCACGCGCTGTTCGAGATGGTCGAGTACGTGCTCGGGACCATCGAAAAACTCGTAGAAGGTGCTTCTGCCCACGCCGGCTCGCTCGACGATCCGGGCCACTGTCGCTGGCCCGTGCGCCAGCACCTCAGCGGCTGCCAGCAGCAAGCGCTCGCGGTGCTGCGCATCGCGTTCTGATCGGCTCAGAGAGCGGTCATAGGCGCCTCGACCTGGCGCTGGGAGCTGAACCTGACGAGTCATTAAGAACTTGACGTCTCAATCATGCCCGGCAGGGGTCCAAAACACAGCTAGTTTGTGCTGTTGAACCCGTTCGGAGAAGAAGTAAAAAGACAATGTATTCTTTATGCTGGCTTCTGTTTTGCCAGTCAGGTGGTCTAAGTTCGTGAAATGCTTATTATATCTCAATTAAGACTCCTAAGTCTCTATGTTTCACGTGAAACGCAAAGAACGTCGCGGCGGTCTTCCGAGGGCTGGGTCAGCCGTTGCCGTCCGCCCCGGAGGTCTCGCTGCGCTTTCCGGCCTGACGCCACCCTAAGCCAGCGGCGTGAGGCTTTTGGAATCCGGACGCTCGCTGGCGGCAGTTGAGGGCGCTATCCAACCGGTTGCCGTCCTCGTGCCCGCAGGGTGGCGTTGGGCGCCCGGTGGGGATCCGAGCCGCTCCTTCCATCCGCGCAATCCTTGGTGCTTCGAGCCGGAAGAAGCGGGGCGGCTTCGGTGTGCCTCCTCGCATCGCTGGAGGGACGAACGGGATTGTTCGGATGGCCCTTCGACTTCCTGGCCTAGTTTGGTGGCCCCGAAAGGGAGCCTTGGAGCTCCGCTTGCGCCGAGCTGTCGGTTTCGGGCTCCGCCGTTTTAGGATCGCTCGGAGTCCGGCTGAAAGTTGGTCCTGGGCAGGCTCGGAGACCGGTTGAAAGCCCTCCAGCGGTTGGAGACCGGTTGAAAGCGGTCCGACGATGCTCGGAGCCCAGCTGAAAGCCGTTTCGGAGAGCCAGGCTCGAGGCGCGGTTGGGGTGCGCCCGGCATGCTTAGTGTCCGCGACGCCTCCCTCGGGCTTCGGGCTCGCCCGCGTTTGCTGCTGGCCGTCGCGGCCCGCAAGGCCAGCCGAGTCTGGGCGGGCCCACCCTTCCGCATCACCCCGTGCAGCGCCAAGCACCCACAGAGCCTGCCGCGATTCCGAGAATGGCTGGTATGGAAGTCATCGCCCACCGCGGCGACCCGCATTCAGGCGCCCCAGATGACTTGGTGTGCCGTTGTGCCAAGTCATTCGAGCGAGCGGCGACCCCGTTCCTGCGGCGGGCTGGACGAGGCGGGCGCCCCGGAGCCGCTGGCCGCCCCCGATGGCACTGGTCGTGCGACAAGGGCGCTGCGAAACGAGTGCCGCCGGAACGGCCGTGGTGTTCGCCCTAGAGCACTGCCCCAGCCATGCGGCGAGCGCTCCGCCCATGCCCCGGTCAAACTCAGCCTCGGCGCGGGCGCCTACCCCCGGGCTTTGTCGTTCCGGCGCCGTCGTTCCCGCACCTTGGCTGCAGTCCTCGACGCCGAGCCTCGGCGCCGCTATTCGGGGAGGGTATGCAGGACTGGCTCAAGGCACGTATCGCGGAGCTGGCGGCCCAGGGCTTGTTGCGCGACCCGGAGGACTCCGCGTTTCACGCACAGCCTCCTGTCGCTGGAGGGTCCTGGATCGATGCCTGCTCGAATGACTACCTGGGGCTCGGAGCCCGTGGCGTTTCACGTGAAACCGTGGAGACGTTGGCCGGGGCGCGACCAGGAGCAGGCGCCTCACGATTGGTTCAGGCTTCGTTCCTGGAGCACACCCAGCTGGAGCATGAGCTCGCGGACTGGCTCGGTACTGAAGGCTGCTTGGTCACCCTGAGCGCGTTCGCGGCTAACGCGGGTCTGATTCCCGCTCTCGCTGAGGCGGGGTCGCTCGTTGTCTCCGACGCCCTGAACCACGCGTCGATCGTCGACGGGTGCCGATTGGCGCGAGCCCGCGTGGTCGTGACGCCGCACGTTGAGCTCGAAGCCGTGGAGGCAGCGCTACGAGAGCATCGCGGTGGCGCCCCCGCCTGGGTCGTGACCGAGGGGCTGTTCAGCATGGACGGGGACAGCCCCGACCTGCCCGCGCTGCGTTCAATCTGCGATCGCTATGGTGCCGGCTTGATTGTGGACGAGGCGCACTCGTTGGGGGTCGTTGGTCCGGGCGGCGCGGGGTTGGCAGCGGCCCTGAACGTAAAACCCGACGTGCTGGTGGCGGGCCTCGGTAAGGCGGTCGGTGTGCAGGGCGGGGTTGTGGGTAGCTCGAAAGCGTTGCGCACCTGGCTTTGGAATCGCGCTCGGTCGTTCGTTTTCTCGACCGCCTCCTCCCCGCTCCTGTGTCGGCTCACACTCGCCCAGGTCGTTGCTGCGCGGGCTGCTGACGCAGCGCGCGCTCGACTTCAGGCTCGCTCTGCTGAGTTGCGAAACGCGTTGTCAGCGCGGGGACTCGCACCGTTGGCAGGCGCGCTCGGACCAATCATCCCGGTCGTGCTCGGCTCGAACGAACGCGCGCTGGCGGCCATGGCAGCCCTCCGCCAACGCGGCATCCTCGCGCAGGCGATTCGCCCGCCGACTGTTCCGACAGGGGCGGCCCGACTGCGCCTCACGGTCCACGCCGATTGGCCCGACGATGCTGTGCCGCGCATCGCAGAAGCCTTGGAGATCGCATGCGGGTCGTGATCCTGGGCACCGGCACGAACGTCGGCAAGACGTACGTCACCTCGTGTCTGGCTGCCGCCGCCGTTGCCCGCACCTCCGTTCTGGCGCTCAAGCCGATCGAGAGCGGGGTTGAGTTGGATGTGCCGGGAGACGCAGGCGTAATCGCGAAAGCCGCGGGGCACGCCCCCATCCTCTCGCCCTGGCGCTTCCAGCGCCCAGTCTCGCCGCACGTCGGCGCGCGCGAGCAAGGTCGTGAAATCGAGGTAGCCGACGTCGCCGCTTGGGTAGCGGTCGAGGAAGAGCGCGCTGGCGCTGAGCTCGTCTTGATCGAGTTGGCAGGCGGCGCCTTCTCGCCGCTTGGCCTTGGGCTCACGAATGCAGATCTGGCCCTGGCCCTCCGTCCCGCGCTTTGGCTGCTGGTCGCGCCGGATTCACTGGGTGTGCTCCACGATGTGGCCGCGACGCTGCGAGCGCTCTCGCATCGGCCCGACGCGGTCGTGCTGTCCGGCGCCCGCGGCAAAGACGAAAGCACCGGAACCAACGCCGTCGAGCTCTCGCGGTTGCATATCACCGAGGTGCTCGAAGTGCTGACAACAGGCGCCGCCAGTTGCCCAGCGACGGTCGAGTGGCTCTTCAGCCACCCCACTTATAAGTCTACTCACTCGAGGCGACCGTAGGAAACGGCCGGCGGGCCAATCCGGCGTTACGCGACGACTCGACCGCCTTCGATGCGCAGCCGTCGGGCGCCCAGTCGCTCGGCCGTCCCAGCGCCGTGCGTGACAGCCACGACCAGCGAGCCGCGCGCGACTTCCTCGCGGATCACCGTCTCGAGCCGGTCTACGCTGGCCAAGTCCAAACCGGTCCACGGCTCGTCCAGCAACAGCACACCTGGATCGTGAACCAGCGCGCGGGCCAGAGCGATGCGTTGGCGCTGGCCGCGCGACAATGTGCCGACGGCACGCTCGGCGAACGGCTCAGCGCCGACCCGCTCGATCACCCGCTCGACCTGCTCGGCCACGCGGGTCACGCCATGAATCTGCGCGACCAGCTCGACGTTGCGCCGCCCCGAGAGCTCGCGGTAGCAATGCGATTCGTGCGCGACCCAGCCGATGTGACGGCGCGCCTCGGCTTGGTCATCGCCGAGAGGCTCGTACCAAATGCTGCCCGAGGTCGGCCGCAGGACGGTGCCGAGGATGGCGAGCAGTGTGCTCTTGCCTGCGCCATTCGGTCCTTCGAGAAACGTCAGCGAGCCCGCCTCGAACGACGCGGAGACCTGCCGAAGCGCCAAGGTGGCTCCAAATCGTCGTGTTACGCCGCGCACCTCGATGCGCGAGACCTGCATCGCGGGCCAGGTGACCACTGCTCGCGTGTCCTGGCAAGGGCCCGGCCTTTTTGGCCCTCGTCTCGGCTTCCTCTCTTGCGCTGACTTGGTGCTAGCATGGCGCTGATATGTCGTCTTCTGTCCTGGCCTTGCCGGCAGAGCAGGCCGCCCCTCGCGTGGCTGAGCTTCGGAACGCGGTCGAGAGCGCGCTCGAGGGCAAGGCAGAGGTCGTTGAGCTCGCCCTGGTCGCGCTGCTGGCGCGCGGACATATCCTGATCGAAGACGTGCCGGGCGTCGGTAAGACGACGCTGGCGCGTGCGCTGGCTCGCGCGGTCGGCGGCGAGATGCGTCGCGTGCAGTTCACCAGTGACCTTTTGCCGAGCGACGTCGTCGGCGTGGTGATCTTCGATCAGCGCACGTCCGAGTTCGTGCTGCGACAGGGTCCGGTATTCTGCAACGTTCTCTTGGCTGACGAGATCAACCGCGCCAGTCCGCGCACCCAGTCTGCCCTGCTCGAGGCAATGAGCGACGAACAGGTGTCGATCGACGGCCGGACGTTGCCGTTGCCGGAGCCGTTTCTGGTGGTAGCGACGCAAAATCCGACCGATTTTGCAGGGACTTTCCCGCTACCAGAGTCGCAACTCGACCGCTTTCTGATGCGCATTCACATCGGCTATCCGCCCGCGCACATCGAGACGCGGCTGATGCTGGACCCAGACGTGGATCGCGTGAAACTCGTCTCGCCGGTGCTCGATCCGCAGTCGCTGGTTTCGCTCCAACGCGAGGTCGACCGGGTTTCGATGGATGGCGCGCTCGGCGCTTACCTGCAGGCACTGATCACGGCGACGCGCACCAGCCCCACGTTGTCGTTGGGCGCGTCGACACGCGCTGGGATGAACTTGGCCCGCGCTGCACGGTCACGCGCGCTGCTCAGCGGCCGCGACTACTGCATCGCAGACGATATTCACGGTTTGGCGGTGCCGGTGCTCTCGCATCGCGTACGGCTAGCCGCCCACGCCGAGGGCTATGCGCCGTCGCGCGAAGAATCCGAATCTGCCGTTCGCGACGTGGTCGCGCGCGTGCCCGTGCCGCTCTAAACCGTGGAAAAGCCTGGGGTGTCGAAGCCGCCGCTGCCGAAGGCGAAGTCAGCCGCGCCGGCGGTCCCGCCACCGCTCAAGCAACTGAGGGCTCTGTCGAAGGCGGACGGTTTGAACCGAGGGTTTTGGGGCAAGTGGCCGCGACGCCTCAAGCTGACGCGGGAGGGCAAGTACTTCATCTTCATCACGTTTGGCGTGGGCGTGGCCGCGATCAACACCGGCAACAACCTGTTGTACTTGCTGCTCGGCATGCTCCTGTCGCTGATCATCGTCTCAGGCGTACTGAGCGAGCTGAGCTTGCGGCACCTGACGGTGACCCGCCGCTTGCCACCGCGCGCGCAGGTCGGGCGGCCGCATTTGGTCGAGATCGAGGTTTACAATCACAAGCAGCGCGTCCCCTCGTATGCGATCGAGGTTGAAGATCTGAGAGCTGGTCAGCCGGCGGATAAGCGCTGCTTCTTCCTCAAGATCAGCCCGCGTTCGGCGCAGGTGGCGGCGTATCGGCGTACCCCGGCCCGGCGCGGCCGTGACAACCATGTCGGCTTTCGCGTCGCGACGCGCTTCCCGTTCGGGCTGTTCGAAAAGTCGCGCGAGGTGAGCGCCGACGATGAGCTGATCATCTACCCGGCGGTCGATCCGGTGCGCCTGCCGCAGACCGAATCTGGTGATCGCACTGGCGGCGAGAGCGCGCTCGGTCGCGGCAACGGCGACGAGATTCATGGGCTGCGCTTGATGCGTGAAGGCGATGACCCGCGTGACATTTATTGGCGCAAGAGCACCCTGCCTGACCAACGAGTGCTGCGCGAACGTGCGACCGACACGCGCCGTGACGTCGCGTTCGCGATCGACTCGAGTCACGCGGGTCGAGCGCCGGACGACGATTGGTCGATGCGTTTCGAGCGGCGGATTCGCGACGTTGCGTCGCGTGCCGTGGCGCACCTCAAGCGTGGCGATAGCGTCGCCGTTTTGGCGTCGGGGGGCGAGCGCGTGCGCGCCAACACCTCGGTCGGCGCGGATCCACTGCTGCGGTTCCTCGCGCTGCTCGAGCCTTCGGCTGAGCCTTCGAAGCCGAAAGCGCCGGAGAAATCCGAGAAATTGCGAGCGTCCGCGTGAGGTTTGGGCTGATCCACCGGATCATGACCGACGCGCTGGCGGCGCTCGGTTTGCTCTCGCTTCTGGCCAGCGGAGAGCTGAATCGCTGGTTCGTGAGCGCGACCTTGTTCGGGTTGCTGGTGGCGATCGTCTTGCCCCAGCGTTTCCAGGACAGCGTCGCGCTGCGGCGGATCGCAGTGGTCTTGCCGCTGTCGTTGCTGGCATTGCAGACCTCGCGCTTGTTTTCAGGTGAGAGCCTGCTGCCCTTGGCGGTGGAGTTCGCGGCGGCGTTGCAGGTGGTGCGGCTGGCGACCCGGCGCGGTGCCGCTCACGACCAGCAAGTCATCGTGCTGGCGTTGATGCACCTGATCGCCGGCACGGTGCTGGGTGGTGGCCTGTCGTATGGCCTGTGCTTCATCGGCTTTCTGGTGGTGGCGCCGGGTGCCTTGGTTTTGAGCCATTTGCGCCGTGAAGTTGAGGGTAATTACCGCCAGGGCGCGCGTGACCGCACCGGTCTGCCGGTGGACGTGCCGCGGATCCTGCGCAGCCGGCGCGTGATCGGTCGGCCTTTTTTGGTCTTCACCTGCCTGTTGTCGATTCCGATCTTCCTGTTCACGGCGCTGGTGTTCGTGATGTTTCCGCGGGTCGGGCTGTCGTTGCTGCTGTTGGGGCAGGATCATCGCGAGCGCGTCGTTGGTTTTTCCGATCGCGTAGACTTGGGCGGCGTGGGCCGGTTGCGTGCCGATCCGACGATCGTGATGCGCGTCGAGCACCCGAAATTGCCCGCGGAACCGCCGGTTCGCTTAGCGCTCTACCTGCGTGGCGCGGCGTTCGATCGCTACAACGGGCATTCCTGGTCGCGCACCACGCCGTCGGCTCAGCTGCGCGCCGAGCAGATCGGCAATAGCGTGCGGATCCGTCGCTGGCCGGATCCGGCACACGATCGCAAGCTGCGTATCGACCTCGAATCGATCGATCCGAGCGTCGTCTTTGTGCCTCCGGATGCAGTGGCGCTCACGCTCCTCACACCCAACAACGTGGTGCCGAACTCCGTCCCGTCGCTGTTCGTGAGCCAAGAGGGACAGCTCACCTACAAGGCGGCGAATGAGAACGGCCTGCGCTACGAGGTCGTGCTCGCAGATGGCTCCGAGCCTCGGCCAGCGACGCTGGATGCGGCTGCCCGAGCGCGCTATTTGGCGTTGCCGTCGGACCTCCCGCTGCGCGTCGGGGAGCTGGCCAAGGCTTGGATTGGCAACGAGGCTGACCCCGAGCGGCGCGCTAAGCGCGTCGAAGCGGCGCTCCGCAAAGGCTATCGCTACGACCTCGAGTCACCGTCTGGCGCCGCCAAAAATCCGCTCGACGACTTCTTGTTCGTCTCCAAGCGCGGGCACTGCGAGTTTTACTCGACCGCGATGGCGATCATGTTGCGCACGCAAGGTGTCCCGACCCGCAACGTGAACGGCTTCATTGGCGGCACTTTCAATCGCTTTGGGCACTATTACGCGGTTCGCCAAGGCGACGCCCACTCGTGGGTCGAGGTTTACGTCGAGGGCAAAGGCTTCGTGCGATTCGACCCGACGCCGCCTGCAGACGCCGCGCCGCAGAGCGAAATCACCGGCGTTTTGGCATTCGTGCGCGACATGGTCGAGGCCGCCGCCCAGCGCTGGGATCGCAACGTGGTCGGTTATGACATGCGCCAGCAAGTGAGCTTGCTGCGCGCCGTGCGCGACCGCTATGGCGAGCTGAAGAAAAAAAGCTACGTCGCTTCGACGATGTTGGCTTCGCCGCGGCGCGCGTTTTTCAGCCTGGTGAGCCTGATCCTGGTCGTGGGCGCGTCCGTGTATTGGTACCGCCGCCGTGGCAAGCCGCGGCCCAAGCCGATACCGCCTAGCGAGGTCGAGGCCCGGCAACGCGAAACGGCTGAGCTGTATCGCGCGCTCGACGGCGCGCTCTTGCTGCGCGGGGCGCCTCGCCCCAGCGGAACGCCGCCGCTCACCCATGCCCGAGCGCTCGTGGCGCTCGGCCACCCCGTGGCCGAGGTGACGCTGCAGCTCACCGAACGTTACCTGCGCGCGCGTTTCGGTAGCGAGGCGTTTTCACTCGAAGGACGCCGCGAGTTCCTGCGAGTTGTTCGCGAGCTCGGCAAGGCATCGCGCGAGCAGCGCGCCGCTTGAGCTTAGCCCGGCACCGGACAAACGGCTGCGGACACGCGTCCGAGCAACCGTCCGCCTCGCGGACGAACGCTTCAGGCTCGCGCTTTGAGCACGACGCGCGCTGAGCCCACGTCGCGCGATTCCGAAGCTCCGTACAGCGCGCTTTCGCTGGGGCGCGCTTCCGCACCGTCGAACTCCAGATTGGCCTCGCCGTGCTCGATCCACGCCACGATGATCTGCGTCGGATCGACCAATTCGCCGACACGAAGCACGTCGACCGCGACTCCGCGCGACAATTCCTCGGCCGTTACGGAGCGTTGCGCTGATGCCAACGGTTTGTGGCGAAGTCCGGGCAATTTGCCGGCCGACATGCTGGCGCTGGCATACGACTGCACGACCAGGCGATAGCGACCGCCCGCGGTTCCGAGCGCAGCCGTATCCGCCGAAACTTCGGCGCGCACGCGGTCGAGATGACCCAGGCCAATCGTCGTTGCGGCCACCAGAGCCATCCACGACGCACCGACAGCAGCCGAAGAGGCCACGACGGTGGCCGCTCGGCTCACTCGCCCCGTCTTCTTCTTGCTGTCGTTGGTGTCTGCCACTTGGATGGTCTCCACTTGCTTACGCAGAAAGGACTAAGCAGGTTTCATGCCAGCGACGGAATCGCTCCAACTACGCGACTTGGGGTCGTTTCGCCCTTCCAAGATCGCGACATTGAGGTCGTGATGCACCCTGTGTCCAGGTCAGATGGACCCCAGAACTGGCCGGCCGTCTCACCAATTTCGATCGGCTGACGGCATACAAAACTGAGTTAATTCAGTTATTTGCGACCTGAGCGGCCCACTGTAGCGCGGCGCCGCAGTCCAGGTCACTCGCGACTTTTCCGCGGCTGTTGCGCTCAAAGGGGCCCACTGTGACGGCCAGGTCGCTTCCGCGGCGGACCAGGGCAAGCGAGCCCTGGGTGTGCCTCGGGCGACACACTTTGTCGCCGAGCTTCTTGGCGGCTGCAGCGGTATCGGCCATCGCCTTGCTGCCGCGCTCGGTCAGCGGTGCCGAGCGCGCGAATGCGATCAACGCGCGTTCTGCAGCCGCTGCGGAATCGAAGCGCAGGTGCCAGCCGATCGCCCAACGTTGGCGCGCGTCGTCGCCGAACACCGCGAGGCGGTCGCCGCCCCAGTCGCTGGCGGCGGTGGCGGCCGTGGTCGCTGGCAGCCACTCCTCGAAGAACAGTCGCAGCGTTTGTTCGCCCATCACGTCATGGAAGCGCTCGTGCAGCTCGGCTGCGTGTGCCGGTGGCGGCGGTAGTGGGACGATCAGCGGCGCTTCGTGAGCGAGAAATTTCTCGGGGTGCAAGAGCTGCTCCGTGCTGACCGGGAGCGCGCCCCAAGCGGCGTCAACGGCTGCAAAACCGCCGCGCCGGCGCAGGTAGTTGGTGAAAGCCAGTCCGTCGACGTACGGTGCCAAGAGCGAACGAACCAGCACCGGCGGGGCCGTCAGGGCAGCACTTCCGAGCACACTTTGCGCCCGCATCAGGCTCTCGGGGAGGTCGAGCGCGGTCGCGCCCCGCGGTTTCATCATCGCGTCGAGCATCGCGCTGGTCGCGTCGCCTTCGGCTAGCGCGTGGACGGCGGCTTGGCTGTCGCCCAGATCTGGCTGCCAGTCCGCGAGGTGGGTGAGGTCGTAGTGTTGGTCTTGCAGCGCGTGCACGAGCTCGTGCCAGAGCGTCACGTCGGCTTCTTCGCCTGCCAGATCGCCGCCGACAAAGAACGTCTTCTGTTTCGGATCGTAGAAGCCGAGCAGCTGCGACGACATCAGCTTGATGACGCTGGCCCGGTAGTCGAAGTTGGCGTCGACGGTTCCGAAGCCATACAGCAGCGCTTCGGTCGCTAGCAGCACGTCCTTTGGCGTCTCTTCGTCCAGCTGCGCACTGATGTACCGCTCGATCTCGGCGCGCCCCATCAAGCGGCCTTGAACCGAGGATCTGGCGGGCAAACCGCGGATTTCCGAGATGTAGGCCAACGCCGTTTGGAGTTTGTCTTGCAGTGCCTGCTCCTTGGCCTGCTGGGCGCGCGACCGCGGCGGTTTCGCCGCAGGTGCGGAGCCAGCGGCCATGCTCGGCGCCAGGATCGGCGTCCTCAAGCCGGTCGGTGCGCTAGCTGGCGCACAGCTGACGCTGAAGAATGCCGCCGCAGCGAGTCCGGCGGCGCGCTTCATCCGAGCGCCGCGGCACGCAATTGTCCGAGCGCGGCGCCGCGGTCCTTCTGACCGAACACCGAGCTACCGGCGACGATCACGGTCACCCCGGCGTCTGTCACCAGCTTCGCGTTGTCGGGCCCGATGCCGCCATCGATCTCCAGCTCGATATCTCGGCCGCTTTGGTCGATCATCTGCCTTAGCGCACGGAGCTTGGGCAACACTAGAGGAAGGAAACTTTGACCGCCAAATCCAGGGTTTACGCTCATGACCAAGATCAGGTCGAGGTCGCCCAAGACGTAGCGGATGGTGTCCTCCGGTGTGTGGGGATTCAGCACCACACCCGCACGCTTGCCCAGCGCGCGGATCGACTGGAGCGTGCGCTGGAGGTGCGTCGACGCTTCAACGTGGACGCTGATGATGTCCGCCCCGGCATGGGCGAAATCGGCCACGTAGCGCTCTGGCTCGACGATCATCAAGTGGCAGTCGACGACGGCCTTGGTCGCAGCCCTGACGGCCCTAACCACTGGTGGACCCAGGGTAATGTTCGGGACGAAGCGCCCGTCCATGACGTCGACGTGGATGTATTCGGCGCCCAAGGTTTCGACTTCGCGGACCTCTTCGGCCAGCCGCCCAAGGTCGGCGCTCAGAATGGACGGGGCAAGCTTGAGTCGTTTCATAACTCGGAGTGTTTTACGCCACTTCCCATCCTGAGTCGAAAAGCCCATGTTACGCTGGAATCTCCAATTGGAGCCGCTCGCTAGAGTCCCATGATCACGCGCCCCCTCGGTAAGCAGGACTACGATCACATCGTTCAGATCATCGATCGCTGGTGGGGCGGGCCGACTACGGCGCTCGCGCATCCGATCTTCTTTTACGAGCTGGGTGCGATGGCGCGGGTCGTCGAGCACGACGGCATCTTGGTTGGCTTCCTGCTCGGCTTCGTCGCGCCCGGACCGCCCAAGACCGGCTACGTGCACTTGGTCGGCATTCACCCCGACTATCGCCGTCGAGGCGTCGGCAAAGTGCTGTACCAGACGTTCGAAGAGGACTCGCGCACGGCGGGCTGCACTCGCTTGAAGGCGATCACCACCACCGGCAACGAGGGGTCGATCGCGTTTCATCGCGCTACCGGTTGGAGCGTTTCCAACATCGAGGACTACGCGGGCCCCGCACGTCCACGGGTCGTCTTCCACAAGAGCCTGTGACCGAAGGCAGCGCAACCATCACGGCCGCGAGGCAGGGGAGGGAAGCGTTGGCGACGGCGTTGTTGTCGCTGCAAACGGCCGGTATTGCCGATCCCGGCTTAGATCGCGCGATCGAAGAAACCGCGTCGGCCTCGAGCGCGCTGTACAGCGCGGAAGTAGCGTCGCCGACCGACGAAGCCTCGGCGACCTTCATCCACGTCGCAGCCGAATCACTCCAGCGCGCGATGGCCGACGTCGGTGTGCTGCGCGGGCAGCATTCGGAGCTCGAAGTGGCGGCGACGTCGCTGGCGCGCACGCTGGCGCTCTTGTATCCGGTGCTTCAGCACTCGGCACGTCAGCGCCGCGCGCGCTTGCCCGAAGGTGGGCTGTCCGATTCCGACGCGCTCGAGTTGCGCACGATCGCCGGTTTTCCACGCGCGCCGGCTCCGACCGGTCGTTTTCGCCGCCCCTCCGGGTTCGACGGCAGCGAGCGGCGCGACGGCACGAACAAGCGCGTCTTCATCGAAGTGGAGATAGGCCTCACCAGCGAATCGCACATCTACACTGGCATCTCGCTCGACGTATCGACGGGCGGCGTGTTCGTGGCAACGTACGAGCCAGCCGTGCCGGGCACAGTCGTCCAGCTGTACTTCGTGTTGCCCGACGGGCACGTCGTCAACGCGGGGGGTGTCGTTCGCTGGACGCGCGCTGCGACCGAAGACGCGCCACCGGGAATGGGCGTCTCGTTCGTGACGATTTCTAGCGAGTCTTTGGGCCATATTGCTAGCTTTTGTGCCAGCCGTCCGCCGCTCTATTTCGACGAGTGATGGCTTCCGTAGTAGTGAAAGGAAGCGATGAGCACTGACGCACAGCGGCCGATTGGCCCCGCCGAGCTTCGAAACATCGGGCTTTTCGGCGCCCTCAGCGACGACGTGCTCGAGTACCTGTCCACCCTGCTCAGCGTCGAGACGCCGCCTGCGGGCGCCACGCTGTTTCGCGAGGGTGAGGACGCCAACGCGATGTTCGTGGTGATCAACGGCGAGGTTGAAGTCTTGAAGAAGAGCAAGCGCTCGGTCGAAGCGCGCGTCGCCGTGCTCGGTCCCGGCGACTGGTTCGGCGAAATGAGCATCGTCGACATTCAGCCGCGCTCAGCCACGGTTCGCGCGCTGGCGCCGAGTCGGCTGTTGCGCGTCACTTCGGCTGATCTTGACGCCCTCTACCGCCATGATTTGCGCAGCTACGCGATCATCATCTTGAACTTGGCGCGCGAGTTGAGCCGCCGTCTGCGCGTGGCGGACGGCATTTTGGCCGATCTGATCTCGAACGTGATGGATCAGTACTTGAGCCGTCCCGCCGCCGGTTGAGCCGCAACCGGCGCCGCGGTGAGTCCGCGCGTTCCGACTAGCCGCCGCTGCCGGCAGCGCTGTCGCCGCCCGCGCTGTCACCGCCAGCATTGTCGCCGCCCGCGCCCGCGCCACCCGCGCCTTGGCCGGCGTTTCCCGGAACGTTCACCGGTATCTCGCCGGCCGAGCCCCCAACCTCGCCCGCGAGCGAGCCGCCCGTGGTGCCGGTGCTTGTCGAGCCAGCCGTGTTGTTTCCGGTGCCACCACTGTCCGTGCCGGGCGTCTCACCACCGCTCTGCACAGCATCCGGAATTGGTGGCTGAGGATTGAGCTCGCACGAGGCTGCCGCCGCCGCCGCCGCGAGGGCGGCGAGCACCAGCGATAGGCGTAACTGGCGCGAGAACATCCGGACGGCTTCAATGCAGGAGCCGCGCCACTTGTTTGCGGTGGCGAATCTGGCAGCGAAACGGCCTTATCCGGAGCTTCGCGACTCCGCAAGCGTCAGCCGTGCCTGGCACAAGTTGGCACAATGCCGGATCACAGGATCCGGTCGCCGGTTCGGTCAATGCCGTGGCGGATCAGTCGTGGCCGCCGCTCGACAGCGCGCTCTGCCCGCCGGCACCGGCCTGGCTTTCGCCGCCGGCGCCGACCTCACCGCCAGCGGGGCTGCCGCCGGCGTCTGCGGGTGCACCACCTGCTGCTGCTGAGTCTGCGCCGGCTGCTGGGCTCGTTACGCCTGCGCCGCCGCTGCTCGAGCCTGTGCCGCCGAGATTCAGACCAGGGCCACCGGCTCCGTTTTTCGTGCCGGCGGTACTCGAGCCGCTGCTCGTGTCATGCGAACCCGGCAAGTCGGGTTGTGGATTCAAACTGCAGGAGGCCGCTAGGCAGCCAACGAGGATCCATAAAATGCGGCGCGCGGAACTCGGCACTTGGTGGAGCTTAGCAACATCCCTGCCAGACCGCACGAGTGGCGAGGCTAGCTGTGGCCGCGCCGGGCGCGGGCGCGGGCGAGCACCGCCAGCGCCGCGTGAGTGTCGGGCGGCGAGCGCCGTAGTCCGACCGCGATTTTGCTCAGCTCTTGGCTCAAGGCTTCGGCGGCGCGCGCGACCTCATCGGCGTTCGTCTCGAAGATGTCGCTCCACATCGACTCCAGGCCGCCGGCTCCGCGCGTGGCGCGTTCGAAGGCCGGACCCATGGCGAGGCGGGCGCTTTGGTCATCAGCCAACGAGAAAAGCGAGCTGGCTAGCAGCTGGGGCAAATGGCTGGTCACCGCCACGGCGCGGTCGTGCGCGTCAGGCGTGAGCTCGACCAGTTGCGCCCCGGTCAGCGCGATCATCTCGGCGACGGTCTGGCGCGCGTGCTGATCGGCGTGCTCGGGGCAGACGATCCACGTGCGGCCTTCGAACAAATCGCCGCGCGCGTTCTCGATGCCGGCGTCGGGCAAGCCAGCCATCGGGTGTCCGGGGACGAAGCGTGCGCCGCGCGCGTGGTCGGCGGCGGCGTTGGCGATCTCCCGCTTGGTAGAGCCGCAGTCGGTCACGACGGGTGAGTGCGTCAGGCTCCACGGCAGGAGTCGGATAATCGTGCTGACCGGGACTGCCAGCACCGTGAGCTCCGAGCGCTCGAGCGCGGCGCGTAGCGAGTCGGCTTCTTCGAGTGGCAGGTGCTCGTCGGCGGCATTTTTTGCCTCAGCGCGGGCCAGCACCGGGGCGCGATCAATCGCGGTGACGTGGACCGCGCCGTTTCGTCGGAGGGCCAGTGAGAGCGAACCCCCGATCAAGCCGAAGCCGACGATCGAGATCCGCTTCATCCGCGGACTGCCTGGCCGATGCTGCGTAGTTTTTCGGCCAGCTTGACGGCGTCGCTCCAGCTGAGCGTGGCGGGTACGCGCGGCACCTCGCCAGCGCGACCGATCCAAGTGCGCAGGATCACGCCGTCGGCGCCGGCCGCGATCGCTGCGCAGGCGACTGATTCGACGTAACGCGCACGCTGGGCGATGCTCGGCACGTCGACCACGATTGGCAGGTGGGTGCGTTGTTTGGCCCGGGCGATCGCGGCGATTTCGAGGGTACGGGCGCCGTTCGGGTATTCGCCGCCGGCCTCCAATAGGACGATGCTGCTGTCGCCACGAGCGAGCTCACGTTCGGCGGCGCCGATCCAGGCGTTGGCACCCCAGCTGCGGCCGCGCTCCACAAAATGGACCGCGAAGCGTTGGTCGGAAGGCTGCGGGTGGACCGACAGACAAACCAACGCGCCGATCGTGTCCACCGCGCGCGGCGACCGCGTCACAGCGGCATCAAAAGGCCGCCCAGCCCGCACCTCGTACGCGAGATCTTTAGATGGCGGCGGCGGCTCGCTTGCGCCGCCGACTGCCGCGGCTTCCGGCGCGCCGCCCGTGCCCGTTGGCCCGACCGCTTCGATCGCGATCCAGGGCTTGTCGCCGCCGATGCTGCCCCACGGCCCTTCAATGACAGTGGACTGCTGGCGGAAGCGGCGCGAGGCCAAGCGGAACTGCTCGCTCACGCGAACAACCTGGGAAACCCCAGGAAACTCGCTGACGACGGTAACGTCGTTACCGGACAGATCGCCGACCACGCCCAGAATCGTCGTCGTGCTCCCGCTCGAACGGTGCACGTCGAACCCCGCGTTCACCAGAAACGAAATCACGCTCTCCACGGCCTGGTCGCTCGCGTCCGGCTCCATCACCACAATCATGGGAGCGCGAACGTATCAGATTGCAGCTTCCACGGGCGGGCTCCGTGTTATCTTTCAGGTTCTTACGGGGTCTGTCTCGTTGGTTCGGTGGGTCCCCAACCCCACCTCGGTAGCGCAAGCCGGCGGGACCCCCACCTTCCTCTGCCATGCAATCTCAACCCGCTGGAGACCCGCTGCTCGGTACGACTGTGGCGGGACGCTACAAGGTCATCAAGCTGCTCGGGGAAGGCGGCATGGGTCAGGTGTACCTGGCCGAGCACACCGCCATCGAAAAGCGGATTGCGCTCAAGGTGCTCCGCGCCGAGTACGCCCACAAAGGGGAGATCGTCACTCGCTTCCAGCAGGAGGCGATCAGCGCGTCGCGGATCAAGCACCCCAACGTGCTCGACGTGTTCGACTTCGGTCAGCTCGAAAACGGCTGCTTCTACCTGGCGATGGAGTTTCTGGAAGGGAACGATCTGGCCGACGAGCTGCAGCGCGCGCGCGTGCTGACGGCGCCGCGCGCCCTGCCGATCGCCATGCAGATCTGCCGCGCGCTAGCGGTCGCGCACTCCAAGGGCGTCGTGCACCGCGACATGAAGCCGGAGAACGTCTTCTTGCAGCGCACCGGCGACGGCGAGGAAATCGTCAAAATCGTCGATTTCGGTATCGCCCAGCTCAAGCCCAGCAACGAAGAGGCCGCGGCCGCGTCGACGCACCGTCGCCTGACCCGAACCGGCATGATTTTCGGCACGCCCGAGTACATGGCGCCCGAGCAGGCGAGCGGAAAGCACGCCGACCTGCGCTGCGACATCTACGCCTGCGGCATCATCTTGTTCGAGCTGTTCACCGGCACCGTGCCCTTCACGGGTGAGACCTTCCTCGGCGTCCTGACCAAGCACCTGAACGAGATGCCGCCGGCGATGCGCTCGGTGTATCCGGATCTGCAGCTTTCGCCGGAACTCGAGGGCGTGGTCATGCGCGCGCTCGCCAAAGATCCAACGCAACGCTACCAGACGATGAGCGAGCTGGCGCAGGCGTTGGCGTCGACCCCTGAGGGCCAATACGCCGGTATTCGTGGGCCCTACAGCCAAGTGGCAGGTGACGGGCGCGGCTCGGCCTTGCCGGGCGCCCTCTCACCGAGCCCCACCGCGCAGCAGTTCGTGGGCAACCCCACCGGACCGCAGGGTTCGGGCCCGGAGCTGACCAACGCCGCTCGGGCGGCGATGACGATGCCGCGCCAGGATACCGGCGTCGAAGCGCGAGCCGAGACGCAGCTGGGCGGCGAAGCGGCCACGCGGCCCCCGGTCAAGTCGGGCGGCAGTGCGGGCGTCGTGCTGGCGCTGCTCGGCGTGTTGGTGGTGGGTGGCGGTGCGGCAGCGTTTTTCCTGCGCGGCCCGAGCACGCCTGTCGCGCCGACGACGGCCCAAGCCAAGCCGTCCGAGCCGCCGACTCCGCCCGCTGTGGTTGCTCCGGAGCCGCCGGCCGTCGTGCCTTCGGCTCCGCCCGCGGCGTCCGTTGCGGCGCCGGTCGTGCCGGCGCCGAACAGCGTGATGCTCGAGGTTCAGACCGATCCGCCGGGCGCGATGCTGATGAAGAACGGCTTTCAAGTTTGCGACGCCACGCCCTGCCAGGTCTCGGCTAGCCTGAACGAAACGCTGGAATTTTCAGCTGAAAAAGGGCCGCTCAAGGGCAAAGCCAAGGTTGCGGCGCAGAAGGACCAGAAGGTCACGATCAAGCTCGCTGCACCGGTCACGGCTCCGGCCCGCCCGCGGATGTGCGAAGTCGAGGTCGACGGTCTGAAGATCCTGCGGCCCTGCCCGTGAACCGGCTGGACATCGGCATCGTCGGTGCCGGTTTCGCTGGTGCTAGCTCGGCGCTGTTTTTGGCCGAGCGCGGCCACCAGGTCACGCTCTACGAGGAAGCCGAAAGCCCGCAGCCAGTCGGTGCCGGCATCTTGATGCAGCCGTCGGGACTCAGCGTGCTTGCCGACTTGGGCCTGCTCACTGGCGCGCTCGAGCGGGGCAGTCGCGTCGATTCGCTGGTGTGTCAGACGCCTGACGGACGGCGCGTGCTCGACCTGTCCTACCGCGATTTGTTCGATGATTGGTACGGCCTCGGCATGCATCGCGGCGCGCTATTCGAGCTGCTGCATGGCCAATTGGCGGCGCGCTCGGTGCGGCTCGTCACCGGCGCTTCGGTGCAGCGCACGCGCCTGTCCGGGCGCGGCATTCGCCCGGTCTTGGCTGACGGCAGCGAGCCCGCCGAGCATCAGCTGATCGTCGTCGCCGACGGTGCGCGTTCCGTGCTGAGGCGCGCGATCCCCGAAGCGCGGGCGACGCCCTACGCGTGGGGCGCGCGGTGGTTCGTCGGGCGCGATCCAGATCGGGTTTTTGCGGGCAGTTTGCACCAAATCGCCGAGAGCACGACTACCTTGCTCGGCTTCCTGCCTTGTGGGCTGGGTCCGCATCGCGCGGGCGAAGTGCCGCTGGTCAGTCTGTTCTGGAGCGTGCCGGTCACTGATTTTTCGCGCGCCAGCTTCGAGCTTTCGCGTTGGAAGGACCACGTCTTGGCGCTCGAGCCGCGCTCCGCGGCGCTGCTCGATCAGATCGAGTATTCCGAGCAGCTCCTGCCAGCGAGCTACTTCGATGTCTGGCTGCCGCGCTTTCACGCGCCGCGCTTGGTGTTCATAGGCGACGCCGCACACGCCACCAGCCCGCAGTTGGGACAAGGCACCAACTTAGCCCTAGAGGATGCGCGCGTGCTTTCGGCGTGTGTTTCGGGAGCTCGCGATCTCGACGCCGGGCTCGCCAGATTCAACCAGGCGCGGCTTAGCCATGCGCGCTACTACCAACGGGCATCACGGGGATTGACGCCATTTTTCCAATCGGACTTGGCGCTACTTTCTGCGCTACGCGACCTATTGATGGGGCCGCTGTGCAGGTTCCCACCGAGCCGGCGACTGATGCTCACGACGCTAGCCGGCGTGCAGCGCAGCTTTCTGGGCGCGACCGTGCCGCTGGCGCCGATCCGCGGGCGTTTGGGCCGGAATCCGGCGTAATTGTGTTAGCGTCGCCGCCCGCCACAAGGAGCCTCGCTCATGCAACGTCGCACGCTCGTCAGCCTATTGGTCGCCCTCGGTCTCGCCGTCTCCAGCTCGGCTTGCAAGAAGAAGGACGACGGCAGCGGTGGCGCGAGCGGGGCCGGCAAGCCTGACACGTCGGACATCGTGATTGGCCACTACGCATCCATGACTGGCGACACCGCCCATTTCGGCCAGGATACCGATAAAGCGGCGCGCCTGGCGGTCGAGCAATTGAACGCCAGTGGCGGAGTCGTCGGGCGCAAGCTCAAGATCGTGACGCTGGATACGCGCGGCGACGGCGCCGAAGCGGCCAACGCCGTCACGCGGCTGATCGACGTCGAAAAGGCGACCGCGATTTTGGGTGAGGTAGCGTCGAGCCTTTCGCTGCAGGGCGGACCGATCGCGCAACGCCGCAAGATCCCGATGGTTTCGCCGTCTTCGACGAACCCGAAGGTGACCCAGATTGGCGACTACGTTTTCCGCGTTTGTTTCATCGATCCGTTTCAAGGCAAGGTGATGGCAACGTTCGCGCGCCAAACCTTGAAGCTCGACAAAGTGGCGATCTTGAAGGACGTGAAGAACGATTACTCGATCGGCCTGGCCGACGCGTTTCAGAAGGCGTTCGTCGCCAGCGGCGGCACGATCGCGGTCGAGCAGTCGTACTCGGCGGGCGACACGGACTTCAGCGCCCAGCTCACGGCGATCAAGAACTCGGGTGCGCAGGCGATCTGGACACCTGGCTACTACGCTCAGGTCGGTGCGATCGCGCGGACGGCGGCGCGGCTGGGCGTTAAGGTGCCGTTGCTCGGCGGCGACGGCTGGGACGCCCCGGAATTGTTCGCGATCGGCGGAGACGCCCTGAACGGGTCGTATTTTTCGAATCATTTCGCGCCCGACCAGGCGTCGCCCCAAGCGCAGAAGTTCGTCGCCGACTTCAAAGCTAAGTACGGCCAAGAGCCGACCGGCCTCGGCGCGCTCGGCTACGACGGCGTGATGGTGATCGCCGACGCGATCAAGCGCGCCGGCAAAGCCGACCCGACCGCGCTCCGCGACGCGCTCGCCGCCACCAAAGGCTACGAGGCCGTCACCGGGAAGATCACGATGGACAAGGATCGCAATCCGGAAAAGAGCGTCGTCGTGCTGAAGATCGACGGCGGCAAAGCCAAGTACGAAGCGCTAGTCAATCCGTAGGTCACGGTTCACGGGCGCGCTCGCGACAGATGTAAAGGACTGCGCGGCTCGACGTCTGGCTGCGACTCCGAACTCCCAACTGCTAACTGCCGACTCCTCCACGTGAGCACGTTACTTCAACAAATCCTGAATGGCCTCTCGCTCGGCTCGATCTATGCGTTGATCGCGTTGGGGTACACGATGGTGTACGGCATCTTGAAGCTGATCAACTTCGCCCACGGCGAGGTGTTCATGATTGGCGCGTACGCCGGCTATTTTGCGGCGTTGGGGCTCGGCGTTCAGGGTTACGGAGCGGCTGGTTTTCCGATCCATTTGGCGATCGTGGTGCTGGTGATCGCGATGGCAGCGGCGGCCACGCTCGGGGTCGCGATCGAGTTCTTGGCATACCGTCCGGTGCGCAAGGCGCCGCGTCTCACCCCGCTGATCACCGCGATTGGTGTGAGCTTGTTCCTGCAGAACGCGGCGATGCTAGCGTTCACGCCCAACCCGCGACCGTATCCGCCGATTTTGAGAGAAGTTCGCTTCGAGCTCGGTGGGGTGATCGTGACCAACGTGAAGCTGACGATCTTCGTCGTCGCCATCGCGCTGATGGTCGGCTTGCATTGGTTTATCCAGCGCACCTGGACTGGCAAGGCGATGCGCGCCGTGTCGACGAACATGGATGCCGCGCGGCTGATGGGCGTCGATACCGACCGGATCATTCGCGCAACGTTCGCGGTCGGCTCCGCGCTGGCGGCGGCAGGGGGCATCCTGTTCGGCCTCGACCAAATCACCATCAACCCGCTGATGGGCATGCTGACGGGTCTGAAAGCCTTCGTGGCAGCCGTTTTAGGCGGAATCGGCAATATCCGTGGCGCCGTTTTGGGCGGGCTCTTGATCGGCGTGGCTGAACAGATGACTGCCGGCTACCTGTCGCCGGACTACCGCGATGCGATCACGTTCGTGATCCTGATCATTATCTTGATTCTGCGCCCCGAAGGCCTGCTCGGCGTCGTGCGCCCGGAGAAGGTGTGATGCAGCTCGTCCGACGCTTGGCGATCGCCAGCGCGACCATGCTCGTGCTGTTCGGCATCGGGCTGTGGCTGCAAGACGGCTTGATCGAGTACGTGCAGCGGATCGTGCTGCTGGCCGGCATCAACGTGATTCTGGCTGTCGGCCTCAACCTGATCAACGGCACGACCGGACAATTCTCGATCGGTCACGCCGGGTTCATGGCGGTGGGCGCGTACGGCGCGGCGTTCTTCGGCGTGAAGCTCGCGCCGTTCGTGCAACGGCTGGTCGGGATTGGTGCTGCGGCAGATGCCGTGACGCTCAACATCGCGTTGCTGATTGGCGCGCTGCTGGCAGGCTTGGCGGGCCTCTTGGTGGGAGCGCCGAGCCTGCGTTTGCGCGGTGATTACTTGGCGGTTGTGACGCTCGGATTCGGCGAAATCATTAGGATTTCCTTCAACAATGCCCAGTTCCTGGGCGCCGCGACCGGCTACTTCGGCGACACGCCGGCGGGGCTGCCAGCGTACACGAGCTTCTTTTGGGTTTACGGCTGGGCGATCGCGATCGTGATCCTGATTCGCAACCTGACGTTCTCGCAGACCGGGCGTTCACTGGCGGCGATTCGTGAAGACGAGATCGCGGCTGAAGCCATGGCCACGCCGACGACGCGCTTGAAGGTGCTGGCGTTCTCGCTCAGCGCTGCCAGTGCCGGCATTGCCGGTGGCTTGTTCGCGTACATGCAATCTGGCATTCGTCCCGAAGACTTTCGCTTCGACAAGTCGATCGACATGATCGTCATGATCATCATCGGAGGGCTCGGCTCGATTTCGGGCGCGGTCGTCGGCGGCATCTTCGTGGCGGTCACGCTCGAGCTGATGCGCGATCTGCAGCAGTACCGGCTGGTTTTGTACGCGCTCCTGCTGATCATCATCATGCTGGTGCGGCCGGAAGGGCTTTTGGGCAGCCGCGAGCTGTCGGAGGTGATCCGCGCGCGCTTCAAGCGTACGAAGGGCCCCGTCGAGGCGGCCAAATGAGCCTGCTTTCGCTGCAAAAAGTCGACAAGATCTTCGGTGGCCTACGCGCGCTGAAAGAGGTGTCGTTCGACGTTCCGGCCAAAGCAATCTTCGGCTTGATCGGTCCGAACGGCGCTGGCAAGACGACGCTGTTCAACGTCATCACCGGCGTCTACACACCGGACGGTGGCGCGATTCACTTCGAGGGTCAGGCGATCGGCGGCCAGTCACCGGCCCAGGTTGCCAACCGGGGTATCGCGCGCACCTTTCAGAACATCCGCTTGTTTCGCTCGATGACGGTCGAGGAAAACGTGATGGTCGCGGGGCATCACTTGCACCAGGCCAACGTGCTTTCGGCGATGTTCCGGACTCGCGCGCACGCCGCAGACGAAGCACGCTTGCAGAAGCACGCGCGCGAGCTGCTCGAGGTGATGGGCCTCGGCAAGCACGCGCAGGATGTGGCCGGCTCCTTACCGTACGGCTCGCAGCGTCGGCTGGAGATTGCGCGCGCGCTGATGCTGAAGCCGAAGCTGCTGTTGCTGGACGAGCCGGCGGCTGGCATGAACAGCCAGGAAGCTGCTGAGCTGGAGCGGCAAATCCGCTTCTTGCGGGACGAATTGGGGCTCACGATCGTGCTCGTCGAGCACAACATGGCGGTCGTGATGAGCGTGTGCGAGACGGTTCACGTCGTTGACCACGGCGAGACGATCGCCCACGGCACGCCCGAGCAGGTGAAGCAGGATCCGGCGGTGCTGGCGGCTTACCTCGGTAAGTCGACGGAGGACGTGGCATGAGTGGCGACGCCCTGCGCGTGACGGACTTGCGTGTCAGCTACGGAGGCATCGCCGCCGTGAAGGGCATTTCCCTCGACGTTTCGCGGGGCGAGATCGTTACTTTGATTGGCGCCAATGGTGCCGGCAAGACCAGCACGCTGAAAGCGATCGTCGGGTTGGTGCCAACCCAATCGGGCGAGGTGACGCTATTCGGCGAGTCGCTGCGCGGCGTGGCGACGCATGGCATCGTCGGTCGCGGTGTGGCGCTGGTGCCAGAAGGGCGCGCGATTTTCGGCAACCTCACGGTGTCCGAGAATCTGGAGCTGGGAGCGTTCTTGAAGCGCGAGCCAATTCAGCGCGCCGAGCGGTTGGCGCGCGTTTTGAAGCTATTTCCGCGGCTTTCCGAGCGCATGGCGCAAGAAGCCGGCACGCTGTCTGGCGGTGAGCAGCAAATGCTCGCGATCGGTCGCGCGCTGATGGGCGATCCGAAGTTGTTGCTGCTCGATGAGCCGAGCCTGGGGTTGGCGCCCAAGCTCGTCGAACAGATCTTCGAGGCGATCGTCGAGGTGGCGCGCGGCGGGCTCACGATCCTGCTCGTCGAGCAAAATACCCGGTTGGCGCTGGAGACGGCCTCGCGCGCGTACGTGCTCGTTACGGGCGAGCTGGCGTTAGCTGGCGCGTGCGCGGATCTGCGTGAAGATCCGCGCATCAAGGGCGCCTACCTGGGCGAACCCGTGCCCGCTTGAGGGCGGTCGCCGCCCTTTAGGCGGCTTGGAGCACGCCGAAAGCCGCGATGCCGGCCTTGCGCAGCTCGCGCCGCAGCTCGTCGGCGCGCGTCGCCGGTACTGCCAAAAGGGCCGCCAAGAGGTCGGCGCCAAAGCGATCGAGCGTGGTGGTGCCGCACGCCGCGAAGTCTTGCGACGAGCCGTGCAGCACCGCCGACCAAGCACCGCACAACGCGCGGAACTTCTGCGAGTAGCGCGCGTTGGCGTCCAGGTAGCCGCGGCTCTGCAAGGTGAGCCAAACTTCCTTGGATAATCCATCAATCGGCAGTGCCTCCAAGCGCAGCAGCCGCGGTAGCAGCGCCGCCGAGCGACTCGCCCCCTGCGCCATCAAAGCCGCCGCCAACGCCGATTCGAAGTGCACAAACGCGGGTGCTTCGGTCTCGGTCTCGGCTTCCGCTTCCGCTTCCGCTTCCAACTCGGCTTCGGCTTCGGCTTCGATCTCGGGCACGTGGACCGCGACGCTCAGAGTGCCGCCGGTGATCTCGATGGTGACGGGCCCGTCGACGTAGCCCTCGTCATCCTCAAAAAACAGCACGAAAGGCTGGTTCGGGACCGGCTGATAGGCGGCTTGCTCCAGCCTGGCGGGGCCGGTCAGCTCGGCGCAGACCCAGATGGCTCCGCCCGAGATCTCAGCGTTGTCGTTCGGGAACTCAGACGCAAGCGACGGAAAGCCCACAGCGCAAGGCTAGGTCCGTGGCGGAGTTGGGCCAAAAAAGCGGGTGGAGAGGTCGGGGATCGAGGGGTCGGGGTTAGCTAGATCGCGGCGATAAATGGCGCGATCGCAAGATCGTAGGCGCGCGCGAGGGTGGCGTCTACGACCTCGACAAGCGGCTGCAAGTAGGCTGGCCGCCTAGCAGGCGTCTCTGAGGTGGACCCACCTGGGCAGCG
>JBBSAB010000006.1:0-172720 GCA_038252755.1 Polyangiales bacterium | reverse complement strand
TGGCTTCGTTTTCGCTCCGGTCCGGTGCTCACGTACCCACGTACGCTCAACGAGAGGCGACCGGAAAGGTCGCTTGGTCCTCACGAAAGCCTCGCCAGAAGCCAGGCTGAGCGGGCGGGCAGCTGATAAATGAGACCAATGGTCAGGCGAAGGCGTGTCGCACTTGCGACACACTTTTCGGAATGATTTCGCGGGCCGCGTGCGCTGGCATGACGGTGTCGCATTTGCGACAAGCTCGCCCCGTTCGCGAGATGTCGCTCCGGGTCGTCCCAAACTGCCCACCCACCTCCTCCAACGTCAAATCAGACGTCAAATATCGCTCAACCGCTGCCGCCCTCAGCTCCCGAGGCGCATGACCAAAGTATCGCTCCGACATTCTGCTCTTGTCGCCCGCCTTTCCCAGAAAGACCGATGCGACAACTATCCTGACCGGTCGGGCTCCCACATTCTGCTCCTGTCGCCCGCCTTTCCCAGAAAGACCGATGCGACAACTATCCTGACCGGTAGGGGCCCCGTTCAGCCGGGGGTGTCGCAAATGCGACACCGTCATGCCAACCGTTTCTCGCGTTGAAATCATTGGGGAAAGGATGTCGCAAATGCGACACGCCTATGCGCGTCGAAAGAGGCTCACGGCTCGCCGCTCGCCGCTCGCCACTCGCCGCTCGCCGCTCGCCGCTCGCCGCTCGCCGCTCGCCGCTCGCCGCTCGCCGCTCGCCGCTCGCCGCTCGCCGCGGCCTAGTCGGCCGAAAAGTGCTCGTCTTTCAGGCCGGGGATCCAGCGGAACCAGTGATCGGGCAGGAAGGCGCAGACTGCGGCGATCATCATGAAGCCCCACATTCCGACGTCGGCGATCAACTCGATACCGAGATGCAGCGCGATCAGGGCGAGGACGCACCAACGTCGCGTGGCGCGCCAGGGCAAGAGCAGCGTGGCTGCTGGCTCGAGCACGAGCGCCGCGTAGGTGGCCAGGCTGAGCAATGGATGCAGTCCGTGCCAGTTCAGATCCCAGCGGCCAAAGCGGGTGTCGGCCGCGGCGTGAACGACGGTTTCGCCGCGCAGCCAAGCGTGATTGACCAGACGTGGCCAGCCGGCCGTGGTGTACATCGCGATCACGTGAACCTGAACTAGCCGCAAAGCCCAGGGCGAAAACACGCTGGACGGGCGATAGGTTGGGTCGCGGCGTCGTTTGCACCAGGCGTCGAGTGACCACGCAGCTCCCGATGGCGCGAGCGTCACGTACAGCGTGAGCACCGGATACAGCTTGTTCCAGCCACCGCTCAGCTCGGGCTGATGACTGGCGAACACGGCGTGGAGCAAGACCAACAGCACACCAGCGAACCGCGTGAAGAGGCCGAGCATGAAAGCCGCCGCGGAGAAGAGCAGCAGCCCGTACAGCAGCCAGACCAGCGACGGGTCAGCCACGCCGCCGAGCAGCGTGAAGTACTCGAGGTTCTCGGTCACCGCCATCGGGAAGCCCGGCCAGCGCTGGGCGGTGTCGTGGCCGTTGACGCCCGCGGGGCCGAAGAGAACCTGCACGTAGGGCAACAGCCGCAGGTAGTAGAAAACCGCGATCGCGCCGAAGGCCGCCCGCATCACGAACAAGCCGCGAAAGCGCAGCGGTTCGAAGAAAAATCGTTCGAGTGTCGCCATCGGTGCGGGCTTAACGAATCTTCCAGGTCGGTTGATCACAACGGCGGTGGCCGGCCATCTTGATCTCGCCAGTGGTTCCGTCGTCGAGGTTGGTACCGATGTACACGCTGTCGATGCGAACACGACGCACCTGAGCGCGTTCGGCGTCGGCGCTGTGGCAGTAGTAGTCGCTGAACAGAAACAGCGCGCGCATTGGGTCCCGAGTTAAGTTGCCGTGGCCGGTCAGGTTCAGATCGGCGAACGCGGCGGACAGGCTGGACATCTGGAAGATCCGAAATGGATCGCGAATCGCGTCGATGCGGCGCTCGCGACAGCGCGCCAAGTCATCGTAGAGGACGACGTCGGTGGCGCCCTCGCCGACGATGCGAAAGCAGCTCATCTTCGGGATCGCGCGCGCAGTCGCATGACCACGGAAGACCTCGATGCCCGGTGTGACGCCGACGAGGTGGAGCACGAACCCGCTGCTTTTCTGCAACACGAACAGCACGCGACTGCTAGGCGCGAGGGAGGCTGGGATCGACGACGCGAGCAGTAGGCCGCAGTAGAAGAGCAGTCCCGCGAGTGCCGCAAGCCGACAGTAGCGTCTCGCGGTGAGGGGCATGCGTCGAGTCTACTTCCTTAGTGGGTTGCCGTGCTGGCAGGTGTTCGATCGCGGGCGGCGGTCAGGCGTGCCGTGAGGGTCGCGGCGACGCTGTCGTGGGGGTCGATGGTGAAGAGCGACTGCACGGCTAGCTCGGCGGCGTCGCGGTCCCCGGCGTCGACGAGCAATTGGGCGCGGTCGCGCAGCTCGCTTTGCATGACGGCCAGCGTGGCGGCGTCACGGCCACCGGGTTTGGTGGTGACAGTCAGGGCGCGTTGCCAGCCGTCGTCGTTTTCCTTCAACGACTGTGCGCGGTCGGAGCGCCCGAGAGGGTGCGCCGAGAAACGCGGAAAAAATGCGCGCGGTGCCAGGTGGTCGCGTAGGCGTTTGGACCAGCGCGAGTCGATCTCCACGAACAACGGGCGTGCGTCGGACAGGCTAGAAAGCGAGAATTCCGTGGGCGCGCCGGATAGCGCCATCTCGCGCACGAGCGGCGCTAGCGCTGGTTCTAGGCGCAGTAGCAGTTGTGCGACGTTGCCGCGCTCGAGCAGCGGCTCTGGAATCACGACCAGATCGGTGCGTGCGCCGCGCGCGATTTGCGCCGCCCACAGCCGGTACGCGAGCGCTTCGGAGCGCACCAACAGCAATGACGACGGCGGCAACGCTTCGAGCGCCTCGTCCGTCCACGAATCCGCGGCGACTTGGTCACGACGATCGGCGGCGTAGGCAGAGTCTTCGGCCGCGGCGAACGCCAGCGTGAAGTGAAATACGACCAGCAGCGCGCTGGCCGGCTCCGCGAACGGTACGCGCACGCGCCGCATGTACGTCGCGACAGCCTGCACCGCGAGTGCGGAGGCTCCGGCGATCGCGATCAGCGAGAGCAGCCGCACCGGCGCCAGCGTGTCACTGGCCAAGATGCCGATTTTGGCGGACGGGAAGCCGAGATCGACGGCGAACAGCGCCGCGAACGGCGCACCGAGCGCGCGGACCGACTTGCGGAAGATCGCCAAAACCAAGCCGAAAAGCCCAAGCAGACACGACAAGAGGCCGGCGTCGCTGAGCCACGCGGAGAGCGCGGTCGTGCGTTCGGCCGCGGCGTCGACGGACATCAGGCTCGAGGTGCCGATGCCACCCGATAGATCCAAGTCGACGTTCGGCGACAGCGGACGCAGGATCAGGAACAGCGCCCACGGCACGAGCGGAGCCGCCACGCCGAGCAGAAGCTCGATCGCGACGTGCGGCTTTGGCCAGCGCCGTACGAGCAACAGCCGTGACAACAGCGCGACGCCGAGCGCGAGCGCCGCGGCGTGGGATTCGATCGCGGTGGCGGCCATCAACGCACCGAGCGCCAATGTGGCCCAGCGCGCCTGGACGCCGATCGCGACCCAAATCGCCGTGAGCGCGAGCGCGACGCCGAGCGTGATGCCGCCGGCTAGCGTGCCTTCGAGCTGCCAGCTCGGAGCCAACACGGCAGTCATGGTTGCCGCCAATGCGAGCAGCGGCGAGAGCCGCGGCGTCGGCAGCGATAGCGTGAGTGCGCGATGGATCAGTCGGTAGGCGACCGCGCCGGCCAATGCCAAACCGAGCGCGCTGACCCAACCAGCACGCAGCAGCCGTCCGCCGAGCGGCATTAGCGCGAGCAGTTGCGTGAGCGCGGTGGAGACCAAGCCTTCGGTGCCGCTTGGGACCAACCCGAGCGCACGCACGACCGGTAAGTCGTCACGCCATTGGCCGGTTGGCGAGGTGCGCAGCATGGTGACGACCAGCGGCACCACGAAGGCCAGGCGCCGCGCAGCCGTCTCCAAAAAGGCGGCGGTGCGCGGCGATTCGGGCGGCGTGCGGCAGATTTCCGGGGCGGCTTTCGGGATCGAGGCAGGGCTCACCGCCCATGGCTGCCAGAACGGCCGAAAAAGGCCTACTTTCTGGGGGAGTTCGCGGCGACTTCCAGTTGGCGTTCAGGCCCGTCAACCGTGCTAAAACAGCCGACCTCGGTGGGTCTCGGCGACGCCCAGACCCCCAAATCCAAGGACAATCATAGTGGCCCGCTTCATTGATGAGCTGAAACGAACCCATAGCTGCGGCGCGGTCCGCGCCTCCGACATTGGCAAGGAGGTCGTGCTGTTCGGCTGGGTGGCCAATCGCCGCGACCACGGCTCGATCGCGTTCGTGGATCTGCGGGACCGCGAGGGCGTGACGCAGATCGTGTTCGACCCGGACGCTTCTGCCGAGGCGCACAAGGTGGCTGAAGCGCTGCGCGGTGAGTGGGTGATCGGCATCCGCGGCCTAGTGAAGTCGCGCGGTGAGCAGTTCAGCAAAAAAGAAAACAAGATGGTGAGCGCCGCCAACCTCAACATCCCGACCGGGGAAGTCGAGATCACCGTGCTCGAAGCGGCGGTCTTCAACAAGGCGGAGACGCCGCCGTTCGCGATCGAAGACAAGAGCGACACGCGCGAAGAAGTTCGGCTCGAATACCGCTACTTGGATTTGCGCCGCGCCCCGTTGCACCGCGCGCTACGCATGCGCCACAACCTCAACAACGCCACGCGCACGTACTTGACGGCGCAAGGCTGCCTCGAGCTCGAGACGCCGTTCTTGGTGAAGTACACGCCGGGTGGCGCGCGCAACTTCTTGGTGCCGTCACGGCTCCACGCGCAGAAGTTTTACGCCTTGGCCGAGAGCCCGCAGCTGTTCAAGCAGCTGTTCATGGTCGCCGGCTACGATCGCTATTTTCAGATCGTGCGCTGCTTCCGCGATGAAGACTTGCGCATCGATCGCCAGCCGGAGTTCACGCAGATCGACATCGAGCTGTCGTTCGTGAACCAGCAAGACGTGTTCAACCTGGTCGAAGGTTTGATCTTCGCGCTCTGGAAGGCCGCGCTCGATATCGACCTGAAGACGCTTTACCCGGACGGGCATTTCCCGCATCTCGACTTCGAAGAGTCGATGACCAAATACGGCAACGACAAGCCTGATTTGCGCTTCGGTCTGCCGCACACGGATTTGACCGATGTGGTGATCGAGCAGAACGGTGGCGGGGTGCCGTTTTTCGCGCCGATCGCTGAGAAGTTCAAGAGCGGCGCCTACCGTCGTGATCTGCCGACCGAGATCGTCAAGGCGATGGTGATCCCGGCGAGTGCCAACTACTCGCGCACCGATCAAGAGAAGCTCGAGCAACTGGCGAAGGGCATGGGCGCGGGTGGCTTGGCGCGCGCCAAGGTCGGGCCCGACGGCGCGTGGACGCAGTCGCCGTTGGCGAAGATGGCGACGCCGGAGTTCGTCAAGGCTGTGAACGCCGCGACGGATGCCAAGGAAGGTGATCTGTTGATCTTCCAGTCGGGCAAGACGTCGTTGGTTCACACCGTGATGGCGAACCTGCGCGTGATCGTGGCCAAGAAGCTGGGCTTGATTCCGGAGGTTGGTCACGGCGGCAACTGGAACTTCAGCTGGGTCGTCGATCCGCCGCTGTTCGAGTACGACGACGACAGCAAGACGTGGGCCGCCGCGCACCACGCCTTCACGCGGCCACACGACGAGGATGTGGCGCTAATCGATACCGATCCAGGCAAGGTGCTGTGTTACCGCTACGACTTGGTGCTGAACGGCTTCGAGATCGGTGGCGGCTCGATCCGTCTGCACGACCCTGAAGTGCAGAAGAAGGTGTTCGCTGCCTTGGGCATCCAGGACGAAGAAGCGCAGGAGAAATTCGGCTTCTTGCTCAGCGCGTTGAAGTTTGGCGCGCCACCGCACGGTGGCATCGCGCTCGGCATGGATCGCATCGCGATGCTGCTCAACGCGACCGAGAGCATCCGCGACGTGATCGCGTTCCCGAAGACGCAGAAGGGCACCGACATGATGAGCGACGCGCCCGGCAGCGTCGGCGCGCATCAGCTCGCAGAGCTTCGGATCCGCACGATCGGCGAGCCGCAGAGCTGAGCGGGCAGGTGGGAGAACATCGTGTCGGACCCGACTTCTCCCATCGACGACTTGCTCGAAAGTCTCCGCGCGGCGCTGGCGGCGCGGAGACGTGACGGCGCTGCGCGCATCGAGCGCGTGGAGGCGGCGTTGGGCTCGTACCGGCGCGCGGTCGAGCTTTCGATCGCGACCGAGTTTGCGGCCGAGCATCGGCTGAAGACGCCGCTGAAGGTCGGCGTGTCGGTGGCGCGCGCGGCTGAAGAGCTGCGCGACGCCGTGCTCGAATTGCCGGAGTTGGCGCGACTGCTCTCGAACGCCCCGGGCGCGCTCGACGTCTCGGGCGCGCTCGACGACGTCCAAATCAACGGTCCGATGACGTTGAAAGCGCCGCCGGCCAGCAAGGCGCGGACGAGCAACAGCGAGAGCGCCACTTTGGCGCCGAGCTGGCCGCGCCTGCGTAGCGTGCTGGTTTCGCAGAAGCTGGTTGTGATTGGCGCGTTGTCGCGCGATCGCAGTGAATCGGCGCCGGAAGGCATCGCCCAGCACATCGAATGGATCGACACCGAGCGCGACGGCGTGCACGCGCTCGGCAATTTGCCGCAGCGGATCCGTCAGGGACGCGTGGCCGGCGTGATCATCCTCGACCGCGCGGTGAAGCACAAACACAGCGAACCGGCGCTGGCCGCCGCGCGCGACGCCAAGATCCCGACGGCCTTTGCTGGCCAAGGCGGTCGCGCGTCGCTCGAGCGCGCCCTGACCCAAATCGAAACCATGCTCGGCGCATAGCAGCAGTCGTAAGCCACTTGTCGGCTTCTCAGATTTACAGGGAGGATGGGAGGACGGGAGGTCCGCGAGGTTTTTGTTGTTCGAGTCGTGCGGTGTCGGACGGCAACTGCACAGTTGTCTATCGACGTCGTGCGTCTCGAATCCCAAAATTCTCGCCTCGCGTACCTCCCGTCCTCCCGTCCTCCCTGTTAATCTCGCAGGCGCTCGCCATGAGCAGCCAGGACGACAGCAGCCCGAAGCGGTCGCTTGGCGCGGCCCGACAACGGCACAGAAGCTTTTGCCGAGCGGGCTGCGATGCTGGCAGCCGATCACTCAGGTCTTGCGTTGGGGCGACCCTTCCCGCACGATTGAAGGCCCTTCTGAGATGAGCGCACGAATCCTGGTGGTCGACGACAGCCCCACGATCCGCAAGGTCGTGTGCTCGATTTTGGAGGCCAGCGCGTTCTCGGCGCTGCCCGCCCAAGACGGGCAAGAAGCGCTCGAGCTCTTGGTTCACGAGAAGGTCGACTTGGTGCTGCTCGACTTCGTGATGCCGCGCATGAACGGCTATCAGTTCTGTCGCGAGCTGCGCGCTAAAGAAGAGCTGAAGAATTTGCCGGTGGTCTTGATGAGCGCCAAGGGCGACAAGATCCGCGGGCAGTTCGTGCAGCAGACGGGCGCGATCGACGCCATCACCAAGCCGTTCGACGCGCGTGGTTTGGTGGCGGTCGTCGAAGGCGCGCTGAAGAAGCACCATGAGGGCCGCGGTCGGCCGGTGCCCGACGCCGAGTCGATGCCGTTCGAGGAGAACGAGTCGGGCTCGATGGAGAGCTTGCGCCCGAGCCGTACCAGCTTCAGTGAGGACCCGGGTCTGCGCCGCGTGCAAGCCGCGCAGGAGTTCGGTTCCGCGCTGTCACGTTTGATCACGCCCGAGCTGTTGAAGCTGCCGGATTTAGCGCCGGTTTCCGAGGCAGTTGGCCTAGCGGTACAGCGCGCGATAACCCCCGAGAGCATGGGCGCGATGTCGACGCTGCTGCGCGCGCTGAATTTCGGCGACAAGACGCGCGAGGTGTTGGCCGGCGATATCTCGGTCGTGTCGATCGCCGAGATCTTGCAGCTGCTCGATCTGCAGCGGCAATCCGGCGCGCTCAGCGTGTTTACCAAGCACAGCGAAGTGACGCTTTACATCCAAAAGGGCCGTGTTGATTTCGCCAGCTCGCGTGGCATGCGCGGCGAATTCTTGATCGGTCGCTACTTGATCGAGATTGGCGCGGTTACCCGCGATGAGCTGATCAACGTGCTCGATCACCGCAGCGGGAACAAACGCCTGCTCGGTGAGCTGCTGGTCCAGCTCGGTATGGTCACCGATGACCAGGTGAAGCGGGCCTTGGTGCGCCAAACTTCCGAGCTGCTGTACGAGGTCGTGCGCTGGAATATCGGGCGCTTTGCGTTCACCGTGGGCGCCGAAAATCTGGCAGCGATCCAGGCAGCGTTGGGCATGGAAACTGGCGCTTTGGTGATGGAAGGCTTCCGTCGCGTCGACGAGTGGCGGCTGATCGAGGGCAGCTTCGACTTCGACGAAGTGCTCTACCAAGATACGGTCGCGATCGAACGGCTGGGTGAGGAAGCGAACCTGACGCGGCAAGAGCGTAACGTGCTCGAAGCGATCGACGGCGAGCGGACGATTCGTGAGATCGTCGACGCGATGAACATCAGCTCGTTCGAGCTGTGTAAAATTTTGTATCAGTTCCTGAATTCGCGTTTGGTGCGGCGGAAGGCTGCCGCGTAGTCCGAGGAGCTGCCATGTCGACACCGACTCCCGTCCCGACTTCGAACCGCGCGGGGGTGATCGTTCGACTGCGCGGCGAGCTGCGGTTCTTGTCGGCGCATTTGGTGCGGCGTTTCGTGCCGCCGCCGACGCTGTCGGACGTGGCCGGCACCGGTTTGACGATGGCGCTGGTGGACGGTCAGGTGCTGGCGATCATCCCGGTCGGGCCGCGCGGCGCCGCGCTCACGGTGTGTGAAGTCGGTGGCGAGCTGGTCGGCTTGCTCGGCGCGGATCCGGAAGCGGTCGGTTTCTTCGAGCCCGACGGCGCCGGGGTGACGTTTGACGGCCAGAACGCACCTGAGTTGGACGTCGCGGAGCTAGTGCGGGCGTCAGCCCGCGGAACTTTCGAGCAGGAGGCCGAAGCATGAGTCGCATTTCCGACGCAGAGCGGCAGCGCCTGGCGGAGCGCTTGGCGGAGGCGGTCAGGGCGTCGACCGACGCTGAGCAAGCCAGCGGTCAGGCTCAAGCCCAGGCCGCGCGCCAGGCCGCCGAAGTCGAAGGTTTGCTCGAAGGTGGCGAACGGCTTGCGCTGCGCGGTCGCGATCTGCGAGCCAGCGTTCAAGAGTTGCGCGACACGCTCGAGCGCGGCCGACTGTCGACGCTGAACGCCGCGCTGGAAGGCGCACGGCTGGGCGAGGTCGCCGGCAAAGCCTTGATGGCGATGACCGAAGAGGTACGCAGCGCGCTCGGTCGCAGCGCCGACGTATTGGATGATCACGCCACGCGCGTGGCCGAGCTCGAACGTGAACGCGAGCGGCTGGTGCTGGCGTTGGGTCCGTTGGCTGACGCCGCGCGTGCCGTGGCGTCCGAGGTGATGCGCGCTGCAGAGCGAAGCCGCTCGCAGCAGGAGGCGTTGGCCGAGCTTTCGCTCGAGCTGAGGGACCAATTCGGCGTCGATCCGGAGCTCGGCGGGCTGGTGGCGCGCGCCTCGCGTGAAGCGGCAGATCTACTCGACACGCTGAAGGCCCTGGAGGCGCGCGGTGCTCACAGCGAGGCGCGCGAGCTTTTGGCGCGCATCTCCGCGCTGAGCAAGAGCCGTACGGACGAATCGTGACATCCGGCGGGGGTCCGACCGAAAAACGCGAGCGCAAGCTCGACCCGCTGCTGGCCGGCGAGATCGAAAAACGTTTGCCGGTCCTCAACCCCGACGGCGACGTGATGGACGTCCGCGCTGCGCTGCATTCACTGAAGGGCTCGCTGGCGATGGCCGGCTATCCCGATTTGGCGCTGGTGATCGGCCAGCACAGCGGGCGGATTCGCGAAGGTGACGCGTCCGCCCTGCCGGCGGTGCGTGAGTTGCTGAGCGGCGTGCTGGCGCGCCTCGGGCGCGGCGAACCGGCGATTTCGACGCGCTTTCCCGAGCCGCCGCTGGGCCTTGCCCCGGCTCGCATCGACGAGCGTTACCGCACCGAGTACCACGCGGCGATGCGCGACCGGCTGGGCGAGATGGACAGCGTGTTGGCGTCGACCGACAGCGCTCAGACCGGTCTTGGCAACGCCAAGCGCAGTGTTCACGCCATGAAGGGCGCGGCGGCTTCGGTCGGTGACGACGTCACCGCTTGGTACTGCCACGGCCTGGAGTCACGTTTGCGCAGCTTGGGGCCAGGCGAAGCCAGCGCGGCCGCCGCTGTCGTCGAGCTGGCGCGCCACCGCGCGATGATCGCGCTGTTGCTGGAGGATCCGGCGCGCGGCATCGCGACGCTGCGCATGCTGTCGAGCGACGCCGCGCAGCCCCGCCGAAAATCGGAGATCCCGCGCTCGGGGCGCGGTGCCAAGAGCCAACCGCCGAGTCGTCCGCCGCCGGAGGCCGCCGACGAGGCCGGCCAATTGCGGATCGCCTCGGCCGAGGTCGATCGCTTCTTCGAGCGCATCGAGCATATCGGTATGGTGGGCCACGAGCTGGTGCGCGGGGCCGATTTGGCCCGCCAAACCGCGAGTCGGCTGCGCGCCGCGCAGACCGCGCTGCACGAAGCCTTGCGCCTGCTCGAGCCGACACGCCTGCTCGGCAACAATGGTTTGGCGCTTTCGCGCATCGAAGCCGCCACCGCCACGTTGCGCGCCAACGCCACCAACGCCGAGCGCGGCGCAGCGGCGTTTCGCCGTGGCTCCGAGGTCGTCGAGCGTCGCTCGCGCGAGATGCGCGGCGCGCTGCTCGAGTTGCGTCGCACCTCCGTGGGCTTGTTGTTCGATCGGCTTTCGCGCGCGGTGATGCGCTTCGCCGACGAAGAAGGTAAGCGCGTGCGCGTGGTTGCGATTGGCGGCGAGCTGCCGATCGATCGGCGCGTCGCCGATCGGTTGTACGACGCGCTGATTCAGCTCGCCAAAAACGCCGTCACCCACGGCATCGAGCCGCCCGACGAACGCCGCCGCGCGGGTAAGGTCGAGATGGGCGTCGTCACGTTCCGCGCTACGCGGCTCGGCGAATGGCTACGGATCGTCGTCGAAGACGACGGCAACGGCGTTGACACGCCGCGGCTCCGGCAGCTGGCCGTCGACCGCGGCATCATGACCCGCGAGCAAGCGGACAAGTGCCTTGAAGGTGAGCTTTTGCTGATCCTATTTTTGCCTGGCCTTACCACCAGCACGCGCGCAGACCTGCTGCGCGGGCGTGGTCTTGGCCTGGACTTGGCGGAGGACGCCGTGCGTCGCTTGGGTGGCACGATCCACTTGCGCAGCGGTGACTCGGGCGGCTTGGTCGCCACGCTCGAAGTGCCGAGCGATCAGAGCGTGGTCGATGTGCTGTGGCTGCGAGAAGGAGGCGACGACTACGCGCTGCCGGTCGATTTTACCGGCCAGCTCGAACAGTCGCGCGGGGGGTTCCGTGGCGTGCGTTTGGCGACGTGTCTCGGTCGTTCGGTGCGCGAACAAGCGCCGGTCACGGTTCAGCTGCGCGTGGAGGGCGTGCTGCCGGTCTCGGTCGGCGTCGAACAGGTCTCGACTGTCGAGTCGGTGGCGATCCGCTCGGTGCCGTCGCTGATCGCGCTAGCTGGCCCTTTTTCTGGTGCGGTGCTGCGGCCCGACGGGCAGCTGAAGCTGGCGCTCGACGTTCCGCTGCTTGCCGCGCGAGCTTGGTCGATGACGCGATGAGCGCGCCAGCCGTTCTTACGCTCGCGCCCGCGACGGCCGCCGACGTGCCAGCGCTGGAAGATATCGCGCACGAGTGCGGTCTGGCTGTCGACTTCCCGACCGAGTTGCAGCGCTCGTACGCGCTCTTGCGCGTCGCGCGGCTGGAAGGCGTCGTGGTCGGTTTCCTACTCGCGTGGCGCGCCGCCGATGAGCTGCACCTGACCGATCTGGGCGTCACTGCCGTCGCCCGTCGCCGCGGCGTGGCGCGTGCACTCGTTTCCGAGCTCCGCCGCGAAGGCGAGCTGAGCGACGCGCGATTGATCTTGCTCGAAGTGCGCGAAAGCAACACGCCGGCGCTCACCCTGTATCGAGCGCTGGCATTCGAGGACCTGGACCGTCGCGCGCGCTACTACGCTGACACCGACGAAGACGCGGTGGTGATGCAGCTCGGGCTGCGGTAGCGTCGTCGGCATGTCGCGCCCCGCTCGAGCGTCGCTTCGCCCCAGCTGGGCGATCTTCGGCTTGAATTTGCTGGTCAGCGCGGCCGTCGGCTGCGAACAGCGCCACAACGACCCGCCCGGCGTAGCCAGCGCCAGCGAGCCGAGCCCCAACGCCAGCGTGTTGCCCACGCCGCTCGTCGCTGGCCCGACGAAAGTCGGCCCACGCGACGCGGGTCACACGTTGGCTGACGCGCCGTCGGATGCCGGCACGCCCGAGCCACCGAAGCCATTGCGCGAGGACGAGACCTTGCCGGCCGAGTCAGAGCTGAGGGCGGCGCCCGGTTTGTCACTGGAGGCGCGCTTTCGTTGGCTCGACGCGCCGCCGCCTCGCTCACCCGAGGGCAACGGTGACGCTCTCGCCAAGGCTCGCGACCGCACCGCGTTCGACCTCACCTTGGAGCTTTCGTCGCTTGGACGTCTCAAGTTGGGCTTCGGCTCGCGCGCGTTTCCGTTTCCGCCGGGCACCGAGCTGCGCGCTCGCGATGATCGCTACGGCCACGTGCTGGTTTGGCCGGGCGGTGAAAGCTACACGCCGCTGCCGCCAGGCACGCTGCGCGCCGCCTTCGCCGAGCGTCGCGTCGACGTGACGCCGCTTTCGGAGCCGAGCGTGGCGGCTGGCGGCAGCGGCAATATGTTGGGCTTGCCCACCCAAAGGCAGCGCCTGGAGACGGGCGTGGGCCGGCTGGAGCTGGAGCAAGCTTCGGTGCCAATGGCCGGCGGCTCCGGCGCGCTACTTTGCCGCTTGTTGCTCGAGTTGCTCGCAGTCGCGCCTGAATCGACGGCGTGCCGACCGGACTCGGTGCCGCTGCGCGCCGAGTACGCTTGGACCTCGGGAGCGCGTTTCGAGCTCGAGGTGACCAAATTCACCCGACGTACCGAGCTTCCGCTGGACGCGCTGGCGATGCCGCCGAGCGGCGCGAGTCTGCGCTCGGGTGAGCTGCCAGGCCCGCCATTCGTGGCGCTGGTCGACGAGCGCGAGCTGGTCGATTTTCACGTTCGCGCCCTGCCGCCGCCCGCAAGGCCTGATCCGAGCGCACCCAAGCTGGGCTTGATCTTTCAAAACCGCGGTGACAGCCCGCTCTACCTGCTGGTCGACGGTGTGCCGGTGGTTTGGCTCCGTGCCGACGCCGAATGGCTCGTCAGCGGGCTGAAGCCGGGTCGCTACACGGTTCAGGCTCGTGATTTCTTTGGCGCCGAAACGACGCCGCCGCGGAGCCTGGAGCTACCGGCTCGGTTTACGGTCGGCGACGAAGAAAAAGCCGACCGCGCGCCGCACTGAAACCCCCGCAGCTCAATTCAGGTAGCGCAGCTCGGCTTCGTAATCCCCAGGGGTGTACTCCATCTCGGAGTAACCCTCTTCCTCCAACCGCGCCCGCAGCGCCTCGACCGTGATGTCGATGACCTCGATCCGGGTGGTGAGCAGGAAGAATTGGTCCTCCGGGAGCTCCGGGACGGTTGCCAGTCGCGCGGCGATGTAGCCGTGGTCCTCGGGGGCCAAGCGCAGGTTGGAGCGAGGGCCGCCGTGCTCGATGCTGGCGTAGAGGGCGTCGTAGGCCGCGCCGAACGGATTGACCGAGACGAAGGCGACGCTCGAACAGATCTGGAAATCGTGCAGGCTGGCCGACGGCGTGTGCCAAAAGCCCCGCATCTGCCGGCGTACGACCTCGCCGAAGTACGCGCCAGCGGCGTGCGCGGTCAGCTCGACCAGCTCGGGCTTGGCGGCCAGCTCCTCGCGGACCTCGCTCAGGTAGTGGTCGAGCAATGGCAGCGTGTCAGGAGTGAAATCCAGCTCGGTTCCCAGCGAGCGCTTGACGTAGTCCAGGCACGCGCGAACTAGCTCGATGATTGGCTCCGGGACGGGGTCTTGCTGCATGCGCCGGCAGCGTAACACCGCCCCCCGAGCGCGCCCGTAGGCCCCAAAAAGCTACCAGCCCTCAACCGACTCCAAGGCCGCTCCGGCCAAAGACGCGGCTTACGGCTGATCGATGCCGCCGAGGCGATACTGAACGGCCGCACCCCAAGCGTAGGCCACACGGCGATCGCGGGCATAGCCCGCGATCACAAGACCGCCCGACAAAACACTTGCGAACCGACGCCGTCCGGAGGATTGCTTAGCGTCACCCGGAAGCGTGTTACCCTCACGTTTCTATTCGTCGACCCGAAAGCCCGGCACTCACCTCCCGCATGCGACTCGGCATCCTCAGCGATATTCACGCGAACTACGAAGCGTTGAGCGCCGTCGTTGAGGCGTTCAAGACTGAGGAGGTCGACCGCTATTATTGTTTGGGAGATACCGTCGGTTACGGCGGCTCCCCCAACGAGTGTGCGGACGTGGTGCGCGGGATGGTCGAAGCGACCATTCTCGGCAACCACGACGCCGCCGTCGCGGGTCGGATGGACTACTCCTACTACTACGAGGCCGCGCGCCACGCGCTCGACTTGCACGCGCAGCTCCTGTCCGCTGAGAACATGGCGTGGCTGAAGGACCTGCCGTACCAAATCAAGTTGCCCGAGCAGGCGGTGAACTTGTGTCACGGCTCGCCCGTGCGGCTCGAAGAGTTCGAGTACATCTTCGCGCCCGAGCAAGCGCGTGAATGCCTGCCGATTTTCGAAGAGCTCGCGCCGCTGACGCTGATCGGGCATTCGCACCTGTGCAAGGTGTTCGCGCTGACCAAGACCTCCGTCGAAGAGCTGCCGCCGATCGATTTTGAGCTGCAGCCGGATCGCAAATACATCGTCAGCGTTGGCTCGGTCGGCCAACCCCGCGACTACGACAACCGCGCCAGCTACACGCTCTACGATTCGACCAAAAAGCGCTTCGAGTTCAAGCGCGTCGAATACGACATCGAAACGGCCGCCGACAAAGTGCTGCGCGCCAAGCTCGAGCGCAACTTCGCACACCGCTTGTTCATCGGCGTCTGAGTTGGCAGTTAGGAGTTAGCAGTTGGGAATTTCGGGCGTGGTTGCGCTCGGACCTGCCGACTCGAGCCCGATGCCCTCAGGCCTGCGCATGACCTAGCTGGTCGCGAGCGGCAGCAACTGCCAACTCCTAACTGCCAACTCTCACTGGGTGATCGTCCATGTCGAGCTGCCGTCGAGGCCGTCGGAGATGGCGACGCCCAGCGCGGTTAGCTCCGCGCGGATGGCGTCGCCGCGGGCGAAGTCTTTGGCTTGGCGGGCTTCGACGCGCTCCAGCAGCTTTTGCTCGATGTCTTGCGCCGAGAGCTTGCGCAAGACGAGCCGGCGTTCTTTGACGCGGGCCGCGTATTCGGCGGGCGAGACGTTGAGCAGGCCGAGCTGCTTGGCCAGCACGCCGATCGCGAGCGTGACGTGGCGGCCGAGCACGCCGGCGGCGCCGACGAAGCTGGCGTCCTTCTTGCGCTTCTGCGCCAGCATCACCGTCTCGTTGCCGATGCGCATCATTTCGCCGAGCGCGGCTAGCGCGACAGGCGTGTTCAGGTCGTCGTCCAGCGCGGCCTCGGCTTGCGCCGCCGCCGCTTCGAGCTCGGTTTTGTGCTTGAGCAGCTCGGGCGGCAATTTGCCCGGAGCGGTCAAGCCTGCGCGCACTAGCTCCGCCAGCCGTTCGACGGTCGCGAACAGGTAGTCGACGCGGCGTTCGGCCTCGTCCACGCCGGGGAACACCACGCGATCTGCCAGCTGCTCCGTATCGAACTGAATCGGTCCTCGGTAGTGAGCGGCGAGCAAGAACCAGCGAAAGCCCTCGGCGTCGTTGCGCGACAGCACGTCGCGAACGGTCACGAAATTGCCGAGCGATTTGCTCATCTTCTCTTTGTCGACGTTGACGAAGCCGTTGTGCATCCAGCAGCGCGCGTAGTCCCCCTGCCCAGGCGCTGCGGCTTCGCTCTGCGCGATCTCGTTTTCGTGGTGTGGGAAGATCAGATCCATGCCGCCGGCGTGGACGTCGAAGCCGTGTTGCAGGTGCTTTTCGGCCATCGCGGAGCACTCGATGTGCCAACCCGGCCGGCCGCGACCCCACGGCGAATCCCACGCCCAATCCTGTGCGCTCGCGCCCTTCCACAGCGCGAAATCCAGCGGATCTCGTTTGTGGTCGTCGCGCTCCACGCGCGCTCCGGCTTGCAGATCGTCAATCTTGCGCCGCGAGAGCTTGCCGTAGCTCGGAAAGCTGCGCACCGCGAAGTACACGTCTTGCTTGCCGCCGCCCATGTCGAGCACGTACGCGCTCTCGTTGGCGACCAGCTTTTGGACGAGGGCGATGATCTCCGGAATCGTCTCGCTGACCTTCGGCTCGTGCGTCGGCGGCAAGCAGCCACAGCCGGCCATCTCCGTTTGGTAGATCTCGGTCATGCGCTTGGAAAGCTCGAGCGGGGTCTCACCGTTCTTGGCCGAGCGCTCCAAGATCTTGTCGTCGACGTCGGTGACGTTGCGCACGAACGTGACCTTCAAGCCTTGGTGCGTCAGGCGTCGCACCAACAGGTCTGGCACCAATGCGGCGCGAGCGTGGCCAGCGTGCGGCACGTCGTAGACGGTCGGACCACAGCAGTAGAGCGTGACTTCACCTGGCTTTCGCAGGGAAAGCGGCTCGGTGTTGCGGGTAAGCGTGTTGTAGAGGCGAAGCTCCGAAGCCATTGAAGGGCCGAAGCGTGTCGGGGCCCCGGCCGTGGGTCAAGCGAGGCGCGCGCCGCGCTAGCGATCACGCCAAGCTTCGTAGCGAGAGCGTGACACGGGCCGGCGCGGGGGCGGGCGCCAGCCGGCCCATTCGAAGGCCGGGTGGCGCGTGCGTCCGGCGAGCAGCGGGCGAATCAGCAGCAAGCCCGCCAAGAAGCCGCCGATGTGCGCGAAGAACGCGACGCCGCCGCTCTCCGACATGCCGAGCGAAGAAACAGCCGGCAGCAAGTTACCGATGAACCACACGCCGATCACCGCCCACGCCGGCATCGACAAGAACAAGCCGAAGAACAACCACAACAATGGGATCGGGTTGACCACCAAGATTGGCGCGCGCGGGTACAGCACGACGTAGGCGCCCAACACGCCCGAGATCGCACCCGAGGCTCCGACCATCGCGACGGGACTATTTACGCCGGTGAGAACCTGCGCGGTCGCCGCGGCGATCCCACACAATGCGTAGAAGCCGACGTAACGTCCGTGACCGAGCGCGTCTTCGACGTTGTCGCCGAAGATATACAGGAACAGCATGTTGCCGCCGAGGTGCGCCAGCCCACCATGCATGAACATGCTGGTGAAGATCGTGAACGCTTCGCCCGCCGGATCGCCGAGTAGGCGAGTCGTGACGAGCCCATATCCGGAGACGACCGCGCTCTCGCCGCTTTGACGAATCAGCAGCGTCTCCCAAACGTACGCGACGACGTTGGCCGCGATCAGCAGCCAGTTCACGAACGGGAACGTCCGCGTGGGATTCTCGTCTCTGATCGGGAACATCCGGTCCGCTCCTTTATACCTTTCGTGCTAGCTTCCGCACACCTTATGCGAGCGGCTGGTTTTGGGCTTGCGATAGCGTTTTTGGTCACCGCCTGCGGTGGCGCGCATTTCAACGGCACTGTGTACGACGACGGCACGGTGCGCTTCCGCACCGGCCCCGTGCCGGCAGCGTGGCACGCGATCGAATCCGATGGGACCTTGCTCGCGTTTCGCGATGATCAGACGCCGGCCACGGTGGCGGTCAACGGCCGTTGCGGCGTCGACGGCGACGACGTGCCGCTCCCGTCGCTCACGCAGCACCTGTTCCTGCAGTTCACCGAGCGTGAGCTGAAGTCACAGCAAGAGCAGAACCTCGACGGTCGCGCTGCGTTGCGCACCGAGCTCGTAGGTAAGCTCGACGGCGTGCCGAAACAGTTCCTGGTCTACGTGCTGAAGAAGGACGGCTGCGTCTACGATTTTTGGCGCATCAGCGATCCGGGAGCCGGTGACAGCGCTGCCTTCGAATTGTTCGTGAAGGGCTTCGGCACGGAATCTTGAAATGACGACGCGCGCACCCACCGACTCGATTCCGCCGCCCAGTCAGGGCGAACGGCGTAGCTTGATGCCACCGCCGCCGCCCAAGTTCTTGGAGCGGCAGGTGAACCGGCTGATTGCGCTGGTCGAAGGCATGGGCGCCGTAGTCAGTATGCTGATCGGCTCAGTGCGGGCTGGCTTTCGCCGTCCGTTCGAAGGTCGCGCCATTTTGCAGCAAATCGAGGCGCTCGGCGTAGCTTCGGTCGGTATCGTCACCGTAACCAGTGTGTTCATCGGCATGGTGATGGCCGTGCAGTTCGCGTTTGGTCTGCGCAAGTTCGGTGGCATGGAGTACACGGGGCGCGTCGTCGTGCTCAGCTTCATGCGCGAGCTGGCGCCATCGCTGACTGCGGTGATCGTCGGCGGTCGCATCGGCTCCGGCATGGCGGCCGAGGTCGGCTCGATGGCAGTCACCGAGCAGATCGACGCCGTGCGCGCGCTCGGCGCGGATCCACTGAAGAAGCTCGTCTGGCCGAGACTCGTCGCCTCCACGCTGGTGATGCCGGTGCTAGCGGCGTTTGCGCTGGTGCTCGGCTTCGGTGGCGCGATGTTGATCAGTGATTTGGAGTTCAACATCCAAGCGCAGTTCTTTTTGAATAGCGCACTCAGCGTCGTTACCTTGGCGGATTTCGCGAGCGGCATGATGAAGACGCCCGTGTTCGGCGCGATCATCGCGCTCGTTGGTTGTCACTTCGGTATGACGACGCGCGGTGGCACCGCAGGCGTAGGTAACAGCACTACCCGCACCGTCGTAGTAGTTTCGATTACCATCCTGATCGCCGATTTTTTCCTCACCAAATTGGCAATCATCATTTGGCCCCAGTTCTAAAATCTCAAATCGAGCAACGAGAATCGAGACAACAGGAAGGCGGGAAGGCGGGAAGGCTTTTGTGGTAATTTTTGCGTTCGGGGAAGCCGTTTCGGGGTCGTGAAACGTGGCAAATCTCATGCTCGAACAATCGAGCCTTCTCGCCTTCCCGTCTTCCTGTTGTCTCGCTCGAAATACGACGTCCGTTGCCTTGACCGTGTCTGGATCGGCCCGTAAGCTTCTCCAGCTTGGCGCACTTGCTGAACGCAGTGGCGATTGGGTTAGCGGGACTTTGCTCCGGAGTCGAGTGATGGAAGAACAGACTGCGACCCAGCGCGTTTTCACTATTTCCGAGGTAAACGCGCTGATTCCGGCTCTTTCGACGCTGGTTCAAGATCAGCTGCGTGAGCAAAGTGAGATTGAGCACGGCTTGGCTGAGCTGATGCGACTCACCGGCGCGCCACCGCGCTCACTCGAAGCCTCAGCAGCGGACTCGGGGGAGTTGGTTCGCCTCAAGCGTGATTTGAAGAGTCGTATCTCGCGTTACGAAACAGGCTGGCAACGCGTGCAGAAGTGGGGCGGGGTCATCAAGGACCCACAGACTGGTTTGGTGGATTTTTACGGTCGCGTCGATGGCAAGCTGGTGTGGCTTTGCTGGCGCTACGGTGAAGATACGCTCGGCTACTATCATGACCTGACCGCGGGCTATCCCGGGCGGCGTCCGCTCAGCGCTGACGTTCGACGCAAGCTCGTCAATTGAGGTAGCAAGTGGCGGTTGATCGAGCTCGCGCCGAGCGCGCCGTGCGCGAGTTCTTGATCGCGCTGGGGCGTGACCCTGATACCGATTCAGAGCTAGTCGGAACACCTTCGCGTGTCGTCGAGGCCTACTCGAAAGATCTGCTGAGTGGCTACGACGTCGACGTGAAAGCGTTGCTCTCAGAGGGCGACGCGATTTCCGAGAACCAGGTCAGCGGCCTGATCGCGCTGTCCGGTATTTCGGTGAGCACGATCTGTCCGCACCACCTACTGCTCTCGAACGGTTCGGCGAGCGTCGTGTACCGACCTGGCGCGCGGCTGTTCGGGCTCGGAGCGCTGGCGGCGTTGGTCAACGCCTACGCGCGGCGCCTCAGTCTGCAAGAGTCACTGGGGGAAAGCGTGGTGCAGGCGTTGGTGGAGCACGGCGGTGCACGCGCTGCGTACTGTGAGATTCGGCTGGTGCACGGGTGCTTGGTGGCGCGCGGCTCGCGCCAAGTCGGTGCGGAGCTCGTCACGACTGCGCGCCGGGGAGATCTCGACTCGGCGGAGCTAGCGCTCGCGCTATCCAGCCGAAGCGCGCCGACCGAGGGCAGCTCTTGAGCGAAGTTGCGTTGGTTACTGGAGCGGGTCGCGGCGTGGGCCGCGCCGTAGCGCTTGCGCTCGCCAATCGCGGTCTGCAGTTGGCGCTGGTCGGCCGGCCTTCGCCGCAGCACGCCGAAGTGGTGACGCTGGTCGAGCAGCTGTCGGGCAAGCGCCCGCTCGACGTCTTCGCCGACTTTCAGGACGCCGCGGCTCTGGAGCGCGCCGCGACGCGCGTAGTCGCGGAGCTGGGCGCGCCGAGCGTCGTCGTTCACAACGCTGGCGTCGTGGTGCGGGCTCGCATCGAGGAAACATCGATCGCCGCGTGGGACGAGCAACTCGACGTGAATCTGCGCGCGCCGTTCGTACTGACTCGCGCGCTGTTGCCCAGCATGCGCGCCGCGGCGCGTGGGCGCTTCGTGTTCATTGGCAGCATCAGCGGCACTTTGGGCTCGCCCGGTGCGGCAGCGTATGCGGCCTCCAAATGGGGTCTAACCGGCTTCGTGAAGAGCCTGGCTGAAGAGCTCTCCGATTCGGGCTTGATGGCGTGCGCGGTGCTGCCAGGGTCGATCGACACCGACATGTTGAAGGGCGGGCCCTTTCCAGCTCGGATGAGCGCCGACGACGTGGCGAAGAGCGTAGTGTTCTTGGCGCTCGACGCCCCGCTCGCGCACAACGGCGCGAGCATCGAAATGTTCGGCGTCTGAGCGAGCATCGGGCGGCGCCTGCCCGCCGCCGGGCCGCAGTCGTGCGCCCGCGACGCGCGTGGCTAGCGCCCACGAGTCAGAGCGGGATATTTCCGTGCTTTTTGGGTGGGTTGTGGTCGCGCTTGTTCTTGAGCAGCGCGAGGTAGGCGGCTAGCCGTGGTCGCAGCGTGCGCGGGGCGATCACCTCGTCGATGAAGCCGAGGCTGGCGGCTTCATATGGGCTCATGAAGCGCGCGCGGTAGTCGGCGATGAATTCGGCGCGGGTTTGCTCGGGGTTCTCGGCGGCTTCGATGTGCGCGCGGTGGATGATGTTCACGGCGCCTTCTGCGCCCATCACGGCGACCTCCGCCGTCGGGAACGCGAGGTTCACGTCGGCGCGGATGTGCTTGCTGTTCATCACGTCGTAGGCGCCGCCATAAGCCTTGCGCGTGATGACGGTCAGCTTCGGCACGGTGGCCTCGCAGTACGCGTACAAGAGCTTGGCGCCGTGGCGGATGATGCCGCCTAGCTCCTGGCTCACGCCGGGCAAGAAGCCGGGCACGTCGACGAAGGTGATCAGCGGGATGTTGAAACAGTCGCAAAACCGCACGAAACGCGCGCCTTTGATGCTGGCGTCGATGTCGAGCACGCCGGCCAGCACCGACGGCTGGTTGGCGACGATGCCGACGCTGCGGCCGTCGATGCGCGCAAACCCGGTCAGCAGATTCTCGGCGAAGCGCGGCCCGAGCTCGAAGAAATAGCCGTCGTCGACGACGTGGCGCAGCACGTCGCGCATGTCGTACGGCCTGTTGCTCTCGGTCGGGATCAAGCTGTCGAGCGCGCTGGCTTCGCGCGTCGCCGGATCGGTCGTGGCGCCGCGCGGTGCTTCTTCGCCGTTGTTCGAAGGCAAGAACGACAACAGCTCGCGCAACAGCTCCAAGCAGCGCTTGTCGTCGGGCGCGGTCAGGTGACACACGCCGCTCTTTTCGGCGTGCGTCGCGGCTCCGCCGAGCGCTTCTTTCGTCACTTGTTCGTGGGTCACGGCGCGCACCACGTCGGGGCCGGTGATGAACATGTAGCTCGTGCCTTCGACCATCAGCACGAAATCGGTGATTGCCGGTGAGTAGACGGCGCCGCCCGCGCACGGCCCCATGATGCAACTGATCTGTGGCACGACGCCGCTGGCCAGCGTGTTGCGCAAGAAGATGTCGGCGTAGCCGCCGAGCGCCGCCACACCCTCTTGAATGCGTGCACCGCCGGAGTCGTTGAGGCCGAGTACGGGCACGCCAATCTTGAGCGCCAGATCCATCAGCTTCACAATCTTGCTGGCGTGGGTCGCGCCGAGCGCGCCGCCGAATACCGTGAAGTCTTGGGCGAACAGGCACACCGCGCGGCCGTCGATCCGCGCGTGTCCGGTGATCACGCCGTCACCGAGCACGGTTTGGTCGGCGGTTAAACCGGACGAGTGGTGGGTGGCGAAGCGATCGGTCTCGATGAAGCTGCCGGGGTCCACCAAAGCGTCGACGCGTTCACGCGCTGTGAGCTTGCCCGCGCGGTGCTGCTTGTCGACGCGCTGTTCGCCGCCGGCCGCGAACGCGACTTGATTTTTTGCCTCGAGCTCGCCGAGTAGCTCGCGATGGCGATCGGACATACCGAGACTAAAGCATTGCTTTCAGCAGGATCGAAAGCAGAAGTATGCCGAACGCAGAAAGCACCAAGATGACGCCCTGCTTCACGCGCTCACGTTCGTACGAGTCGAGGGCACGCGCGTGTGTTTCGAGGCGAATTGCCAACGCTTCGACCGACTTTTCATGCTCGCGTAGCGCTTGCATCATCGGCTCCGGCACCGCCACGGCGCCGCGCGCGGCCAACACGGCGCGCGCCACGTCGGCCAAGGCGTCACGGCGTTGCTTCTCTGCTTCGGACACGCTGGCGGCGCGCACCGAGAGCTGCTTCTCGAGTGCTCCGGCGGCGCTGCCCTTTTGGCGATCGAGCTGGCGGATCTGACCGAGCAAGCGGCGCACTTCGGCTTCGGCTTCGTCGAGTGCTTTGCTGGCGGCGGCGTGCGTCGTCTTGGCCTGGGTGAGCTCAGGCTCGAGCGCTGTGGCGCGTGACTGCAGCTCGGCTAGCTGCGCGGCCTGCGCTGCTGGCATGTCACCGCCGGCCGGCCCCAGGGCTTGGCGCGCCACGTCGATCACGCCACGGATTTCGATCTGGACACGTTGGTACTTGGCTTCGGCGCGCCGCAGCAGGTTTTCGGTGTCGCGGGCGAGCGCGGTTTTTTCGTCGGAGACGGCCTTGGCCTTGGTCTCGGCGCCGCGTAACTGCGAGAGCTCAGCGTCAAAGCGCGCCATTTGCTCGCGATAACCGGCGTCGGCTTCAGAGAGCGCGTTGCTGCGATCGCCCGCCACGCGCTCGACCTCACGGATTGGTTCGAGCAGGCGCTGGAACGCGTCGTTGGCTTCGAGCGCCGGCCGTAGTTCGGTCGACAAAAGCATCAGCTGGGTATCGCGCAACAGCTCGGCTTGCGTGAGCCCGGCGTGGTGCAGCGCGATCGCTCGCTTGAGCGGCGCGCGCCGCGCGAGCACCCGGTAGGCGTAGAACGGGGCCAACAGCGCGTTCTTGGGCGCATCGCCGTAGCCGGCCGTCAGCGTCACGTCGGCCGGATCGATCGGTAGTTGGTCGACGCCGCGCGTGTGACCGCTCGGCCAATTCTCGAGTTGACGTTTGACGGCTTGAGGTGAGGCGCCGATCGAAAGCTCGACGTTGGAGCCCTTTTGGAGCAGCTCGCCGTCGTCGTCATCATCGAGATCGGGCAGGGAAATCTCGAGCCCGAATGCAGCGGCGTCGGGCGTCAATGCGGGGGTCGCGCTGCGGCCTGCGCTAACCGGTGCGGTACGCTTCGAGACCGTTGGCGGCGCCAGCTCCAGATCTGGGATCTCGAAGCTGGGCTGAGGAGGCTTCTTGTCGTTCATGCGTTCGGGCCCACCATGGCTGGCTGGGTTGCCAGGCCGGTCAGCTCTTCTTGAAACGTCTTGAACGCAGAGTCGGCAGGCCAATGCGGCGCGCCCGCCAGCAACACCTGGGCGCGATCGCGATCCCCGCGCTCCAAATAGGCGACAATCGCAGCGTAGCGCATGGCCCAGTGGACGAGCGGGCTGCGCTCCGCGGCGGCTTCGAGCAGCTCGGCGTCGCCCTGGTTCGGGCGGCGCGCGAACGCGCGAGTGAGCGCGGTCAGCGCAGCTCGCAGCGCCACGACACGTTCGCGCAACGGCGTGCTCCCGGTCGGCAACGGCAGTTTTTCCAGCGACTGGGCCAGCTCGACGGCGTGGTCGCGATCACCGTCGAACGCATCCATCAGCGTCTCGACGAACCAGCGATGCTCGAGCGCGGCTTCCCACGCTTCACCGCGCACGGCGCGGTCGAGCGTTCGACGGGCGCGGTCGACCAACCCGTGTGCGGCCAGCGCGGCGGCCACCATCAGCGGGCCGAGTGTCTCCGGGTGCGGCAGGCGCGCCATCGCCGGGTGGTAGGCGCGCAGCACGGCGCCCAAATCTCCCGAGCGCATCACGCGTTGCAGCCGGAAGTGGCGGAGTGCGCTTGGCAGCTGCGTCACCGCAAACAATGCCAAGAGCAGGATCCCGAGCGCTGGCGACTTGGACCCGATGTGAACGGCGAAGCCAACGGTCGCGGCTGCTGACAACAGCCAGAGCGCGGTGCGGATGCGCGCTCGTCGCTCGAGCGACGCCAGGTGCTGCATCAAGCAGCAAGCCTAGCATTCGTGCCGGCTCGTCGACCGCCACAAAAAATGGAGGGCCCGCCACACCCGCTTTTCTTTACCGTTGCTCCCTTCCGGGCCTGGCGGGGTTCAAGCTGCGCTGTCGGCGGACCCACGAGTCGTTTACACGACGAGCGGCGTCTTACGATGATCTTTCGTTACCTTCAAGGCGCTTTTGTCTGTCGTCTGTCCTACTGGGTCGGTGGGGCCCCAGCCCCACCTCCTTTGGTTCTCGTCACTTTCCCCTGGCGCGTCTCGACCGACCGTTCCACGCGCCCGAATCATTGGTCGTCTTCCAAACGCTTTCCCAAGCTGAGGACGGCGTCGTCTTTGAAGCCGAGCGCGGCGTAAAACGCCTGCACTTCGGCATTTTCTTGGCGTACCTGAAGGTTGATCTTGGGGCAGCCGAGCAGCCGCAGCCGGCGTTCGGCGTCGCGCATCAGCGCGCTCCCGATGCCGCGGCGGCGTTGGCCGATGTCGACCGCCAGGTAGTTCACCCAACCGCGGTGCCCCTCATAGCCAGCCATCACCACGCCGACCACGATGCCTTCGAGCTCGGCGACCAAAAACAATTCGCGCTGCACCTTCAGCTTGCGCGCGATGTCCTTCTGCGGATCGTTCCAGGGCTTGGTAAGGCCCGCGAACATCCACAGCTCGATCACGCGCGCTTCGTCCGTTTCCTTGAAAGCTCGCACCAGCACCGACGCCATGGCGCCAATCTAGCTCAAGCGCTTTAGTGTTGCTGCTCGGGACCGACGCTGACGGCGATGCCCGCGGCGACCTGGGCTTGGGCGGCGATCCAAATCGGCGAGCGCGCATCGGTTTCGACGCGTAGCTCGTCGACTAGGCCGTCGAAAAAGCCGTGCGTGACGTCTTCTTCAGCGCCGATCTCGACGCGATCGCTGGCGCTTTCGCCGAAGTTCGGGGACGTCCAACCACCGGCTGCGGGCGCACCGCCGCCCTTGCCGGGATTCACCAGCGGGCCACCGAGGGCCTTGCCATCTGCGTAAAGCGTCACGGCTTTGCCCGCGACGTCGTAGCTGACCGTGAGGTAGTGCCAAGCGTCCGTCGTGATCGCCTGCGCGGGTGATGCGCCGAACGCCCAACCGCCGTCCGCTTCGTCCGGGTTGATCTCGGCGTACAGGGCATTGTGGAGCGATTGCCCGCCGTACGGATAGTTGGCGGTGTTGCCCCACACCATCAACGAAGTGCGCGAGAGGTGGCCAGTGATGTTGGCGGTGCCGATGCCGAGTACGACACCGTACGCGGCGGGCTCGATCGCTGCGGTGCGGACCCACGCCGACTCGACGACCGTCGCGGCACCCGCGACCAACGACGAGCCATGAGCCAAGCCGATGTGGTCTTGCGCGGCGGCGGAGAACTTGGCGGCTTGGCCAAGCTTGCCAGGCGCGAAGGCCGCGTGAATGACCGCGCCGTCGCGATGCTGGGCCGAGGCGTCTTTGGCGTTGCCGGCGAAATGCCAAACGGCCGCGTACGGTGGTTTCCAAACCCCCGCTGCAGCTTCGGCGTCCGGCGCTTGGTCGGGCGAGTCGTAATACATGTAGATCGCAGCCGGGACGGGCAGCTTTGGGAACCGGAGCCAAACCAGCGACTCGCCGCTCGCGCTCCAGACCTCGAGCTCGTGACTCACCACCTCACCGGTCGCGTCGACGAATTTCAGATCGGCGCCGTCGGGGCGCACGGTGCCGGGCGCGAAGGTGTCGGCCGGCAGCACCAGCGGCGCCGGGAAGTCGCACAGCGCCTCGTCCACACCCAAGCTCGGATCAGCCGTGACCAGGCGGCGGCGCTTGAAGCTGTCATCATACCAATCGCTAGCGGCCTCGGCCTGGGGCGCGGCGCCACCACTGCCAGCCGCGACGCTGCCACCGCTACCGTTGCCACTGGCGAAGATGGCGCTGCTACCGGCAGTGGCCGTCTCCAAACCGCCCGACGTAAAGCCCGCCGAGGGAGACCCGCCCGAAACAGACGAATCAGCGTCGGCGGACGGCGATGAACACGACAGCAACCCGAGCGACGCCACGAGCGACCAGGTACGGACGACCATGGTTCGTGAGTGCCGGGAGACTCACGAATTCGACCATAAACCTCACGCGTCGCTAGGTAGCGACTTCCACTCTCAGTGCAGTCCGGGTGCCTCGTGGCCCGTGGCAGTAACGTATTCGGTGTAGCCGCCGCCGTAGAGTTTGGGGCCTTCGGGACCCAACTCGAGCACGCGATTCGAGAGCGAGCTCAGGAACCGGCGATCGTGCGAGACGAACAACAGCGTGCCTTCGAAATTGGCGAGCGCTTTGACCAGCATCTCTTTCGTGTCGAGGTCGAGATGGTTGGTCGGCTCGTCGAGCACCAGAAAGTTCGGCGGATCGAACAGCATGCGCGACAACACCACGCGTGCCTTTTCGCCGCCTGAGAGCACGCGACAGCGTTTCTCGACGTCATCGCCCGAAAAGCCGAACGCGCCGAGCAGGGCCTTGAGCGAGCCGAGCGAAGCCTTCGGAAACGCCGCTTCCAGCGTTTCGAGCACCGACTGGTCGGGGTTCAAGATCTCCATCGCGTGTTGGGCGAAGTAGCCCATCTTGACGCTGCCGCCGAGCGAGACGTTGCCGCTGTCGGCGCTCGATTCGCCCGCGATCAGCCGCAGCAGCGTCGACTTGCCGGCGCCGTTAACGCCCATCACGCACCAGCGCTCGCGGCGACGGATCAAGAAGTCGAACTTCGAATAGATGACGTGCTCGCCGTAGGCTTTGTTGACGCCGGCCAGCTTGGCCACGTCTTCGCCCGAGCGCGGCGGCGCCGGAAAGTCGAACTCGATGATCCGGCGACGACGCGGCGGCTCGACCTTCTCGATTTTGTCGAGCTTCTTCACGCGCGACTGCACCTGGGCGGCGTGGCTGGCGCGGGCCTTGAACTTGTCGATGAACGCCTGCTCTTTGGCGAGCATGGCCTGTTGGCGCTCGAACTGCGCTTGCTGTTGCTGCGCGATCAACACGCGCTGCTCGGCGTAAAACTCGAAATTGCCCGAAAAGCTTGTCAGCTCGCCGCCGTCGATCTCCAGCACTTTGCCGACCAGGCGATTCATGAACTCGCGATCATGCGACGTCATTACCAGTGCGCCTTCGAAGTCGCGCAGGAACGTCTCGAGCCAGATGATCGACTCCAAATCCAAATGGTTGGTCGGCTCGTCGAGCAGCAGCAGGTCGGGCGCCATCAGCAGAATGCGCGCCAGCGCCACGCGCATCTTCCAACCACCGGACAGCGCTGCCACGTCGCCTTCCATGACCTCTTGCCGGAAGCCCAAGCCGGCTAGCACTTCGCGCGCCCTGGCCTCCAAACCATAACCACCGAGCTCGTCGAAGCGCGCTTGCACTTCGCCGAAGCGTTCGACGACTTTCTCGAGCTGGTCGCCGAACGCGGGGTCGGCCATCTTGTGCTCCAGATCGTGCAGCTCGGCGCCCACGTCCGACACTTCACCGGCGCCCGCCATCGTCTCGGCCAACACGCTGCGGCCGGCCATGTCACCGACGTCTTGGCTGAAGTAGCCGGTGCGAATGCCGCGATCGACGACGACCTGTCCGCCGTCCGGCTGCTCTTCGCCGACCAGCAGTCGAAACAGCGTGGTCTTGCCCGAGCCGTTCGGCCCGACGAGCCCGACCTTTTCCCCACGGTTGACGCTGGCCGAAGCTTCCATGAACAGAATCTGCTGGCCGTGGTTTTTGCTGACTGAATCGAAGCGAATCACGGCGCCAAAGATGTCGGCAAGGTCGCCCTCGCGCAAGCGCATAGTAATTTCTCCCGACTTAGAGACGGAGGCGGGCTAGCGACCCGCGGACCCAGCCGGGAAGGAGGGTCCGAGAGGATTCCGCGCCGCCGCTGAACGCGGTACCTTCAGGGCTTCGGGTTTCATGTCCGTCGACACCATCTCGGGGAAGATCATCGCTGGGCGCTACCAGCTCGTTCGCCTGCTGGGTCAGGGCGGGATGGGTGCGGTCTACGAAGGCCGCAATATCGCGACGCACAAGCGCTGTGCGGTAAAGCTGCTGTTGTCGCCCGAGTTCGGCGGCAATCAAGAGCTGGTGAAGCGCTTCTTTCGCGAGGCCAAGGCCAGCTCGATCATCGAGAGCGATCACATCGTTCAGGTTTACGACTCCGGTTACGACCCGGAGTTGGGCTGGCCGTTCATGGTGATGGAGATGCTCCACGGGGAGGATCTCGAAGGCACGCTGAAGCGCAACGGCGCATTGCCGCCGTTGGCCGCTGCCAAGTTGGTGTTGCAGGCGGCGATGGGCTTGGCTAAGGCGCACGAGGCCGGCATCGTCCATCGCGATATCAAACCGGCGAATCTGTTTCTGAGCGCGCGCGAGACCGGCGATCTGATCGTCAAGCTGCTGGACTTCGGCATCGCCAAGGTCCGAATGGAGAACATTCAAGAGACCTCCCACGGCTTGACCCGCACCGGCAGCATGTTGGGTACGCCGCTCTACATGTCTCCGGAGCAGGTCAACGGTGCCAGCAACATCGACGCGCGCAGTGACGTCTGGTCACTCGGGATCGTGCTGTTCGAGCTTCTTTCAGGCAACATTCCGTGGGCGAACGCGCCGTCGCTCGGGCGCTTGATGGCGGCGATCATCACCGAAGAGCTGCCGCTGCTCCAGGATCGCGCGCCGTGGGTGCCCCCGGAGTTGGCCGAGGTGACGCATCGGGCGATCTCTCGCGATATCAACCAACGCTACAGCAACGCGGGCGAGCTCCGCGACGCGCTGCTGCAGATCGTGCCCGACGGATCGCGCATTCCGCCCGACATCATTCAGCCGTTGCCGGTACAGCACAAAGGTTACATTGCTCCCAGGCTCGCGCTCAGTGGTGATGGAATGTTGCGCGCGACGACGCGCACCGGGTTGACCGCCAACGCCCAAAGCGTCGCCGAACCCAAGAAGAGCAGCGCCGGCGTGGTGGCGGTCGTGATCGGGTTGCTCGTGGTGGTGGGTGGCGGCGCCGTGGGCTACCGCTCGTTGACCGCCAAGCCCGCGGAGCCCCCGGCTCACGCCGAGCGTTCCGCCGCGGCGTTACCGCCGCCCGCGATGTTGCCCCCGGCGCCCGCGCCCGCGCCGGTCGCACCCGTGATCAAGCACTTTACGCTGCCGGTCGCCCCGCCTGGCGTCCAAGCCACGCTCGATGGCGCTGCGGCTCCGGTCCACGACGGCAACATCGACGTCGAGGGCGCGATCGGCGCGACGCACAAGATTGTGCTCACGCTCAGAGGCAAGAGCGAGGAGTACTTGGTGGCCGTCACCGAAGGTGGCGTCGTGCCGCCGAAGGTCGACCTGTTGGTGAAGCCCGACATCAAGCCGGTTGCTGGCGCGCGGCCGCCAACTGCGGGCGGCGCGGTGGTGAAGTCGCCGGATACCAAGCCGCCAGTCGCTGAGCTCAAGCCAAAGAAGGAAACTGGCTTGAATCGCAACGTCGACGAGTTCGGCAAATAGCCGAGCAGCGTGCTTCAGAAGTCGACGCGCGCGCCGATGCTTGGCACGACACCGAAGAAGGTGCTTACGGTCGCCTCTTCCTTGAACGAGACCACCCCGGGTTGGACCCTGGCGCCCGAAGCCGACTCGACTTCAGCCAAGCTGGTCTTGCGGATCGGTGAATTGCCATCGCCGACGTTGCCGCCGCGTCGCGCCCCACCCGGTCCGAGGAACAGCAAACCAGCCACGCCAAGGTCGAGCACGAAACGCTTGCTGAACCGATAGCCGAAGCGGACCTCGGGTCCGACGAGTGGCATCCAGACGTTTTGCTTGGGTTCACGAATCGTGAGCGTCTGACTGACGTCGACCGGATCGTTGCCCGGGTCCGGCACTTGCCCCCAAAGCGTGCCGCTCAGTTCGTGCGCGACGCGGGCGCGCATCACGCCGCCCCACAGTCGGACCAACAGTGGTGTCTTGTCGAAGAACTGGTAGCTGGCTGAAAATGCCGCCAGCGGGCCCGAAATGGACGTTGAATCGTGAGCTTCGGCGCTCGAGAAGGAGAGCTTCCCGGTCGTGCGCGTCTCGCCGTCGGCGACGATCGCGCGCGTCATTTCCTCGGACATCGCCAGGTAGCCGACAAAGGCTTCGACGGCGAGACCGCTGGTGAGCTGGTAGCCAGCACGCGCTCCAGCCATGAAGCCGAGCGGCGCCGATTGCTTCGAGCACGCGTCGACGTCGGTCCCGTCGGCGAGCGTCAGCTTGCCGGAGCAGCTCGAGTCCGCGCTGGTTCCGAAACCGCCGGCCAGCGCTAAGCCGCCGTCGACCTCGACGAACAGGTGCGGCCGGAAGCCAACCGCCCACATCGGGTTCGAGAGGTCTCGCTCGAGCGCGACGCGTACGATTTCGCGCTGGCCGCTCTTGATGTTGATGCGCTTGCGGTAGGGCACGTGGCCAGGCGCGTAGATCTCGACTTGGTGGCTGCCGCTGGTCAGCTGGCCCTGCCAAATGCCCGTCCCAACCGTGACGCCGTCGATGTCGGTACGAGCGCTGGCCGGGACAGGTTCGATACGAACTTGGGCGTCGAGCTTGGTCGCGACCAGCGTGACGGTCGTGGTCTCGTGTTCCTTCACGGTGGCGGCGCCGGGCAACGATCCGAGATCACCTTCACCGCGCAACGCGACGCTACGCATGCCGACCGCCACGCTGCCTTGCCAGGGCGTCTTGCCCACGACCGCGCCGTCGACCACCACATCCAGGATTTGGCCAGACGCTTCTTTGACGATGATGATGCCGCTCTGCGCCAGGTGTCGCAGCGCTGCGCGCACCAGTTTACGTTGCTTGCCGGCCACGGGCAGCTGTTCCTCGTGTGCCTCGAAGCCTTCGTGCGACACGCGCACCGAGTGCGTGCCGACGTTCACCACCAGCGGTGCGGGGAGGGGGGTCGTGCCGCGCTGTTGGCCATCGATGACGACGACCGAGTCCTTCTGGTCGCTCTCGACGTCGATTTCACCGACGTACGCGCGCAGCTCGGCCAGCGTGTCGTCGACCTTCTTGCGATCTTCGGGCGTCATGGCCGGCCCAAATTTCTGGACCAGCTCGTTGTTCATCTCGATCGCTTCGGCGTAGCGCTTCAAGGTGCGCAGGCTGAGCGCGGCGTTCACCAAAGCGACGCGCGTCGGGTACAGCTCGCGCGACGCCATGAACTCGACGAGCGCGGCGTCCCAGTTGTCTTGGCCCGCGAGGTCCAGGCCGCGCAGGAAGCGTTCTTTGGCCTCGCTCATGCGCTTCGCGTCGTCGGGGGTCGGTGCGGCAGCCGCCGGCGCGGGCGCAGTTTGCGCCTCAGCCCGCGAAACCGGCAGCCACGTGGCGAGCGCCAGCAACAGCGCCGCAGTCCGACCAAAAGCGGGCAGTTTGCCCTCCCAGCATTTTACGCAGCCCATCTGGGAGCTGAACGCTAGCAGACGCTCTCCGCCACCGCCGTAGTAGCATTTCGTACTACGGCGAAAGTCAGCGCCGGACTTGCAGCGAGTCGCCTTCGAACGTGATGTCGAGCGGTTCGATGACCACGCGCTGCGGACCGACCTGGACCTCACCGGCGTGCAGCAGCTCGAACCCGGACTGCTTGCCGACGACCAGCGCGGCTTCGACGGCTGAGGCTGGCAGGTAGAGCGCGAAGCCGGCGCCCATATTCAGAGTTCCGTAGGCCTCCTGGGTCGACAAATCGGCGTGCTTTTGCAGGAATGTGAGCACGGGCGGCACCGCCGGGATCTTGTGCATCACGTACGTGAGTTGGCGGCTGGCGCGCATGATTTTGCGCCAGCCATGGCCGGTGATGTGGGCGGCGTAGTGCAACGGCACACCGGCATTCTGCAGGTTCTCGATCAGCGGCGCGTACTGTGGTGTCGGATCGAGCAAGGCTTCGCCGTAGGTGCGGCCGTCGCTGATTGGCGTTTGGTAGCCTTGCGGCAGCTGTGCGGCGATCTTGCGCGCCAAGCTCAGACCATTGGCGTGGATACCGGAGGCGGGCGCGAGCAGGATCTGATCGCCGGCTTCGAGGCGCCCGCCGTGCAGGGTGTTTTCCGAAGGCGTGATCAGGCCGACAGCGGAGCCGCCGAGCACGACCTTGCCGGCTTCGATCAGCGAGGGCAGGACTTGCGTCTCGCCGCCACCCCACGATACGCGGCATTCCTCGCAGGCCGCCGCCCAGCCTTCGGTCAAATCACGAGCGCGCTCCGCGTCTGAAAACCAAGCGCCGTCGCCCGCGCCCCAGTACGCGGTCAAGGCTGCCGGCCGCGCTCCGACGCTGCACAAGTCGTTCAAGATCGTGGCGACGGTGTCGCGCGCGATCGCGTCGTAGTGCGTACGCCCGGTGTAGGCCCGCACCGCGTCGGCGACCAGGTTCTTGGTGCCGAGCGCTTCGGTCACGAAGGCGATCGAAACCGCGCCCATCTTGACGATGTACGCCGACTCGCCGCGGCTCGAGGCGATCTCTTCCAGGTTCAGGCGCCCGAGGTGGTGCGCGGTTTTGGCCGCCAGCTCTTGGGCCAAAAGCTTGCTCGGATCGATCTTCGAGTAGTCGACGCCGGCTTCTGCGTACTTGCGGTCACTCATCGGGGGGGCGCGGAAGCTATCACGGCGCCAGGCCCATCGCCGGTGTCTCGACGGGAGGCCACGCCCGCCAATTTCGGGCAGGCCTCACGCCGCTGGTAGTCGCGCTCCGGAGCGGCTGGCAAAGATGCCGATATTTCGCGGCGAAACCGCGCGATCGAACAAGGTGGCGACCGCCACGTCGAGGCCGCGCTCTTCCAAGTGCACGGCGCGGTCCAGCGACACCAAAACTTCGACCAGTCGCGCCAGCATGCTGCGCGGCAGCGACAACCGCCTAATCACGCCGTAGTGCTGGGCCGCGAGCGTGTCGTGGTGCGCTAGCTCTGCCGCGCTGGCCGGCGCTAGCTCACGTAACGCGAGCGCGCGCTCGGCGACGACGGCCAGGCCCGCGTTGGCGCGGCGGCGATTGATGCCGGTCATTTCGGCGCCCGGCTCGAGGACCACGCCGCGCCCGCGCAGCAACTGTCCCAAAGCGAAACGCGTCTGGCGCGCGCCGATCGTGACGTCGATGCTGGCCTCGACGCCTTGCGGCTGCGCCGTCAAGTTGGTCAGCCCCAGATGCTCACGGCGCAGCTCGGGCGTTTGGTCGTTGCTGGACAACGGCTTGCGCGTCGGGCTCGAGATTTTCTGCAGGCAGCAGGAAACGAGCGCCAGATCACACTTGGCACGGGCAACGGCTTCAACCAGCCGATCACCGAGCTCGCCGCAGGCATGTAGGCCAATCGCCAGGTCTTGTTCCGCAAATTGCAGCGTGTCGCGCGCGTCGACGGTGACGAACGATGCCGTAACGGCGCTTTCGAGTGCGCGTTTCTGGGCACTCGCCACGCGCTCCGGATTGCGCTCCAGCCCCAGCGCATCGCGCTGAAACAGCTCCGCCGAAAGCCGCGTGAAGTGGCCGCTTCCTGCACCGACGTCGACGATTCGGTTCGCGCTTTCGGCCATGTTCGTCACGGCCGACAGCAACCCTGACAGTTGCGCGCGCTTCCGAAAGCGCACACTGCGCAGCGACTCCGTCGACAGCGCCGTGGCGCCGGACAGCATCGGCAGTTCCGTTGCCGCCGTCACTTCTCTGGCTAGCTCTGCCAAGTCAGCGGGCGCTTCGGCCAAGCTCGGCAGCAGCTCCGCGAGGCCGCGCGCTTCGCCGGTCCGCAACGTCGCGTCATCGAGCGCGAGCAAGTACGCTGCCCAGCCGCGCTTGGTGCACCAATCCGGCACCACAGCCTCGTCGACGCGTTGCTCCAAGATGTCGCGCACCGGAAGCGCGACGGCGAGCACGCGCGAGAGGCGCCCGGAGCAGGTCATCGCTGTCAGTAAACGGCGACAGGTGTGGGGAGAAACAACAGCACGAACAACACCAAGCAACCGATCGCGACTAGTTGGCGCCCGAGCCCCAGAGGTCCGGGCTCGAACGGGGGATGATCCTCGCCGGACAGCTTGGCCATCCCGCCGGTGATGCCGTACCAAATCAGCCAGAAAGCCGAGTTCATCGCGGCTTCGCCCAGCGTTTGCGGCGAGCGATGCGTTAGCGCGGGCACCACGAAAACCCACACGTTGTAGGCGAATGCCACCAGCAGTCCGAGCCTGAACCAGCGCGCGAAACGGTGCTGAGCTTTGCCGAACAACGCGAACGCGATGTGCCCGCCGTCGAGTTGCCCCCAAGGCAACAGATTGATCATCGTCAGGAACAAGCCGCCCCAGCCGGCGAACGCCATCGGATGCAGCTGGACGTCCTGGTCAGCGCGAATCGGTCCAAACACCAGACGCTTCATCAACCAGTACAGGATGCTTTGACCCTCTTGGATGTAGTGCCCGGTGCTGCGCGGCGTCACCTCGGACAGCGAAAGCCCAAAGTAGAGGACGGGCAGCGCCACGAGCATGCCGGCGATCGGTCCCGCCGCACCGATGTCGAGCAGTGCTTTGCGTGAACGGATCCGATCGTTCATGGTGATCACCGCGCCGAGCGTGCCAAACAGGCCCACCAGCGGCAGCGGCAAAAAATATGGCGGCGATGCCGGCACGCGGTGCAAGCGCGCCGCGATGTAGTGCCCGAGCTCATGCACGAGCAAGATGCCGATCAGCGACATCGCTTGGTACGCCGAGTAGCCGAGCAGAGTGTGCCCCTTGGGCGGTACGTTGCCGTTCATGGCAGTGACCTGCATGCTGAGCGCCGTCAGCCCAAACAGCAGGAAATGCAGCCAAACGCGGGGTTTCCGCAGCTGCGGCGGGATCGAGCTTTCGCGTGGTGCTTCGTACTCTGGCTCGAAGCGAGGCGGCATGCCGAGCGGCGCCGGAAAGCCAGCCAGCGGATCATTCGCCATTCGCCAACGTCTCCCTCAACCGCAACGCTAGTCGATCAAGCTGCGGCGCCAGATCGGCGTCGAGCACACCGATGTCCGTCTCGATGCGCAGGCTGCCGCGGTGGCGCGCGCCGTCCGGCACGACGCGTACGGTATCGACCGCGACACCGAGCGACGCCAACGAGCCGGACAACAACTTGGCGTCTTCCGGGTGCGCGACGATCGACAGCCGCCGCGCACCGCGCGCTTCGGCCAAAGCTTGCTGAGCCAACGTCACGACTTGCTCGGGTGCGACGGCGAGCGAGGCTCCCAGCAACCGTTCGGCGAGCAGTCGCGCCAACGAGATCGTTCGCTCCAGCGCGCGCTCGTCGGCCTTCGCTTCATACGTCGCCAGCGACAGCGCATGCGCGGCGAGCTTGGCCGATGCTTCAGCGCGCGCTTCCGCTTCGGCCAACAGCTTGAGATCAGCCGCTTTGCGCTCGGCGGCGGCGATCAATGACTGCGCTTCGGCGCGCGCCTTGGCCAAGATCCGCGTCGCTTCGGCGCTGGCATCGACCAACGCTTTGGGCACCACGCGCCCGAACGGCAAACCGCGCTCGGGCAGGTGCGGTCGCCGCAGCGGCACAGCGCTCTGAGCCTCTTCACGCGTGAGCACGCGCCCCGAGCCGATCATCGCCACAGCCCCCGCGCATCGAGCGCCGCCGCCAGTCGACCCAGTTCGCTGCCGAGTGCCCGCGCGCGCTCGGCGCGGCCCTCATGGCAGAGCCCGGTGAGCACGTCGGCGGTCGCCGGTTGAACACCCAAGCCTTCGAGCGCGTCGGCGAGGCCCGCGCCGCGCGCACCCCAGTAGTAGCGCATTGCTACGAATGCCCGCTGAAAGTCGGGGGAACGTACCGAGGTCGTCACGGAGGCAGTCATGTCGTTGCAAAGACGGCCGAAGGGCGCCGCTACGAGACGGCGAGCCTAGCGCGGAACAGTCGCCGGCGCAGGCAGGCGACGCGCTAGGCGGAGCGTCGACCGTCCGGCCAAGAAACCCCTTTTCAAGCTGAAATTTTGATACGGTCCTGATCCGTGAAGCTGGCCGCGATCGACATCGGCACCAACTCGATCCACCTGGTGGTGGTCGAGTTCGACGGTCGGACCTTCCACGTCATCGATCGCGAGAAGAGCATGGTGCGGCTCGGCCTTGGCATGTTCGGCGAGATGCGACTGACTGAGCGCGCTTTCAACGAAGGCGTCGAGGTGTTGAGTCGCTACACCAAACTGGCCGAGAGCCGCGGCGTCGATGAAATCTTGGCGGTCGCGACCAGCGCCACGCGCGAAGCCGAAAACGGCACCGAATTTTTGAACGCGATCTTTCAGCGCACCGGCGTGATGCCGCGAGTCATCTCCGGCTCCGAGGAAGCGCGGCTGATCTTCCTGGCCGTCAAACACTCCATCGATCTGGGTGGTGAGCGCGGCTTGGTGATCGACATCGGCGGCGGTAGCGTCGAGGTCGCGGTCGGTGATCACGAAGAAGTTCGGCTAGCGCAGAGCATGCGGCTCGGCGTGCAACGACTCTTGCACCGCCAAGGTGGTGCGCAGCCGCTCGGCATGCGTGAGCTGTACGAGCTGTCCGGCTACGTGCAGGGCGCAGCCGCCGAGGTGATGTCGGAGGCGAAACGCTTTGGCGCGACGCGCTTCGTCGGCACCTCTGGCACGATTCGCACGCTCGGCGAAGGGGCGCATTTGCTGGCCGGCGGCGCGCCGTTTCGCTCGCTGAATGCACAGAGCGTGAAAAAGCGTGATTTGCGCGAGCTGGTCAAGCGGCTGTGCGAGGCGGACGTCGCGAAACGCGCCAAAATGCCCGGCATTGGTGACGCGCGCGCCGATACGATTCATCTCGGCGGCGTGCTCTTGCTCGAGCTGCTCGAGATGGCGAAAGCCGACGAGCTCACGCTGTGCGACACCTCGCTGCGCGAAGGCGTGATCTGGGACTTCATCGAGCGGCGCGGCGTCGACCCGATCCCGCACCGCGTGATCTCCGATCCGCGACGCCGCAGCGTGGTCGAGCTGATGCGCAAATTCGATCGCGATGATCCGCGCGAGCTGCACATCGCCGAGCTGTCGCTGTCGCTTTTCGATCAGACGCAGCAACTGCACGGCCTAGGCAGCGCCGAGCGCGAACTGCTCGAATATGCATCACTGCTCCACGGCATCGGTCGTCACATCGACTACGAAGACCGCGAGCGGCACTCGCGCTACATCATCCGCAACTCCAGCCTGCGTGGCTTCACGGATGACGAGATCGAGCTGCTCGGCTTGATTGCGCTCTATCACCGCGGCTCGCGACCCAAGAAAAAGAGCAGCCAGCTCGAAGCCTTGCCGGCACGCGAGCAGCAAAGCGTCGTCGTCTTGTCGGCAGTCTTGCGGCTTGCGGTCGCGCTCGATCGCGGTCACAGCCAGCTCGTGCGTCGCCTGCACGTCGAGGAGCGCAAGAAAGAGCTGCGGATCGTGATCGACGGCCCGGGTGATCTGTTGCTCGAGCTGTGGGCAGGTCGCGGCAAGCTGGAGCCTCTGGCCAAAGCCCTCGACCGCTCGATCATGCTCGAGCGGGTGGCGCTGGCGCCTTCAGCAGCGCTCGACCACCACAGCGACAGCTTCTCCGCCACCGATGTACAGGTTGGCAAGACCACGCTGGGGCCGTCGATCGTGCACCGCGCCTAATCTGCGCTTGACGGCGGCGTCTGAGATGCCATTACTTGGTTTGGAGGTGGAGGATGCGTCGGAGCCCGTTGCTGTTGTCGATTCTCGCCGCGCTGGCGGGTTGTGATGGGGCAGTCGAAAAGAAGGCCTGCTTCAGCGTGCCCGCGGAGCAGACGATGTGCCCCGCGCCGGAGCAAGTCGACAAGAGCAAGCTGTTTCAGCCCAACGAGTGCGGTGACTTCGAATACACCGACGTGAGGGGCCCGACCACGCGCGAGACGCTCCAGGTGCAATCTGGGGAGCTGACGGCGTGCTGTTATCGTGCCGACGTGATCGATCATTCGGAAGGCAACTGCGTGATCGGGCGGCCCTACTTCGATGCTGGGGTCGAGCTGCGCGCTCCGGTGCGCAGCTCGACGTCACTCGCCGCGCACGATCATGCGGCGCGCGCCGCGGCTTGGGCTCAAGCTGGCGCGGGCGAGCACGCATCGGTGGCGGCGTTTGCGCGACTCACGCTGCAGTTGCTGGCGCTCGGCGCCCCGACGGATTTGTTACGCGGCTCTCAGCAAGCCGCGCTCGACGAGATTGGGCACGCTGAGCGCTGTTGGGCCTTGGCCGAGCGCTTCGGTGCGGCGCCGATCTCGGCCGGACCGTTTCCGTTTCCGCGCGAAGTCGCGGTCAACGTGAGCTTGGCGGAGCTAGCTGCCGCTGCGGTTCGCGAAGGTTGCTTGGCCGAAACGCTCGGCGCGCACGTGGCGGCGGTCGCGGCCGAGCTGGCGCCGGAGCCAGACGTTCGCGCTGAATTGCAGCTAATCGCGGGCGAGGAAGCGGCGCACGCCGTATTGTCGTTTCGAATCGTCGCGTGGGCACTTCGCGTCGGCGGCCAAGACGTTGCAGCAGCCGTCCACGCAGCCTTCGCGGCTCCCTGCCCACGGCTGGACCTCGAAGAGCTGGCGCTGCGTTCGAACGTCGCCGTGGCCGAGCTCGAGCGAGCGGCGGAAACGGGCGTCGCGGAAATCATCCGGCCTGCCGCGCAACGCTTGCTGGCGGCGTAACCGCTAGCAGCGCTCGACCACCACGGCGACAGCTTCGCCGCCACCGATGCACAGGGTGGCAAGACCACGCTGGGCTCCGCCTTCGTGCAGCGCGCCTAGCAGCGTCACCAAAATCCGCGCGCCCGACGCGCCGATCGGGTGACCGAGCGCGACCGCACCGCCGCGCACGTTCACCTTTTCGGGATCGATGCCGGCCAGCTTGGTACACGCCATCGTGACGCACGAAAAGGCTTCGTTGATCTCCCAAAGATCGATGTCTTTCGTCGCCAACCCGAGCTTCTTCAGCGTCTTGTCGATCGCCAGCGCGGGCGCGGTCGTGAACCATTCCGGCGCCTGCGCGGCGCTGCCGTAGCCGACGATCCGCGCCAGTGGCTTCAAACCGTGCCGCTTCACCGCGCTCTCGCTCGCCAGCACGAGCGCGGCTGCGCCGTCGTTGATGCTCGAAGCGTTGGCGGCCGTGATCGTGCCATCGGCGGCGAATGCCGGACGCAGCTTGGCGAACTTACTCGGATCGCCCTTGCTAGGCTCTTCATCCTCACTGACCAGAATCGGATCACCCTTCTTTTGGGCGATCGAAACTGGAGCGATTTCTTTGGCGAAGGCGCCGCTCTTTTGCGCCGCACCAGCAAGGGCGTAGCTCTTCCTGGCGAACTCGTCCTGCAGCTCGCGCGTCAGGCCATGCTCCTTGGCGCACAGCTCACCAGCCACCCCCATGTGAAAGTCGTTGTACGGATCCCACAAGCCGTCGAAAATCATCCCGTCAATCAATTTGCCATCGCCCATCCGGTAACCGGTGCGCGCTTCGCGCAGGTAGTACGGCACGTTGCTCATCGACTCCATGCCACCGGCGACGACGATCTCAGCGTCGCCGAGCGCCAACGTCTTGCTGCCGAACACCACGGCTTGCAGCCCGGATCCGCACACTTTGCTAACGGTGGTTGCCGGCACCGCGTGCGGCACACCGGCGAAAATCGCCGCTTGCCGCGCTGGCGCCTGACCAATGCCAGCCGACAGCACATTGCCCATGAACACCTCACCGACCTGCTCGCTGGCGACACCGGCACGTTCGAGCGCGCTCTTGATCGCGGTAGCTCCGAGGCGTGGTGCCGGCAAGCTGGCGAGTGAGCCGAGGTAGGCACCGATCGGCGTGCGGGCGGCGGAGACGACGTAGACGGCTTCGGTCATGGCTCGAGCCTAGCGCAGTGAAACGTGGCTTGCCTGCGTCGAAACGGGTTGAATTACAATCCTGCTATGCGCACGCTTGGTTTCGCCTTGGTCCTGCTCGGGACGGCTTTGTGTCTCGCGTTTGGCTGCGGGGAGAGCGAGGGCGGGGCTGGCAAAACTGACGGCGGCAGCGCCGGCTCCGGCGGCACGGCGACCGGCGGTTCGGGTAACGGGAGTGCCGGAACGGCCGCGGGCAAAGCGGGCGCAATCGCAACTGCCGGCACCCCGAGCGGCGGTAGCGTCAGCGGAGGCGGTGGTAACCCGGGCGGAGTCGGCGGCAGCGTCGCGACGACCGGCGGACAACCCGAGACGCAGGCCGGCGCTGGAAATGAAGCCGGCAGTGGCGCGGGACTCGTCGACTGCGATCCTAAAAAGATCTTGTGTAAACGCCTCGCGCCCGCGTGCGCCGTGGGCGAAGTACCGAGCGTGACTGGCAGCTGCTACGGCGACTGCGTGAAGGTCGATCGCTGCGCGTGCAGCGCCGCCGCGGAGTGCCCACAACTCGACCAATACACGTGCTGGGCCAAGCAACATTGCGGTCCGTTCGTACAGTGACCGCGCTGTCGGCCTAGGCGGCGCCAGCCGGCCCATCGCGATGAGCCGACGGCTTCCGAGTCTAAATCAGCTTGCGGTACCGATTCGGGCGGCGGAGACTCGGCGCCATCCCATGGGTGCCGATCCGCAACTCTTGACCGAGGTTCCGATCTTTTCGCTCCTGGACGAACAGGAGCGCGCGACGTTGGCCGCGCGCGTCGAGATGGTGAAGTTCGCCGCCGGGACTCCGATATTTCACCGCGGCGATCCCGGCGATTCGCTGTACGTGGTCAGCTCGGGTGAAGTCGAAATCTTCTTCAAGAACGACACGGGCGAGCGCATCGTGCTCGAGACCGCCATACCCGGTCACTTCTTCGGCGAGATTTCGCTGCTCGACGGCGGCGCCCGAACGGCCTCGGCAGTGGCCACCAAAGACGTCGAAGCCGTGATGGTCGATCGCGAAGACCTAGCCGAGCTGATCCGCGTCCGGCCCGGCGCCGCGATGGAGCTGCTGGCCGCCACCGGACGGCGCTTGCGTGAAACGAACGAAAAACTGCGTCACACCGCGTCGCGCAACGTGAACGAAGAGACGGAAGACAACCGCACCACCGTGATGAAGGCGGCCGACTGGATCTCCGAGTTCAGTGGCAGCCTGGAGTTCTTGTTCATCCACGTCGGCATCTTCTTTCTCTGGATCGTGCTCAACTCGGGCCCGCTCAGCAGACTGCCGTTCGGCAGCTTCGACGCGTTTCCGTACGGCCTGTTGACGATGTGCGTGTCGCTCGAAGCCATCATCTTGTCGGTGTTCGTGCTGCTCAGCCAAAACCGCCAAGTCGCCCGCGACCGCGTCCGCAACGACATCGAGTACGACGTCAACCTCAAGGCCGAGCTCGAGATCGCGCACTTGCACGAAAAGTTCGACCACCTTCACATCGAGCTTTTGCAACGTCTGAACAACATCGAACGCGCCTCGAAGCGCCCTGGGCCGTGACGGCGCCTCGAGATTGAGATAACAGGGAGTCGGGGAGGGTGGAAGGCGAGCACGAGCGCAAATTTTGTTTGGGCAGCCCAATCAAAATTTCGACTTGGACCTCCTTGCCTCCCTGTCTCCCTGTTTGATCTGAGCATTGGTCTCATTTCGCGATTCGAGCACGAGCGAACAGGAAGGCGGGAAGGCGGGAAGATTTCTGTTGTTCGAACAGGCGCCTGCGGCTCAATCGCGATCCCTCTGCGTCCAGTTGCCAGTACCACCAACCCTAAATCTCGGCCTTCCCGTCTTCCCGCCTTCCTGTTGTCCCCGCTCGCTCGGGCAAGATGCGATGAATCATCAGCTGTTTGATCCGTCTTTCGGGGCCGTTAGCCGACGAGCGCGCGCAGCGTGTCTTCCAGGCTGGTCGTGCCGCGCACGCGCTCGCCGGCTTCTGCGACGACGTGCCCGCTGGCAATGCCCTCGTACATCTCTTGGAACAGCTCGGCGACGTTCTGCGAGATACCGAACGAGGTGAAGGTCGGCACGACGGCAGCGACGGGCGCTGCCACTGCCTTGACCGGGCGACCCAGAATCTTGGCGAAAGTCGCGGCGACTTCGTTCGGGGTCGGATCGGTCGGGCCGGCTAGCTCGATCACCCGGACGCCGCGCGGGCCGTCCAGCAAGGCTTGCGCCGCCGTCTTTCCAATGTCTTGCGTGCTCACCATCGGGGTTGCGCGGTCGAGCGCGATGAAGCTCGGCAGCACGCCGTCTTGCTTGACCGGATGCACGACGGCGCCCCAGTTCTCGACGAAGTAGCTGGCGCGCACGAATGTCGACGGAACGCCAGCGCGGCGCAACTGCTGCTCGGCGTTGTGCACCGTGCGGATCGGACCGCTGCCGCCCGAGTGTTGGGCACCTGCCGATGACAACAATACGACGTGCGGTACCTTCGCTCGCGCAAACGTCGCGATCTGTTTCTCGGTCAGCGCTTTTCGATCTTCGACGAAGTTCTTCGCGGTCATGTCGGGCGGTGACAAGAAGTAGACGCCCTCGGCGCCCGTGACGGCGCGCTCGAGCGCCGCCTGGTCAGCGATGTCGGCGACGAACACCTCGGCGCCAAGCGCCTTCAAGGCGTCGGCTTTCTTGGCGTCGCGCACGACCACGCGCACCTGCTTGCCAGCCGAAAGTAGCGCCTTGGTGGCGACCGAACCCGTATTTCCCGTAGCTCCGATAATGACGAACATGCTGTGTTTTCTCCTGTTTGCGTGAGGTGAGGGGGAGCTTGGGCTCAGACGAGATATGCGTCCAATTCAAGGTTGGCACTATAATCATGCATATGCTGCATGGTAACTCCCTGGCCGCAGTCGATCTGAACCTATTGGTGGTGTTGCGCGCGCTGCTCACCGAGCGCCACGTCACGCGCGCGGCAGCCCGCGTTGGCCTCAGCCAGTCGGCGACGAGTCATGCGCTCGGTCGGCTGCGTGAGCTGTACGGCGATCCGTTACTGGTGCGCAGCGGCCGCTCGCTTGAGCTCACCCCACGCGCGCAGCGGCTGCTGCCGACGCTCGAGCGCGGCTTGTCCGACTTGAAGGTGGCGATCGACGACGAACCGGAGTTCGAGCCAGCTACCGCTCGGCACACGTTCACGCTCGGTATGGCCGACTACATTCAGGCGGTGGTGGCCGGGCCGCTACTGCGCGCGCTGGAGCGAGAAGCGCCGCACGTCGACTTGGCGCTGCTCAACCTGCCGAACTTGGAGGCGGAAGCCCAAGCCGGCAATCTGGACCTGGCCCTAACGGTGTCGGGTCGGCCCACGCCGACGCTGCTCTCCGGCCAGGTGCTGTTCGACGACGATTTCTTGTGCCTGGTGCGCAAGGATCACCCGAAGGTCGGCAAGAAGCTGGGCCTGCAACAGTACCTGGCGCTACATCACGTGGTGGTCGCGCCGTCCGGCACCTCCGGCAGCCTGGTCGACACCGAGCTCGCGCGTCGCGGCTTCGAGCGCCGGGTGGCGCTGCGTGTTTCGAACTTCCTGGTCGCGCCCGTGGTGGTGCGCGACACCGATTTCATCAGCACCATGCCCAAGCGCTTGGCGTTGCAGCTCGCCGCACCGTACGGCTTGCGACTGTTGCCGACGCCAATCGAGCTACCCAAGTTCAGCATGCTGCTGATCTGGCACCCACGCCTCGATCACGACCCCGCGCAACGCTGGCTGCGCGAGCTGGTCACGCGCGTCTCGAAGACGCTAGACGGCAAGCTCAAGCGTTAAAGCCGGCGGTGCGTAGGTTCTTGGCCATGCGCGCGTTCGGCTCTTCGAGGCTGGGCACGAATGCGACGCCGGTGATGCGCTCGACGGCTTCGATGTAGCGACGCATCGCCTCGACCTTCACGTCGTCGGGGATGTTCGGGATCGGGCCGTCGCCGCGGAAGCCTTGCTCGACCAAGTAGCCGCGCACGAATTCTTTGGAGAAGCTCTCGGGATCCTGGCCGGAGGCGAAGCGCTCTTCGTAGGTGTTTTGGAACCAGAAGCGCGACGAGTCCGGCGTGTGGATTTCATCGATCAGCATGATTTCACCTTCTGGCGTCTTGCCGAACTCGTACTTGGTGTCGACCAAGATCAAGCCGCGCTCGGCGCACACGCGCTGACCTTCCTTGAACAGCGCCATCGCCAGCTCGGCGGCGCGATCGAAATCGGCGGCGGGCATACCCGAAATCTTCAAGATTTCCTCGCGCGATGCCGACACGTCGTGCTCGCCGTGCGCGGCCTTGGTGCTTGGCGTCAGGATCGGTTCGGCCAGCTGCTGGTGCTTCTTCAGGCCTTCCGGCAGCTGGTGGCCGCAGAACTCGCGCTTGCCTTGCTCGTAGTGGATCCAGATGCTGGTCGAAGTCGTGCCAGTCAAGTACGCGCGCACCACCATCTCGACCGGTACCAGCTGGCATTCGCGCGCCACCAGCACGTTCGGATCCGGCACTGAGAGCACGTGGTTCGGCGCGATGTCGCGCGTCTTCTCGAACCACCACGCTGCCGCGAAGCCGAGCACCTGGCCCTTGAGCGGCAACGTACCGAGCACGCGATCGAATGCGCTGATGCGGTCCGTTGCAATGATCACGCGACGACCATCTTCGGTCGTGTAGTTGTCGCGCACCTTGCCCTCGTATTTCCGACCCAGCTTCGGAAAATCCGTCTGCGTGAGGGGATGTGCGAGCGCTTGTTTCAGAGCAGCGGTGTGCGAGTCGTTGACGGCCACGCCGCCGCTATATCACGGGCCTATCGGGCGTCCACGTCACAGGCCGAGGTCGGCGCCCTTGACCCAAAACGACAGTTCGCCAGCTGGCAAAACGTGCAGGCTCTTCGGTAGCACGTTGGCCCAGCCCGCCACCGTGTCCATCACGTAGACCTCGGTGTCCGCCTCGACGATGCCGACCGGTGCTTCGGCGTCTTTGGCCGCCAGCCGCAGCGGCAGCTCGCGTGTCGTCTTCACTACGCGCGGCGGTTGCGGCAGCTGCAGCTGGGGTGGCGTGCTCATGCTGTAGCTGCTCGGCGGCAAATCGGACGTCTCGCCGCGCGCCAGTGGAGTGAGATCGCTGGCTTTGGCCCAGGCGTCGATGTTCACGTCGCCTTGGTACCGCACGTGGACGAAGCCGCCGCGCTGCTCGGTGCTGAAGAAACGCACGTTGTCGACCCCCGCCGCGCGCTGCAGCGTCGTGATCGGCGAGCCGGTCGGCGGTACGTCGTCGTACAGATCGAGCAACTGCACCTTCATCAAGAACACGCGCGCGGAACCCGGCATCGTGAAAGTGGGCGGTGTCGGGGGTGTGAACGTGAGCACGCTGCAGTCTGCGAGCGTGCTGAAGCGCTGGTTGAAAGGCGTGGTGACTTGCTTTTCGATCCGCACTTTGCCGCCGCTTGAGCCCGCCGCCGTGACCCGCGTGCCAGCGCCAAGCCAAACGTGACCGCTCACGACTGGTACGCTGGAGTTGGCGAACACGCGCAGCTCGCTGCTCTTGATGAAGCCCGACAATCGGAACGACCCTTTCCCGGTGCCGGTCTCGATCCGAGCCAGATCACTGCCGCCGGCCGGCGGGGCGAGCAGCGTGACAGCCGATTCGCCGCCGCTGAAGCGGGCGATCTTGCGGCCGGACGCGTCCGCGAGCGTGGTGTCTTTGTCGAAAACGACCCGCCCGCGTTGGCCGCAGGTTGCAGCGGCCTCGGGTGGCTTGGCTTGGGTGAGGCTAGGGATGAAGACGAAGACGCAAGCCAGCAGCGTTGCGGAGGGAGCGAGGCTGCATCTCATTCGGCAATCCTAGCTCAACAATTCCCCGATGCTGCCTTGCTCTGCTGCAACTACGCGACAACACTGCCTGATTGATGCAGCACCTGGCTTTCGGAACGCCGCGCAAGCTCCCCAAGGCGAGCAGCCTGGACGGGCGCGTCGTGGTGCTGGATATCGCGTTTGCCGGCAGCGGCAGTGGTGGCGGATTCAAAAAGATTACGTTGCCGCTGATCGAAGGGCTGGGGGAACGGCTTGGTATGTGGGTCGACCACCACGACAGCGAAGAGCACGCCCTCTACAAAGACGATCCGCGTTTCGTGCTCGCCACGAAAGCCGAGCACGGCGCCTGCCCGGAAATGATCACGCCGGAGCTGGTGGCCCGCGCTGGTCGCATCGACACGATCGTGTGTCACACCGACTTTGACGGCTTGGCCAGCGCTGCCAAGTGGATTCGCAACGGCGTCGAGCCGTACCCCGGCTGCGACGACGATGCGCGCGCGATCGACACGCGGATCGGCACACCCAGCCCGGTCGCGGAGCGCATGGACCGCGCGTTGCGCGCACGCTTCCGCGACCAAGGCCTTTTTGGCGTGATTGTCCGGCACATGGCCACCGGTCTCGCGGACGCGGCGCTGTGGCAGCCGATCGATCAGGCTGCCGAGGAGCTGGTGCCCGTCGAGAGGGAAACGCGGCGGGCAGCGCAGGCGTACAAGCGGCTTGAGCCGGGCGTCGCGCTCGTCGACGTGAGTGAAGGCTACACGCGCATCGACAAGACGTTGCTTTTGCTGCTCGGCCAAGAGCGCGAAGTGGTCAGCGTCGTTGTGGATCGCGAGAACGTCAGTGTTGCCGCGCGCTTCGACAGCGGCAAGAATTTCGTCGAGTTGTTCGGCCTGGGTGCGGGCATGCCGACGCGGGTTTCGGTGCCGCGACCGCAGCTGCCGCGTGTGCTCAAGGCGCTGGGCGTGAGCTCGCACGACGTCTGAGGGGCGAAAGCAGGCCCGGAAACCGCATCGAAGGCCGTCGGCCTTGACCGTGCGCCGCCAGCTGGACTGAAGTGGCTGGCTTACTGGAGCTTTTCGAGATGCCCAATACTTCCAAGATCGTAGTGCTGATTGCCGATGACGAGCCGAGCACCGTGGCGATGCTGTCGAGCCACCTCCGTTCGGGCGGCTATGCCGTGCTGGAAGCTTCGGACGGTGACCAGGCGTGGGAGCTCGCGCACGAGCACCTGCCGCACCTCGTAATCTTGGACGTGATGATGCCTGGCATGAGCGGCTGGGAAGTGTGTCGCAAGATCCGCGAAGCGGTCTCGCTCGCGCACACCGGTGTGGTCATGTTAACCGGCATCGGCGAGTCGCTGAACGAGATGACGTCGCCGCTGTACGGCGCCGACGCGTACGTCGACAAGCCGTTCGAGTTCGCGGTGTTGGACGCGAAGATCAAGGAGACGTTGCAGGCCAGGAAGCAAGGCGCGCTCGGTCGTCCCGACAGCGGCGCCGACGACGCCAGCATGCACATGGAAGACGACGACCTGCCGACGATCCCGCCGTCCGCGAAGCGCGCGCCGAAGGCGTCGCCCAAGCCGCTCGCCAAGACCAAGCCCGCCGCGGCTCCGAAGGCCGAGAAGGCTCCGAAGGCCGAGAAAGCTCCCAAGCCGGCGCCCCTTAAGGCCGAAAAAGCCGCCAAAAAGCCGGCCGCTGCCAAGAAGGCTGCCCCCGCCCCCAAGAAAGCCGCCGCTCCGCCCGCGAAGAAAGTGGTCGCGAAGGAAGCTCCGGCGAAGCAGGCCCCCGCAGCGAAGAAAGCCCCGGCGAAGAAGGCCCCGGCGAAGAAGGCCCCGGCGAAGAAGGCTCCGGCGAAGAAGGCTCCCGCAGCGAAGAAAGCCCCGGCGAAGAAACTGGTCGCGAAGAAAGCTCCTGCTAAGAAGGCCCCCGCGGCAGCGAAGAAGAAAGCGGTCGCGAAGAAAGCTCCCGCCAAGAAGGCGCTTGCGAAGAAGGCCCCCGCCAAGAAGGCCCCCGCGGCAGCGAAGAAGAAAGCGGTCGCGAAGAAAGCCCCCGCGGCAGCGAAGAAGAAGGCCGGCAAGAAGAGTTGAGCTTCGGCTAACTCGTAACTGCCAACTCCTAACTCCTAACTCGCGCCAACCCTCGCCCAAAATTCCCGCACGTCGTCGATCTCACTGGTCCGACGTGCCGGCGGTAGCGCGCCCAAAATCAACTTGCCGTAGCCGCGCCGGTGCACGCGATCATCGAGCAAGGCGACGATGCCCACGTCACGCTGCGTGCGAATCAGCCGCCCGAAGCCCTGCTTCAGGGCGATCGCCGCTGCCGGCACGGACAGCTTCATAAACGGGTTCTCGCCAGCGGCCTCCAGCTCGCGGCCGCGCGCCACCATCACCGGATCGGTCGGCACCGCGAATGGGATCTTCTCCAACACCACTAGGCGCAGCGCTTTGCCGGGCACGTCCACGCCTTCCCAGAAGCTCTGCGTCGCCAGCAGCACTGCGTCACCGTCGCCGCGAAACGCCTGCAGCAGCACGGCCTTTGGTCGGGTGCCCTGAACCAACAGCCGTTTGCCGCCGAGCTTCGCCGGCAAAAGCCGCGACAACAGCTGCAGGGTCTTGTGCGAGGTCGTCAGCACGAACGCGCCGCCACCGGTGATCGCGACCAGCTCGGCGATGCGTAGCGCTGCTTGCTCTGCGAAGCCGGGTGCGTTCGGCGCGGGCAAATCCTTCGGCGTGTAGAGCAGCGCGTTTCGCTCGAAATCGAACGGCGATGGCACGACCAACTCGTTGACCTCGATGCGCGTGTCGGCGACGCCGTAGCGCGCACGAAAGTAGCTGAACGCCGTCTTCAAGGGGCGTGGGCTCTCGCTCTCGCCGTCGAAGTCTTCGCCTTCAGACGGGGCAGGCTCCTCGGTCGTCTTGCGTCCGGCCGTCGAGAGCGTGGCGCTGGTCAGGATGACGCTTGGCACGGTCTCGAAGATGCGCTCGCGAAACAACAACGACAGATCGACCGGCGACGAAGCCAACGTCACGTTCTTCTGGCCTTGCTCGAGCCACGTCACGCGACCCGCGCCGCCCTCGACGACTTGCGAGAGCGCGGAGCGTGCTTCTTCGCTCCGGCGCGACGCGAGCTCGAGCGCTTCGGGCAGCGTCGACGACGGGCGGGGGCCGCGCAGCGACGGTGCCGCCAGCCGCCCACGCGCCATTTCGGTCGTTGCAGCCAAGCCCTCCAGCGCAGAATCGAGCGCATGCCAGGCGGTCGCGACCTCACCCGAGAAGATGTCGCGCTCGAGCGTGATGCGCTCGTCCTTGCCAGCGGCGGCGCCTAGCGCGTGGAAAAACGCGTCGGCCGAGACCTCGACGGCGCTCACGCTGCGCATCGCGCTGTCACCGCCGAACAACGGATCGGAAGCGCCGGCGGCGCGCAGCGCGCGCTCGGTGTCGGCCAGCAACCGATCGAGGCGACGTCGCGAGACGCGCATGCCAAAAAACTCCGTAGCGATATCCTCGAGCTGATGCGCTTCGTCGAAGATCACCGCATCGTAGTCGGGCAGCACGCGGCCGGGGTGCGGGCCGCGCAGCGCGAGATCGGCGAAGAACAGGTGGTGGTTGACGACGACCAGCCGCGCGCGCTCGGCTTCTCGGCGCATGTTGGTCACGAAGCATTCGTCGAAGTACTGGCAGGAGGCGCCCAGGCGCGTGTCGCTCGACGAGCCGACCTCGGCACGCAGCGGGTCGTCCTCCGCCATGCCGGCGAGCTCGGCAAAATCACCGGTTTCGGAGTCCTCCAGGAAGCGGGAAAGCGCGTCGAGCGAGCGCGCGTACATCGGTCGCGAGGCCTCGGGGCTGGCGCGAAATTCAGCCAGGCGCCGCCGGCAAACGTAGTTCGAGAGCCCCTTCATCAACGCGACCGGGAACGAGATGCCGAGCGCCTCTTCGATCAGCGGTAGATCGCGCTGAAAGATCTGCTCCTGTAGCGCGCGCGTTGCCGTCGAAACGATCACTTTCTTGCCCGACAACAGCGCGGGCACCAGGTACGCGAGCGTCTTGCCGGTCCCGGTCCCGGCCTCGCAAAACAGGATGCCTTCTTGGTCCAGCGTGCGCTCGACCGCGCGCGCCATCTCCAGCTGCCCCGACCGCGACTCGTACGCCGACAGCGCTTTCGAAAGCGGCCCGCCGGGGCCCAAAACTTCTTCGGTCGTCGTCAACGCGCGCGACTGTACTCGCGCCGCGCGATTCGCGCCTTACTAGACCTGTGCCGGCGGTACGGACCCGGCCACGTCGAGGAATCGCACGCCGACGATTTGGCCGTCGGCTTCGTCTTGGACCCATACGACCGCGACTTTGCGCGCGGAATCTTCAACGCCGCCGACGAGGAGCTCGTATTCGACGCCCGCCTTTACCGGTTCCTCGACAATGGCGCGCATGCCGCCGCGGCTCACGTTGAGGGTCCAGCCTTGCGTTTCGAAGTCGGGTCCGCGCAGTGTCACGCGCTCGGTAGCCTCACGGCGGGCGCCGCCGGTCGCCCGCCGCTGCGCGTGGACCTCGGTCCCGGTCGATGGGCTTCTGCGACTCACGATCACCACAATATCATGGCCAGCAGCCTGACCTACCCGTCACTCAAAGAACGGTTCCAGCTTCGCTCGGCAGTGATGTCTACTTTCCTACCCACCAATTTCCTTCCCCAAATCGCCCGCCTGTCGCCGTCGCATCTCACGCTCTCGGCTTCCCGTCAGCTTTCGCCACCAGCTCGAGAATCACGCTCTCGGAGAAGCCAAGGGCACGGCCCCCCTGGGCCGGGCCCCCGAGCCCGAGCCCGAGACCGAGACCGACCTCCCCGAAACGGACACCGAACCCCCAAGCGAGCGAAGCCAGAGGTCGAGACCGACCGACCGAGCCGTGCTACACGAGTCCACCCCGCGGTAAGAGCCACCTTGACGATTCCCAATCGGACCGCGTACGTTCCTGGTGTCGATCTCGTGTGCGTGAGAGGGGTCTCTCCTGATTGCACTGATCTTGAGGGACGTCGCGGCCCGAGGCCACTTCCCCTATGATCCCCACGCCCGCTGAGCTTAAGAAGACCCTAGTTGCTCGAGGCTTCGAGGTGTATCGCACTTTGGGTGACCAGGTAGTCTTGGCGGATCGCGTCCGCGACAACCTGATCATGGACAGCGGCGTCGCTGTGCGACCGGGCGCGGTAATGGCCGTGCGCTTCGTCGTGCGAGGTCAGGCCAGCGACTTCCCGTCCGCGAACGCCGACGACGTGTACGCGCGCGCTCGCGTCTGTGCGGCCGAAGCATGCGAGCGCGGTTACACCGAAGTGGGCGTTGCCGCCGTCCCGGTGCAGGACCCAGGCGACGCCTCCACCACGCTCGACACCTGGTTCGAGGTTACGTTCGAGCGTTCGCTGGGCAGCGAGGATGAGCTGGAGCAAGAGCTGCGTTACGCGCTCGCCCTGGAAAAGACCGTCACCCACGATCCTCCGCGTTGAGTCGGCGGCCAGATAGGCCCACGGGTCGGCCTAAGCCTGGCTTCGTCCGCTGGGGCGTGATATCTGCGGCGCCCAAAGTCAGGGCCAATGCTGAGTTTCTTTCGAAGCGGTGGAATCGGAAACGTGGTGGTCGCGGGTGTCGCGTTCGCCATCATCGTGGTGTTCGCGCTGGAGTTTCGCCAGGGGCGAAGTGGTCCGACGGCCAAGCTGACGCGTGAGTGCGCGGTCGCGTACGACGGCTACTGCGTCGATGCCAAGGAGTACTACGCGGCGCACGGCATGATCGTGCCGCGCCAGGTGGAACCGAAGGCGTCGAAGAAGTACAGCTTGAACAAGAAGGTGCTCGACGGCTTGGTCGAGCGCGAGCTGCTCGTGGCCGAAGCCAAGAAGCTCGGCCTCAAAATCGGCGAAGACGCGCTCGAAGCCGATTTGATGGCTGGTCGCGTGCGGGCTTCCTTGCCGGCCGAGGCGATGTCCGAGTTCTCGTTCATGCTCGGCCTGTGTCCGCCTTCGAACGCGGGCTACGCCTGCGCCCCGGGCTCGGAATATCCGGTTCGCCAACTACAGGTGCAACGCACCGAGGGTGAGCCCTTCGACTACAAGCTGTACGAGCGCGAGGTTCGGATGCGGACCAATCGCGGCCCCAAGGAATTCAAGGACATGCAGGAGCGCGAGCTTTTGGCCGCGCGCATGCGTGAAATCGTCCGCTCGCGCGTGCGGATTCCAGATCCCGAGGCGTACGCGCTGTTCGAGCGCGAGCGCGCCAAGGTCGTTCTGCGCACCGTGAACTTGAAGCGCGATTGGTTCGCGAAATACGCGATCGATCTAGATGACGCTGCGGTCGAGAAATGGAGCCTGGCCAACCAGGCGCAAATCGACGGCGATTGGACCAACAAGAAAGCCGATTTTACGGCGGGCTGCAGTACGGCACGCGAAATCTTCATCGCGTTGCCCGAGAACGCGCTCGACGACGAAAAGCAGCCGGTGCGCTTGAAGGCCGAGCAGGCGCGCGAGCGCGTCGCCAAGGGCGAGTCGTTCGATGCCGTCGTCCGCGATGTATCAGCTGGCCAAACCGCGATGCTAGGCGGCGACCTGGGCTGCGTGAGCGCGACCTACGGCATCGGCGCCGATGAGCTGAAGAAGGCGCTCGAGAGCCTAAAGCCGGGCGACCTGTCACCGGTGATCGAGAGTCCGCGCGGCTACCACGTGCTGAAAGTCACCGGCAAGCTTACGGCCGACAAGCTCGAGCACGACGGTCGACGCTTCGTGGCGCGCCGGCTGTACGCGCACTTTGCGGCCGACGAAGCGCTGGCGAAATTCGCTGAGCAGCTGATCACTCGCACCAAGGCCGGCGAAAAGCTCGAAGACGCCACGCGCGCGCTGGCCGTCGACTTCAGCGCCAAGCACGCGCCGAAGAGCGACGCTCCGAAGAAAGACAGCGCCGACACCGCCGCGCTCTTGTCGGCTGATCGCCCGCACTTCGAGGTGTCGGCGCCGTTCAACGCCTCTGGCAATCCGCTGCCCGACGTCGAGCCCAGCGACCCAGTGGCGCCCAAAGCCTTCGAGCTCAAGCAGCCGGACGAGGTCTACAGTAAGCCGCTCGCGACCGCGACTGGCGCGCTGGTGATGCAGCTCAAGGAGCGCACCGAAGCCAGCCACGACGACTTCATCAAGGACAAGTCGAAGGTGGTGCAAGCGCTGCTGCAGGCCAAGTCGAGCGAGGCGGTTGCGCGCTACGTTCAAGACCTGCGCCGCGCCGCCGGCGACAAGCTGAAGGTGATGACCGAGTTCGCCGAAGAGGCGAAGGGTCGCGCGGACGACGACGAGTGAAGGCGCGCTCGGTTCCCCGCCGCGAGACCGCGCCGCGCATCACCAGCAAGGTGCTCAAGAATGGCTTGCGCCTGAATTTGGTGCGCATGCCGGCCGTCCACAGCGCGGCGCTCGACGTGCACGTGCGGGTCGGCTCGCGCTTCGAGGCGCCGCGCGACAACGGCATCAGTCATTTCCACGAGCACATGCTGCATCGGGGCATCCCGGGGCACCCGACCGCCCACGCCCAGGCGCTGGCGTTCGAGGAGTTGGGCGCGGCGTTCGGCGCGATGACTTACGTCGACCACGGCGTCTTGTCGTGCTCGGTACCAGCCGAGAACCTGGAGCGCTCGCTCGAGCTGACGGCGCTTTTGTGCGAGTCGCCGCTGTTCAACGACATCGCGATCGAAAAAGGCATCGTGCGCGAGGAGCTGCTCGAGTCGTACGACGGCAACGGTCGGTTGGTCGACGGCCCGAGTATCCTGCGCGAGCTATGCTTCGGTAGCCACGCGCTCGGTATGCCGATCGCGGGCACGCGAACCACGCTGTCGCGCTTCGACGCTCCCGGCTTGCGCAAGTTCCACCGTCGCCACTACGTGGGCGAGGGCATGGTGGTGACGCTGGCGGGCGCGTTCGATCCCGAGCGCTTGAGCAAGCTGGCGACACGGCGTTTTTCCGGTCTGCCGCGCGGGCGCGCCGTCGTGGCTCAGGCGCCGCCACCGCAGCTCGCTCCGGAGTTCCGCTACGTGCCCGATACCGGCAGCCAGACTTGGCTCGGCTTAGCGTTTCGGGCACCCGGCGAGAGCGACGCCGACGAGCCGGCGACCGAGCTGCTGATGCGCGTGCTCGACGACGGTAACGCAACGCGCCTGTACCGCGCGTTGTCGGACGAGCGCGGGCTTTGTTACGACGTGTCGGCGATGTTCGAGGCGTACTCGGACGCGGGCGTGCTCGAGATCGTCGCCGAGTGCGCGCACGCTTCGGCGACGCGTGTGCTGAGCGAGATGCTCAACGTGTTGGCAGATCTCGCCGCGCATGGGCCAACGGCGGCCGAGCTAATACGCGCCAAGGCGCGCCTGCGCTGGCAGATGCTGGAACTCTACGACATGCCGACTGACCTGGCCGCGTTCGTCGGCCAAGGCGTCTTGAGCGGAGGCGTGGCTGAGCCCGAAGCCCGCATCGAGCAGCTGATGAACGTCACCGAATCACGCGTGCAGGCCACCGCGGCACGGATTTTCCGCGCTCAGCAGTCGAGCTTGGTCGTGATCGGCAAGCTCGATCGCAAAGCGCAAGCCAAGCTCCAAGCAGCCCAGCAAAAGCTGGGTGCTTGAAGCTCGGCCAGCCGCGCCGCCGTTAGCGGCGCTTGGAGGACTTTTTCAGTTTCGAGTCGGCTTTGGCTTGCCGCGCTTCGCTTTGTTCGTCGCGAATCAGCGCTTCGGTGACGAGCAACACGCGGCGGCGCACGGCGCTGCTTGCGCCGCGCAACACCACGTTGAGTCGATCGTCTTTCGGGCGCGTCTTCGATTGTGAAACCAGATCCGCCACATCGACGCCGAGCGATGAAGCGATGCGCTCCATCGTTTCGAGTGACGGATTGGCGTTGGCTGATGCGCGGCCGCGCAACACTCGCTCGAGACGAGCGACTGTTTCGACGGTCACGCCGGCGCGAGACGCCAGCTCGGCCTGCGTCATTTGAGCTTGTGTTCGTAGCTTTCGTACTTGTTCAGCGAGAAAAATCGCTAGATCGGTCACTTATATGAGCTCGCAAACTCCCCGGCCTGAAGCGGAGTGGAGGTTATTCCTTCCGCACCGCGTGTCATTAGAACTGTGCTTCTGGACCTGATGACGGTTTCGAAGCCCAGGTCATTCCACACAGTACGAAGATCTAGGGGGAAATGGCCCAACGGCAAGTGTGACGACGGAGTCGTACCGAATTTGTCGGTCACACGGCCGGAGCGGATCGACCTGGGACTACTCCTGCGGAAGCGGTGGCGGCGCGGGCACGCGGTCTTCGATCCGGGCCCGCCGGAGGTGCCCGAGCGCGACGTCGAGCAGCCGCAGCCGCTCGCCCAGCTCGGCTTCGGTCGCGCACTCGGTCCGCGCGACCGCCGCCAAGCATTCGCCGATGCCGGCGCCGATCGCCAGCACCTGCCCGCGCAGTCGCGGGCCTTCGCCCGCTAGCGCGACCAACGCGATGCGGGTCACGAAGCCTTCCGGAACCCGGACCTCTCGCAGCGCCACCAGGTTCGTTTCGTCGACTGTGGCCAGATCAGGCGTCCGTGCACGCAGCTCAGCTTCGCAGCTGTCGACGCGTGACAGCCGGGAGGCGCGCCACCGCCGCACGCTCAGCGTGGAGCCGGTCGGCTCGTGACGAAGCTCCCAGCTGGCTCCGCCGGGCGCGCGGCGTGTTGGCTCGAGCCAGCTGCGAGCCTCGGGTAGCGCCAGCTTCAAACCCAAGGGCTCGGAGCGCAGCACGCCCCAACCGCGATCCTGGAGTGTGATCGCTTCTGGGGCGGGTCGCGACCGAGGCGCAAGAGCAGGCGCTGGTGGCTGGGCGTTGCCGGCGCAGGCGCCGAGCAGGCACGCGGCCGCGAGTGGCGAGATCGCGGGCCAGGCGAAGGAGCGGCGATTGAGCACGCGCATTTTCAAGGGACTTGCGGCGAAGATATGCTCCAAGCTTCCGGCCCCCAAGCGCTTTCGAACCCAGCACGGCACGAGGAACCCGCGATGACGAGCGAGCAAACGCCGTGAAGACACCGGACCCCACGCTCGAGGCGTTGTGGAAGAACGCGCTCGACAACTGGGAGCATGACGCTGCTCACCATGCGTTCCTGGATTTCTGCCAGAGCCACGAGGCGCTCGACGAAGCTGCCGTGCGCTACCGCGGCATGAAGGGTGATCGCGAGCGCGGCCCCGGTGCGGAGAAGCGCCTCACGGCCGTGCTGATGCTGGCGATGTCCAAGCTCGAGGTGAGTCGCTCCGAACCCAAGGCCGCATCGAGCGCGCTGATCAAGCTGGTCTTGATCGTGTTCTTCTTGTTCGGCTCGCTCGTCGTGCTCACGTACCTGCTTCGCACCTGACGCGCGTTCGGATCATTTCGACACGTGCCGCAAGAACGCCGCGCCGTAGATCCATACACAGCGGAATAGTTGAGGCTTTCTTTGCGTTTCGCGATCACGGTCCGGTGTTATACAGACCGCCGGAAGGAGGCTCTGACGATGAAACGTGCACTCTCGCTCTTGGCTCTTGGAACGGCTCTTGGTTGCGGCTCTGACCCGCCGCTTCCCGCCAAAATGGCTGACGCGCCGCCGCCTGCTGCGAAGCCGGTCCCTGCGCCTACCGCCAGCAACCCCAAGCCGGACGACGATCCGAGCAAGGGCAGCATCAACATTTCGGACGAGATCAAGAAGGCCTGCGGCATCACCGATGCCGAAGCGTTCTTCGCTTACGACTCGGCCAACATTCGCGCCGAAGACAAGGCCGTGCTTGCCAAGCTCGCCGTGTGCTTCACGACCGGCAAGCTCAAAGGTCGCGAGATGCGGCTGGTGGGTCACGCCGACAATCGCGGCGAAGACGACTACAACATGATCCTCGGTCAGCAGCGCGCCGACAACGTCAAGGGCGCGATCGTCGCGGCCGGAATGACGGCGGCCAAGGCGCTAACGACCTCGCGTGGCGAGCTCGACTCCACGGGGACGGACGATGCGTCGTGGTCGAAAGATCGTCGCGTAGACATCGTGCTCGGTTCATAAAGCGCGCCGCCGCATGAATCCTGCTGCTTCGAAGGCTCCGGCGCTCGATCCGATCCAGTTGGTGCTGGGCGCTTCGGGCGTCGTGCTCGTCGTGTTGTCGCTGCTCGCCGTAGCGTCGGTGTTGGTCTGGCTGATCTGGTTTTTGAAGACGGCACAGCTTGGGCGCCTGCGCTCGGCTGAGCGCAACTTCGAGCTAGAAGCTGAGACGGCCGAGCGCGCCAAGGACTTGATCGCGATCGCGTTCAAGCACAAGGACGCGCCGGGCGCGCGAATCGTCGTCGAGCTTTCGAAGCGGCATCACCAACAGCTGCTGAGCGCGGAGCTACTGAGCGCGATCGCCAAGCGCGCACTGGCGACCGAGCAGCAGCGGATCACCACGTTGATGCCGACGCTGTCGAGCATCGCTGCAGCGTCACCGTTCGTCGGGCTGTTCGGCACGGTGTGGGGCATCATGCAGGCGTTCTTGCGCATCGGCGTCGAGAAGAGCGCGTCGCTGCCGGTGGTTGCGCCGGCGATCGGCGAGGCGCTGATCGCGACCGCTGTCGGGCTGGTGGCGGCGATTCCCGCCACCATCGCCTACAACTACGTCGACAAGCGCATCGGCGACTTGCTCGACGTCGTGGGCGCTTCGGCCGAAGCTTGGGTCGAGGTCTTGGTGCAAGATCCCGCGGAGGGCGGGCGCGCCGCTGCGCAGGCGGCCTATGGCAATCAGCGTCGGTAGAGGTCGTCGCGGCGGGTTCCGTGACATCAACGTCACCCCGCTGGTGGACGTGATGCTGGTGCTGCTGGTCGTGTTCATGGTCACGGCTCCGCTGTTGACGACTGGCCTGCGCATCGATCTGCCGGAGGTGAAAGCGGCATCGACGCCGGTGAAAGACGCGCGGCTGCTGGTGTCGATCACCAAGGAAGAGCGCGTACTATTCGGTGAAGAAGACGTCACTTCGCACGTTGACGACGCGCTGAAGAACAGCGCGCGCGTGCAGAAAGAGCGCGAAATCTACATTCGCGCGGACAAAGACGCGCGCTACGAGATCGTGGCCAAGGTGGTGGCGGCGGCGCGCAACAGCGGGGTCGAGTCGCTGAACTTGCTGGTCGAGCCGGTGGTCGAAGACGCGCCCGAAGAGCCGGCGACCAAACCGAAGACTGGCGCCAAAGCCGGAGGCAAGTGAGCTCGGGCACGCTCGAGCCCGTGTTCAAGGCTCGCGAGATCGCGCTCGCGGGACTGTTGGCGTTCCTGGTCGAGGGCGTGATCTTGCTGATCTGGATCTACGCTGGCGCTGGCTCGGCGCATGTCAACGCTGCGGCGTTCGAAGAGCCGAAGGAGATCCCGATCTCCGTCAAGCCGATCATGGACGATCTTCCGCTGCTCAAGCTGGGCGGTAAGCAGAAGGCCAAGCTGCCGGACATGTGGAAGAAGCAGGCGCCCGTGCAGCGCTTCGAGGACACCAGCGCGCCCTCGGCGAAGGCTAGCAAAGCGCCCGAAGCCATTCCGTCGTCCAAGCTCACGCCGCTCGACGCCTCCGCGCCACCGCCTGACGCCGAGACCGCGAAACAGGTTGATCAGCAGCTGACGGACGCCGCGCCGGACGCCAAACCGACGGTCGAGGGAGAAGGCACCGCCGACGGCGTAAAAGAAGGTACCGAGGCCGACCCGCTGAAGGCGCGTGCCGTCAGCGCCTACCGGGCAAAAATCATCTCCTGGTTTGTGTCACGCTTCCATGCGCCGGTAGGCGAGGTCCCGTGTGAAGAGCTGAAGACTTTGAAGGCTTCCGTGCACGTTCAAATCGGCGCCAACAGAAGCGTTGGCGCGTTCACTGTCACGAGACCGAGTGGGAATAGCGTGTTCGACGCCAAGGTTCGCTCCACGCTCGACGGTGTCCGCGGTGAAGAGCTGCCGCCGCCGCCGCCGCTGTATCCCGATATTTTGTCCACGTCCGAGCTATTCACGTTTTCCGGCCAGGGTGCCAAGTGCGAATGAAGAACGCTTTTAAGTTTCTGGTCGCTGCCGCGACGCTGTCTGTTGTTTTTTCGGCGAGCGCCGACGTGCCTGCGGCAGCTCCGGACGAGAGTGTGCTGGGCGAGATGATCATCACCAGCAGCACAGTGGAGAAGCTGCCGCGCATCGCGGTCTTGCCCTCGCTCAGCCCCGACTACGAAGACGTCATCGTGCGTGGCGTGGTGCGGCGTGATTTCGAGCTGACCGGTTTGTTCGACGTGATCGCCGACGATAAAGCGCCGGCTGGTATGTACGGCTTCGAAGATGCGGTAGACGTCGACGCCTGGCGCAAGCTCGGCGCGGAAGCGATCGTCAAGGTTGCTGCGCGCAAGGTCGGCACCGATCAGATCCAGGTATTCGGCTTGGCATACCTGATGAGCAGCGGCAAAAAGCCGGTGTTCGAGAAGAACCTGACGGTGAAGAAGACGGAGGCGCGCGTCACCGCGCACCGCATCACCGACGCATTGCTCGGCGCGCTGACGGGGCGCCCCGGCGGTTTTGCGAGCGAGCTCACGTTCTCCGGACGTTGGGGCAAGAACCGTCGCATCTTCCGGATGGACGCCGACGGCAACGGGCTGTTGCCGTTCACGGATCCGAAGGACACGGCGATCGCGCCGGCGTTCGGGCCCGGCAACAAGATTTTCTACTTGGTCAGTCACGAGTACTCGCCGTTCTCGCTCGCGACCTATTCGAACCAAAAGACCGAAGCGATGGGCGTGCCGTTCAAGACTTCGCTGTACGGCGTGTCGCTCAGCCGTGACGGTAAGCAGCTGGCGCTGGCGGTCGCGGACGCCGGCAAGAGCGCGATTTTCGTCGGCAGCGCTGACGGCAGCAACATGAAGAGCGTGTCGACGAACGAGCTTGCCACTCGTCCGGTGTTCAGTCCCTCGGGCAAGCTGTCGTGGATTGGTGGAGACGCCAAGCAGGGCACGCAGCGCGTCTGGCTCGACGGTAAAGCGGTGAGTCCGCCCGGTTTCACGGCGGGCGGTCAGACATTCTGCGACACCGAGGACGGCATTCGGTTGGTGTATGCAGTCTCGGTCGGCGGCGGGAAGCAGGACCTGGTGATGGGCGACGAAAAGGGGCGCGTTATCGGGCGCCTGACGCAAGGCCAGGGCTCGAACACGCATCCTGCGTGCAGCCCGGACGGGCGCCTACTCGCCTTCTTCTCCACGCGCGGCAGCGCGCCCGGCATCTACGTGATGTCGCTCAAGAGCTTCCGCACCCAGTCGATTTCGACGCAGCTGGGTGAAGGTTTGAGCTGGGCCGCGCTGCCGTAACGAGCGGCTCAAAGCGGACTCAACCGGTTGCGCGTTGGGTGGAGTGGCTCAAGCGCCAATTGCTAGACGGCCGCGGGTTAGGTGCCCGACTTCGTAAACGCCGACCTCGCCTTCCGCTGCTGCTCCCCCGTCGCACTTAACGCACCGGCACGAGCGAGATTTTTTCACAGGGAGATCGAGAGATCGGGAGCCAGAATTTGGGGGTTCGAGACGGAGGATGCCGAATGGATTCTGCGCAATTGCCGCGTGGTGTTGTGCGGCTCGAACAACAAAACCTCCCGATCTCTCGATCTCCCTGTGAAAAAATCTCGGATCGCTCAGGGTGGCCCCGCGACGCCACGGTAGTTTCTGCAATCCAGGCTGCGGGTTGGCAGCCTATTTGCTTGCCATAACCGTGATCGATGCGACTGCGAGTTGGTGGGCTTTGACGGTGGCCATGGCGGCGGTCGAGGTTGATTCGGGGGTGATGCCGGGCAGGGTCGCGACGTCGAGCGCGTGAACGGAGAAGGTGTAGCTTTGGTTTGCGCCGCCGGGACAGGGGCCGGTGTAGCCGTACCAGGTGGCGCCATCGATGTTCGGTTTGACTTGTTTGGTACCGGCGGGCGTCGCGGGCATGGCTTCGCGTACGATGTGTTCCGGGAGCATGCGCAGTGCGGCCGGGATGTCCCACAACACCCAATGCACCGACTGCGAACCGACGTGGATCTGTGTGACCGCGTAGCTGAGCGTCGCTGGCGGGCCGCGGGTCCAGTCGAGCGCGGGTGTGACGTTGTCGCCGGTGCAGCGAAACTTAACGTCGATCGTGGCGCCTTCGGTGACGACAGGGCTGGTGAGCTTGAACGGCCCGAGCACTTCGGTCTCGCCGCCAGCGCCGGCAAGGCCCGCGTTGCCGGCGCCCCCATTGCTACCGCCGGTCGCGTTGCCGGCGGTTGCGCCGCCGCTGCCGTTGCCGGCGGTTGCGCCCGTCGTGTTGCCGCCTGACGTGGTGCCCGCGCCACTCACGCCGGCTTGGCCGGCGCCGCTTGAGCTCGATCCTGCGGTCATGGGCGCGCCGGCGGGGCTGGCCCCAGCCGAGCCGGCTTGCGCACCGCCGCTACCGGCGGCGAGGGGTGAGTCCGACGAGCAAGCGCCGCTTCCGGCTGCGAGCGCGAGGAGCGCGCCCGACAGACTGAATCGCGCCAAGGTTGCCTGAAGCCGCATGGGTTCCCTCGTCACCAATAGAGATAAGCGCGCTCGCCTTACGATCTGCGGCGCGCGACCTCAGCCGATCAGCACGGAGCTTAGCGCCATCGCGACTTCCATGCGCCCCTGCAAACGGATCTTGCCGTCCATCAGCAGCTCGAACGGATTCTTTTCGCCGCGCGACAGCGCCCAAAAATCAGTAGCCGCGACGCGCACGGTGCACGCAGGCGGACTGCCGCCAGCGATCGCGATGCCTGGTGAAAGCAGCAAGGTGCGCACTTCGCTGCCGTCAGTGATCTCGAACGCCACGCTGCCGTCTACGTTGCGGATCGTCTTCGCGCGCTCCGCGTCGAGTGACAACGACCTGAGCGCGAGCAGTCGATCGCTTGCGCCACTCTGGAACAACCCTTCGGCTTGACGGATCAGTTCAGCGAAGTCCGCGCCGCTCATCGACACCTGGAGAATGGCGTCGGTGCTAGCGCCGGTCGACACCTCGAGCTTGCCGGCGGCCAGTCGGAGCGCGTAGCTGTCCGGTCCGATGTGGAACACCAGCGCGCCGGGCGACGTGGCCTGGCTGGTTGAGGCGGCCGCGAACCACGCCGGCAGGTAGGTCTCGAAGAACTCACGCGGCGAGGCGGGTGCTGGGCCGTTCACGACTTCAGAAGCTCACTGATTGCGTGGGTTTCGCGTGCACCCAACAGGCCAAACTGCACGCCAAACCCGCCTGGCTTGATCCAGCGAATCGTCCCGGGCAGCCGTACATCGGCCTTGGTGTTCGGCAGGCGGAGCACGATGCTAACCTCGGTCCCGAAGCTGACCTGTGTCTCCGACTCGATGTACATGCCGCCTACGCTGATGTCCCTCGCACTCCCCAGGATGCTGGCGCCCTCGCTCACCTCGCACGTAACTTCCGCGCTGAGAGGGACTCGGGGATGACTTCGCTTGTCGTGCACAGCTGCCTCGGGCGCGGGTGAGTGGGAGTAATGTCCGCTACCGAGCCATCCTTGGAACCTCCGGGTGACGCTGTCAAGGAACCGAAACTCGAGCACAAAACCCAGCCGCCCGGCACCCGGGCGCCGTTCGCGCGTTTGCTCGAAGGCTGGGAGCTCGGGGCCATCACGGTCGGATTGGTGCTTGCGGCCGCGTTGCTGGCGGTGCCGCGAGCAGCAGCGCCGGGCGTGTTTCCAGTGCCGCTGGTCGATGCAGCAGACGCGCGCGCCACGCGTGAGCGTTTTTCGGCGTTGGCAGATCGCGCGCAGCGCGAAGGCTTGGCGTTCGAGACACGCGCGGTCGGCGACGCAGTCCGGCGTCTGGGCGTCGCGTTAGCTGGAGGCGTCGGCGATCCGGAGCACTTGGATCGGCTGATCGGCGAGCGCGTGCATGCCGCGTTAGCTGCCGGACAAGTCGACGCGCTCTTGCGCTTGCGCGCCGTGCAGGCACGAATGTTCGTCAAAGTCGCGCGTGAGCACAGCTGGCGTGGCCCGCCTTCGCCCGAGCTCGCGGCGCTGGGTGGCGATTTTGCGGTGCGCGCTTTGCGCAACGGTTGGGCCAGTCCCGACGGCTGCGTGGCCAGCGACGACGAGCTCGAGACACTGTTCGTCCGGCGCTGGACGGAGATGACTCGGCTACGTGACGATCCGCACTTCAAGCCGACGCTCGGCGAGCTACGTCGCTACTTCCGCTTCTTGTTGCTGTATCCCGAGCACACGGTCGGCTCGGAGCCGTCGGCGCGCGCGCGAGCGAGCCTGCGCCTTCGGTACGTGGCGGCGCTGGCCCGGCGTGACACCGAGTATCCGGTGGCTTTGGCGCGAGGCAGCCTGTTCGGCGAGCTGAGCCTGATGCCGCAGAGTGCCGAAGCGCTGAGCTCGCAGCTGGCCCGGCCGGGCAGCGCCGAATGGAACCTGCGCGCGCGCAACTACCTCTTGTTCGCCGCCGATGGCCGCGGCGACGCTTCCGACGTTTCGCCTGGCGATGAGCCGTAAAAAGCCTGGCCTGTGCGGCCGTCGAGAGGTGCTAAAACCGCCGGCCCCGCGTGCAACGGTTCCTCGCCCCACTGCCCTCCGATCGTTCCATCCTCACGTTGGAGGAGCTTGCGCGTCGCGTGCTGGGCAGCAAGAGTGGCCTGTCGTGCGTCGGCGTCGAAGGTTCCGGCGCGGCGCTGGTGGCGCACCGCTTGGTGCGAAGCGGCGCGCGTCGGGTCGTTTGCATTTGCGCTGACGTCGAAGGCGCGCAACGCACCGCCAGTGATCTGGCGGCGTTCACCCGCGGCTTGGGGTTTGCAAGATTGCCGGCGCTTCCGAACGTCGCCGAGCCGCTGTTGATCACCGCGCAAGAGGCGACGCCGTACGCGGAGGCGCGCGCTGATCGGCGGCTTTCGATGCTGCGTGCCGCGGCGCTGTTTCAGATCGCCGCCGGGCTACCGTCGCAGTTGGTGGTGGTGAGCGCCGGAGCGCTCTTGCGGCGCGTGCCGCCGCGGCGCGTGATCAAGGACAGCGGCGTCACGATCGCCGCTGACACCGAGCTCGACGTGCCGGCGCTGGCGAAACGGCTCGATCTGTCGGGCTATTTGCGGGTGCCGCTGGTCGAGGATCCGGGCAGCTTCGCGGTGCGCGGCGGTATCTTTGACGTCTGGCCGAGCTCTGCCGAAGCGCCGGTACGCGCCGAGCTGTACGGCGACTTGGTGATGGGCCTGCGCACCTTCGACCCCGAAGATCAGCGCACGCTCGACGAGCTGAAGTCGATCGTCGTGCCGCCCGCGACCGAAGCCGTGCAGGAACCCAAGGGTGAAGCGCGCGCGAAAGACGCGCTGCGCGCGCTGTGCGACCACTTCGACTACCCGACGACCAAAGCACGGGCGCTGATCGACGACATCGCGTCGGGTCGCACGTTCTTCGGCGCTCAGGGTTACCTGCCGGCGTTCTATGAGCTGGAAGCGCTGTTCGACTACTTCGGCCCGGACGACGTGCTGCTGGTCGAGGATCCGCCGAGCGTGGTACGCGCACTCCGCGACGAGCTGACGCGCGCGCGTGAAGGCGAGCGCGGTCGCGCCGGATTGCCGCATTTCGCGCTCGAAAAGCTGTACGTCGCCGAGGAAGAGTTGGGCGGCGCGCTAGAAAAGCGTCGGGTCGTGTCGCTGCATCGCGCTGGCGTCTCCGGCCCTGCGGGCACGGATGCTATCGAGCGGCTCGAGCACGCGCCGGCCGATGCGCCGACGCTCGCGCTCCAGGATCAGGCTGAGCTCGAACGCGCGATCAAGGCGATTCGCCAGGTGAAGAGCAAGCACGACGCGCTCGATCCGCTGGTGGAGGCGATTCACGAATGGCAAGAGGCCGGACTCACGACGTTGATCGGCGCGCGGACGGTCACGCAAGCCGATCGACTGGTGACGTTGCTCAAGCACCGCGGCGTGTCAGCAACCCGCACGGGTGACGAAGGTGCTGAGCCGGGACGCGATCGGCTGCGAATCGTCACCGCGCCGCTAGCGCGCGGCGCGATTGCCCAAGGCGAAGGCTACGTGCTGGTCACCGAAGAGGAGATCTTCGGTGCGCGCGCCAAGCGCAAAGCGGAGCCGAAAAAGGCCAACAGCAAAGCCTTCCTCGAAGACCTGCGCACCCTGGATCCGGGCGATCTCGTGGTGCATTCCGATCACGGTATCGGGCGGTACCTGGGCCTCGAGCGCAAGTTGATCGGCACGGTCGGCGTCGACCTGTTGGTCGTCGAGTACGGCGGCGGCGACAAGCTGTTCCTGCCGGTCCATCGCCTGAGCCAGATTCAGAAGTACTCGGGCGGTGAAGGCACCGCCAAGCTCGATCGGCTCGGCGGGCAAACGTTCTCGAAGACCAAGGCCAAGGTCGAACGTCACGTCCGGCAGATGGCCGATGACTTGTTGCGGCTGGCTGCCGAGCGCAGCGCGGTGACGAAGGATGCGCTCGAGGCGCCTGGCGACGACTACCAGGCGTTCGAAGCGGCGTTTCCGTTCGAGGAGACGCGCGATCAAGCTAGCGCGATTGCCGAAGTGCTTTCGGATCTCCAGAACACCAAGGTCATGGATCGGCTGGTGTGCGGCGACGTCGGCTTCGGCAAGACCGAAGTCGCACTGCGCGCGGCATTCTTGGCGGCCAGCCAAGGCCGGCAGGTTGCGCTCTTGTGCCCGACGACGGTGCTGGCGCAGCAGCATTTTCTGACGTTTGCCAGCCGCTTTGCTGAGTATCCGTTGACCGTCAAACCGCTCAGCCGCTTCGAGTCGCGGGCGGAACAGCTCGAGACGTTGAAGGGTGTGAAGGAGGGCAAGGTTGACGTGCTGGTCGGCACGCATCGCCTGCTGTCCAAAGACGTGCACTTCAAGCACTTGGGGCTGCTGATTGTCGACGAAGAGCAGCGCTTCGGTGTGACGCACAAGGAGCGCATCAAGCAGCTCAAGACGTCGGTTGACGTGCTGACGCTCAGCGCCACGCCGATTCCGCGCACGCTGCAGCAAGCGGTCGGCGGGCTGCGTGACATGTCGTTGATCTCGACTGCGCCGGTCGATCGCCGTGCGATCCGCACGGTGGTGTCGCAGTTCGACGACATCTTGCTGCGCGAAGCCGTGCTGCGCGAGCTGTCGCGGAGCGGCCAGGTTTTCTACGTCTACAACCGCGTCGAAGGCCTGTACGAACGCGCCGATCGACTGAAGGCGCTGGTGCCCGAGGCGCGCATCATCGTCGGCCACGGGCAAATGTCGGAAGGCGCGCTCGAGCAGACGATGCTCGACTTCGTCGAAGGCAAATTCGACATCTTGGTCGCGACCACGATTATCGAAAGCGGCCTGGATATCCCGCGCGCCAACACGATCATCGTCGATCGCGCGGATTTGTTCGGCTTAGCGCAGCTGTATCAGCTGCGCGGTCGTGTCGGACGCGCCAGCGAGCGTGCGTATTGCTACCTGCTGGTGCCGCCGCCCAGCCAAATGACCGACGAAGCGCGCGCGCGGATCGAGGCGCTCGAGCGCCACACCGAGCTTGGCTCGGGTTTCCGCATCGCCGCGCTCGACATGGAGCTGCGCGGCGCCGGTGATTTGCTCGGTGGCGAGCAGAGCGGCTTCGTGGCGAGTGTCGGCTTCGAGTTGTTCTGTCACATGCTCGAGGAGGCGACGCGCGAGCTGCGCGGCGAGCACGTGGTGCACGAGGTCGATCCGGAATTGTCGTTCGACGTCGAGGCGCTTTTGCCCGAGGCGTACGTGGCCGAGGTTGGCGTGCGGCTGTCGCTGTACAAGCGCTTGTCGAGCGCGACCGACGACGCGGAGATCACGTCGCTGGCGAGCGAGATGGAAGATCGCTTCGGGCCGCCGCCGATCGAGGCCAAGCAGCTGATCGAGCTGATGCGGATGAAGACCGAGCTACGGAAGTTGCGCGTGCTCGGCTGCGAAGCCACCGCCAAGGCCGTCACTCTGCACCTAGCCGACGACACGCCGCTCGATCCGCAAAAGGTCGGCGCGCTGGTGGCGACCAAAAAATCTCCCTACCGGTTGTCGCCCGACGGCCGCCTCACGCGCCGCGCGCTCGAGACGGAAGCGCTGTCGAACGGCCTCGTGCTCGCCGACACGATGCTGGACGAGCTGTCGAAGTGCTTGAAGGGGAGCTAGCGGTTAGCAGTTAGCAGCTCCGGAGTCGTGGCAGGTCGTGAGCCCGCCCCAAAGCCAGGAGCCGTCTCGCGCAGCTGCCAACTCCTAGCTCCTAACTGCCAACTCCTCACCGCTTCACGGATACGTGCACGTGCGCGGCATTCTCGTAAAACACCCAATCGAAACCGGCGCGCACCGCAAGCGCCGCGAGCGTGCCGAGCTTTGCCGGATCCTGATCGGAGGTCGTGATGTCGGCGGCGCGGCCCTCGTAGTGCACGCTGCCGGCGCCGTGCTCGCGTCGGTCATCCCAGGCTTCGGTTACGCGCAGCTCGAGCTTAGGCCAGGTTTGGCTCACCAGCTTCGACAGCTGCAGCAGGCTGCGACGCAGTCGCGGGGTCATCAGCCGATCGGACTTGTTGCGCTCTTCGTCTTTGAAGACGAACGGACAATCTTCGCACTCGATCAAGGCCTTGAAGGCGCTGCTGGTGCGCACGATCGGCTCATCTGCGATGCCGACCACGCGCGCCTCGACGTCGTTCGGAATGCGCTCACCGAGCGCGAGCTGTGTGCGATTGCGTTTGACCAGCGAATCGCCGTCCGCACGGTCGAGCGCGGCCAGTTGGTCACACGCCGAAAGCACCAGCAAAATCGGCAGCAAAAGGCAACGTGGGCCGGGCGGCATGGTGAGCGCGAAGATCGTCGCCTTGGCCGCCCGGGCCGGACAAGAAAACGGCTAGTTGCAGGGGCTGCTGACCGTCACGCCCCGGCCGACCAGCGTCGCAACCTTGGCGCCCTCGGTCGCGCAGCTCAGGCTGGTTCCAAACAGATTCATCGTGTCGCGGGTGGCGATGCCGGCGTTGTTCACCAGCGGCGTAATGTCGGTGATCGGGTTGAGGTTGGCGAAAAAATTCTTCAGCTGCGCCAACCCCTGCAGCGCCGAAATATCGGCGACGGGGCGCACAACGCGCCGTTCGAGAAATACGAAAAGCCCAGCTTCATGCCGGAGCCCATACTCTAGGGTGGGGTCGGACCAAGATGGCCGAAGAAACAGGCCGGAACGTCACGGGCAGTCGCTGTTGACCGCGACGCCGCGGGCTTGCAACGCTTGGAAGTTGGCAAGTTGCGCGGCGCAGACGAGCGGGTTCTGGTTCACGTAAAGAGAATCGCCGTTGGCGAGGGCCGGGTTCGCGGCAAGCGGTGCGACGTCGGTGATGTGGTTGTTGACGAGGACGATGAAGTTGAGGTTCGTCAAGGCCGCGAGCGGCGTGACGTCGGTGATGAAGTTGCCGGAAGCGGACAGCTGTCGGAGCGCCGTCATGCCCGCCACGGCGCTCAGATCGGCGACTCCGGTCGCGCTGACATCGAGATATTCTAGATTCGTGAGCGCGCTCAGCGAAGCGAAACCTTCGATGCCCTTCTGGCCGATGCGGAGCTTGATCAAATTGGTCAAATTGGCCAGCGGCGCGACGTCGTTGAACACCGCTGTGGCGTCCAAATCTTGGACGCTCTTCAGCGCGGCCACGCTGTTCGGTTGAAGAATGGTGCAACTACGTAGGTTGAGCGTGCGCAGGGTCGTGACGCTGCCGAGCGGAGACAGGCTCTTGAGCGTGTCACCGTTCACGTCGAGGAAATCGAGGTTCGGCGCGGTCGCGAGTGGAGCCAAGTCCAGCTCGGCCGGCATCTTGAACATGAAGAGTGTCCGTAGTTGCGGCAGCTTGCCGAGCGGTTCGAGGCTGGCCACCGGGTTGCGACTGATCGAAAGGGTCTCCAGCTTCGTCAGCGTGGCAAGCGGACCGAGAGCGCTCACTTTGCCGGGCGGCAGGCTGCCGATGTCGAGCGTGGTCAAGTCGGTGAAGCACTCGAGACCTTTGACCGAGCTGATGCTTTCCGTGATCAGATCCGTGAAGCCGACCGTGTCGGCCGGGGTTAGCGCTCCGGATGGCTTTCGAAGCCATGCCCGGATCGTAAGCTCCAGTTCGGGATCTTCGAACACGATTGGATTGCAGTCGATGCCTGGCGCGGCGCCACCCGTGGCGGGGTCGCCCGGCTCGCCTCCAGCAGGTGAGCCGGCCGCGTTTTCGCTTCCGGCGCCGCCTTGCCCGGCGTTCGCGGCCGCAGGCGAGCCCGCGTCTCCGCGTGCCGCGTTGCCGCCCAACGCGCTCGAGCCGCCCGTCGAGCCCGGCATCGCTGCGGTGCCGCTAGTGGTGTTGGTCGTAGGTTGACCGGCGCTGCTCGTTTGCCGATCGCCGCGCGCGTCATGTTGCGACTGGCCGCCGCACGCCGCGACCATGGCCAGCGTGACCAATGCAACGAGCGCGCCTTGCGTCGACTGCCACCCAAAGGCTTTCATGCTGGTGATTCAGATAGAGCCAGCCTTCGCAGGTGTCATCCCTCGCCGGCTAGACTAGGAGTCCGGAATCTTTGACTCGAAGTCGTCGGGGCTGCCAGATTCGTCGATTGGAGGCCCGATGGATACCGAGGAGCTCGACGAGGCGCTGCGTGGAACACTGGGGGACGGCAGGCTTTCCAGGACCGAACGCCAAGCGTTGACGAAGGTGCTGCAGGACATGCCGCTCGACCGGCCGCGGCTTGCGCAGTTGCGCTCACGCGCCTTCGCGCTCGCGAAAGAGCGCACGACCGAGCCGCGCGCACTCGAAGCGCTCGACTGGGTCGAGGAGTTGGTGAAGGTGCTGGCCCATTTGGAAGCGCCGGTCGCGGCCGCCACATCGCGCGCCTGCTTCAGTCCGGGTGACGGCTGCCTGAATACGATCTTGGGTGAGCTCGCGCGGGCGCGACGCACAGCGGATATTTGCGTGTTCACGATCACCGATGATCGCATCGCGCGTGCCATCCTCGAGGCTCACGCCCGCCGCGTGCAGGTTCGGGTCATCACCGACAACGACAAGCAGTACGATGGTGGCTCCGACGTCGCCCGCCTACGCGGCGCTGGTATCGCGCTGAAGGTCGACGAGACCGAGCACCACATGCATCACAAGTTCGCAGTGCTCGACGGTGCGACGCTGCTCAACGGTAGCTACAATTGGACGCGCAGCGCCGGCGCCTTCAACGAAGAGAACCTGGTCGCAACCAGTGAGCCGGCCCTCGTCCAAACCTTTGCGCGCCACTTCGACGAGATGTGGCAGGCGCTCGGTCGCTGAGCGCTCGGCTCAGAAGATTGCCGCAAGCCCGGCCGAGACGCCGTACGAGGACGCAAGGATGTCGGGATTCTGGCTCGAGCCCGCGGTCTCGACCGAGCCGCTGAGGCCGATATCGATCGGCACGCCTAGCGTGATGCCGACGTGAGGTACGGGCGAGATCACGATCTGCGGATCGAGGGTGACGTCGACCAGAGTTAGCGTCGACGTCGACGTGCTGGTGGTGTTGGTGTTGGGGTCGGTGTTCGTGGCCTCGCTCGAGGCCGAGATGCGGGTAATGCCGCCGCGCAACCAGATACCCACGCTTGGGGTGGCTGCGAACATCACGCCGACGCGCGGCGCGAAGACGAAATAGCTGACACTGGGATCGTCCACGCTCGTATTGTTGGAGCCGCTCTGCACGGTGTCGTGCTTGCTACTCGTGACCACATAGCTGAGCGAGCCGCCGAGCGTCAGGCCGTTGGAAAACATCCCGTCGAAGCCGACGCGGGGCAGGCCGAACGCGTTGTTCGAGCCGGTCGCACCGAGGAATGACACATCCAACCCCGACCGCTGGATCTCCACGCTGGTGGTATCCGGGAAGGAGTTGAAGTTGTCGGTTGGAACTTCGACTTTCTGGGTCGTGCTCCAGGCGAGCACGTTCGTGAGCCGTTCCGCGCTAAGAATGAAATGCGATCCGACCAATCGCCAAGGTTGGGCCACGGGGGCGGGTAGCGCCTCGGGTTCTTCCTGCGGTTGGTCCCAGTCCATCGGCTTGTGCCGCTTGCGCTTGCGCTTCCTGCGCGGCCGGTCGTCTTCTTCTTCCTCGTCATCGTCGCCGTTCGCCTCGATGTCGGGTGGTGCGGCGGGTCCAGGCGCTACCGCAGCGTCGGGCGCGATGGGCTGTGCTGCCGCCGGAGGCGCGGCCGGCTCAGCAGCACCGGGAGTAGCGCTACCGGGGGCCGCGCTGCTCGGCGCGGGCAACGGCGGGGTCGTGGCAGGCGCGGCGGCAGCGCCGGCCGTCCCGCTTGCTGGCGCCGCAGCAGCTTTCGTCGCCGCCTGCGCGGTCGCGCCGGAAAGTACGATCACGAACGCTGCGCCCCACGCCAAACCCATTGCTTTCACGGAGACCTCCCTGATTGGTTCGGCGCCTTAAAGCACGATTGCCCTGGATAGATCAAGGTAGTCCGTCGCGCCGATCGGGGTCGTCCACCGCGTTCGAATCGCCACGTAGCCGCTGCGGCGGCGCGGACATTGATTGTCCGCCGGCAACCAAGCGGCGTGCGCTGGCCGTAGAATCCTAGCCATCGCGGTGATAGATACGGACCGGTGACTTCGCCGAACACTTTCGAGCTCTCGCAGTTGGACGCGGTCGCGTTTCTGCGCACGCTGCCCGCGGAGTCGATCGACATCGTCGTGACTGATCCGGCGTACGAGTCGCTCGAGAAGCATCGCGCGGTCGGCACCACCACGCGGCTGAAGGTCAGCGCTGGCTCGAGCAATCCGTGGTTCAGCGTGTTCCCGAACGTGCGCTTCGCGGAGTTGTTCGAGGAGGTGTATCGCGTGCTCAAGCGCGACACACATTTTTACTTGATGTGCGATCCGGAGACGGCGTTCATTGCCAAGCCGATCGCCGAGCAAGCCGGCTTCAAGTTTTGGAAGCCGTTGATCTGGGACAAGCGCTCGATCGGTATGGGTTACCACTACCGCGCCCGCTACGAGTTCGTGATGTTCTTCGAAAAAGGCAAGCGGCGCCTGGCAGATCTGGGCATCGCCGACGTGCTCGAGGTGCCGCGTGTGCGGGGCGGCTACCCGGCAGAAAAGCCCAGCGCTTTGAGCGAGATTTTCCTGCGCCAGAGCAGCATTGAAGGGGATTTGCTGGTCGATCCGTTCATGGGCTCGGGCTCAAGCGGTGTCGCGGCGCTCAAGCTAGGTCGGCGCTACGCCGGCAACGACGTGTCGGATGACTCGCTCAAGCTCGCGCGCGAGCGCTTGCTGGTAGCCGGTGGCGTCGAGGGCCCGCTGATCATCGCGCCACCTCAGCCGAAGCTCGTGCAGCAGCGGCTGGCCTTGGGTTAGCCATGGCGCTCAGCGGCAAAGAGTACGCGGACCTCGTCGCTTCCTACATCTTGAAGAACTTCGGCGCGCGCGGCTTGACCGTGTACCGCGAAGTGTCGATGGGCAAGACGATCATCGGCAAGAACCGCCACGTCGACGTCTTGGTGCTCCACGAGGCGACGTCGACGGTGCTCGCAATCGAGTGCAAGTACCAGGACACGCTCGGCACCGTCGACGAGAAGATCCCGTACGCGATTCAGGACATGCAGGCGATGGGCCTGCCCGTGTGTCTGGTGTACGCCGGCGGCGGATTCTCTTCGGGTATTTTGCACATGCTGGCAGCGTGCCCGATCGCCGCGCAGTGCTTGCCATCGCCGTCGCTCGAGCCGTCGCGCGAGACGCGCGAAGTCGACATCGCGCTGGCGATGGCGTTCAGCTTTTGGGACTTGGTGGTGGCGAACAAGAAGCCGTTCGTGCTGCCAGCGCCCGTGGTCGCCACGCCAGTAGTCACTCCGCCGGGCGGTACATTGGCCGAGTCGTTGAGCGCCGGTCCACTCTTCGCCAGTAGTCGCGAAGTCGACTAGATTCGCGCGGTCGCGAACGTCGCGTGGGTGCGGCCGGCGAACGCGCCACGCAGCAACGCTCAGCGCCGGATCGCTTACGAGCTCGACCAAATCCGCGCGGTGTCGCCACGTCTCGGCGAGCACCTGACGGCGTCGATCCGCACTGGCACGTACTGCGCGTACCAGCCGAAATGAGCGGCTTACCAGCCGTGCGACGTCGTCAGCTCGTGCGTAAACATCAGCGCTAGGCCCAAAAAGCCGCACAGGCCGAAGTAGCGCAGCGCCCAGGTTCGACGATCATCGGCCGTCACCAGCTCGAGATCCGAGTTGTCGCGCCGGAACGACTGCATCACCGCCATGGCCCCGATTACGAGCAGCATTGGCGACGGGTTCCTCAGGTACAACAGCACCATCACGATCGCACCGACGATCGACGCCTTGCGCGACAGCAAGCGCGCGATGCGACCGCCGTCGAGAAAGCCGATCGGCGTCAGGTTGAACAGATTCAGGAAGAACCCGATGTAGGCGAGCCCCAAGAAAAACGGGCTGTGCAACAAGAGCCCGATCGCAGCGCACAGCAAGGCGATGCCGGTGCCGGCGACCGGGCCTGCGTAGGCGATATCGGCCTCGATACGCGGATGGTTGGGTCGGCCTTTCATCGCGATCATTGCGCCGAAAAACGGGATGAACACGGGCCAACCCGCCGCGATCCCTGCGCGCTTCATCGCCAGGCCGTGCCCCATCTCGTGGACAAATATCATCAGCACGAGCCCGAGCGCGAACGCAAAGCCGCCCCTGACGGCGTAGACCCAGACCGACGCGGCCATCGTGCCGCCGGTCATCAGCAGCTTCGCGAACGGCAGCCCCTTGAGCAGGAGCAAAAGGCCTTTGCCTTTGGCCAACAACCCGAGCAACAGCGCGCCGATGCCGCCCTTGAGAGCGCCGCCACCACCGCGCTGTGGTGGTGCACCCGATGCGCCGGCTAATGCTGGTTCACCAAATCCGGGCTCGCGATCAGACGGTTGCATCTTTCTTCTTTTTGAACAGCGCCTTGAACGCGGCGCCAGCCGCGACAGCTCCAGCAACGATGGCCTTCTTACCTACGATGAGCAAGGCGAGGAAGCCCTTGCCGAACTTGGCGAGCAGGCCAATCTTGACGAGCTTGGCGAGTCCCAGACCCGCGCCGCCGAGCACGAGGCCGGTCAGGCCGTATTCAGCGACCTTGTCGGTCGACGAATTGAAATCCTGGTGGCGCTTGCCAGGCTCGAAAGCGGTCTTAGACAACAAGAGCGCGCCCGACGGCTTGTACTGCGCCAAGTGCTGCTTGTCGGTCAGCAGGTTGAGCGAAACGAAGCCGGTACGCCCCAAAATCCGCGTGTTGTAGTTGATCGAGCTGCCGTCGGAAGCTTCGACGATTAATCCCCAGATCAACTGGTGTTGGGCTTTGTCGTAGTGCGGCTGCTCGTCCCAGCCGGCGGCGTGAATCGCGTTGAAGCCGAGCTTCTTGCGCTCTTCGTTGTAGCCCTCTTCGCCCTCGCGGATCGAATCGAGCAGCTCTTTGCCATCGAGTGATTCGTCGTCTTTGATGTGGCCCGAGTCCTCGAAGTCGAGCGTGACGATGTACTCGTCGGTCTCGCTCTTCGAGACGACCAGCCCGAGCATGCCGTCGTTGTGGAGATTGCCCATCTTCTCCATCAGCTTGCCGGCGTCGGGTTGGCCCAAGTACGCGTAGCCGTCGGGCAGGTCGAGCTTGACGCCATGGCCAAGATCGAGCGGCTTTGGGCCAGGTTGCCAGGGCCAGTTGTGCTCGCCCGGTGCCGCAACGGCGGCCGAATCCGCGGGCGTCGGCGCGTCGGCTGGTTCGTCGCCAGCGGGCGCGGCGTTCGCGACCGGTACCACACCAAAGCTAAACGCCGCTGCCACCCCGATCACCCTCACCAACTTTGCCATGGACGCCAAATCTCACGAATTCGGCGCCGCTGCAACGGCTCTGGCGTCGCCCGGCTTCAGTCTCAGTGCGCCGCGGCGACACCGAGCTCGGTCAAGAGCGCCTGCGCGTGCTCGACGTCTTGCAGTAGGAACAGCACGTAGCGCAGATCGACGTGGATGCTGCGCGTGGTCGGACTGAACACCCAATCCGAGGCGACCGATTCGTAGGTACCGTCGAACGCGAGCCCGACCAGCTCGCCCTTGGCGTTGAGCGTTGCCGAGCCGGAGTTGCCGTTGGTGATGTGCAGATCGCTCAAGAAATCGATCGGCACGTCGCCAAGCGACTTTTCGACGAAGCGGGAACGCGGACCATTCTTGGCGGCAGCCAGCAGGTTGGCCGGGGAATCGAAAGGCTCTTTCCCAGTTGTTTTCGCGACCATTTGCGCGAGGCTCGTGAAAGCTCCGATGTTGGCGCCGGGCTCACCGGGCGGCGCCTTCTTCACTGTGCCGTACGCAACACGCAGCGTTCCGTTGGCGTCGGGCGCGACGGCGCCGCCCTTGAACGCCAGCAGCGCCTCGAGGTAGCGCGGCTTCAACAGCAAGAGCCGACCGTCGAAGCGCTTGCGGCGATCATCGACCGCGCGGATGACCGGATACAGCTTCGTCATCAGCTTCACGATCGGATCGGTGTGCTTGGCGAGCGTCGCCGGCGTCGCTTTGTCGAACAGCTCAAGCCGCAGCTTCTCGGCGCCGAGCTTCGTCTTGTCGTAAAGCTTGGCGATCGCGGTCGCGATCGCGGCATCCGTCGGATCTTTGCCCACGATCAGCTCCAGCGCGGGCGTGCGGTGCGCCGCGTCGCGCTTCTGGTCACGCTCCAGCGCGAGCTTCAGGAACGCGCGGTCGAGCTTCGGGTTGAAGCTGGCGGGCAGCGCCTTCAGCTCGTCCTTCAGCTTGTTGATGTTGCGCTCTTGGTAGCCGGGATCGCGCTCGGCATCGGGCTTTTGGCGTTCTTCGGCCATGCGTGCGATGCGGTACGCCGCGAACAGCAAGCGCGGCAACAGCATCTCTCGCTCCAGCGCAGTGTCGGCTTCGCGCGTCTTTTCCTGTTCGGTGAAGATCGCGTCGATGTCGCCGAGCACGCTGCCAAAGCTCTTGCTTCGCGCCGGGTCAGCCGCGATGAACGTCTTGAGCGCCTGCTCTTCGGCTTCCTTCTTGGCGAGCAGGCCGGCTTTCTGCATGCCTTCGAGCTCGCCGAGGTGCTTCGTACGGTAGTTGTCGAAGCCGCGCCGCCGCCCGGTTGCTTTGATCGCGACGTCGGGATCGCCTTTGCTGACGGTTTCGATCAGCGCCAGGTAGGCGTCGAACATCGCCAGCTGCTCGGGGTAAGCGAGCTTTTGCGTCTGCCGCATCTCGGCGGCGGGCGCGAGCAGCGAGGTGTGGCCGGGGTAGCCGGTGACCATCACCAAGTCGCCTTCGGCGAGCGGCGTCGAAGCGAGCTTCAGGAACGCGGGCGGTTGATACGGCACGTTGCTCTCGGCGTAGTCGGCGGGCAGGCCGTCTTTGCCGACGTAGGCGCGGAAGAACGCGACGTCGCCGCACTGCCGCGGCCAACGCCAATTGTCGATTTCACCCCCGAAGTTGCCGATGCTTTCGGCCGGCGCGTACACGATGCGAATGTCGCGGATTTCCAGCGTTTCGATCGAGAAATAGCGCAGCCCTTCGAACAGGCTGACGAACCCACAGCGCACGCCCGGGCGCCCCTGTTCGCAGCCGGCGACGATCTCTTTCTGCAGTCGCTCGAGCTCGCTAGTGCGCGCGCGGTCATCGGCGACTTTGGCCAACGCCGGACGCACGCGCTCGGTCACCTCGGTCATCTTCGACAGCACGCTGAGCCGCGACGATGGCCCGCTCGAACGCTCTTCGGTGCGGCTCTTTGCCAGCATGCCGGTCTTGAGCAAGTTCTCGGTCGGGGTCGAGTTTTTCTGCAGCGCGCCGGTCGCGCAATGGTGATTCGTGACCACCAAGCCGTCCTTCGAAACGAACGACGCCGAACACCCGTTCAAATTCACGATCGAGCTGAGCAAGCTCGACTTCGGATCCGCGAGCAGTGCGGGATCGATCTGCAGCCCCAACTGCTTCAGCTCTTCCGCCCTCAGCGGCACCTGCGACGGCATCCACATCCCACCATGATTCTCGAACGGCACCTTCGTCACCACCGGCGCCACACTCGCCGCCGCACTCGGCAAAGGCTGCGCGGTCGGCGGCGCAACTTGCGATGCGCCACAACCGAGCGCGATCAGAGTTAGTATTCCGGGCGTGAAATAACGGAGCCGTGACATGGGGCACGCATCGTAGACCAGCGCCGCGCGGGTGGAAGGCCCAGGGCGACCGCTTCGGGTCTCTGCCGTTCTGGCTGCTCGCGGCGAGAGCCTTCGAGATTCACAGGGAGCCGGGGAGGTCGGGGAGTTGCGCGAGCGTGAGGGCATTTTTGTTTTACAGGGCCAAAACAAAAAATATTTCTCGGGAGCAAGCGATTCGAGCGCTGGCGACGGACAGGCTTGCCTTCTCTCGCTCCCGAGGAAATCATTTTTTGTTCGGTCCCCCGAACGAAAAATGCGTCTTCTCATCTCTTCTCCCGACTCCCCGATCTCCCCGGCTCCCTGTGAAATCTCGAGCCGCACAGCGCGGCCCAATGACGCCACGGAAGTTTCTGCGATGCGGGCTGCGGCTTGGCAGCCAGCCTACGTCGCGATGCGGCCGAGGCGCGTCATCGTCAGGCGAGCGGCGCGGATGATCAGCGCGCGGGGCAGCACCTTCGAAGCTAGCGTTTGCACGCTGTTGACGAGGCCGGGCGTCTTCAGCACGACGCGGCTTGCGTAGGCGTCGAGCGCGCGTTCGACGACGGTGTGGGCGTCGAGCTTGGCGAACGAGACGACGGCGCTTTCGGAGATGCTGGCGGCGGCTTGAAAACCGGTCGGAACCGGGCCGGGGCACAGCGCCAAGGCGTGCACGCCACTACCGCGCAGCTCTTCAGCCAACGCCAGCGTGAAGCTGAGCACGAAGGCCTTGCTGGCGCCGTAGGTCGACATGAACGGCGTCGGCTGGTGGCCGGAAGTGCTGGCCACGTTCAAGATGCCGCCGCGCTTGCGATCGAGCATGCCGCGCAAAAGCGCGCGGCTCAGCACGACTACGCTCTCGCAGTTAACGCGCACCATGCGCGCCTCGCGCTCCACGTCCAAGCCCTCGAAGCGCCCGGCCGTGCCGAAGCCGGCGTTGTTGATCAAATGATCGACGGCGATACCGCGCGTTTTTAGCTCTTTAGCCAGCGTCAACGCGCCGTCCGGCTCGGCCAAATCTTGCACGATGACTTGCACCGAAACGCCGTTCACGCGCGCTAGATCGGCCGCCAACTGCTCGAGCTTGTCGCGTGATCGCGCCGTCAGCACCAAGTTGGCGTGACGCCGCCCGAGCTCACGCGCGAATTCCGCGCCCAGCCCCGAAGACGCGCCAGTGACGAGCGCCGTCGTGCCACTGAAGACATCGCGTTTTGCCATGCTCAGCCGCCCCAGTCGCCGCGTTGAGCGCGCTGGCGCAAGTAATGATCCGCCAGCACGATCGCTACCATCGCCTCACCGATCGGTACGAAGCGCGGCAACAGACATGGGTCGTGGCGCCCTTTCGTGCGAATGCTCGTCGCCTCACCCGCTTGGGTGACGGTGCTCTGCTCGAGCGGCAGGCTGCTGGTCGGCTTGATCGCGGCGCGCACGACGATTGGCATGCCGCTGGAGATGCCGCCGAGCATGCCGCCGTGACGGTTGGTCGAGGTGCGCACGACCGCACCGCCGGCGATCTTTTCGGCCGTGAACAGGTCGTTGTGCTGGCTGCCGCGCATGCCGGCTACGCGAAAACCCGCGCCGTATTCGACCCCGACTACCGCCGGCAAGCTGAACAGCGCCTTGGCAAGATCCGCCTTCAGCTTGTCGAACACCGGCTCGCCCAAGCCCGCCGGAACGCCGCTGGCGACGATTTCGCTCACGCCGCCGACCGAGTCTTGGGCTTTGCGCATCTCTTCGACCAGCGTGACCATCTCAGCCGCGCGCGCCGGCACCGGACAACGGATGATGTTCGGCGAACCGTCCGGTAGCGTCTCGACCTGCTCTAGCGTTACCGCGGCTGGATCCGCCACCTCGGCGACGATGCTGCCGACCTGCGTGACGTAGCCGATGACCTTGCCACCGAACGCTGCCGCGATGATCTTCTTGGCGATCACGCCGGCCGCGACGCGCGACACCGTTTCACGCGCGCTGCTGCGACCGCCGCCGCGGTAGTCGCGGAAGCCGTACTTCTGGTCGTAGGTGTAGTCGGCGTGGCCCGGCCGGTACTTGTCCTTGATGTCCGCGTAGTCTTTGCTCTTCTGGTCCTCGTTGCGGACCAAAATCGCGATGCTGGTGCCGGTCGTGCGACCCTCGAACACACCCGCCAAAATCTCTGGCTCGTCCGCCTCTTTGCGTTGCGTGACAATGTGACTTTGACCGGGGCGGCGGCGCGCGAGATCGACGCGCAGATCGTCCTCGGAAAGCGCGATGCCCGGCGGGCAGCCGTCGATGATGACGACGTTACCCGGACCGTGCGATTCGCCGGCGGTGGTGATGCGGAAGGCTTGACCGAAGCTATTGCCCGACATGAGCGGGGCGGAGCTTACTACCTAAAAGCCGTCACGCACTCCCACGACGAATCGGATCGAATCGAGCTGTGCGCCGCTTTCGATGGTTTCGGTGCCGAAGCCGACGAGCGCCTGGAAAATGTTGTCGCGGGAACCGCTGGTCTCGAGGCCGAGCGCAGTCGACAGCCGGGCTCGGCCGGGCCGGATGCCTTCGAAATGCGGGCCGAACACGTTGCCGAGTCCGGCCTGGAGCGAGCCGCGGAAAGCCAGCCAGATTGGCCACGTGTAGCGCAAGTCGACGACCGCCGAGCTGCGATCGTACAGCCGCCCGGAGCGCAGACCGGGCATCGTGCGGCCACCGCCCAGGTCGGCCAGCTGCGTGAACGGCACGCGGCCCTCGGCGACCGGGTCGACCAGCACTGTGGTGAGCGAGAGGCTCAAGAAGCGACCGCCGTCCATCAAGTCGACCCAGCCGCCGAGCGTGCCGCCGTAGCGCAGCCAGGCAGCGGTGGGCGCGTTGGCGAGGTCGACGCTCTGCTCGGCCGAAACATCGAGCCGCGTTCCGTTGCGCGCGCGCGACTTGCCGCGTGAATCGAGGACCAGCCGCACACCGCCGAACACCGCTCGGTAGCCGTCGCGGAAGCCCGGTGGCTCGGTCAACTTGCCGGCCTTCACGGCTTCGTCGAGCGATGGTTCGTAGCCGGGCTTGCCGCGATCGTCGATGTCGTAGTCGGTGGCGCCGAACTTGGCGCCGCGGTAGCCAGCCGTCGTTTCGAGCACGTTGGTGCCGCCGAACTCGAGGTGAGTTTGGAAATGTGTGTACGCGGTCGTTCCGGCGTAGCGCACGAGATTCGACTCGGGCGTGTCCGGACCGATGCCGTAGAAGGTGTAGTCAGGGCGTTTGGTCAGCTTGAGCTTGAGCGAGATCTCGAGCGGCCCGAGCAGGAAACGCTCTTTGGCGGTGCCCGAGAGCCAGTGCGGTCCCCAGGTCGAGCCGCGCAGGCGCAGCTGATGGCCTTTGAAGCCGGCGTCGTCCCAATATGCGTACAAGCCGGCGCTGGGCTCCATGCCGAAGTCGAGCAACATGAACGGCACGACCCCGACCGGGTGCACTTCGTTGAGCGCCAGAAAATCGGAGATCGCCGCCGGCCAACCCGCCTTCTCGGCGTGCGTGATCGCGGCCGCGAGCGGACGTCGAATCAGGTACTCGCTGACTACATAGGCCGGAAAGAACACCACGCCCGGGATCAACAACGCCTTCTGCGCCGGTGACTTCGGCGCCCCGCCGCGTCCATCGTAGTTTGGCGCCGGTCGCTTCTTCGCCGGCTCGTCAGCGCGTGCGCTATTCGCCTGCAATAGCAGGCACGCCATCAACGCCAGTCGCGCGAAGCCCGAGCTCACAGGGCCGGCAGCCTAGCCCAGCTCTCAGCCGGCAGTCGCTTGAAGTAAGAGCCGCTCGAAGAGCGGCAGCAGATCTTCGGGCCGCACGCGACGAGTTAAGCATGCGCGCCCGGCGCTTGCCACTCTTCCGCCGATCAGATTCACTGCCAGTCGAGGAGCTACCGTGACCGCACTCACTCGCATTTCCGAAGACGAACGGCTGTTTTTCGATACCGTGCTCGACTTCGCCAAGCAGCGAATCGGCCCGAAGGTGTCGGAGATGGACGAGCAAGCGTCGCTCGACCCGAGCCTGCTGCCAGCGCTGTTCGAGCTGGGCGTGATGGGCGTCGAAGTTCCGGAGCAGTACGGCGGCTCCGGCTCGAGCTTCTTCAACGCGATCTTGGCGGTCGAGGCGTTGGCGCGCGTCGATCCGAGCGTCTCGGTCCTGGTCGACGTGCAAAATACGTTGGTGATCAACGCGCTGCTGCGTTGGGCGAACGACGAGCAGAAGCAACGCTACTTGCCGAAGATGGCCAGCGAGTGGGTCGGCTCGTACGCGCTCTCCGAAGCGTCGTCTGGCTCGGATGCGTTCGCGCTTAAGCTGCGCGCCGAGAAGAAGGGCGACTTTTACGTGCTGAACGGTCGCAAGCTGTGGATCACCAACGCGGCCGAGAGCTCGCTGTTCGTGGTGTTCGCCAACGTCGATCCGTCGCTCGGCTACAAGGGCATCACGGCGTTCTTGGTCGAGCGCAGCTTCGAAGGGTTTGCGGTCGGGAAGAGAGAGCACAAGCTCGGCATTCGCGCCTCCAGCACGTGCGAGCTGATGTTCGACAACGTCGAAGTGCCAGTCGAAAACGTGCTGGGCGAGGTCGGGCGCGGCTACAAAATCGCGATTGAAGCGCTCAACGAGGGACGGATCGGCATCGGCGCTCAGATGCTGGGTTTGGCTCAAGGTGCCTTCGATGGCGCGCTGCCGTACATGCGTGAGCGGGTGCAATTCGGCAAGCCGATCGCCGAGTTTCAAGGCATGCAGTTCTTGTATGCGCGGGTCGCGATGGAAATCGAAGCGGCGCGGCTGATGGTTTACAACGCCGCGCGCTTGAAGGACGAAGGCCAGCCGTTCGTGAAGGAAGCGGCGATGGCCAAGCTGTTCGCGTCGGAGGTGGCGGAGCGCACCGCCAGCCAGTGCGTCGAATTTTACGGTGGCGTTGGCTTCACCAAAGAGTACCCGGCGGAGAAGTTTTATCGCGACGCTAAGATCGGAAAAATCTACGAAGGCACCAGCAACATGCAGCTCGTCACAATCGCCAAGCTGTTGTGACGAGCTGCGCTTCGTCTCCTCCGTGCCTTGGACGATCGCCGCTACCGCCAACGCATTTTTGAGACCGCTTTGTGCGGCGTGCTGGGACTCACGGGTAATGAGCTGCCCGCTGCGAGTTACGAGGGGTGAGCTGAGTTGCTGGGTTGCGCTGATGGCGGCGCTGCTCGGGGGCTGTAGCTCCGCCGCGGAAAGTGCGGAGACCGGCGTTGGCGGCCAGGCGGCATACGACGGTCAGGCGGCGGGGCGTGGCGGGGCGAGTGTGAATGCGAGCGGCAGCGGGGGTGCGAGCGGCAGCGGCGGCGTTAGCGCGGCCACAATCGGCGGGAAGGGCGGCGCGTTTGCTGGTAGCGGCGGAGGCGGGCTGCCGAACGTGGGCGGGGTAACAGGCGGAGCGGGCAGCGTGATCGGGGAGCCGAGGCCGGTTTTGCCAGGAGCCGTTTTGTGGCTCGAAGCCGCGGAGGCGAGCTCACTCGACGTCGAAGCCGAGCACGTTTCGAAGTGGCGCGATCTGAGCGACGCGCACAACGACGCGGCGCAAGCCTCGGCCAATGTGCGGCCGGCGCTGGCGGCGGCCACGGCGACGAAACCGGCCGTTTTGCACTTTACGGCTCAGCAGCACACGTTCCTCGGCATTCCCGACGCGGCGTCACTGCAGTTTGGCAAGCAAGACTTCACGGTGGCATTGGTGTTCGCCTTCACCAACCAGCCGTTCGCCGACGGCGCGCCGGGCGCACACTTGGGCGGTTGGGGTTTCGCGCTGAACAAGATCACGCAACCGAGCGGACCGCGCGTCGGCTGGGGCATCATGGGCAACTGGCCCAACGGTGAGACTGTGCCGGTGCGCAGCGCGGTCGGCTGCGAAACCACCGAAGCCGGCGGCAGCTTGCTGACGAAGAAGAACGGCTACAACGACGGTGCTCTGCGGCTGTGGCTGATGCGGCGCGTGACCGCCAAGAGCATCGTCGAGCTGCGCGACAACGGTGTGGTCGACGGCAGCGCGAAGGGCGGCTCATTCTTGAACGACGTCAACACCGTCGGCACGCCGATCACGCTCGGCGGCGCGCGGCTGAACCCCGGCAACATGACCAGCGCCGCCTTCAACCTCGAGGGTGATATTGCCGCTGTCGTCGCCGTCAAAGGCGAGCTGTCGGATGCGAACGTCGCGCTGCTCGAGCAGTACCTGATGAAAAAATACCGCGTCGCTGTCGCTCAGTAGCCGACTGAATCGCGCAAGCGCTTGCGGCGCTGATCGAGCGCCCACTCCAACACCACCACCAGCTCGTCCGGGCGGCCCGGTTTGGTCAGGACAGCGTGCGCCAGGTTCTGCGCCTGCTCTGGGGTGAGCGACTCAACATGGGACGAGTGAACCACTCGCATGACCGACGGCTGTTCCGTCTTGAGTCGCTCTAGCAGGGCGACGCCGTCGACGACGGGCATATGTAGGTCCGTGACCACCACGTCATAGGTCTTGGTCTCGAGCAGCACCAGCGCGGCATCTCCGCTCTCAGCCATGTCGATTTCCCAGCCAGGACGGGCACCTAACAGCAGGCGCCGCAGCGCTCTCAGGACGATTGGGTCGTCGTCAACGAGCAGGACGCGAGGCAGCCGAACGGTGGGGCCGGAGTTTGGAGGAGCGCTGAATGCCATGCCGAGGGGCTCCTTCAGCAAGAGTCCTGCCAAAGCCTTGACAGCGAGGCTCTACGGTAGGTGCGGGTCACACCCGACAGCATAGCTAAAAGCGGCCCGCGGGCCAGTTTGTTGCCCTTGCCATGGCGTCGAGCGCAGCTATCGTGGCGACCCCATGGTCGAACCCGGGCTCGTCACGCTAGCCAAGATTGTCGGAACGCTCCTCTTGGCGATGGGCGTCATTCCGTTTCTGTTCCTGCTCTCGCCCGGTGGCGACCGGTCGGAGCCGAAAGATAATTTCGACGACATTTGAGCCAGCGCTTCGGCGCGGGGCTGCTTGGGGCGCGACCTTCTGCGCGACTGGTTGAAACCGATCGGCGACAAAGCCGTACAGCGGCCAGGTTCGTAACGCCGCTTCGGCGGCCACTGAGGGAGAACGTGATGCAGCGGAATCGGATGATGCTGGTTGGTGCGGCGGTACTTTGCTCGGCGCTGGCGTGTAACAAAGAGAAGCCGGCCGAGCAGAAGCTCGCGCCCACGTCGTCGGCGCTCGAAGCCGCGATGCCGAAGGCGCCCAGCGCCACGGCATTTACTGTCGACGCCAGCACCAGCAGCTTCAAGTTTTTGATGGACTCGCCGCTCGAGAAAATCGACGGCGACGGGCCCAAGTCGATCCAGGGTGACCTGTACATCGATCCGACTGATCTGACGAAGTCGACCGCGCTGGTGAAGGCCGACCTGAAGCTGTTGACGCTGTGGCAACAGAAGCGCGGCGACGACAAGGGCGACTACGGCGAGCGCACGAAGAGCGACAAGCAGAACGAGCACGCGCGCGGCTGGCTGCAGATCGACGTCGTTGACGGCGAAGTGACGGCTGAACAAGCCGAGATGAACCGTTGGGCCGAGATCAAGATCTTGAAGCTCGACGACCTGAGCGCGACCGACGTGACCAAGCTCACGGGTGCGGAGCGCAAGGTGACGGCCACGGTCAGCGGCGATTTCCGTCTGCACGGCCGCAAAGCCACCAAGAGCGCGAAGGTCGAGCTCAACTTCAAGTACACGGGCGACAAGCTGGACAGCGTCGAAGTGAAGACGCTCGAGCCGTTCGTGGTCGCGCTCGATGAGTTCGAGGTTCATCCGCGCGACGCTGCCGGCAAGATCGTGAAGAGCTTGACCGAAGCGATCTCGAGCAACTTGAAGGGTAAAGTCGCCAAGGACGCACCTGTGTCGGTTAGCTTCGTCGCCAAAGCGAAGTGACGCCGTAGCTCAATTTGCGGCGAAGCTATTTGCGTACCGCTTCGCGCATTACGGACAGTTTCTGAATCGCGCCACCGCGCGTCACGGTCACGACCACGTCGCTCTGCAACGTGCCACTCAGGCGGGCGCGTGCGTCGTGCATCGACGCGGGTTTGGTGTCGTTGACTGCGGTCACGAGGTCGCCCGGCTGCAGCCCGGCGCGCTCGGCTTCGCTGTTTTCGGCCACGCTGACGACCACGATCTCGAGCGCCGAGCCGGTGCCGCGTTCGCCGAGCGTGACCGCGACGCCGCCGGGCGCGAACGGATCCTGCTCGCTGCCGCTGGGGCGCAACGTGATTCGCACGCCAGATTGCGTGCGATTGCTCTGAACCTCGACGCGCGCTGAGCCGCGGCCGCGATCGGGCGAGAAGACGTCGATCGTGGTCGTCCCGCTCGCCAAGCCCTGCAAACTGAAGGCGCCGTTGGTGTCGCTGACCGCCACGCCGCGTGGTAGGGCGCCGGCGGGCAGGTAGCTTGGTGCGCGTCCGACCGCGATCCGCGCGCCCGGCACCGGGTCGCCGCGCTCGTCGATTACTTCGCCCTCGACCGCACCCGGCTCTTCCAAGTCGACCGCCGGCAAGTCGAAGGCGCGGTCACGCCGGCCAGGATTCTCGACGACCGTGGCCAGCTCGCCCTCGGCAAAATCGGGATGGCTGACGTGAACCTTGACCGGGCCGAGCGCGACGTCGGCGATCCGGTAGTCGCCGTCGCCGTTGGTCGTGGCGGACTTGCGCAAGCCTTGGAAGCTGAGCGTGACGAGCGCGCCCTCGACGCCGCGCCGTCCACGCAAGGCCGTGACGCGGCCCTGTACCAGCGCTCCGCGCGCCAGCTTCACCTGCAGGGCGCCCTTGTTGTCAGCGGCGGCGACGACCACGACTTGCCGCGCAAACCCCGGCGCTTGCACCGAAATTCGCAGCTGCAGCCCCTTGGCGTCGCCCAATTCGACCTGTCCGCGCGCGTCGCTGAACGCCGTCGTGCGCAGCGGCGAGCTCGGATCGAGCGACAGCACGTTGATCTCGGCCAGCTCGAGCGGACGCTCTTCGTCGTCGAGCACGGTGACTTGGATCGCATCACGCAGCGCCGGCAGCGCTATGTCGAGCGTCTCTTTCTTGCCTTCTTCGATCGAGAGCGGGATGCGCTTGGCGACGCGCGTCGGATTTTCTGCGCGCCGCACGTTGACGACGACCTCACGCGGCAGGGCGCTGAACGCGAACGAGCCGTCGCTGGCCGTGACGGTGGCGCGCTGAAACGTGCCGTGCTCGGCCAGAACTTCGACCTCGGCACCTTCGACCGGCTGGTCGCGCTCGTCTTTGAGCCGGCCTTCCAGTGATCCGCCGTGCAAGAGCGTGACTTTGACGCTGGCTTCGCCGCCCGGCGTGAGCGTGACCGCGTCGCTGACGGCCTCGACGAAATCGGGATGCCGCACCAGTGCGCGCACCAATCCAGGCGTGACCGGCGCGGCGCGAAACCGTCCACCCGCGGAAGTGATCCACGGCACGAGCTCGTCCTCGGCGTCGAGCGGTTGTGCGGCGGTATCGAGCGCGGCTGCTGACAGGGCTGCATTACTGCCAGGAATTGGCGGAATCGGTCCGGGCATCACGCCCAACTCGCCGGCGGCGATCAGCGGCGGCGGCCCCGCCATCGCCCAATTGAAATGCGAGCGCCGGAAACGCATCAGCTGCGGCGTCTCCGAGATCGGTAACCCCGAGCTGTCGGAGCCGACGATCTCGATCGACGCGCCGTCGATCGGAAAGCCGCGCGCGTCCACGACCTCGCCGAGCAGAGTTCCGCCGCGCAACAGCGGCAGCCGCACCGCCTCGGTCACGACGTCTGGTACGGCCACCACGGCGCTGCCGATGAACTCGGGCGCGCGGCCCGAGAGTGTGGCCGGGCCGTTCGAGATCGGTCCGAGCGTGACTTTGCCGTCGTTCCCGCTGCGACCGCGCAATGGAAACGTGCTCAGTCCTTCCTCGGCCAGCACGACGTCGGCGTTCGCCACCAAGTGCGGGTTGGGCCCCGAGCCGTCAGTGACGAGCGCCGTGACGAAGCGGCCCGGCTCGAGCGTGAGCGTGACGTCTTGGTCTTGCCCGCGTTCGAGCAGGATCCCGATCATCACCCGCGAGACCAGCGACTCTTTGTTGGCGCGCAGATCATAGCTGCCGGCCAAGAGGCCTCCGATCTTGCAGTTGCCGTTGGCGTCGGCGGCGGTGCTGCGCGCCGGCCAAAGCGTCGCGCCGCCGATCTCCACGTTGGCGAATGGCGCTGCTTTCCCGTCGGCTAGCTTCACGTGCACGCTGAGCGAGCCCAAACGCCGGAGCGCGACCTCGATCGCGGCGGTGATGCCCGCGCGCGTGACCGTTTCGTAGCCGGCCGCGGCGACCTTGACCGTGAACGGTGGCGCGCCGAGCCGCAGCAGCCGGGCGTTGCCTGACGCGTCGCTGAGCGCGCCGAATGGTAGTGGATCGGCGGTCGTGACCAACACGGTGGCGTCGTGGAGTGGGGCGTGCGCTTCGTCGGTCACCTTCACGCTCAGCTGCGTGGCGGTTGTTAAGACCAGCTGCACATCGCGCGTACCGCCTTCGATGATCAGTTGCGTCGAGGCGCGGGCGTGGCCTTCGGCGTCGGCCAGCACCCAGACCGGGCCGCGCGGTACGCGGCCGAGCGTGACTTGGCCAGCGCCGTTGGTCGTGGCCTGTCCGGCGTCGAAGTAGCGATGCTCGCGCTCCCAAAACAGCCGGACCTGCGCCGACGCGAGTGGTTTACTGTCCGCGCCGACGACCAGCGCGTGGAGCACGCCGTCGCGCTCGGTTTCGGCCACTTCCACGCGCGGGGCCACCGGCGTTAGCGCTGGCGCCCAGACACGCGCGCGCGAATCCGCGCAGATCCCCAACAGCACCCCGAGCAGGAGGAAAGAACCGACCGCCACCAGGAACGCGTCGAACGCGCGCAGCAACCGCGCACCGCTCGAGACGGGCGGCGATCCCGGGGGCCGGCCGACGACGGGCACGGGCGCGGGCAGTGGACGGCGGCCAGGCGAAGGCACGGCCGAACCATAACGCGGAAGCCCCCCCGGCTTCTTTCCGCTATCTTTAGTCGGATGCGTCTGTGGCGTGGCCTGGTCCTCGTGCTGGCAGCGGTGGCTCTACCGCTCGCCTGTGCGGGCAAGCGCGCGCCGTACCTCGTCGACCCGCCGCCGCGGGACTCGGGTAGCGGAGGGGAGGACGGCGGGCTGATGTTGGGCGATGCGTCTGCGGTGCCGAGCGGCCCGTGCGGCTCGCAGACGATTCCGGCCGTCGAAAACCCACCGAACATCAGCTTCATCATCGACCACTCGGCCAGTATGGTCGACCAGCTGCCCGGCAACGGGCTTAGCAAATTCGAAAACGCGCGCATCGCGTTGTCGCACGTGCTCAAGGCGGTGGGTCACCGCATCAACTACGGTGTGACGATCTTCCCGGGGTTGGCGGGCGTCACCGGGTGTGAAGCCGGCGATCAGCTGGGGAGCTTCGGCCCAGGCGATCCGCCCAGCTACACGCGCGAGAACAAGACCGGGCCGCGGCTCGCGGACCTGCTGCAACGGCTGACGATGGCCGGCGTGGACGGCGGCACGCCGGCTGCGCCAACGCTGGTCCACGCACTCACCACGCTCTCGGCGCTCGCGGGCCCGACGTACGTCGTCTTGATCACCGACGGGGCGCCGAACTGCAACGAAGACATTTCGTGTAAAGCCGGCGCGTGCATCCCAAATATCGAGGGCTTTTCGTCGAGCGGCGTCAACTGCGACGACTCGTTCAATTGCTGCGCGCCGACCAAGCAGAACCCGCAGGCGAACCTGTCGTGCGTCGACGCCCAGGCGAGCCTCGACGCGGTCCAGGCGTTGGCCGACGCCGGCATCAGGACGTACGTGGTCGGCATGCCGGGTAGCGAGCCTTACGAAGCCTTGCTCACCTCGATGGCCGAAATCGGCGGCACGGCGCGTCAAAGCCAGCCCGAGTACTACTCGGTGGCCGATACCGACGCGCTGCAACAGGCCTTGATCGGGATCGCGGCATCGGTGTCGATTAGTTGCGAGATCCAGCTCGACTACGAGCCTCCAGATCCTGATTTCGTCAATGTGTATTTCGACGGTGTGCTGGTCGAATATGACCCTGAGGCGGGCTGGGAGTGGACCTCGGACGGGCACGTCGCAATTCGAGGCACCGCCTGTGACCAGCTGAGCGCGGGTGACGTGCTGGAAGTACAAATCCTGGCGGGGTGCAAGACGGTGGTGAGGTGATGTCAGTGACTCATTTATGTGTAGGATGCGGTTCGTGACGTCCAAGCTCGATCTCGATGAGCTGCGCCGCGGTATCGACGCGGTTGATCAGCAGATTCTCAAGTTGCTGCACGAGCGCGTGCGGCTGGTCATGTCCGTCGGCGAATACAAACGTGAGCGCGGCATCCCCGTCTACGATCCCACGCGCGAGCGCGCCCTCCTCGATCGCCTCTGCAAAGCCGCCGAGCCCCCCCTCGACGCCGAAACAATCCGCCGCATCTTCGAACGTCTCGTCGACGAATCGCGACGCATCGAACAGCACCACGTCGGCACGTGAGTCACTGCGCGAGCGAGATTCACAGGGAGGGGGGAGGTTGGGAGGTTTGTTTTTGAGGGTGGACTTGTACCCGCGGTCCGTCGGGTTCGCGATCGGTCTGCTCAGGTCAGTTGCCCCGAGCGAGAGCCAACTCTTCACCCCTGTGCAGGCGAGTGATCTCTCGCCAGCAAGCGGTGTCGCGAAACGTAAACGAACGCGCCGAGGCTACAGGCTCGCACTCAAACAAACCTCCCAACCTCCCCCCTCCTTGTTAATTCTCGAGCCGCTCGTTCCGACGTAGCCGTCAATGCAACGTGTGCAGGGTGCCGTCGTGCTCGACCTTCGGCACTTCGATCTCGGGCAGCCGATGGGAGGCAGTGGGGGGCATGTTTGGCGGGGCGTCGTCGGACTGGGAGCGAGAGAGGACGATGTGGACGCGCGGCGGCGGGGGGGCGGCGTCGGCGCGGAAGGCCAGGCGCTTACGGGCTTCGTCTTCGGCGGCTTCTTCGCGTTCCCAGCGCGCGAGCGTGATGGCGGCTTTGCGGCGTCGCTTACGCCAGCCGAGCGCGAATAGGCCCATCGTGCCGGCCCAGATCACGGTGCCGGAGAACAGGACCGGCCAGAAGGTGCAGCGCCTGGCGACGTCGTCACGCCATTCGCTCTCGAGCGTCGCGGTCTCTTCGCCGTACGAGTTCAAGAGCGCGCTGTCCATCGTTTCGCCATCGCGCAGGCGTGACACGAGGCCGCGGAAGCGATGCTGCTCTTCGCGGCGGACCAAGAAGCGCACCACGTCGGCGGCTTCGGCGTAGGCGACGTCGGCTTCGTTTTCGTTGGCGGGAAAGCTTTTCTCGAGTTGCGCGAGCGTGAGTAGGTTGTCGGACAGCGTGGCGGTCCACAGCGTTTGCAGCCGCACGTACGACGTTTCGCCCGATGCCATGACCGCGAAGCCTTCGTTGAACCAGCGCGGGATCGGTCGGCCGCTCACCGCGTCTTCGAGCGCGACATGCGCGAGCTCGTGCCGAAACACCTCGTGCAAATCTTGCTGCGAATTGGGGTGCACCGGCTTGACCGTCAACAGCACGAGGCCAATTTCCGGATACGCAACGCCCGCTGCGTAGTCCGGGAACGGCGAGTTCGGCGGTGCGAGCGAGGCCATCTCTCCCGGTGTGCGGGCGACTACCACGCGCACCTCCGACAACACCGGCTGCCCCACCCACTCGGTGAGCGCAGTGCGGGTCGCCGCGGCGTCGGCGATCAACGGTTGGACGCGTTCGCGGATGGACGGGTGGTAGATGAATTTGATCCAACCGCCGTCGTACGTGTTGAAGCCAGCCGGCACGCCGGGCAGGCGCAACGTGCCGCCGTGACTGCGTGGCGCGTCTGCCGGAGCTTCGTGCCGACTCTCCACCACGCCGAGCGCGTCGGTGTCGCGGACTTCGGTTGTGCCGGTGCGAACACCCGCTTCTTCACCGGCCGGTGCTGACCAGGCCGCCTGCGGCCAAAGCGCCGCGAGCCACACCAGGAGCAAACCGGAGAGGCGCATCCTGATCCAATATGATGCCGCTAGGACCCGCCGCCAAGCCAGGACAGCGCCGCGAACGAAACCGGCGCCTGGGTAGTCAATGACCTCACCAACTCGGGGTTCTTGAGGGACACCGCCGCGCCGACGAGCAGGGCCATCCATCCCCCCACGACGAGCCAAAGCTGCAAGCGTCCCAGCCAAGTTGGCGTTTTCATGACGCCGGCCACCGAGGCGGCGCCGAGCAGCGCCAGAAAATCCACCAGGCTCGGACGGGCGCCGCGTGTGGCGCTGAGCAGCAGCGCGCAAGCCAGCGACAATCCACAGCCAAGGGTGAAAAGGTTTTGCCACGTGGATTTCACGGCGCCGGGGCTCGTTTCCCGGAGGACGCGGAAAGAAAGTCCGATGCAGAGCGCGAGCACGCACAGGGCAGCCACCGCGAAAGTGGCGCCGCCCAAAGGACGATGATGAGTTGTCGATTTGAGCACGCCGCCGAAAAGCGCAAGGGGTAGCGCCGACAAAGTCGTCCCGGCCAGCAACGCTTGGTCGGCCCGAGGCAATCCTGCTTCGACCGTTCGCCGCAGCCACAGCCCGAGCGGAACCACGACCAGTGACACCGCCCCGAGCAGTGCTGGGGCCGCCATGGGCCCAACGCCGCTGAGTAGCGCACGCAGCAACGCCGGCGCCGCCGCGGGTACTGAACAGAGTAGCCCGCACGCGAGCGCTCCCGACCAAGTGCCGGGCGAGCGTTCGCTCAAACCGGCCGCAGCTCCAAGCGGACGCGGCTGGCCGCCTGCTCGGAGACGTAACCGTTGTCCAAGAACCAACGCACGGAGCGCGCTAGCGCCTCACGCGCGCTGCGGTGCGTGTAGCCGAGCTTGGTCTCGGCTTTCTCACTCGTCACCCAAACGTTGCTGCCAACGTAGTCGCGCGCGATGCGCGACGTGACGATCGGCTCACCGCCGCGCAAGCCGGCCCAAAACTCCCACAGCGAGCCGACCAAACGCGCCAAGCCCGGGCTGCTGGGCTTGCCCGGCTCGGCCAAGCCCGTGATGTCGGCCAGCGCTTCGAAGATCTGCGTGAAGGTCAGGTTGTCGCCGCCCAAGATGTAGTGCTCGCCAACGATGCCCTTTTCCATCGCCAAGATGTGACCGAGCGCCACGTCTTCGACATCGACGATGTTGAGGCCACCGGGCACGACCGGGAAACGCAACGACGGCGAATGCTTCAAGTAACGCAGCAGCGTCTGCCCGTTGGGCGTCGGTTTGCGATCACCGGGGCCGGCGATCGTGCCGGGCAGCACGCTGATGACTGGCGCGCCTTCTTCGACCGCTTCGGCCACGACCTCGGCGGCTTTGATCTTCGCGAGCACGTAGGCTTCCGGATCAGTCAGGTTGAGCTCGTGCGACTCGTCCATCTCTTCGTCTTGCGTGGTGCCGAGCACGGCGACGCTACTGGTGACGACGATCTTTTCGACGCCGCGCGCTTTGGCGGCGCGCAGCACGTGCCGCGTGCCGATCTCGGCTGGGCCGACGATCGTCTGCGGGTTCTTGTCCCACAACTTGAAGTTTGCCGCGCAATGGTAGACGCGATTCACGTTGGTGAGCGCGCGGTAGAAGCTGCCCTCGGACAAGATGTTGCCGACCGACAGCAGCATGCGGTCTTGCGGCAGGCCTTGCAGCGAGCTCAGGTCCGTTTCGGGACGCACGAACGCTTTCACGCGTTCGCCGCGTTCCAGCAGCTTTCGCACCAGCGTGGCGCCCAAAAAGCCATTCGCTCCGGTGACCAAACTGTACGTCTCTTGCGGCTTCATTGAGTCGCTCTCCTACCACTACTTCGCGCGGGTTTGCCAGATGGGTAGCGCTGACCCTGAGTTACATTTCATCTGTTGAACACGCCCGCCGATCCCGGCTTCTGGCTTCGTTTTCGCTCCGGTCCGGTGCTCACGTACCAACGTACGCTCCGCTCCGGGCCTCGCGAAAGCCTCGCCAGAAGCCGGGCTTGGCGGGCGGGCAGCTGAAAGGTGTGGCTAAAGGTCAGGGTAGCGGCGCCGTGCGAGGTATTGGCTAGACTGCGCCCGTGACTGGTTTTTCGCACTGTGCGTCGCTGTCGGCGGTCCTGGTTTTGGGGGTGCTTTGCGGCGCGTCGGGCGTCGCTCGTGCGGACCCCGGGCTCCAGGTACACGCGTCTGCCGGTGGCGGGCAGCAGGCGCTTAGCGTGTACAACGTCAAGACCGTGATCATGGCAGCAGCCTGTCCGGCGGCGCCGTGCAGCGCGGGCGCGGTCTCGCTCGGCGTGCCCGATGCGCTGCGCGGCAAGCCCGTGCAGGCCGAGGTGGTGGCGCTCGGTGCGGGCCGACACGCGATCATCGTTTCGGTGACCGACGGTGCGCGCAAGTTTCAAGCCGTCGTTGTGGCTCCGCTCGGCGCTGGTGCGCCCAACTTGCTGTTCGCCGGTGAGGTCGGGTTGATCGGCGGTCAAGATGGCATGCGCGCGGGCCCGATGGTGCAAGTCTCCGAAGCGGCCGCCGACGGCACGCGCCGGGTTTTGGTTGGCGAGCAAAACGAAGGCGTGTCGCTGTGCGGGCGTCCGACGATCTTGGCGCCGCAGCTGCTCAATCCGCAAACCCTGCAGCTTCACCCCGCCAAGGTACAGCGGCTCAGCGTCGCGGAGCGCAACGGCGCACGCCAGGTCACTGCGGTCCGCTTGGCCGACGACGCGCCGAGCCACGCTGCGCGCTCGGTACTGGCGGCGCTAGCGGCTTCGAGCGCCATCGGAGCTCCGCAAGCGCTGAGCGACGGCAATCCCGAGACGACTTGGTCGGAAGACGTAGGCGGCGACGGCAAGGGCGAGTTCGTGGTCATGCACGCGCCGCCCGAGCTGCCGATCTCCGGGCTCGAGCTGACGATTCGTCCGAAGTTGGCGACGCTGGCCGATGGCGCGGCGCCCGAGCGGCTGTTCATCGCTGGGCCGCGCGACGTGGTCGAGGTCACGCTGCCCGAAGACGCCTGGAAAAACCCAGGCGCGCGTTACAGCGTCGCGCTCGACCCGCCGCTGCAAGCCAGCTGTTTGGCGCTGGTGCTCGATAGCTCGTTCGACGCGAGTAAGGCCGCCAAAGTCAGCGTCGCGGAGCTGTCGGTGGTGAGTGAGCTCGGTGCAGGCGAGCTGCCGGCGCTGGTCGCCAGACTAGCCGGCGGCGGACAGCGCGCCGAAGCGGCCAAGGCTTTGCTCGTCGCAGGCGGGCCGCCGGCGTTCGCGGCGATAGCGGAGGCGTTCGCGGGACTCGACGAAGGCGGTCGGCGCGTAGCACTCGACGTCTTGGATCAAGCCCCGTGCGACCTCAGCGCGCCGGTGTACGTCGCGGCGTTGACCAGCAAGATCGATGCGCAGCTGCGCCATGCTCAGGGCCGGCTCTCGCGCTGCGGCGCCGCCGGTGGTGAAGCGTTGGCGCAAGCGCTGGCCAAGACCGACAAGACCGACAAACGGCTGATGCCGTTGCTGGTCGCCGAGCTCACGCTGGCCGATCCGTCGCGAGCGATCACGGCGTTTCTGCCGTTGATGGACGAGAAGACGACCGGACGGCGGCGTTTGCTGCGCACGGCGTTGGCGCAAGCGGCGCGCGTGCCCGCCGCGAGCAAGACCGTGCGCGCCGCGCTCGCGGATCCGGCGACGTCGCCGGTCGCGTTGCTCGATCTGCTGCGTGCATTGGGCGATTTGGCGCCCAGTTACCAGCCCGAAGCCGGGCAAGCGCTGGCGCGATTGACGCAAAGCGCGCCGGAATTTCGCGCGCGCTACCTGATGCTCGGCCCAACGTCGGTGCTGAGCCGGGTCAGCCCGGAAGCCGACGCCGCGTTCCGCAAGAGCCTGGCGAGCGATCCGGATCCGCACGTGCGCGCCGCCGCGCTGGCGCTGGTGCACGACCCGAAGCCCTTTCGAACCGAGCTGCTCAAGGCGCTGACCGACCAAGACGTTCGGGTCCGCGAGGCCTCCGTTCACGCGCTCAGCGCGGCCAACGCGTCGTTCGCGAGCCAGGCGCTGACTGAACGCTTGGAGCAAGATCAATGGCCGCTGGTGCGTGCTTCTGCCGCGGATGCGCTCGGGCACTATCCGGCGGGCGCGGCGCTCGACAAGCCCTTGGCCAAGGCGCTGAGCGACGATTCGGCGCTGGTGCGCGCGCGCAGCATCCGGGCGCTCGGCCAGCGCCGCGCGCAGGGCGTCGGTGAACGCGTGCGCGAGCGGCTCGTCGACGCTGACGAGTGGCCGGAGGTTCGAGCCGAGGCGGCGCGTTCGCTCGGCGCCTTGTGCGACGACGATTCCGCCGACGTGTTGGCCGCTTTCGCAAAGAAGCTCGCCGACCCGATGGCGAGCCCGGACGCGCAGCAGATCGCGACCGGCGCCGTCATGTCGCTCGGACGCCTGGCGCAGCCGAATCTGCAGCAGCAGCTCGCGCCCTTGACCGGAAAAAAGGCCCCGCCGCAGGCGCGCCGCGCGGCGGCGATTGCGCTATCGACGCCGGCGGCAGACACCTGCCGCGCTCGGCCGAAGCGTTAATACCTGATTCCGCCAGCGCGCCTGGCATGGGATGGTCCAGGAATGCGTCGGGTTCGTCGGGTCGCGTTGGCATGCTCGGCGTTCGCCGTGTTGGCCGCGATGCATGCTTTCGCGCAGCCCGCGCAGACGCCCGCCCAGCCGGCGCCACCCGCGTACGCGCTGTCGTGGGTGCGTGCGGAAGGCGCCGAAGCGTGTCCGACAGGGCGTGTGTTGGCGGGTGAGGTCGAGCGGCGCTTGGGGCGCGCCGTGTTCGATGTCGCCGCTGAGCGGTCGTTCGAGGTCGAGGTCACGCGCTTCGGCAACACGTTTCGCAGCGACGTCTACGTGCGTGACGCCGCGGGCATTGCCATCGGACATCGTTCGCTGCAAAGCGACGAGCCGGGCTGCTCGGCGCTCGTCAACGCGACGGCGCTGGCGATCGCGCTGGTGATCGATCCCGAAGCGGGCGCGCGCGAGCCTGCTCCGAAGCCAGCTTCGGCAGCCTTCGCCGCGCCCGAGCCGCCTGCGCCAGTCGCTGCAGCGCCCGTGCCGCCACCAGCGCCTGCGCCGCCGCCCGCAGCGCCGACCGAACTCCGCTTGCCAGCGCCGGAGCCGCCCACTGCGCTCACGATGTCGGTGCGCGGACAGGTGACTGCCGGGCTGGTCGCCGCCACCTCACCCGGTTTCGAGCTCGCGTTCAGCGCCCGGCCTGGGCCGCGTTGGGGTTTCGCGCTGACCGGGTCGTACGCGCTTTCGCAGACCGCCACGGTCGGGATCGGCTCGCTCGACGTGGGGCTGACGCGAGCCAGCGCACTGCTGACGTTCGTCGCCGGGCATTCGAAGAGCACGCGGTTGGTGCTGATGGCCGGGCCGACGCTGGGTGCCTTCCACATCGCGGTGCGCAAGCCGGCGCCCGTGACGCAGCCGGGTGACTACTGGTTCGTGGCGGCCCAGCTCGGCGCTGACTTCCAAGTATCGGTAACTGAGGGTTTTTTTGTCGAGTTTGGGGGCGCGCTGTTGGCGCCGCTGCGCCGGCAAGAGTTCTTGGTGCGTCGCCAAACCGAGCCGGTCTGGAGCCAGCCTGCCGTGTCGGGCCTCGGCTTCTTGGGGGTCGGGGCGCTGTTTCCATGAAGGTGCGGCCCCCGCCGGGGGACTCACCGGTTGTGGAGTTGGCTGCGAGTGGTCCCCTGATGTTGCGCGCCTTGGCCGCAGACGATACCCGAGAGCTCGGGGCGGATCACGTGTACGAGCTGCACGCCGACTTCGTGTGGCGGAGTTTGCAGCACTTGGGCGTCTGCCGTGCCGACCTCGAAGACCTTGGCCAAGAGGTGTTCGTCACCGTGCATCGGCGGCTGTCGACCTTCGACGGTCGCAGCAAGCTCACGACTTGGCTGTTCGGGATTTGTTTGCACTTGGTGCTGCGCCACCGACGTCGCGCGTATTTCCGCTTCGAGCTGTCGCACGCTGAGCCGCCGGAGCGGATCGATCCCAACACGCCGGAGGATCGCTACGCGAGCGAACAGGCGCGCGTGCGGCTGGAGCGGCTGCTCGACAAACTGAGCCCCGAGCGCCGCGCGACGTTCCTGCTGTTCGAGGTCGAAGGCGTGTCGTGCGAAGAGATCGCGGAGCTGACGGCGGTTCCGGTCGGCACCGTCTATTCGCGCCTGCATTTGGCGCGCAAACAAGTTACAGCGGCGGCGGCGCGCTTACGACGTGCCGGAAAGTGGGAAGGTTTGCCATGAGTGCTCCGCGACGCTGGGTCGATGATCCGGACGCTGATGAAACGCTGCGCGAGGTGTTGCGCGGCACGCCTGGCGCGCGCTCGCTGGATCCGCTCACGCGGCGGCGGTTGGGCGCCAAGATAGCGCGCGCGTCGGCGATGCCGGCGGTGGCGGCAGGCTGGTTGTTCGTGAAATCAGCTGCGGCGGCGCTTGGCGTCGTGCTCGGCACCGGGGCGGTTGCCGTGTCGACCGGCATCATCGAGCTTTCGCCGCGAGCACAGTCGAGCGCGGCGCCTGCACCGCGGGTGCGCGTTACACCGTCACCCGCGACTCCGGCGTCTGAGGCCGCTCCGGTTCGGACTGACGAGCCCGCTACAGTAGCGGACGAGCCGCAGAAGCTGAATCCGACGCCGTCGTTGCCGGTCGTTTCGGCGTCGCCTGCGCCTTCTGGTGCCGGCTCGCTCTCCGCCGAGGCTGCGTTGCTCGAGCCGGCGCGTCGCCAAATGCGCGTTGCGCCGGCGGCCGCGTTGTCGCTCGCTGCCGAGCACGCGACGCGTTTTCCCCGCGGTCAGTTAGCGTCGGAGCGCACGCTGATTCAAATCGAAGCCTTGCACCGGCTCGGCCGCGACGCGGAAGCTCGCTCGCTCGCCCGTGGGCTGTTGGGCGGCGCGTCGGTCGGGCTCTACGCCGAGCGCGTTCACCAACTGCTCGGAGAAGACCTCGGACCGTGAGCGCTTTTCGTGAAGGAGTCGCGCGGGCGTTGGGACGTACCAGTATTGGGACATTCGCAGGCCGCGAAAGCCGGCCACGGAGGGTGAAGATGCGTCGTTTCGACTTATTGGGTTGGTTGCTACTACCGGTGTTCTTGGGGTGTTCGGGTCAGAACGTCGTGGCGGGGGAAGAGAAATCGAAGGCCGAGCAGCTGGCAGCGTCGGTGCCCTCGTGGTGCGAGACGACCTGCGGTCGGTTCATGGACTGCGCGTCGCAGACGCCGTGCGACTGCAACGGTGACGTTTGCGATTGCGTTGGGGTCGACGCCATTTGCCCGACCCAGTGCAAGGCAACATTGGCGGCCTACACGACCGCTGGCGAAGGCTGCGCGGTGATCGGTGAGCGACTCAAGAAATGTATCGATCGCATGACCTGCGAGGACCTGGGTGGGAAGGATCCGTGTCCGCTCACGGACGCGGAGCGTGCAGCGTGCCCGCAGGCGAACGGATCGGACGGCTCGACTGCCGAGCCGACAGCGACCGGCTCGAGCTACGGCTACGCTGGTTCGGCGAACGTCGGCAACGATTCGGGCCCGAACGGCTACGGCGGGACGGTGAGCTACGCCGGTTCGGCCAATATTCCATCTGCCGGCACCAGCTATGGCGGTTCTGCCTCGACCAATCCAGGCGGCCCGCGGGTGAAGTGCGGGGGCGCTTACGGCAGCGGCGGCGGGCAGCCGGCTGATAGTTCTTCCTTACAAGTCATCTGCGAAGAAGGCCGCGGCGATTGTTCGGACGCGCACGAGTACAGCTGGGTCTGTGCGGTTGATTCGCAGGGGCGTCGGGCGTGCTCGTGCTTCGTGGACGCCCAGGTGACGGGCGCGTTCGCCCCGCCGGCGAGCTGCCCGGTCCTGAGCCAAGTGAACGCTGGCTGCGGTTGGAACCTCGCTGAATAAAAATGAGGTGACGACCGCTCAGCTCACCCCGGAGGGACGACTAACTCTCTAGGTAGCGTGGAAACGGTAAAGGCCGGGTGGGGGGGGACATTAATCACCCGTGCGGGGGCACACGGGGCGTGGGTCGTGACGACGCTTCCGCTCCCGCCGCCGCCGTAGTTGGGCGTATATGAGCGGCTGTGAGTCGCCGCTTCGGCCTCTGGCAACTTTGCACGGCTTTCGTGCTGCTCGGCGCGGCAACGGCTCCCGCCGCGCGTGCCGAGCAGTACGCGCAGCAGCAACTCACGGTCGTGTTCGTGCGCATGGACGCCGGGCTCGCGGACGCTGCCGCTGCCGACGGCCTCGAAGCGCAACTGGGCGAGCTGTCGGCCAAGGTCGTGAGCGCGCCCTCGATGAGCAACCTCACGCTGGCGAGCCAAGCCTTCCGCGCCAGTGAGCTTGCTCGCGAAGCCCACGCGCTCGGCACGATTTGGTTCAGCCCCGGTGACGACCAACGGCTGCGCGTTTACGTCTACGACGCCAAGCACCGGCAGCTTGCCAGCCGCACACTGAGCGGGGCTGAAGCCGCCGAGCGCGAAGAGCTGGCGGTCGTGCTGCGCTCGGCGATCTCGGCGCTGATCGCTGGTGAACAGACCGCGCTCGAACCGGTGACGATTCCGCCACCGCAGGTAGCGCCGCCACCGCCACCGAACGCGCTGCCGCAACCAGCCGCGCCGAAGCAGCCTTGGCATCTCTTGGTCGGCGCTGCGTACGCTGGCACGACGTACGCCTCCGGAGCGTTCGAGCATGGACTTCAGGTGCGGCTCGACGCGGAGCTGGGTCGGCGTTTTCTGCTCGGCTTGAGCGGCACCTGGTTCGAGCAGGCGCGGCTCGCCGGTGGCGGCGCCGAAGCCGTCCTCGAGCGCTACCCGCTTGAGCTTTCCGCTGGCTACGCCTTCGCCGAGGCTCCGCGCTTTCGCTGCTTCGTCGACGCGGGCTTGGTACTGGAACGCGTGACGCGCAGCACACGTGTCGCAGATCCGCGCCTACACGCGCTACCTGATGAGAATCGCTATCGATTCGCTGTAGCGCCTGCGCTGCAAGCGGCGTTCGAACCGGCACCTGGACTGCTTGCTTTTGCAGGGTTCGGTGCGGAGATCGCGACCGATCGCTACGACTACGTAGTACAGTCAGCGGGTGGGTCAATACGGCTTGCGCCGCGAACTGTTCGGCCCCGGCTCGAGGTCGGCGTCGTCGTCCGACTCTGGTGACGGGGTTGCAACAGATTCTTACCCGGCTGTAGGGGTTCCAGGTACTTCCGAACCGGAGCCACTGGAAGCCCGTGCCGAGCGTTGGAAGCGAGATCTCGAGCTGATGCAACGCGCCGCCGCGAAACAAGAAGCCGCCCAAGAGGAAGTGGTGCTGCGGGTGATGAGCCGCACCACGGCGGTGTGTCGCTCGATTTTGGGTGGGAGAGAAGAACACACCGACGCCACGCAAGCGGCGCTCGAAGCGGTGTTGCGTAGCGCGCCACGTTTTCGCGGTGAGTGCGGGCTCGAGACATGGTCTGAGCGCATCGCTGCTCGCACGGCGCTGCGGTTGGCGCGCCGACAACGGTTGTTTCGGCTCTTCTCGTCGCGCGACGAAGAAGAAGCTGCGCTCGAGCTGCCTGCGGTCGAGCCAGAGCCGGGCGATGACGAGCTGCCGCGCCCGCTGCAGCAATACCTCGACGCGCTGCCGGCGGCGAGGCGTGAGGTGCTCGCGCTGCGCTATCGCCTCGACTACTCGGTCGCCGAGATCGCCGTCGCGACCGACCTGAAGGTCGACACGGTGAAGTACCGGCTCAAGCAAGCGCTCGAGCAGCTGCGCGCGTTGGTGCGGCGTGATCTCGCGCGGCGCGGGAGGCCGACATGAGCGCGAGCGAGCTCGACGTCGCGCTTGAGCAGGAGATGCAGCAATTGCTGCACGCCGAAGCGGCGCGGCTCGTCGACGAAGGCGAGGTAGATCGTGGGGTCGCTCGGCACGTCGTGCGGCGTTTTCGCGGTCGCGAGCGACGGAATCGCGCGGTGGTCGTTGCGGCGACGGTAATTTCGTTGGCGGCTGCGGTTGCGTTGACGCTACGGCTCCGCGCCCCGAGCGGCGCGCTGGAAACCGCCGTACTTCCCGCGAATGCCAGCGGCTACGCGTTGCAAAGCGGCATGGTCAGCACACCAGCGGGTCGCTCTTTCGCGCTGGGCGAACCGCTCGAGGGCGGGACGGTCGTGCTGCTCGGCACCGGCGCCTGCATTGCCGGCAAAAGCGACCGATTGTGTGCGGGCACGGCGCTTGGTGCCGTCGTCACGCTGCCGAGGGGGTCCGAGTCGCAAGTCGTCACGCTGCATCGCGGCGCTGTCTCGGTCACGGCACAGAGCGGCGTCAGCGTCGCGACGATTTCCGGCGCGGTGATTGCGCTGAGCAGCGCCGTGTTTACCGTCGATTTTGACAAAGGTGTGCCGGTCATGATGATCGCCGTGCAGGGCGGCAGAGTGCGCTATCAGGACTCGCAAGGTGCCGAAGGCGCGCTGCTCGAAGGGCAAAGCGTGCGCTTGCCAGTGCCGCGTCTCAGCGAGTCGGTCGCGCCGGCCGCGCCGGCGGTTACGGTCGAGGTCTCCCGGTCGTCCGCGCCCGTCCATGTTGCTCCTCCAGCTGCCGCGCCGAGCGTCGCCAGCGCCAGCGAGCTGCTCGAGCTCGCACGGCAGGAGCGCGCTGCGCGTCACTATTCAGCTGCCGCGTTGGCGTACCGCAAGCTCGAACAAGCCTTCCCCGGCTCGGCGGAAGCGCGCGCTGCGCTGGTTTCGCTCGGGCAGCTCCAGCTCGGTCAATTGGGCCAACCCGAAGCCGCGCTGCGCTCTTTTCAAACCTACTTGGCTGGGCCTGGCCAACTGCAGCAGGAAGCCGAGCACGGCCAGATCTTGGCGTTGCAAAAGCTCGGCAGAAGGGCTGAAGAGCGCCGAGCGATCGACGCGTTCCTGTTGCGTTACCCGAAGAGCGTGCAAGCCGGCGCGCTCCAAGAACGGCTAAAGCAGCTCTGAACATGGCGCGCTCGTTGCGAGCCAGTGCGATATTCGCGATAGCGTGCGCGTTCTGGTCGAGCGGTTGCCGGCGCGACGACGACTTGATTGCGGTGCTGAATAGCAGCGCGTTGGGCGGAGCCGAGCAAGCGGGCAACGCGGGCGTCGGCGGTAGCGGCTCCGGTGGCGAGGCGGGCGGCGCCGTGACGCCGTCACCCTGCGCCTTGCCGGTCGGAGAAACAGCGGCTCTGGCGCGCTACGATTTCGAGGACGCTGACGGCTCGACCACGCTCGCCGACGCGCACGGTTTGCAAGACGCACAAATCGAAGGCGGCAGCTTCGCGTCCGTGGCGGGCCCCGACGGTTGCGGTCGCGCGCTGTCGTTCGCCGCCGCTGGCGTGTTTGCACAGGTTCCAAACCTGCCGGCTTGGGATTTGAGCGAAGGTTCCGTCGACTTTTGGTTTCGCGTGCCCGACCTCGTTGACAAGGCGTACGGCGTATTGGGACGCGACCGGATCGGCACTGATTTGCCCGGACATGTGTCGGTTTGGCTCACGCGCGACCGCACCGTGACGGTGCGGCTCCAGGGCGCGACCCAGCTGGCGACGATGTGCAGCGAGCAGCCGCTGGCACTCGGTCAGTGGGTGCACGTCGGCTTCAATTTCGGCGCCGCCGGCAGCGAGCTGTGGGTCGACCGCAAGCTCGCCACCCGCACCGGTGATCCGCGGATCGACACGGTGGTGCCGGCGTGCGGCGGCACGACGCCGGACGGCATCGCCGGCAACGAGCAGCCGTGGGTACTCGGCTTCGACACCTCGCGCTCCGGTGCCGTGCTCGACGGCCTGGTGCAGCACTTTGACGGCGGCGCGCTCGATGCGCTGCAGATCAGCGCCGTGCGGCGCGATTTTTCGAAGCTGTGATTTTTCTTACCCGGTCGCGAGCGAGCCGGCACTCCCTCTGAACTGGCTGCCGTTGCGGCCGGGATCGCCATGAAGCACGCACGCACATTTTTTTGGTTGTTCGCACTGACGGCTTGCGGCGTCGAAACGGTAGAACCAGGCGGCGTTGCGGGCGCTGCGGGCGCTTCAGGTAGCCCAGCGGTTGCGGTGGGAGGCACAGGCGGAGCGATGACCACTGCCGGGGCGATGTCTAGCAGCGGTCAGGTGTCTGGCGCAGCGGGCGGCGGCGTCGCGGGAGCTGCAGCGGGTTCAGGCGCCGGGTTCAGCTCGGCCGGAACTGGCGGTGCGTTGGCCGGTGCGGGTGCTGGCGGCGGTGGTTCGGGTGGCGACGGAGTCGCTGGCGCCGCCGGCAGCGCGGCGTTGACGTTTGCCTGCTCGCAGTTGACGGGGCCGAACGTCGCGGGCGAATGGTTCGCGGCGGGCTTCGAAGATGCCGTCGGCAGCGCCAAATGGCAGGTCAAAGCGCCACACCACTCGTTCGTGGAAGATTGGGCCAACCCCAACCACGACGTGTGGCGCGACGGCGCCTGCCAAGGCACCTACGTCAACTGCGAGACCAAGTCGCGCTGCGACAACGCCATGCCGGACCGCGTGCTCTTCGTCACGCAACAGGGCGACTACTTGAAAACGCCCCAGGCCACGTGGGAGTCGCTGATCAAGTCCGCGCTCACTACCTTTAAGGCCAAGTACTCGGGGTTGAAGCGCGTTGAGCTGCTGACCTTCGTGCGCGCACCGAGCGGGCAGGACTGTGGCGGCGAAACGACGATCTCGCCGCTGCTCGACGCTGCCCAAAAGGCGGTCGCCGACGCTTCGGACGGGTTCGTCACGGTCGGCCCGCACCTAACGGCATCGGCCTGCTCCACGTTCTCCGGCCCGCCGCACATGACCGCGCAGGGCAATATGGAAATCGCCCAGCAGCTGGCGCAGTACTACAAGCTGCCGTGAAAAAGTTGGCAGTTAGGAGTCGGCAGTTAGCAGCTCCGGGCGTGGTCTCGTCCTGAAGGCCCAGGCCCTGCACGGCGCTGCCCGTCGCCCGCGGCAGCAACTCCCGACTCCCAACTCCTAACTGCCAACTCCTTACCGCGTGCAGGTCTTCAGCAGCGCTTGGGCTTGGCGTTCGATGCGGCCGCCGGCGCGCCGATTGGTCAGCGAGCGCGCTAGCGAACAAGCCTCGTCGTGATCGCCGTGGGCCATCAGCAGCTGCGCGCGGCCAAGATCGGCTTTGTCGCGCGTGCGCTGATCGTCGCTCTCGGAGAGCTCGGCCAGCGCCGCGAGCGCTTGGGTTTCGTCGCCCTTCGCCAAGGCTTGCCCGACGCGTCCCCAATCGGAGACGGCTGCTGCAGCATCGGCGGCGGGAAGCTCGGCGGGCGCGGCCACAGCTTGCGCGCTCGAGCGCACCTGCTTCTTCGCGGGCGCGGGTTCGGTAGCCGGTGCTGCAACGGGCGTGGCGTCGGTGGCCGGTGCTGCAACGGGCGTCGCGGTTGGCACCGTCGCCGCTGAGGAGCTTGGCGTCTTTCGTCCGCCGGATTTGGCTGGCGACGTCTCGGTCGGCAAGCTTAACGCCGCCCCCGTGCCCACGCCGCGCTTCGCGCCCGCGTCGGCACGCGGCAGCACGTTCTCCACTAGCTCGCCGAGCACGTGCGGCTTGGCGTACGCCAGACTGCCGACCGCCAACGCGACGAACACCAAGCCCTTGCTGAACCAAGCGCGGCGCGCCTTGGGCCTACCGAGCGAGAGCCGTGCGCGACGCACGCCGGTCTGAATTTCGATCTCGTTCGGCGGAGTCGCCTTGTACGCGCGCTTCGCTAGCTCGAGCCGTGCCAGATCTGCCGCGTTCATGCCGGTACCTCCGGATCGAACAGCGGATCTTTGCGCAAAAGCTCGGCGAGCTTCTTGTGCGCGTCGCGCAGCCGCGAACGCACGGTGCGCTCGTTGGCGCCCGAGATCGCGGCGACATCGGCGACGTCGAGGCCCTCGAGATCGTGCAAGATCAACGTGGCGCGCTTTTCGTTCGGTAACTGGTCGAGCGCCGCGTACAGTCGGCGGGCGCGCTCGAGTTCGCGCAAATCGGTCTCCGACGAGCGCGGGAACGCCAGCTCTTCCGGTTCTTCACGCGCGTCGAGGCTGAAGCGGCGCTGAAAGCGTCGGTACCAGCGCTGCTGATCGATCAGCGTGCGGTACACGATGCCGTAGGTGAACGTCGAAACCGAGGAGCGACGTTCGAAGCGCTCGAGCGCCTTCAGCGCGCGTTCGGCGGCGGCTTGCACCAGGTCGTCGAGGTCTTGCCGCGGCCCGGCTAGCGCGCGCATCTGCCGGTACAACAACGCGAGAAGCTCATCTGGGCTTTCACGGACGAGCGTGTCCTCGAGCGACCGACCGGGGGTGGTCAGCTCGAGCGCGGTGTTGAAAGACTGATCCATCCCCGATTGACGCGGCCTGGCACCGCCGTAGCTGCGCCGTTTACGAGCCTCTTACTTGTTACGTTAGTCGTCTGACCCACGCAACTTGAGCGCTCCGGACCGCATTTTGTTCGGGCGGGCGGAGGCTTTCTGGCACACTGCCCGGCGTGGTGGGCACGCTGCGGGTTTCTCCAAAAAATCGAAGTAAAGCGCTGGTTTGCGCTGTCTGCTTCGGTGCGCTCGCTGGGCTCTGGAGCCCGCCTTGCCACGCCAAAGACGCCCACGTCGAGAATCGTTGCCGTCAGCTTTCAACCTCCGCCTACGAGGAACTAGATGCGCGCGTGCTGCTGCTCTTGAAGGGCACCGGCGGTGCGCAGCCGCTGCCCGCGGTGGTCTGCAACGATATCGGGTCGTGGGTCGAGTGGGGCGGGAAGCGCTTCGACATCTTGGGGCGGGCTCCGATCGCCGACGAGGTCGTCGACATTGTTGAAGCAGAGCTGCACGGACCCGACGCGATCTGGAAGGCCAATGTAGACTCGGCAGTCGCGGCCGGCGAGCCTGTGCTGGAGCGTGGCGGCGGCACGGCCCCACCGCTTCCGTCGACCGTGCAGCCCGCCGACCGGACTGCACTTCGCCCTGCCGACGCGCGCGGCGGTGGTATCTCGGCCGCCTACGAAGCTGAGTTGGTTTCGGACAGCGTCGGTGTCGCGACTGGCCCCGCGTTTGATTTTGGGAGCAGTGTCGGGCCGATCTTGCTCGGCGGGCGCGAGGCGTTTCGGTTCACGTTCGCCAAGCGACAAGTGGTGCTGATGGATTTCGAAGCCAGCGTCGGCTACGGCGCGCCGTTCAATCCGGATGCGCTGTTCGGCGCGGTGCTGCGCTTCGGTGCGGAGTGGATGGTGGCGTACCCGGAGGGCAACTCGGGACAGGCGGCTGTGGTGCCGGTGATCGACTTCGGACTGCGTATCGGACACAGTTCCGGTCTTGTCGGCTGGTGGATCGGCGCTGACGCTCGCTTTCGCACGCAACCACTCGGCCTACACTCGACCGACTCGCTGGTCGCCAGTGACGTCAGCGGCAGCCTGGTGGTCGGCATCGCGTTCGTCGATTGGAGCAGAAAATAGGCCCCCGGGAAGAGCCGCGGCCCTTCAATCGTTGTGCATGCGCCGAGCCGCGCGAGATGCTTTACTCATGTGGCAAATCGGCGGCTTTACCAAAGCTTCCGGCTTGCTCGTTCGTCTAGGGATCATACGCCGCCTGAACCCATGAGCGAAGCGCACCAAACAACGGCCCATGCAGGGCTTCAGCGGCTAGAGCGCGCTGCTGGCAAGACCGGCCGCAGGCTCAAGCTGCGACGTGCGCTGACGGCTGGTTCGGCCTGGTTACCGTTGCCGCTCGGCTACGTGGCGCTGGTGTTGGGCGCGGCCAAGGCGTTGCCGCTCAGCGCCGCGTCGGCGCGGCCGTGGTTGTGGGGAGCGCTCGTACCTGCGGCGTTCGTGATCGCCGCGGCCGTGCGCGCTGCTTGGTCACGTCGTGCCCCGTTCGAAGGCGCGCTCACGCTCGATCGACACCACGGCCTCGAGGATCGGATCAGCAACGCGCTGGCGTTCTCGCGCCTGCCGGATGCCGAGCGCACGCCGCTGATGCAAGCCGCGATCGCCGACGCGGCCGAGCGCACCACCAAGCTCGAGCCGCGCCGCGCCGCGCGCATCGTCATTCCTCGAGAGCTGGGGGTGAGCGCGGTCTTGTTGCTCGGCTTGTTGGGTCTTTCGGGGCTGGAGGTGCGGCAGTTGCGCAGCGTGCCGCCGCCGGTCGTCAAAGTGCAGCCCATGCTGCTCAGCGCCGACGACGTCGAGCTGTTTCGCGAGATCGGTCAAGAGCTGACCAAAAATACCGATGACCCGCAGGTGTCCGCGGCCGCACGGCGTTTCAACCAACTGGTCGAAGACATCGCGGCGCACCGCATGGATCGGCGTGAGGTGTTCGAGCGCCTCGGCACCCTCGAGCGCGAGCTGGCAGAGTCGAGCGAGCTCGAACGTGAAGCGATGGACGACGGCTTGAAGGAGTTAGCGCGCGAGCTCGAGAAAAGCGGCCTGACCAAGCCCGCCGCGCAAGCGCTGTCCGAGAAGCGGCTGGCCGACGCCGAGCAAGCCCTGCGCGAGTTGGCCGAGCGCTTGAAGAGAAAGAAGAACCCGCCCAGCAAGGCCGAGCTCGACAAATTGCGCAGCGCGTTGCAGAAGGCCGGCGCAGCGTCGAGCGAGCACATGGCGGGCATCGAGCAGCGTCGGAAAGAGCTCGAAGAAGAGCAGCAGAGCCTGCTGAAGAAGAAGCAGCAGGGCGACACTTCGCCCAAGACCGACCAAAAGCTGGCCGAAAATAAGCGTAAGCTCGAACGGCTGGGCCGCGACAAGCAGCGAGGCGAGCGCGGCAAACAGCAACTGTCCGAGCTCGACAAGCAGCTGCAGGAAGCCGCGCGCCAGCTGATGCAAGACGCGCAGGCTGCCGGTCAAAGCCTCGAGTCGGCTGCCGAAGACGTGAATCGCATGGGCAAGCAGCAGCAGACCGACGAGCAGAAGAAGGAGATGCTCAAGCGGCTGCAAGAGCTGCGTGAAGTACTGCGCCAGCAAGGCAAGGGCGGCAAAGAGCAGATGGATCGCATGCAGCGCTTCGGCGAGCGCGCGCGCGGCAATGGCAAGCAGCCGGGGCAAAACGGCAAGCCCGGTAACGGCTCGCAGCCCGGTCAGCTGCGTCTGTCACACGGTCAGGGCGACGGCCCGAGCGTCGACGTGCCAATGCCGGGCAGCACGCCGGCGGCCGGAAATCCTGGTGAAGCCGAGACGCCTGGCTCGGGTGTCGGCAAAGGCTACGGCCAAGGTCACGACGACCAACTCACCGGTGATCCGACGAAGCTCGACGGCAAGACGCAAGACGTGACCGCCGCTGGTGTCGATAGCGGCCAAGGTGCTGCCTCGGCCGAAGTCATTTACGGAGCGGCCGAGCGCGGCTTCGTCGGCAAGGGTTATCAGAAGGTCTTCACCGACTATCAGACCGTCGCCGAGCAGGTGATGACACAGGACGAGATCCCGCCTGGCTACCGTTTCTACGTCAGGCGCTACTTCCAACTCATCCGGCCACGCGACTGATCCTCACCTCGGGCATGATTCGCCCCTCTCGAGGCCGCCTCGCGCAACTGCTAACTCCCAACTGCTAACTCCCAACTCCCGAGAGCCAACCATGAGCGACGTCGAAGAAGCCCGCGAGGAAGTACAGACGTTCACCAAGCACGTCGGCACGCTGCGCGAAGAGATCGCGCGGGTGATCGTCGGCAATCGTGAGGTGGTCGATGGCGTCATCACCTGCGTCCTGGCCGGCTCGCACGCGCTGCTCGAAGGCGTGCCCGGTCTCGGCAAGACGATGCTGGTGCGCACGTTGGCCGAGTCGCTGGCGCTCGATTTTTCGCGCATCCAGTTCACGCCGGATCTGATGCCGGCCGACATCATCGGTACGGTCGTGATCGACGAGTCGGCGCAAGGCGGAACGTCGAAGTTCGAGTTCCGCAAAGGGCCGGTGTTCGCCAACATCGTCTTGGCCGACGAGGTGAACCGCGCGACGCCCAAGACGCAAAGCGCCTTGCTCGAAGCCATGCAAGAGCACCGCGTGACGGTTGGGCGTACCACGTACACGATTCAAGAGCCGTATTTCGTGCTCGCAACGCAGAACCCGCTCGAGATGGAGGGCACTTACCCGCTGCCCGAAGCGCAGCTCGATCGCTTCTTCTACAAGTTGATGGTGCCGTTCCCGTCGCGCGAAGAGCTGCACACGATCATCGACCGCACCACGACCGATCAAGACGTGAAGGTGAAGGCGGTACTGACGCGTGACGACGTGCTCGGGATGCAGAAGCTCGTGCGCCGCGTGCCGGTCGCGCGCCACGTGCAGGACTACGCGATTCGCGTGGTGCTCGCGACCCACCCGGGCAACGTCGAGGCGACCGAGCTGGTGAAGCGCTTCGTGCGCACCGGTGCCTCACCACGCGGCGTGCAAGCAATTTTGCTCGGCGCCAAAATCCGCGCGCTGTTTGCCGGGCGCTTTGCCGCGTCGCTCGACGACGTGCGCGCCACGGCGTTGCCGGCGCTGCGTCACCGCATCCTGCGCAGCTTCGAAGGCGAAGCCGAAGGCGTCGCGGAAGACAAAATCCTGGAAGAAATCCTAAAGAAACTGCCGGAGTCGAAGGCGTAGTCCAGGCAGCGTCGGCCGAGGCCAACATGGGACTTCTGGATCTGTTTCTGCCGAAGAGCGCGCCGCGCCGGGCCGAGGCGCGCCGTGCGGAGCTGTTCGACGACGACTTTCAGAAGAAGCTCGAGTCGCTGGCGATCGTGAGCCGGCGGGTGTTCGCCGGGCGGATGCGCGCCGATCGGCGCAGCAAGAAGAAGGGCAGCGGCGTCGAGTTCGCCGACCACCGCGACTACACGGCTGGTGACGACTTTCGCTCGGTCGATTGGAGCGTCTACCAGCGCTTCGGGCGCTTGCTGGTGCGGTTGTACGAGGAGGAAGAAGATCTGAGCATCTACTTCATCGTCGATTCGTCGAGCTCGATGGCGTTCGGCGACGGCAAGAAGTTCGACCAGGCACGCCGGCTCGCAGCGGCGCTCGCCTACGTTGGTCTCGCCAATCTCGACCGCGTGACGATCGTCGGCGCGACCGACTCGGTCAGCTCGCGCATGCCGACCACGCGCGGCAAGGGCCGCATCTTCAAGGTATTCGAGTTCCTGACCGACCTTCAGTCGGGCGGCACGACAGACCTGGGCGATGCGATGAAGACGTTCGTTGCCCAGCACAAACGTCGCGGTTTGGCGGTCTTGATCAGCGACTTATACGACCCGGCCGGCTTCGAGCGCGGCATCAACACGCTGCGCTTTGCCAAGTTCGAGCCGTTCGTGTTGCACGTCGTTGACCAAAAAGAAGCCCGCCCGGAGCTGAAAGGCGACGTGCGCCTGTACGACTGCGAAACGGGCGAAGAGCGCGAGGTGACCGTCACCGACAGCCTGCTCGACGACATGGCGAAGGCTTTCGAAGACTATCAAAAGAACATCGAGCGCTTCTGCACGTCGCGCCAGGTGCCGTACTTTGCCGCTGACATCGGCATTCCATTCGATGAGCTGGTCTTGCGCGTGTTTAGGCGCGGAGGGTTCTTGCGTTGATGGGCCTTTCGGGGTTGCCGGTCGGCACGCTGCTCGGCATCTTCGGGGCTGCCGCGGCGCTCGTGGTCGCGTTCTATATTTTGAAGCTGCGGCGGCGCGCCGTGCCGGTGCCGTTCTCGCGAATTTGGGACAGCGTGCTTCGCGACAAGCAGGCAACAGAGCTGTTCTCCAAGCTGCGTCGGCTACTTTCGTTGCTGCTGCAGCTGGCGCTACTGGCGCTGCTGGTCCTGGCGCTCGGCGACCCGAAGCCGAAGGAAGATCTGCGCGAGGGCCGACATTTAGTGCTCCTGCTCGACGCCAGCGCGTCGATGAAGGCCGTCGACGTGAAGCCGACGCGGCTAGCGATGGCCAAGGCCGAAGCCGCGAAGATCGTACGCAGTTTGGGCGCTTCGGATCGCGCGATCATCGTGCAAATGGGCAGCGTGCCGGCGCCACGTTCGTCGATGAGCGGCGACCAGACCGAGCTGCTGCAGGCGATCGAGCAGGTCACGGCCAGCGACACGCGCGCCGATTTGGAAGCAGGCTTGTCGTTTGGTCGTGACAGCTTGCGCGGGTTGCCGCACGGCGAGCTGGTGGTGATCGGTGACGGCGCGTATGGCGAGCCGGTCGACTTGGCCGATTTGTCGGCGCGTGTGAACCTTGAAGGCGCCGTGCCGCGCTTCGTGCCGATCGGCAAGAGCGGCAAGAACCTGAGCATCACCGAGTTTTCGGTGCGGCGCTACCCGCTCGACAAGAGCCGCTATGAAGTGATGCTCGAGGTTGCGAACCTGAACGATGCGCCTGCCGACGTCGAGCTCGAGCTGTCGGGCGACGGCGTGGTCGTCGACGTCACGCGACTCAGGCTTGGCCCGAACGAACGGCTGCCGCGCTACTACCAAGACTTGGCTGGCGCGAGCCGCACCTTGACGGCGCGCATCAAAGCCGCCGCCGGCGCCGATGATCTGCCCGCCGACGACGTCGCCTATGCGCTCTTGCCCGAGCGGCGCCGAGCGCGAATCTTGGTCGTTTCGGCGGGCAATACCTACCTCGAAGCGTCGCTGTTGCTCGACGAATACCTCGACGTCTCGCAAATCACGCCCGGTGCGCCGCTGCCCGACGGCAAGTTCGACGTCGCGATTCTCGACGGCGTCGCGCCGCCGTTCGGCGAGCGCGTCGGTGCCGCGCTGTACCTGAACCCGCCGGCCGAAGGCTCGCCGGTGCCGTTCGGCACCGCGATTGAAGACTTTGGTTTCGACACCTGGGAACGCAAGAGCGCCGTCTTGCGCTTCATGTCGATGGGTGACATCCAAGTTTCGAAGGGTCACTCGTTCAAGCCTGTCGCGGGCGCGGGCGACAAAGTGCTCGGCGCCAGCGACCACGGGCCGATCTTGGTCAGCGGTGCGCGCGAGGGCCATCGCTTCGTAGCGCTCGGCTTCGACCCGCGTGACAGCGACTTGGTGTTGCGCATCGCGTGGCCGTTGTTCGTGCTCAACACCATCAACGCCTTCATCGAGGAAGACACCGGCTACGTGTCGTCGTTCCGGACCGGCGACGTCTGGCACATCGCGGTGCCGGGCTCGCTCAGCACCGTGAACTTGCTCGAGCCCGGTGGCGCCAAGCACGCCGTGCCGGTTAGCGACGGGCGCGCGGTGTTCCGTGGCGAGGTGGCCGGCTTCTACAAGCTGAGTGGAGGCGCGGACGACGCCCCGCTCGGCGAGTTCGCGGCCAATCTGTCCGACTTGGACGAGAGCCGCATCTTGCCGAAGAATGAGCTGGTTTTGGCTGGCAAGAAAGCCACCGCCGTCGCCGTCGCACCGGTGAACCTGCGGAGCGAAGTCTGGATCTACCTGTTGCTCGGTGTGATCGGTATCTCGCTCGTCGAGTGGATCACTTACCACCGTCGGGTGACGGTATGAGCGAGCGCGTGCGTCGGCTGTTGTGGCTGGGCAGCCTGGTGGTGCTGTTCGGCGCGCTGGCGTTCGCGCTGCAGCGTTACGTGCTGTCCGCGCCCAGCGACGCGTTCCACTGGCAGCGCACCGGCATCAAGTACGAGCTACTCGAGCCGCGCGCGTTGGCGGTGGTGCTGCTGGCGCCGCTCTTGCTGTACGTGCTCGGGAAATCGCTGGCCGACCTGCCTTGGCAACAGCGCGTGCTGTCGGTGGTGCTCCGGCTCGCGTTCATGGTGCTGCTCGGCTTGGGCCTGTCGCGGCTGGTGCGCTCCGATGAGACGCACCGCATCGCGACCGTCGTACTGATCGACGTCAGCGACTCGGTCGCCGACACCACGCTCGAAAAGGCGCGCGCCGAGGTCGAGCGCCTCTACAAAGCCAAGGGCGAGGGCGACGTGCTCAGGCTGATCGCGTTCGCGGCTCGTCCGCGCGCCGTGCCGCTCGAGCAAAACGACCAGCTGCTGCTACCAAAAACAGCAGATTTGCGCTGGAAGGACGACCCCAAGGTCGCGAAAAAAGCCGAAGCTGGCAGCAACATTCAATCGGCGTTGCAGCTGTCTTACGGCTTGTTTCCGCCCGGCTACCTGAAGCGCATCGTGCTGTTGTCCGACGGGCTCGAAACCGAAGGCAGCCTGCTGTCGGAGGCGAACAATGCCAAGCGCTTCGGCGCGCGGCTGTACGTGCGTCCGTTTCGCGATCCGCCGCCCGGGGAGGTCGCGGTTCGGGCGCTACGGTTGCCGGACAAGGTCGATATCGGTCAACCGTTCGACGTGACCGCGGAGGTGTACGCCAGCCGCGCCACCACCGCCAAAGCGCGCCTCTATCAGGGCGAGACGCTGAACGGCCTGGACGGCGTGCGCGATGTCACGCTCAAAGCTGGCGAAAACGAGGTCAAGTTCAAGAGCGTCGTGCGCGTCGGCGGTGAGGTGACGTACGCGCTCAAGCTGACCGATATCGGCGACGACCGCTTTGCGCAGAACAACGGCATGGACGTCACGCTCGACGTGCCGGGCCGCCCGCAGGTCCTGTACATCGAGGGCCAGCCACAGCGCGGCAGCTACCTGGTCAGTGCGCTCTCGGCCCAGCAATTCGACGTCGATTTACGGCCCGCTAGCGCCATGCCCGGCTCGCTGCGCGAAATGGAACGCTACGATTTCATGATTCTGTCGGACGTGCCGCGCGAAGCCGTCAGCGACGCCGCGCAGGATCTGATCGAAAAGTACGTGCGCGACTTGGGCGGCGGCTTCTTGTTCGCGGGTGGCGAGGCTGGCTACGGCCTGGGCGGCTGGGGCCACAGCACGCTGGAGCGCTTGCTACCCGTGCGCATGGACGCCGAGCGCCGCAAGGAAATGCCTGGCGTTGCGATGGCGCTGGTGATCGATCGTTCGGGCTCGATGACAGGCTTGCCGATGGAGATGGCGAAGGCCGCCTGTCGCGCCACCGTCGAAACCCTACAGGGCGACGATCTGATCGAAGTCATCGCATTCGACTCGACGCCGCAGCGCTACGTTAAGATGCAGCCGGCACGCTACCGCTCGCGGATTCAGAACGACATCGCACGCATCCAGCCCGGCGGCGGCACGGAGATTTTCTCCAGCTTGGACATGGCGTACCAAGACTTGTCGGTCGTCCAGGCGCGCAAGAAACACGTCGTCTTGCTGACCGATGGCCAGGCGCCGGTGCAAGGCATCAAAGACTTGGCGACCGGCATGCTGGCCGAAGCGATCACGGTCACGACCGTCGGCCTCGGCGAAGGCGTGAATCAGGAGCTGCTGCGCACCGTCGCCGACGCGGGCGGGGGTCGCTTTCACATGGTGCCGGACCCCAACAGCCTGCCGAAGATCTTCACTCGAGAAACCGAGCTGATCGCTCAGCAAGCCGCGGTTGAAGAGTGGTTTCCGGTGCAACAGGTCGGCAACGCTGATTTCCTGAAGGGTGTGGCGATCAGCTCGGCGCCGCTCTTGCACGGCTACGTGTCGACCCAGCTCAAGCCGTCGCCTGCCCAGCTCATCTTGCAGAGCGAGCGCGGCGATCCGATCTTGGCGCGTTGGCGCGCCGGCTTGGGTTGGGCCGTGGCGTGGACGAGCGACGTGAAGAACAACTGGTCGGTCGATTGGCTGCGCTGGAGCGGCTACTCCAAGTTTTGGGGCCAATTCGTGCGCGAACACATGCGGATCAAGCGCCGGCAAGAGTTGCCGATGCAGGTCGAGATGCGCGAGAACACCGTGCACGCAGTCGTGGACGCCTTCACGGCCGACGAGCGCTTCGACAACCAGCTCGAATCGAAGCTGATCGTCACCGGTCCCGCCACTTCGAAGGGCAAAGGCGAGCGCCGCGACGTCGTGATGCGCCGCACGGCACCTGGCCGCTACGAAGCCGATCTGCGGCTCGACGACTACGGCTCGTTCCTGCTGCGCGCCGAGCACGCCCGCATCGCGCCGGACGGTAGCTTGCAGCCATTCGCCAGCAGCTTCGGCCACGTCGGCAATCCGTACCCGCGCGAGTTCAGCCGCTTCGAGCCCGACGTGGAGCTGCAAGCTCGCGCCGCCGCAGCGGCCGGCGGTTCCGTCGATCCCGATCCGGTGCGCGTGTTCGACGCGCAGGGCGAAAAAATCATCTACTACCGCCCGCTCTGGTCGCGCTTCGTGCTGGCCGCGATCGTGATCTTCCTGCTCGATTTGCTGATCCGCCGGGTGCGGCTCTTCGACCGCAAATTCCTCCCGCGGCGCAGCCTCCCGCCTCCACCGCGCGCAGTTTAGGAAGGGGCTGCCGCGCTGCGGCCCGCTTGCAGAAACTTCCGTGACGTCGCCGGGCCAGTCTGGTCGGGCGAGAGCGAGCGCGAAACAACGGGAAGGCGGGAAGGCCGGAAGGTTTTGTTTGTTCGAGCAGGCGCTTGAAGCCTCGTCGGTGTGCCAAGCGTCGAGCTCGCCAGTATCACCTCGCCCCAATCTGCAGTGTTCACTCTTCCCGTCTTCCCGCCTTCCTCTGAACTTTCATCGCATCTTACCCGAGCCAGCGGGGACAACGGCGGGAAGCCGGGAAGGCCGAGATTTAGGGTGGGTGGTACTGGCAACTGGACGCAGGCGGATCGCGATTGGGCCTCAGGCGCCTGTTCGAACAACAGAAATCTTCCCGCCTTCCCGCCTTCCTGTTCGCTCGTGCGCGAATCGCGAAATGTGATGAATGGTCAGCCGCCTTCCTGTTGCTTCCCTGCTCGTCGGGCGGCCAAGGATGATGAATCCTCAGAGGCTGCGCTTCGGCAGCCCAATCCGGGGAGTAATTAGCCCAGCACGGCGGGAACCGAGGCGAGCAGCGCTCCGACCCACAGCACGATCACCAGCGCGCGCTCGGCGCCGACCAGCTTGAAGCCCGGTGCGCGCGACAGCTTGCGGCCGAAGACCAGCGCTGCGATCGCGATTGCGATGAGCAGCAACCTGAGCGCCACGTCCGAGCCGGAGCCTGAGCCGAGCCCGGAAGCGAACAGCAATGTTATGACCCAGAGCGCGAGCGTGATGCCGAACGCGATCAGCGTCCGAGCCCCGTTCCGGAAGCGGCTCGGGAATGCGGCGCTGGCGTGAACTGAGCGCCACAGCGCGAGCGCGCTGCACGCCACGAACAGCAGCGCCGCGGTGCCGCCACCGAGCGGTACGCGCCGCGAACTCCACGGAGCGGGCTCGGTCGTGAACTGGCCAAGCACGGTGTAAGACCAGAGCACCACGCCGTAGGTCCACAGGCTCGGGCCCCACAGCGGGCGTGGCTTCCACGCCGGTGCGAAGCCAATTTGCGGCGGCTCGGCGAACCCGCTCTCGGGCAGGGATGGCGGCAGCGGCGGCGTTTCGGCGTTCGGCGCGGCTTCGACGTACGGCGGCGCTTGTGCGGTGGACTCGTCGCTCACAGCAGCGCCTCCCCGTTCCAATTCAACTCGATGATTTTGCCGTCTTGGCTCAGCTCGACCTCGCGGGTGATGAGGCGAGTTTTCGAGCGATCATCGGCCATCACCAGCACCGCGACGGTGACACGCGTCGAGCGGCTTGGCCCAGGTTCTTCGGGCCGCCGCAGTCGGATGCGCGTCGCGCCGTCGCCGCGTTCGATGCGAATCGCGGACAAGCCCAAGGCGCTGGCGTCAAGATCGGGCAGCTCGCCATCGCGGCCGCTGTGCTCGCGCGCCACGCGCACTTCAACGGGCGCATCGGATGGCGCCGCGCGCACCATCACCAGGCTCGCGACGTCGGGCAGTGGCGCTTGGGTGAGCCGCCGCAGCAGCTCCGCGGCGACGTCGGCCGGTACGGCTTGGCTGCGCGCGTCAGCCAGCAGCACGGCTTGGGTGATCGACGCCAGCTCGCCCAGGCGTCCGTCGTCGCCGCGGCCGCTCGATTGAGCGACGCCGTCCAGCAAGCGCGTGGCGACGTCGAGCCGGCCGGTGCCGGCGTAGGCCAGCGCCAGCCGCAGTGACACGTTCGGGTCGTGGGGCATCACGTGCGCCAGGCTGTCGTAGGCCGCCACCGCGGCTTCGAACAAGCCTTCGGCACGCAGACGATCGCCGACGTAAGCCAGCGTCCACGGATCGCCGGGTGCGCGCTCGAGCAGCTCGGCGAAGGCACGTCGACCCTCGTCGTCGAGCCCAACGCGCCGCAGCGCGGAAGCACCAGCCGCGAGCAACCCGGCGTCGGCGAACGGATCGTGACGGGCGTGGGCGATCTCGGTGACGAGCACTTCGCGCTGACCCAAGGCTTCGAGCAGCGCGAACAAGCGGCGCCGCGCGAGGCCGCTGTGCGGTGCTAAGCGCAAGAAGCGTCGCACGACGGCCAGGCGCTCTTCGTTCGTGTGTTGCGCGCGGTAGGCTTTCTCGAGCTCGGCGTCGATGTTGGGCTCTTCGAGGAGCAAGATGCGGCTGAGCGCAGCCAAGTCGTCGGTCGACGTGACGCGCCGTAGCGCTTCGTCCTTCACGAAATGCTGCGCGTCGGTCTCGCCGGCGTCGGCCACGGTGCCGGCTAGCTGCATCGCCTGTTCCGCAGTTTTGCCTTCGAGCAGGAGCACCAACAATTCGCGGCGATCACGCCAGGCGGGCAGCTCGCAGCTGCGCGCGGCCCGCACGTAGTCGAGCTGGCCGCTACTCAGCCGTCGTTGCCAGACACTGCGGCGCAGCGCGAGCGGCAGCTGCGACACCACCGAGCACTGCGTGCGCCGGGTGGCGCGCGGCTGCGGCAACACCACGCGCCGCACCACTTTCACCGGCGAACCGGCGTCGAAGAACGGGATGCTCTCGACCACGCTCTTCACGCAGCGCTGCAGCACCGGATCGACGGAACCGCCGTCGGGCGTGACACGCACGTCGGTAGCGTGACCTTTGGCGTCCACGACCAACTCGATCTGCAGCACCGACGTCGTGTCCGCTCGGACGGCGGCGCGAGCGTCACGGCAAGCGCGCAGCGAATCGGTCGCGTCGCCGATGCTGCGCCGAGCCGCGGCGGCCGCGGCAGCGTCGAGCGAGGCGCTGTTGCTGGTTGCGACGGTGGGCTCGAGCAGGATCGATTGCGGCTTCTGTACCGCCCCCAGCGCCGCGGCGAAAGCGGCATCGCGGCTCGGCGAAAGCTCCAGGATGCGCTGGCCGAGCGGGATCGTGGACGCGCTAGTGCCGCCCTGGAAAATGAAGCTGGTCCACGGCGTGAGTAGCCCTGAATTTTTGGCGAGCGCGACGGCGGCCGCGATGCCATCGCCGCGGGCGACGCTCTCTTCGACGCGGGCGGCCGCCCAGCGCTGCACCAAGTCCGCGCCGAGCGGCGCGCTGATCGCGTCCAACGGTCGCGACTCTTGCACCAGCGCGGTGCCCTTGCGGAAACGGAAGCCGATGTGGTCCGGCAGTTTACCGCGCAGCCGGCCGCTGACCGTGACGGTCGAGCCGGCCAACGCTGTGTGCGCTTCGCGCGGGTAGATGCGATCGACGGTGGGGCCGAGATCGAGATCGACGTCGCGCAGCGTGGGCTCCACGGCGTCCGACAACAGCGCCGCTCCAATGCGCGCCGCGTCTGCGCGATCGGCGACTTGGTAGATCGGGCCGGAGCCGGCGACTAGCTCAGCCAGCGTCCAGCGATCGGCAGCCAACCCAACCGCGACCGCGGCCAAGCGCGGAATACCACTGGCGCGCCGCGCGAGCCGGCGTCGCAGATCGCGCGCGCTGATCTCGCCCACGGTCGCGCGGCCATCGCCGATGTAAACCAGCATGCCCGAGCCGTTGTGGCCGGCTGGCGTCGCCCCGTCCAAGATGTCGGCGGCTTGTTCGAGCGCGCTGCCCAGATTGGAGGCGCCGCCGGGCCGCAGCTCGGACAGCTGCTTTTCGAGCTCGGCGCGCAGCTCGGGCGTCGCGGGCTTGGGTACGCCGGGGCCGAGCGGCCGCAGCGTTTGGTCGGCGGCCATCACCACCAGCGAATCGTGCGCACCAAGTCCTTGCAGGATCGCTTCGACCACGGCGCGCTCGGTTTCGAGCCCCGCGGAACCCACACTCATCGACGCATCGATCACCAGCGCCAACGCCACGCTCGGGTCGGGCAGCTCCGGCACTTCGGTGCGCACCAGCAAGTACGGATCTTCACCCTTGGTGCCGCCTTGAACGTACGCCCGCGCCCGACCCGGACGTGCCACCGACGGTTCCAGCTCGACCACCAGGTCACCGCTCGGTCGCACGTCGGACTTGCGCAGCTCGACGTTGTGCTCGTTGACAACGCGCGTGCCGGCGTTTGCGCTGAGCCACGAAGTACCGGCGCGCGAGGCGTCGACATGCGCCTCGAGCTCGGCTACCGGTGCCGCGTCCTCGCGTTGGGCCAGCGGGAAGCGGTAGCTGGCGCGGCGGTCACGAATCGGCAGCCACTCGGTGTACTCCAGCGAAAGTTCCACGGTTTTGCCAGCTTGGATGGCCGGCAGAGTACCGCGCAGCCAGCCTGCGCCGGCCCACTCTAACCCCGCGGGTTGATTGTCGGCGCCAGCTTCGGCGAGCAGCAGCGACGCGCTGACCTCTGCGCTGCCTTCGTAGCGCTGACTGACGTTGGACAGGATCGCGCCGCTCGGCAGCCGCAGCCGCACTTCGGCGTCGAGCTGGCCTTCGCTGCCGTTGAAGTACGTCGTCGTCTGGCGCGTGCGCGCGACCTCGCCGTCGATCGTCACGTTCAGGCGCTCGCGGCGGATCACTAGCGGCTTGGCGGAGTCTTGCTCGGCGGTCGAACGCAGCTCGGGCATCGCGCTGGCGCCGTCGTCTTCGCCCGACCACGGCACGGCCAAACCGCCGGTCCAATCGTCGAAGGCGGCCTCGGGCGCGACCTTCGCCGCACCGTCGGTGATCGACAGCGTTTCACCGAGCGCAACGTGCTCTTGGCCCTTGCCGGTGTTGACGACCAGCTCGCCCTGCGCACAGTAAATTTGCGTTTTTGCGCGCTTTTCGAAGGCGGCAGCGCTCGACGAAACCGTGGTCGCCAAGGCGCCGATCGCGACTTGCGTCTTGGCGGACACGCCGCCCTGCACGTAGAGCCGGCCGTGCTGCAGGTTGAGCCCGTTCGCGCCGAGCCGCAGCTCAGTGGCGGCGTCGACGACGACCAAAGTGCCGTCGTCGAGCCGGACGCGCGCGCGTCCGCTCGGCCCGGTCACGATCGCGTCGCCGTCCGAGAGCCGTGCCGCGCCGAGCACGCCGTGGCCCGCGACCTGAACGTCGGCGTGAACCGTGCGAATGTCGCCGATCGTGACGATCGCGCGCGTGGAGGTCGACGACGTGCCGTGGCTCAGCATCAGCGCCATCAGCGTGACGCCGAGCACGCCGGCCGGGATGAACAACAAGCGCGGCGTTAGTTTCACAGCGCCTCCGTGCGCAGGGCGCCGGCTTCGAACACGACTCGCACGCGAGTTTTGGGCGGCTCGCTGCCGCCGCCAAAGCCGACGTCGAGGCGCGTGAGTTGCTCGGTGGCCGTGCCTTCGCCGACCAGCGCGGTCACGGTCACTTTGGCACCGAGCCGTGCCACGCGGGCGGCATCCTCCGGCTCGAGCCGCAGCTCGAGCGCCGGCGTAGGCGATTCCGGCAAAAGGCACTCGGCGACGCCGAAGAACGGGTAATTGTCGGCTGCTGGCATCGGCGCTCCGAGCGCAGAGGTCCACAGCGCTGGTCGCAGCTCCGGGTGAGCCCAGGTCACGATCAGGCGCACACCTGGCGCGCCCGTCGCGGCTTGAGCCAAACGCCGCGCGCGCCCGCGCAGCCGCTCGAGTTCGTCCTTTTTGTCAGGGCTGGTCGCGCGCAGCCGTGCCCAGGCCAAGAACGCGCTGGCGGTGGCGCGCGCGGATTCAGCCAGCGGGCTCTCGCCGTCGGGCGAGCCGGCTTGCGCGGCCTTTTCGGCCCAGCGCACGGCCTCTTCGACGTGGCCCATGCCGAACGCGGCCGCGGCTTGCAGCAACGGCACGCTCTGATCATCGGGCGTGAGTTGCGCGAGTGTCTCGTATTGGCGGAAGGCTTCTTCGTACCAGCCGTGCGCGCGCAGTAGATCGCCGAGCCGGCGCCGCGCTACCGGATCTTCGGGTGCGAACTCGACCAGCTCGCCGAACGCACGCCGCGCTTCGTTGGTGTCGCGCTCGGCGGGTGCGCCTTGTTCGCGGCCCGCGAGGCGCAAGAACAGCTCGCCGATGCTGGTGCGCACGTGCGCGGTGGCGTCGGCGCGGCGGCGAATGCGTCGCGCAAGAGCCCGCGCTCCGGCGTCGTCGCCTGCGTCTTCGTAGGCGTCGAGCACGCGCAGGCCCAGCTCTAAATCATCCGGCCATTTGAGCGCGGCGGCGCGCAGCAGCGACAGCCGTTCGGTCGGCGATTTGCCGCTCAAGACCATTCTGGCCAACAGATCCGGATCGACGGTCTTGATGCCCAGCGCCTGGTGCAGCTGCTGCAGGTCGTCTGCGGTCTGCACCCGCGCCACGATCGAGCGGTACACGACGTCGGCTGCCGTCGGGCTCGAGAGCAGGCGGCGCCACAGCGCTACGCGATCCGTGACGCTGTCCAGCGCACCGACCATCGCGATCAAGAGCGCGTAGCGCTCGCGCCAAGTCGGTGCTTCGCAGTTGGCCAGCGCGTCGCGATAAATCTGCTGGGCTTCCGGTGGGGAGTGGCGCGCAGCGAGCCGCTCGCGCCACAGCATGCGCCGCTCGTCGAATGGCAGATCTGCCGCGGGACCACACGGGCGCGGCGTGTGACCGACGACGCCGAGCGGGGTCGCGAGCGTCGCGAGCGGTGGCTCTTCGCCTACCGGCTCCGCGACGCGTGACGGTTTCGGCTCGGGCTTGGCGCCGGGTTTGGTGGCGGTCCTGGTGTTGCCGCAGCCGCCGCTGTTGTCTGGGTTCACCAGCGTGACCGGCACAGAAATGACCGCATGGCCGCTGTCCGGTGGCTCGAACTGCGCAGCTTGCGCTCGCGCCACCACGCAGCTGATGACTGACGCTGGCAAGCATCCGCTGGGCATGGGACTCACGCCCGCGACCTCGCCGCCCGAGCCGACTCGGATGGTGAGCGTGACTGTGCCGAGCGAGCTCGGGTCTTCGGCGAGGCCGCGCTGGTAACAGTTGCGAAAGCCCGCGCGCATGCCGGCGACGACGCGCGCTGCGTTGCTGACCGCGCCGCCGCTCACCACTGCGCTGCCGACTGAAGCATTGCCGTTCGGCCCTTCCACCTTGCCGACGCTGCCGATCCCCGCCAGGCCGCCGCCGGATGCGCCCGGCCGGATTGCGCCACCGCCGGCGCCGACCTTCAAGTCACCGTCGCCACCTGCGAACGCAGGCTTCGCCTTGTCGGTATCGTCGAGCTCGTTTGTCAGCCCGGAGGTGCCGCGATAGGGGCTAACCGCGGGCCGCGGCATCGGGCTGGGCGCCGATTTCGCGCCTGCCATCGGCGCCTGCGCCGCGCCTTGATCCAGGCTGCCGGTCGGTACGGACTCGGCCGGAAGCTCCTCGGGCCTGAGGGGGGCTGCGGCGGCAATTGGCTGCGGCGGCGGCGGTGCGGCTCCGTGCGGCGCCATCACGGCTTTCTCTTGCTCCGAATCCCGCTGGGCAAGCTCGAGCGTGGGCGGGCTGGCAGCCGCCGGCGCGCTCTTGCTCATCGAGCCCTCTTCGGCTTTGGCGCGCGTCCCGGTGCCGCCCTCGCGGTTGTCGCTAATGGATACGGAAGCAGCGGAAGCCTCGTACTTCGTCCCGATGCCCCAGGACGTGAGCCACGGCTTCCAAAACCCGCGTCGCTCGCGACCGGCTTGGCGCTGGCTTTCCGGATCTTCGTCGGGCTCGTCTTCGTTTTTAGCAACGACGGCCTCGGTTTCGCGACGTGTCGGTACGTAGATTGAGGTGACCGGCGAGACCAAACCAAAGCGGCGTCCGACGTCGACCAGCGCCGAGCGCCCCGCGCCCTCTTCGAGCAGCTCGCCCAGGCGCGCCTGGCCCCAGCGGCGCCGCAGATCACCCGCGTCGGCGATCGGCAGCACCTTCAGCGGCCGCTTCGCGACGCCGGCGTTGTCGCGCAGCGACAGCTCGTTCGGCGTCTTGCCTTTCAGGCGCCCGACCACCCAGATCGGCTCGTCCGCTGTGAGCGGCGGTAGCGAGCGTGGCAGCACGCGCTCGACGCCAGCGCCCAGATCGACGGCCGCGCCGAGCCAGGCCGGCTGCGACGTCGCTTCGAGGATCCGCAACGCCGCGCGCGCCGCGGAGTATTGGTCGCCGACGTGCTCGGCAGGCGCACCGCGGGCGATCGACGCCAACAAAGCCATGTTCGCGTTGCTGCCGAGCCCAATCGTTACAACGCGCGTCGAGGCCGGCAACCGCGACAAGCGATCGCGCAGCGCCTTCGGCGCCACTTCACCGACCGAAGGCTGGCCATCGCCGATGTAGATCACCGCGCCCAGCCGCTTCGGATCGAGCTGGCTCGCCGCGCCAGTGATCACCGCGCCCAGATCGGTCGCGCCGCCCGGCTCGACCGCGGCCAATCCGGCCAGCCACGCGCGTCGCTTCTCGGGGTCGAGCGCGCCGAGCACGCCGCTGCCCTCGGCGACCGGTCGCAGTGTGGCGTCGCCTGCCCACAACGCGGCGCGGTCACTCGGTCCGAGCTGCGCCAGCAGCGCTTGCGCCAAACTCCGTGCGACGCCCAACGCGCCGCTCTCGGTCGCCGCCGACGTGTCGACCACGATCGCCAAGTCGAGCCCGGTCGAAACCGTTGGCGCGCTCGGCTGGCCGCGCAGCGGCACCAGCAAATAATCGGGCTCTTCGCCCGAAACCTGCTTGGCGTAGCTCTGGCCATCGCTGCCTTGATCCGGCTCCAGCGCGTGCGGCGCGCGGTACGCGACGGCGTCGGTTTGCCCGTCGTCGAACAGCTCTACCGCCAAATCAGCCCGCGGCACGAAGTCGAACGCCTTGATCACGACCTCGTCGCCGTCGCGTTTGCCGCCCATGCCGGCCAGCACGCGCTTGGCGCCGGCGCGCGATAAGTCGAGCTTCACCGTGAGCTCTTCGATATGCGGCAACGAAGCGCGCGCGCCGTCCGCCGCCATCGGGTACAGGTACAATCGCCGATCAGCGCGTGAGCCTTGGCGCGACAGCCACTCCGAGTAGCGCGTCACGATTCGTCGCGGCGCACCGGGAGCGATCGGATAGAAGCGCGCGCCGTACACGCCCGGCTGCACCCAGCTCAGCAGCGCGGGATCTTCGGTCGAGGCGGCGTACACGTTGCTTTGGTACTGCGCCTGTGCCGAGCGACTCTCTTGAATGCGTCCCCAAACCAGGTCGCCGTCGCGATCGACACCGAAGCGACTCAGCACCGCGCCAGGCGGCGTGCGAAAGCTGAACAAGCCTTCCACGATCGCCGGCGACGGATTGACGAAGGTTTCGTCGACCTCGGTCGTGGCAAAGTCGTGATCGATGGTGATGCGCACGTCGAGGCGCTGAATCAACAGCGAGAAGCGCGGCTTGCCCTGATCACCCGGCGGGCGTGCACCCACGGTGCCGATGCCGAATGGCGCGGGCTCGGCTTGCGGATCGGCTGTGGCGAGTCCGCCTGTCCAATCTTCGAACGAAATCTGGGCCGTGCGAGTCGCGGAACCGTCTGGCTTCAGGCTCAGCAGCTCGCCGGCCGCGGCGCGGTTGGCGCCGGCTCGTGCCGAGCCCGTCAGCACGTAGACGGATGTTCCGGCCTTGTCGCCGGCTTGAATGCTGGCGCGCGCATCCGACAGCTCGAGCGCGCCGCCCGGCAACGTGACCTGTACTGGCGGGCCGCCGCCGGTGTCGACGAACGCACGCCCTTCGCTCAGCTCCACGGCACCCGATTTGAGCGTCAGCTTGGCGGGCCCGGAGACGAGCCATACCGCGCCGCCATCGCGCCGAATCCACGCCAACCCACCAGCGCCCAGCGTGAGCTGTTCGCCTTCGGCCAAGCGTTCGTGCGGGTAGGGCACACGCGCGGCTTGCCCGACAGGCGTTACCTCAACCTCGCCCTTGATCTTGCGCAGCTCAGCGAACGTCTCGCCGCCGGCTTGCCCACCCAGCGGCTCTGCGCGGTGGCAAGCGCCAACGCATGCCGCCAACACCAGCACCGAGCCGGACCATCGCCGCAAGGTCGGGGCACGACCACCAACGACGCGCAAAGTACGTAACCAACGCGCGGAGCTAGGCATCCCTCTTGTGTCCACGACTACTCCCTACAAAGTGCTCACGTCAATGGCTCGAACTTACCCGCCCGTTGCTGGGCTTCGAGGCATGGAGCCGTTGATACGCACGAAGGTTGGGTCGGGTCTGTGGGCGCGACGTTTGGCACCCGAATGCGTTTTTTTCGTCCAGAAGTGATGGACACGCGGCGAGCCTGCACCACCTCTTAGGTGATCCGCGTCGCTTCGCTCTTGTTGCTGGTCGGTTGCGGAGAGTCGGGCGTGGCGCAAAGTGCGCCGCGGGAAACGCCGGTCGAAAGCGGGGGGGGTAGCGCAGGTGGTACGACATCGGTCGCTCACGGCGGTGACGTCAGTCTTCCGACGCTTGCGGCGGGCTCCTCGAGCGGCGGCGCCAGTTTGGGCGGCGAGGCTGGCAACGCTACGGCGGGCGCGGGCGGCACCGTCACGGCTGGCACAGGCGGCGGTGCACCAACAAAGTTCGTGCACCCGGGCATCTTGGTGAACCAGGCGATGCTCGACTTCGTGAAGGCGAAGCTAGCGGCCGGCGCTGAGCCGTGGAGGGGCGCGCTCGCCAAAATGCAAGCCAGCAACTTCGGCAAGCTGAGCTACACGCCACACCCGCGCCCAGTCGTCGACTGTGGCTCGAGCTCGATTCCTGACAACGGCTGCAGCGACGAAAAGAACGACGTGCTCGGCGCCTACGCGCACGCGCTGTTGTGGGCGTACACGGGCAACGAGGCCAACGCAAAAAAATCGATCGAGATCATGAACGCCTGGTCCGCGGTTCTGACCGATCACACCAACAGCAACGCGCCGCTGCAATCAGCCTGGGCTGCCGAGGTGTTCCCGCGCGCCGCCGAAATCATCCGCTACACCTACCCTGGCTGGCCTGCTGACGAAGTGGCGCGCTTCAGCAAGCTGCTCAACGACGTGTACCTGCCGAAAGTCGTGAACGGCAGCGCGTCGAACGGCAACTGGGAAACCAGCATGATCGAGGCGACGCTGAACGTCGGCATCTTCAACGACGACCACGTCAGCTTCAATCAAGGCCTGAAGATGTGGCGCGAGCGAACGCCCGCGTACATCTACCTCGCCAAGGACGGCCCGACGCCGATCCCTCCACCGCGCGGCAACAAGACCGGCGCCGCACTGACCAAATATTGGTACGACCAAACGACGATGCTCGACGGCCTCGGCCAAGAAACCTGCCGCGACATGGGCCACATTCAGTACGGCTTGGCCGGCATCATCAACGCCGCCGAAACCGCCCACCAGCAAGGCGTCGACCTCTACGCTGAAGAAGCCGAACGCTTGCAAGCCGGACTCGAGTTCCACGCCAAGTACCTGAACGGCGCGGCCGTGCCGAACACACTTTGCGGCGGCGCGCTCACCGGCAGCAACGCCAATCCGATGTGGGAAATCGCGCTCAATCAGTTCGTCACGCGCAACGGCGGCACGCTGCCCGAGACCGCCAAGCTCGCCTCGAAGATCCGCCCCACCGGCACCGACCACCACGTCGCGTGGGAAACGCTCACGCACGCCTCAGTCGGCGACGGCAAGTAACTGATCGGCCCTACAGGAAGATCGGGGGCTGCTGAGCTAAGCCTGCCCACTCAGTTTTCGTCTTTGGTGGCGTCTTTCACTTTGTCGCCGGCTTTTTCGACGGCTTCGCCGGTTTTCTCGGCGGCCTTTTCAGCGCCTTCTTTGGTCGCCTCAGCGGCGTCGTCGACCTTTTCGCCGGCCTTTTCGACGGGCCCATCGGCGGGTTCTTTGCTGCCGCCGCAAGCGAGCAGCGAGAGTCCAGCGAGCACGGAAGCAAGGATTACGGATTTTTTCATGCCCGCGGCAGAGCAGCCGGCGTGCCAAGCCTGAGTTGCGCGAATCTACACGAATTTAATGGCGTGGGCGCGAGCGAGATGTGCGTGAACGCCTCACTGAGACGCAATTGAACGAGCCTCGTCGGTCAATTGTTGGAGCGCGCTGGCGAGGTCGGGCGGCAACGGCGCTTCGAGGTCGAGTTGTCGGCCGCTGGGGGCGACGACGCGCAGCTGGGCGGCGTGCAACGCCAAACGGTGCAGCGCGTAGTGCTCGCGGAACAGCCGATTGTGCTCGCCTTTGCCGTAGCGAACGTCGCCGATGATCGGACACGAGATGTGCTTAAGGTGACGACGAATCTGGTGCAGGCGTCCGCTCTTCGGGCGCGCTTCCACCCAAGCGTAACGCCCGTGCTGAGCCAGCCGGCGCACGTCCGTCACGGCGGCTTGCGGTACCTCGCTGTTGTCGGGTCGCAACGGATGATCGATGACGAGCGCTTCGGGCGGCGAGCCGCGCACCAGCGCGACGTAGCGTTTCTCGACCTCGTGCCGTTCGAAGCAGCCGCACAGCGCACGCGCCGCTTCCGGCGACAAACCGAACAACAGCACGCCGCTCGCCCCGCGATCGAGACGATGCACCGGGTACACCCATTGCCCCAATTGGTCGCGCACCAACGTCATCGCGAACGCGTCATCGTCAGCCCAACCGCGATGCACCGCCAAGCCGGACGGCTTGTTCACGGCCACGACATCACTATCGCGATAGAGAATCTCGATGTCAGCCATAGGCGTTTGCCAAGAAGTGTATTACGTGGAGCGGTGTGAATTGCGCGGCGCGGGCCTTGCCAACTCACCGGCGAGACATAAGTGAGAGAGGCGAAATGAATCAGCAGCAATCGTCTGGCAAGGCTTCGGGGTTTTTCCGGCTCTTTCCGGCGCTGACGCTCGTCATCGGGCTGAGCGTGCCGGCTGCCGGCTGCGGTTACAACGACGTCATCACCCTCGACGAAGGCGTCAAAGCCAACTGGGCTGAGGTCGAAAACCAATACAAGCGCCGGGCAGATTTGGTGCCCAACCTGGTCAGCGTCGTGAAGGGCGCTGCCAACTTCGAGCAAGAGACGCTGACCAAAGTGGTCGAAGCGCGCTCCAAGGTGGCGGGCATGAAAGTCGATTCCTCGACGATCGATGATCCCGAGAAGCTGAAGAAATTCGAAGCCGCGCAGTCCGAGCTGTCCGGCTCGCTCTCGCGCTTGCTGGTCGTGTCCGAGCAGTACCCGCAGCTCCGCGCGACCGACTCGTTCCGCGACCTGCAGTCTCAGCTCGAAGGTACCGAGAATCGCATCGCCGTCGCGCGCAAGCGCTACATCGACGCGGTCGGTGAGTACAACGGCTTGGTCCAGCGCTTCCCGACCAGCATCGGTGCGTCGATGCGCGGTCGCGCAGTGCGGCCCACGTTCGCAGCCGCGCCCGGCTCGGACAAAGCGCCCGAGATCAAGCTCTGAAGCGAGCTCGAACATGATGCGCTCCGCTGTTCCGGCAACGCGGGCCCTGGTTTGGCTCGTTCAGCTGCTGTTCGCGCTCGCGTTGTGGGCGCCGAGCACCGCGCTCGCGCGTGACGTGCCGCCGCTGGTGGCGCACGTGAACGATACGGCCGACATGCTGTCGCCGGCCGCCGAGCAAGCGCTAGAGCAAAAGCTCACCAGCTACGAACAAAAGTCGCAGCATCAATTTGCGCTGCTCACGGTCGACAGTCTCGACGGCGACCCGCTGGAAGATTTTTCGATCCGCGTGGTCGAAGCCTGGAAGCTCGGCAAAAAGGGCAAAGACGACGGCCTTTTGCTGCTGATCGCCAAGCGTGATCACAAGCTGCGCATCGAGGTCGGTTACGGGCTCGAAGGCGACGTCACCGATGCGTTTTCGTCGCGGGTGATCCGCAACGTGCTCACGCCGGCACTGCGCGCTGACCAAGCCGAGCACGGCATCGACCAAGCCTTCGATGTGCTGATGCAAAAGGCGTCGGGCGAAGCCGTGCCGGAAGCAGCCGTCGCTCCGCCAGCGCGTAAAAAGCGAAGCGGCCCGTCGCCGTTCGCGGTGATCGCGCTGTTGCTGTTCTTGTCGCCGTTCATCCTGCCGCTGATCTTTTCGCGTGGTCGCGCGCGGCGCACCGGTTTTATGGTCGGTGGCCTTGGCGGCTACGGCGGCGGCGGCTGGGGCGGCGGAAGCTCCGGCGGTGGCGGCTGGGGCGGCGGCGGTGGTGGTTTCGGTGGTGGTGGCGGTGGTGGCTTCGGCGGCGGAGGCTCGTCCGGCTCATGGTGAAGTCGCTGTTGTCCGAAGCCGACGCGCGTGAGGTCGAGGCAGCCGTCGGCCGGGTCGAAAGCCAAAGCGCGGCCGAGGTCGTGGTCGCGGTCGTGCCGCAGAGCCAGGAGTACTGGCAGGGGCGCGTGTTGTTGTCGGTGCTGTGGGCGCTCGCCGCGGGCTTCGCGTTTCTCCATTTCGAGCCGTGGCGCGAGCCCGTACTGGCCTTGCTGGTCGAGGTTGCGGTGGGCGGACTGGGTTTCGTGGTCAGCAGCTTTTCGGCGCTACAGCGCCGGCTGATCTCCGCCAGCGCTGCGACGCAAGCCACGCAAGCGCGGGCGTTTCAGCTGTTCGCCCAGCGCGGTCTGCAGAGCACGCGTGGGCGCACTGCACTTTTGATCTTCGTCTCAGAGCTCGAGCGGCGCGTCGTCGTGCTTGGTGATCGCACGCTCCACGAGGCCGTCGGCCAACATGGCTGGGAAGAATACGTCACGTTGCTGGTGCGGCACATTCGCGCCGGACAGGCGCGCGTCGGCTTGCTGGAAGTGCTCGAGCGGCTCGCTCCGCAACTGGCGACCGTGGCCCCGCGCGCGGCCGACGACGTGAACGAGCTGCCCGACGCCGTGTTGCGCTCGTAACCGCTGTTCGAACGCGAAGTACGTCGCCGACACCGTCCACAAGCCGCCCTTGCTGGCCTCGCTGGAAATCTCCACCTGCTTGAGGATCGGTAGCAGCACCGGTTCAACGGTGGCCCCGCCCCGCGCCGCCGGTCGGCATGCCGGCGTCGTTTTCGGGGGCGCCGCTGAGGTTGGCGCCGCCCAAGCCGGCCGCGCCGCTCGCGGTGCCGGCCGCCTTCTCGAGCCGCTTGGACTGGCAGGCGACGACGCCAATGGCGACGGCGCTCAACGCCGACCAGCGGCGCCTCAGCAATCCGAGTGACTCGGGCACGGATCTTTCATAGCCTGCTTGGCGGTATGTCGGTTCTCCCTCGCTTACGGCAGGTGCTCAGCGCCCGGCTTACGCTGGCCACGCTGGCGTTCGCCGTCGCGGCAGGCGTGGTCGGGTCGGCGTGCGGACCGCAGGGCATCAATCCCCAGCCTGATTTGCCGCTCGGCGCGGGCGGCGGCGTTGCCGGAAGCGGGACGGCGAGCGGGACCGCGGGTACGGCCTCCGGAACCGCGGGTTCGACCGGGACGGCCGGCTCCGCGAGCGGGGGCATGTTTGGGACCGGGGGTGGTGGCGGCGCGAGTGTAGCCGGCAGTGGCGGTTCGGCCGCCGGCGGGATGCCGGGCGCCGGTGGCGAAGGCGGCGCTGGCACCACCCCCGAGGGCGGAGCGAGCGACGGCGGGGCGAGCGACGGTGGCGCGAGTGACGGTGGGGCTGGCGGCGCTGGCAACTAGCCGCTGAGCATGACGCCGAGGTCGCGACTGCTGTGCCAGCCTGTGTCAGCGGAGCTCTGCGCGTAGGGCCGCGTCCGTGCGTTCCGGGCTCGTCAGCACCGGACCGGGTGTGGTAGCGAGTGGCCCCGGAGATGAACATGATGCGTCGGCGTACCGTCGTGACGAGCGTGATCGCGTTGGGCTTTTCGTTGTCTGGCCAAGCATTGGCACAGGGCACGCCGAAGCCTGCCCCGGCACCCCAGCCTGCCCCGGCGCCTGCCAAGCCTCCGGCCCCTGCCAAGCCTGCTGCGGCACCGAAGCCCGCGCCCGCAGCGCCAGTTGCTCCGCCGCCGGCTGCCGCGCCACCCGCAGCTGGAGCACCCGCTCCGGCTCCGATCGTTGCGCCGCCCGTGCCCGTCGCGCCGCCACCCGCAGCCGTCGCGGCACCGGAGCCGCCGCCCGCTCCCGCTCCAATGCCGGTCGAGCCTGCATCTGCACCTGCACCTGCACCCGTCGAAGCTCCGACGACCGAAGCTGCGAGCGCTGATCCCGAGCCCGATCTGCCGCCGGCCGAGAACTACTCGGAGGGTGGCGACAGCTGGTACGACAGCATCGAGTTTTCAGCCTTCGCCGACGCGTACTTCGGCCTCAACTATAACTTCCCCAAGCCGCAGTACGGCAGGAACATGCTGCGCGCTCACGACGCCGCCAATGGTTTTGCGTTGTCGTGGGTCGGCGTGAACGCCAGCTACCCGGCCGATCCGGTCGGCGCCACGATCAGCCTGCGCTTCGGACCGACTGCGAATCAGATCGGCACGGGTTGCGTGGGCACCGCCACCTTCGACGGCAGTAAGCCCGCCGGCGACAAGCTAGGCGCGGACAAATCCATTTGCGACTCGGGCAAAGGTCTCGAGAACGTGAAGCAAGCCTTCGCGTCGTGGAAGCCGGGCGGCGCGGACAGCATGTTCCAGATCGATCTCGGTAAGTTCGACACGCCGTTCGGCGCCGAAGTGGCCGAGAGCCACCTGAACATGAACTACACGCGCAGCATGCTGTACGTGTCGCAGCCGGTGTTCCACACCGGTCTGCGCGCCAGCTTCGCGGTCTCCGACGCGCTCGATTTCAAGGTGCTGGCCGTCAACGGCTGGAACAACAGCATCGACAACAACGTCGGCAAAAGCTTCGGCGGCCAGGTCAACTACCACCTCAAGAACGACGACGCCGACCTGCTCGGCATCTCGCTCGGCTACTTGGGCGGTCCCGAGTACGACGACACGCTCACCGTCTCGTGCGGCGCCGGCACGGGTTTCGATTCCAACGCCCCCGGCGGCTGCTCCGCTACGACGCTACCCGGGAAAGACGCGGCGGCATCGGGCGCATTGGACAAGGCGAGTGCCAACACGGACGGCTGGCGGCACTTGATCGACTTGGTCGTCACGTCCAACCCGATCGAGCGTTTGCGGTTGGTCCTGAACGCCGACTTTGGCGTCGACCATGTCCGTAGCGAGAACAACCTCAACCAGTTCAACGCCAAGAAGTGGTACGGCGTGCTGGTCGGCGCGCGCGTGGCGGTCGTCGACCAGTTCGGCGTCGCGGTGCGCGGCGAGTACTTTCGCGACACGAACGGCTTCATCAACCTGTACCCGAAGTACGCCCAGAACCTGTTCGGCGGCACGCTCACGCTCGACTACTTGCCGTCGGAATACCTGACGATTCGCCTCGACAACCGCCTGGATTGGTCGAGCCGCGAAATCTTCAACAAAGCCATCCGCGACACCACCGGTACGCAGTTCACGTCGACTTTGGGCGTCGTTGCCCACACCGACTGAACCGCGCCGGGCACCAAGTGTTTGCCGATAGTCAGCGGCCGCGTAGACTTGGTGCGTCAGCAGCTGCCATGCACCACACGCATCGAACCCGAGATCTCGAGCTTGCCATCGACGGCATCGTCAAGAGCTACGACGGGCCGGAAGAGATCAACAACCTCGAGAGCGCCGCCTTGCCGAACAAGCGCGCCGTCGTCGAGGCGTACAATCACATCAAGCCGATCATCTATCTCGGCTTTTACAGCATGCGCTCGCTGCAGCGCGACAACCTGCACTTCGCCGTCAGCGAGCATCTGTATCCGGCCTTCGAGAGCCTGACCGAGCAGATCGATCGCGCGCTGACCTACGAGACCGGTGTCGGCCGCGCCGAGGGTGGCTTCCCGGCCGGCTGGGCCGAGGAGGTAGTGCTGCGCTTGTTCAAGGCGCTGCCCGAGGTGCGGCGCCTGCTCAACACCGACGTGGTTGCGGCCTTCGACGGTGATCCGGCGGCGCGCAGCGTCGAGGAAATCGTCTTCAGCTACCCGGCGATCGAAGCGCTTACGGCGCATCGCGTGGCGCACGTGCTCTACCAAGAGCAGGTGCCGATGATTCCGCGCATCATCGCCGAGTACGCGCACAGCCGCACCGGCATCGATTTGCACCCCGGCGCCAGTATCGGCGAGGCGTTCTTCCTCGATCACGGCACCGGAACCGTGGTCGGCGAGACCAGTCGTATCGGCAACAACGTGAAGCTCTACCAAGGCGTCACGCTGGGCGCGCTCAGCACGCGTCGGCGCGAGTGCGAGCAAGAGGGCTTCCGTAAGCAACGTCACCCCACGCTCGAAGACGACGTCACGATTTACGCCGGCGCGACGATTCTCGGCGGCGACACGGTCGTCGGCCAGGGCTCGGTCATCGGCGGCAACGTGTGGCTCGTCAGCTCCGTTCCGCCGGCTTCGAAGATCTTCGGCCGCGCGCGCGAATAGGACCTGCCTTGCTACCCCCCGACGCACCCACACGATACGCCGCGTGGCTCGTCGATCTCGACGGCACGCTGTACCGCAACAAGCCCGTGCAATTGGCGATGGCGCTCGAGCTCTTGCTGTTCGGCTGGGGCGCGATCAAGACCTTGCGCACGTTTCGCCATTCGCACGAGGCGCTACGCGCCGAAAACGTCGAGTCGGCGACGCTCGCGCTCAGTCCGTTTCAGCGCCAGCTCAATCACGCGGCCCAGCAGCTTGGTCGCCCGTCGGAAGACGTGGAGCGCACGGTGCGTGAGTGGATGTTCCGCCGCCCGCTGAAATGGGTGGCGCGCAGCCGACGCGCCGATCTGCTCGCCGACATCGCTGGATTTCATCGGGGCGGCGGCAAGACCGCGCTCGTGACCGACTACCCGGCGAGCGCGAAACTGTCGGCGCTCGGCGCGGTCGAGCTGTTCGACGTTGTGGTTTCGAACGGCGAACCGGGCGGACCGAGCAAGCTCAAACCCGACCCCGAAGGCTACCTGAGCGCCGCCGAGCGCTTGGGCGTCCGACCCGAAGCTTGTCTGGTGATTGGTGATCGCGACGATGCCGACGGCGCCGCAGCGCGCGCGGCTGGCATGAGCGTCCACATCATTCGCTAGGCGGGCGCACGCTGACCTCGACCTTGTCGTAGCCAAGCGAGTGCACCAGCGCTTCGACGGTACGCCGCGCGTTTTCGGCTGCGCGCTTCAACAGCCCGGCTTGCAGAGCTGATTCGACCAACGTGCGCTCGGCTTCCTTGCGCGCGCGTGATTCGAGGTTTTCATGCCGCTCCGCCAACGTGCCGGTTTTGCGAGAATGTACGTAGGTCTTGTCGTTGTCGAGCGCGGCGTGCAGCACCTCGGGCGCGGGCAGCTCGATGCGAGCCGTGCGGTGCGCCGGGTCGACGGTCACGTCTGCCGCAGTCAGCTTCTGCAAATCGATGCCCGCGGTGACCTCGGCCACGGCGACGAGCAAGATCGCGTCTTCGGTGCTGATCATGCCCCACAGCTTGGATTGCTTGTCGCTCAAGTCGATCACACGCTCCATGTGAAACGACGCCGACTCGAGCCGCGCCAAGTCGCGCACCGCGACCAGCACGTCGGGGGTCGGGCGAACGACCGTGACCGACGACGTCATCGGTGGCAGCAGCGGCGGCGGCTTCACGCTGCAACTCTTCAGCGCAAACAACCCCAGCCCAAGTCCCAGGCAAAGCGCCCCGCCGCCGACCAAAAACGGCAAGAGGCTGCGCTGAGGTTCGCCCGGCATGACGGAAACATAGTGCACCACCATCGCGGTGGCACGCACGGGAACGCCTCTGCCTGGCTCTGGAAGACCCGATCGCCCCGCCGCTACGGACTCGCTCTCGACCGGACACCAGGTGTGTTTCCTGCAGCGCGGCGTCATACGCTGAGCTCTGGGGGGAGCAAGGCGGCCTCGCCCGCTTCAATGCCTGGGCGCCCACGCAAAATCCGTGCTTCAGTCACACGGATCGCGAGGCATCCGGCGCGCCGGAAGACACACCAAAAATAGCTACCTCGTCGACGGCGCGCTCAACCGTCAGCAGATCCACTGGCTTGTACAGCACTGGCTGTTCCTGACCGTCCAAGAAGCGCCGCGAAGCCTCGTCGGTGACGCCGCCGGTGACGAAGATCACCCGCGCGGCCAATTTGGGGCGTTCGTGCTGGAGCCAAGAATAGAAGGCTTCGCCGCCGCCTTCGTCCATCATCACGTCGCACAAGATGGCGTCGAAGTGGGCGCCGCTCACCGTGCGTCGCGCGTCGCTCACGCCCGACGCCGTCTCGACGTCGAAGATCCTCGACAGCATCCGCGACAGGCTTTCACGCACGATCGGGTCGTCGTCGATGATCAGCAACCGCTGCGTTGGCCGCGAGCTCGGCAGGGCAGCGGGCGGCGGGACGGTCGACAAGCGCAAGCTCGAGCGGATCAACAGCTCCATCGTCGTGCCCGCTGGCGACGATTGAGCCACGCGCAGGTCGCCGCCGACGGCTTTGGCGAGGCCGAGCGAAACCGAAAGGCCGAGGCCGGTGCCCTTGCCGAACGGCTTGGTGCTGAAAAACGGCTCGAAGGCGCGCCGCACGACCTCTTCGGACATGCCGCTGCCGTTGTCGGTGACGCTGATCTTCACACCGACCGTGAACGCCTCGGCGCGCACTGTCACGCGTGGCGTGCGCACCTCCGGCACGGCCTGCGCACCGTTGACGATCAGGTTGACCAGCACCTGCTCGACCATCAGTTGGTCGCCGACACCGAACATCGCTGGCACGTCGAGCGTGAGCTCGATTGGTCGCTCCAGGGCGGCGCGCGCGGTTTGCACCGCATGATCGACGGCCAGCGCGATGTCGAAGGTGCTGCTCATCGACGTGTCGGATGCCGCTACCCGGCCAGTGTCCAGCAGCTGCCGCACGATGCGCGCGATCTTCCCCATCGAAGTCAACGAATCCTCCAGAGCGTCGGCGGCATCTGCCGGTACATCGCCGGCCGCCAGCGAGCTCTTCAGGTAGGTCAGATTCGATACGACTGCCGCCGACGGGTTGTTGATCTCGTGGGCGACGCCCGCCGAAAGTCGCCCGATCGCTGCCAGGCGTTCGGCTTGGGCGAGCGCTTCGTGCGCCTTGGCCAGCTCGCGCGTGCGCTCGGTGACGATGCCTTCCAGCTGCGTCGAGAGCATATCGAGCCGATGCGTGGCGCCGGTGAAGCGCTCCATCAGCACGCTCCACACCAGCGCCACCATCAGCAAAAATCCGATATCGAGCACGTACGGCAGCCGGAACTTGCCGGTTGCTGCCAACAAGTCGTTGATGCTGGCCGCGGTGAGCAGCAACAGGCCGATGGCGTAGCGGCGCGCATCGGCGTTGTGGCGTGCTTCGCGCAAGAAGCGCGCGAGCGGGACCAGTAACGCCGTGTACAGCGGCAGGGCCACGACCGAGCCGAGCAGCGTCGTTGGTGGCTCGTGGAACGCGATGCCGAGAAACCAATGCGTGCCCACGCGCTGCTCGAGCAGCACACCCGGGATCAGGGCCAGCACGCCAACCGCACCAGCGGTGGCGACCAGTGCCCGCTCCAGCGGTGCCGGGGTGCGGTGAAAGTGTGCCGCGCCGTGGAAGTTCCAAGCCACGACATGCAGCGCGAGCGCTGCCCAGTTGCAATGAGCACCCAACAGCACGACCCAGTCCGGGACGTCCAACGTCACGATCACGTTGAAGGCCGTGTCCAAGCTGGCGCTCGCCGCCAAAAGCCAGAACCAGCGCTGGTCTCGCCAACCCGGCAGCCGCGCGAACCGGTACGCGAGCACGGCCAGGCACGCCGCCACGGTCATGGCGATTAGAGAGACGGTCGGGAAGAGCAGCCGCAAACTGATCGGTGATTATAGGCCCGAGGGCTGAGTAGGTGGCCCCAGTCATTTGGTGAGGATTGACGAGCCGGCGCTCCGCTTATCACCCTTGGGAGTGCGTTTTGGCTGTGCTCGACGCGCGTTTGCCGTTTCCGGGCGCGCCGGCGGGGGAGGAGCTGTCGAAGCTACTGGTCAGCGTGCTGTTCAGTGGCACGGGAACGGCGCCCGGAAAATAATTCAAGCCGTGCGCCGCCTTACCGTTCAACGAGACGTGCCCATTCGACCGATGATGGAGTCCGCCCTGGCTGGCCTCACCACGCAGTCCAACGCGCTCGACCGAGCAGCGGCGGAGGTGACCCGCGAAGGCGCTGAGCCGTCCGAGGCCGAAGGTAGCGCGACTGTTCAGATTTCTGGCGCGGCGCGCGACGCGAATCAGAGCCAGGCCAACAAGGCGGCGAGCAAGGACAGCGCTCTTACCTCTGGTCTCGAGGGCGCGATGGTCGACACGCGGATTGCCAAGTACGCGTACATTGCCAACCTCAAAGTGTTGCAAACGGCTGCTGAAGTCGAAAAAGCCGCGGCCGATATCCTGAAGCCGAAGCAATAGCGCTCGTCGCGCAGCGACACGGACTCAGCGCTAACTACATTGGCACCCGGCTGAGCGTGCTTGTTTGAGCGCTGGCAGGTTGGTCTCCTCATTCACAGCGTGTTACCTTTGGTGACGCGCGCGGGTTGTCTTGTGCGCTGGGAATGGGTGGAGAAGCGATGGCAAAGACTTCTGGCGTTTGCTCGGTATTGACTGGCCTCGTGGCGTTGGGGACGCTCGGCGCGTGTGGCCCGAGTGATTGGGACACCAGTACACCGACGGCCTATCCGACCAAGACCAGCACCAATCAGCTGTTCGCGGGCAAGACCGAACGCGCGAAGGGCAAGGTCGCGCCGGTGGCGGGCGGCACGCTGTTGGTCACGAAAGATGGCCACGCGATCGCGTCGGATCCCGATCGCGATTTGGTGCACGTCGTCGACGTGGCGACGCAGAAAGTCGTTTCGGTACCGCTCGAGGCCGGTGACGAGCCGGGGCGCATCGTCGAAGGCGCCGCCGGAACCGCGTACGTCGTCGCCCGCCGTGGCGGCGTGGTGTTGGCGGTCGATACCGCACAAGGCACCGCCCGTCGTATTCCGGTTTGCGCGGCGCCGCGCGGTATCGCTTTCGACGCCACGCTTTCGCGGCTGTATGTTGCGTGTCGCTCGGGTTTGCTCGCCGTGATCGACACCGCGACCGATACCGTGACCACGCGCCATCATCTCGACGGTGATTTGCGCGACGTACTGGTGTCGGGCGACAACATCGTCCTCACTCGCTTCAAGACCGCCGAGGTGCTGGTGGTGAGCCGCGACGGCGACGTCTTGCGCCGCTCGCAGCCGGTCGTGCACAGCGCGAACGGCGCTTCGATCACGCCGGCGGTTGCCTACCGCGCGCTTTCGTTGCCGAAGGGCGGTGTATTGGTCGGGCACGTCGACGCCAGCAACACCGTGCTGCCGTCCGGTGCTGGCGCCTACTACGGCGCATTTTGTGGTGGCTCTGTGGCGGACGTCTCGATCACGGCGATGGATCCGTATAGCGGGGCGGATGGCGCCACACTGGCGACGCTGGGCGCCACGCCGCTCGGCGGTGTGGCTGGCCCGCTCGATGTCGCGGTTGCGCCGGACGGCATGCGCGTCGCGCTGTTGGCGACCGGTAACTCCTGGTCGCCCACGAACAACATCACGCGACCTGCAAACCTGTGGCTTACCAGCACGCCGCAAGTGAAGGCCGGAACCGTGGGCTCGTCGTGCAGCGGCGTTGGCGGTTCAACGGCAACGACCGCTGCGGGTGAACCGGTGGCGGTGGCGTTCGACGGCGACGGGCGCTGGGTCGTGCAGTCGCGTGAGCCGGCACAGCTACAGTTCGAGCAAGGCGGGGTCATCTCGCTCGCAGCCGACTCGCGCTTCGACACCGGGTTCGCGATGTTCCACATGAACACCGGCGGCGGTATCGCGTGCACCTCGTGCCACCCGGAAGCCGGCGAAGACGGCCACACCTGGAACTTCTCGGTCGGCCCGCGTCGCTCGCAGACGCTGGAGGGCGGCATCAGCCAGCGCGCCCCGTTCCACTGGTCGGGTGATCTGACGACCTTCGACGAGCTGGTCGATGAAGTGATGCTCAAGCGCATGTCGTTGACCGCCACCGTCGACAAGGCTCAGCGTGACGCGCTGCGCGATTGGATCGACAGCGTGCCGAAGTCCGCGACAGCCGATGATCTGGATGCAGCTGCCGTGGCGCGTGGTCGCGTGCTGTTCGAAAGCGAGAAGTTGGCGTGCGCTACCTGTCACGTCGGGGCGGACTACACCGACAACCTGCCGCACGATGTAGGGACCGGTGCGACTGGCACGGCGTTCATCACGCCTTCGCTGATTGACGTGAATGTTCGCGCACCGCTGTTCCACGACGGTTGCGCACTCTCGCTACAGGGTCGTTTCGGGCCTTGCGGCGGCGGCGACAAGCATGGTGTCACGTCTCAGCTGACTCGAGCTGACGAGGGTGACCTAGTCGCGTTTATGCAGTCTCTCTGAGTCTGGAGCCGTTGGGCTTCCGTTTCGTGCGCTTCTGATTTAATCATGGGCGCCATGCAGACGCGCGCGTTGCTTGTTGGGTCGTTGGTAAGTGTGACGCTACTGATCGGCGCTTGCGGTGGCGGCGCCAAGCCGGCTGACGCGCCCGACGCCAAGGCAGAAGAAAAAGCCGCGCCCAGCTCGGACGCTGGCGCCAAGCCGAGCGCCGAAAAGACCGACGGCGCCAAGCCGGAAGCGGGCAAGGACGCCAAGCCGAGCGCGCCTGTCGACGACGGACCGAAGCCGACCCGCACTGCGCAGGACATCCTGACCGCGCCCGATGTGGTGTTCTTGTTCGACTTCAACGACTCGGAGCCGAAGCAGGCAGCCGAGGAGAGGTGCACCAAGAAGGCCGGCGACAACCCGAAGAAGATGAACGAGTGCATGGCGGTCGAGCGCAAGGCCTTCCCGGCCGATGGCCACCGCTTCAAGAAGGACGACAAGGGGCAGTGGTGGTGGATCACCGTGCGCCAAAACGGCAACGTGCTCACGGCCCTGCACAAGATCCCGGTCGAGTTCGGCGAAGAGACGGCCACCAGCATCACGCTCAAGCCGATCGGCAAAGACAAGGGCAGCGCGCCGATGAATCCGCCGGCGAAGATCGTCTTCGAGGTTCCGAACGACTATCAGATCGCCCTGAAAGATCCGAAGGCCGGGCGCCTGGTCTTCCAAGCCAAAGTCGGCGTCGTCACCGACTAACACCCGAGCGGGAAACAACAAGAAGGCGGGAAGGCGGGAAGGTTCCTTTGGCTCGCCGGGCCTGCGGCCCGCAAATGAGCCCGTAGCCCGCTGGGGAGGGCGCGTCCCAACTGCGGGCCCCAGAAAATCCCTTCCCGCCTTCCCGCCTTCCTGTTCGCTCGCTCTCGGGCCCCCGCGAAAAACGCGCAAAGAATGTGGTCAGAAACGGCCACGGCGGTCGGGTGCGCCTGCGCCACACTACACGCCGTCATGCCCGAAAGTACCGCAGTTTTTGGCGACGTCGCTTCCGGGAGTCCAAGCGCCCGCGTAGCATCCAGCGCCGTGTCTGCCTCCGTCTTCGACCAGGCTCCCGCCGTGGCGCCTCCGCTGCACCCGAGCTTTCGCCCGATGTACTTGGCGCTGCGCGAGCATGCGCGGGCGGTGGGGGTGAGCGGCGCCACGCTGACGTTGGCGCTCGAGCGCAGCGGCGGCAGCGTTTCGCGCTTTTCGATGCCGGTGTTCGGCGAGGGGCACGCGCGGATCGCCGAGAGCCAGCGCTTGGTCGAGCGCGTGCTGAAGTTCTTGCTGTGGCAACGCGGCGGTCACCACGTGTTCGTGGCGGGGCCGCCGGCAATCGCCGCGTACTTGTCGGCGCGCTATCGCGCTGCCGGGGAGCGCGCGTTCGACGCCGAGTTCTTTGCCAAGATTTACGAGAAGCCGGCGTTCGTGATCGAAGCCGTCGAGCTGTCGCAGCTGCCGGCCGAGCGCGAGCAGGGCAAGGCCGTCGGCGGTCACCTCGACGGCTGCCGGATTGGCTTCGATGCTGGTGGCAGCGACCGCAAAGTCGCCGCGGTGATCGACGGCAAAGAGGTGTTCTCGATCGAGACCGTGTGGCAGCCCAAGCTCGAGAGCGATCCGGAGTACCACTTCAACGGCATCGACGATTCGATTCGCCAGGCGGCAGCGCACCTGCCGCGCATCGACGCGATCGGTGTCAGCTCAGCGGGCATTTACGTCGACAATCGGACGATGGTCGCGTCGCTGTTTCGCAAGGTGCCGGAAGCTGCCTTCGAGGCGCGGATCAAGGGCATTTATCAAGATATTGCGAAGAAATGGGGCAACGTACCGCTGGAGGTCGCCAATGACGGCGACGTCACGGCGCTGGCCGGCGCGCTCGAGTTAAAAGACGATTCCGTGCTCGGCATCGCGATGGGCACGAGCCAAGCCGCCGGTTACGTCAACCCGAAAGGCTTGCTCACCGGTTGGCTGAACGAGCTGGCGTTCGTGCCGGTCGACGTGAGCGACAGCGCGCCGGTCGATGGCGAATGGTCGGGTGATCGCGGCACCGGCGTGAACTACTTCTCGCAAGACGCGGCGATTCGGCTGGCCCAAGTCGCGGGCATCGAGCTGCCGAGCGACGCTTCGCCCGGCGAGAAGCTGAAGGCGCTGCAGAAGCTGATGTCGGCCGGCGACGCGCGCGCGCGCGGCATCTTCGAAAGCCTGGGCGTGTACCTTGGCTACGGCCTCTTGCTGTACTCGGAGTTTTACGCGATCAAGCACGTGCTGTTGCTCGGCCGCGTGACGTCGGGCGAAGGCGGCAATCTACTGCTCGAGAAGGCGCGCGAAGTCCTGCGCACCGAGACGCCCGAGCTCGCCGAACGCATTGCCATTCACCTGCCCGACGAAGCCACGCGGCGCGTTGGGCAGTCGATCGCAGCCGCCAGTTTGCCGCGTATCTGAAAGCACCCATGGCTCTTTCGCTCACTTCTCAGAACGCCGACGTCTTCGTCCCCGACGGCACCGAAATGGCGGCTGCGCTCGGGCGCACCACGCATTTGGCGATCGGCGCGCATCAAGACGACTTGGAGTTCATGGCCGCGCACGGCGTGGTCGAGTGCTTTCAGAATCCAGCGCGTTGGTTCACCGGAGTGGTCGTGACCGACGGCGCCGGCAGCGCGCGCGACTTCGAATACAAGGACTATTCGAACGAGCAGATGATGAGCGTGCGCCAGCTGGAGCAGCGGAAGGCGGCGTTCGTCGGCGAATATTCGGTCATGCTGCAGCTCGGCCACCCGAGCCGGGTCGTGAAGGACGCCGCCGCAGCGGGCGTCGTGAATGACCTGGTCAGCATCCTGACCGCGACGCGGCCGGAAGTCGTCTACACGCACAACCTGGCCGACAAGCACGACACGCACGTCGCGGTGGCGCTGCGCGTCGTGGCGGCGTGTTTGGCGCTTGCGGTCGAAGCGCGCCCGAAGCAGATCATCGGCTGCGAAGTGTGGCGTGATTTGGACTGGCTGTGCGATGCAGACAAAGTCGTCATGCCGGTCGACCGCCACGAGAACTTGCACGCGGCTTTGATGGGCGTGTTCGACTCGCAAATCGCCGGCGGCAAGCGCTACGACTTGGCCACGGCTGGCCGACGTCGCGCGCACGCCACGTACTTCGAATCGCACGGCACCGACGCGCACAGCGCGCTGATCTGGGGCATGGATCTCACGCCGTTGCTGAGCGGCGCAGATCCGACCGAGCTGGTTCGTCGTTACATCGCGCGCTTCGAGACCGAGGTCGCGGATCGCGTGGCGCGCTTAGCTCCGAAGCCGTGAACTCGGTCAAGGCGCGGTGTCGGTGCCGGCGCCGCCAGGCAGCAGGTAGTTGACGATGCAGTGTCCGGCCGGGCTGCACGAAGCGAACGCGTTCGGCGATCCGTTCGGCACGCACGCCAGGCACGGCGGCAGCTCGCCGCCGCAGACCAGCTTCTCGAAGCTGCCGTCACTGCGCACGGCGACCAGGTCATTGGCGGTGCAGGCTTCACAGCAGCTAGTGCCGTTGCGAAGCTTGCAGTCGGTGTTCACTTTGCAGGCTGAAGCCGCGCTCTCGCGCAGATCTTCGACCACGCATTGACCCTCGACGCAGTTCGGCACGAAGTTCTTCAGCATCCCGGTGCCCGACGCCGGCGCTGCGCAGGAAGGGCAAGCGATCGGAGCGCCGACACCGGGAGCCGCGTCGCCCGCGGCGCCAGGGAGCGGGCCGCCGCCGCACAGCAGGCTAATACCGTACTGTTTGTTGTACGCGATCAAGTCGTGTGCGCTCAGGTCGGGGCCGTCGCACACGCCGCAACAACCCCCGCCAGTGACGACGCAGTCGGTCGGTAGCTTGCAGGCGTCGTAGTTCGGAGTGCCGCCCGGGCAGGCTTTCTGGCATGCGGCCAGCGTTTCGTAGTTGTTCTTGGTCGCGCCGCAGCCGCCGTACCAAATCGGGCGACAGATGCCGGTTGCCGGATCGTTGTGCCAGCGTTGGAAGGCGGCTTGACAGCTCGCGTCGCCGACGGTGGCTGGAGCGTCGCAAGCTTCGTTGCCCGTGCCGGCGCTGCCGCCCGAACTGCTGCCGGCCGAAGCGCTGCCGCCGGAAGCGCTGCCCGCGCTGGCGCTACCGCCTGCGCTGCTGCCGCCGTGCGCCTTGCCGGCTGTGCTGTGGCCGCCGGCCGTGCTCGTCGTTCCACCTTGGCTCGTCGCGCCGCTACCTGCCTCGCCGCCACTTCCGGTGAAGCTTTGTCCGCCGCAAGCGCTGGCGAGCGTGACCACACAAGCCGCGTACCAAACGCCGCGAGAGATTGAAGCAAGTTGAGTCATGGCTAGCCTTTCGAGCTTGTTGACGGGCTTAAAGCGGACGAACGACTTCACAGTGGCCAGTGCAAGTTGCGGCAAATCGAGTCATGGCTAACGTTTCAGAGCGGATGAACGACTTCGCAATGCCCGGTTGGACCGCAGTACGGCTGCGCGTCGGTTGGCGGCGGTGCGCAGGCGGGGCAACCAACCAGGCCACCGCCGCAGACCAGCTTTTCTAGGCTGCCGTCGTCGCGCACCGAGACCAGCTGGTCGGCGCTGCAACCTTCACAGCAACCGGTGCCGTGCCGCAGCTTGCATTCGTTGCTGGTTTTGCAGGCGGTGAGCGGGCTCGTTCGCAGATCTTGAACCACGCATTGACCCGCCACGCAGTCAGGCACGAAGTACATCAGTGTGCCCTGACCCATCGGTGGGAGGCACGGTGCGCAGGCGATCGGGGCGGCGACGCCGGCGTCAGACCCGCCGGGCGGGGCGATCGTGAGCGCCAGCGCGCATTGTAGGAAGCCCGCGTACTGCCTGTTGTAGGCGATCAGGTCGTGCGCGGTGATGCTCGCGCTGTCGCAGACGCCGCAGCAGCCCGTGCCGGTCACCATGCAATCGCTCGGCACGTTGCAGGCGTCGTAGTTGGGGCTGCCGCCGGGGCACGCCTGGTTGCAAGCCTCGAGCGTCGGGTAGCGGTTCTTGTTGCCGCCGCAGCCGCCATACACGAACGGTCGGCAGATGCCGCTCGAAGGATCGTGGTACCAGCTGGGGGCGTAAGCGTCGCAGACGCCGCTATCGGGCGGGCCGCCGCACTCCTCGGACAGTGGGGCGCCTCCGACACCGGTGCCGGCGAAGCCCATGCCGCCCGAGCCACCCGTGCCGCCGCCACCGTTCGACCGACCCGCCATCGTGCTCGTCGTTCCGGCGTGGTTGGTAGTCCCAGCCTTGCTGGTGGTTCCGCCGCTGCCAGCATCTCCCCCATCACCCCCGTCGGTGAAACTCTGGCCACCACAGGCGCTGGCGAGCGCGAGGGCAGTGGCGGCTAACAAAGTGACGCGGACGAAGGAAGCGAGTTGGGGCATGCGGCAGACTCCTCGCTCCTCCTTAAGCAAGCGCTGTGCCGCGGGCAGGCCGGAAAAAGATCAGTCGATCTAGTTAGTTGACAACTTTGTGCCAACTCCTGCTGGCACAGTCACAGGGCTTTCCGGACCCCGCTGCCACGGAACGGCCGAAACAGCATCCACACGCCGAAATCGACCAGGACCGACGTTCCGCGTGACAAGAGTGCCGCGTACAGCGCCGCCGCGGGACCGACGGCTGCCGACAGCGCGATCGATACCACCGCTTCGCGCACGCCGAGCCCACCCGGTGTCACCAGCGCCAGGAAGCCCATCACCGGCGCGAGGACGTAGAAGCCCATGCTGCCGAGCGACACGTCGACCGGCGCGTGCACGGCGCGGCTGGTGAGGTAGCCGTGCACCGCCCAGGTCAGCCAGTAGCCGGCGTGGATCAGTGGCAGCGCGGGCGGCACCAGCGCGCCGGTGCCGTCGAGCTGCAGCAGGTCGCGCAGCTTCTGCGGCAGGTGGCGGCGATCGAGCAACAGCAGCACCGCGAGCGCGACCACGAAACCGAGCAAGACCAGCAGCCCGAGCGCTCCGAGCGCTTCGGTCACGCGCTCGAGTCCGCTGCCCGAGAGCACCAGTACCAAGAGGCCAGTGACGCCGCCGCTCGCCACGAAGCACAACACCTCGATAAACACCGACGAGCCAGCGATGCGGCTGGTCGTACCGAGCCGCTCGGCGCCCAGCATGCGCACCAGCGGCAACCCGACCTTGCCCGGCGTGTAGCGCGCGGCCTGCGACTCGAGATGCAGCGCCATGCCCGGCAACACCGGGATCTTCACGCCGCTCATTCGCGACAACAGCCAAATCCAGCCCAATCCGAGCAAGATGCAGCCGATCGCCAACGGCAACATCGACAGCGCGGCCAGCCGGTAGTCGATCTCGACCACGCCGGGTCGCCAGCGCCGCTTCAGATCCCAGATCGCCGCGATCACGAACACGACCGCCAGCGCGCCCATGATCGGACGTAACGCAGCCTTCATGCGCTGAGCACCGCTCAGCGCCTCAAGGCTGCTTGGTTCGGGTTCCATTCCGACCTTCAGCCATGCCTTTCAGCGGCGGGCCTAACAGCTAGATCGGACGAAACCTCGGGTTCCATCAACCTTGGGCGGGGCGACCGATACCGCGGTAGCGCAGGCCGGCGTCGACCGCGGCGCCGGGCACGACCACGTTGCGACCATCGAACAAGTGACGACCGTGCATCAGCTGTTTGACGCGCGGCAGGTCCGGCGAGCGGTATTCGTTCCACTCCGTGGCGATCACCAGCGCGTCGGCGCCCTTCACGGCGTCGTACTCGTTCTTGAACAGCTCGACGCCGTGAAGCTCGCCCGAGCGTGTCAGCGCCTCGCGCGCGGTGTCGAGCGCCTCCGGATCGGCGGCGTGGACTTTGGCGCCGCGCTTGAGCAGCTCGGAGATCAACTTCAGCGCCGGAGCTTCGCGGACGTCGTCGGTGCGCGGCTTGAACGCCAAGCCCCAAATCGCGATCAGCTTGCCGGAGACGCCGCCCAGCTCCGTCTCCATGTGCCGCAGCATCATTTGCGGCGGGCCGTCGTTGGCGCGCACCGCAGCCGCGGAAATCTCCATTTCTACGCCGTGATCTTTGCCCGTGCTGACCAGCGCGCGCAAATCCTTGGGGAAGCAGCTGCCGCCGAAGCCGAGGCCCGGATACAAGAACTGCATCCCGATCCGCTCGTCCGAGCCAACCGCGAGCCGCACCTGCTCGACATCGCCACCGGTCGCGTCACACAGCTCGGCGATCTCGTTCATGAACGAGATCTTGGTCGCGAGCAGCGCGTTCGAAGCGTACTTGACGATCTCGGCGCTCTTCGGGCTCATGCGCTGCAAGCGATTGCGCTGGCGGTTGAACGGCGCGTACAGCCGCGACAAGAGCTCGAAGGCCCTGTCGTCGTCGGCGCCGACCACGATCCGATCCGGCTTCAAGAAGTCGGACAGCGCGTCGCCCTCTTTCAGGAACTCGGGGTTGCTGACGACGCTGATGCGATGCTTGGCGAACGGCTCGATGTGTTTGCGAACGCGCTCGTTGGTGCCGACCGGCACGGTACTCTTCAACACCAACACCAGGTCGTGCTCGGCGGCTTTGGTGACCTGCTCGGCAACCTTGAGCACGTGCGACAGGTCAGCCGAACCGTCTTCGGCTGGTGGCGTGCCAACCGCGACGAACACGATCTCGCGAGCGCGGATCGAGTCCGGCAGGTTGGAGCTGAAGTCGAGGCGGTGGGGCCAGTTGCGCTTGACCAGCTGCGCCAGGCCGGGCTCAAAGAACGGCACCTCGCCGGCGCGCAGCTTGTCGAGCTTCTTCTCGTCGACGTCGACGCAGGTGACGTGCGTGCCTGAATCTGCGAAACAAGCGCCCGCCACGAGGCCCACGTAGCCAGACCCAATGACTGCGATTTTCACGGGCTTTCCCTAAATCGAGTCAGAGGCCCGCGCAAATAGAATCTTAGGGGCACGGGCTCGGCTGCTTGCGAAAGGGTGAAGGCTCGCGCCAAAATGGCGGTTGGAGCAATTTGCGCGCGCCAGGCTTTCTGATTCTGCTCGTCGCATGCTTGGCCGGTTGCGGGCAGCGCCTCATGCCTTCGTCCGCCGACGAGGCGTCCCCCGCGCGGTCGGCGAAGGCGGGTGGCGCGGCGCCGAGCGCGAGTGTGGTGGAGCTGCCTGAGCCCGCGCCGACGGCGTCACTCAGCGCGCCGGCGCCCGCGACCGGCGTCGAAACGGTGGCGCCAGCGGCTGCGGTCGAGCCGGAGCCGAGCATCGTGCTTGCCGCGGGCGGTGACGTGAATTTCGGGCGCGAGTGCGGTCAGGCGATCTTGAAGGATTTGGCCTACGCTCCGTTCGCCGGGTTGAACGCAGCCTGGACGTCAGCTGACGCGCGCTTCGTCAATCTCGAGTCGCAGCTGAGCGATCAACATGGCTTGACGCAGTCGCCCTCGCATCGGCTGATTTTCACGGGGCCGCCGGGCGGGGCTGACGTGTTGGCTCAAGCGCGGGTGTCGTTTCTTTCCACCGCGAACAACCACGCCTGGGACTACGGCAAGAGTGCGCTGCTCGAAACGATCGAAAATCTAGAGCGCACGCAGGTGCTGTTCGCCGGCACGGGGCGCGACGCCGAGCAAGCTTATCGACCTGCGGTGCTGCACGTGGCGGGCCGCACGATCGCGCTGTTCGCGGTGACGCAGGTGTGGAATCAGCCGCCGTTCGAGACGTCGCCGGGTAAGGATTTCGTCGCCTGGGCCAACGTCGACAAATTGAAGGCTGGCATTGAGCAGGCGCGCCGCGATAACGACTTCGTGCTGGTCAGCTACCACGGTGGTGAAGAGTACGTGGACGCACCGACCGACCGCACGCGGGCGTTCGCCAAGGCCGTGATGGCGCTGGGCGTCGACGTGTTCATCGGCCATCATCCGCACGTGCCGCAAGGCGTGGGTTGGGCTGAGGGGCGCCCGATCGTCTATAGTTTGGGCAATTTCGTATTCGCCGGCCACGACGAGCGGCCGTGGACGAAAGCCAGCTTCTTTGCGCGCATCACGCTAAAAAAGGGCGCGCCCGCGGAGCTCTCGGCGTGCCCGTATGCGATCGACGGTCACCGCCCGCGCTCGTTCGATAAGGTCCGCGAAACCTTGGCGACCGAGCGCTTTCGACTGCACTTGGTCGGCACCTCGACCAGCGTCGGCGGCGCGAACGTGGCCGGACCCGACGAGCTCGGCTGCTTGCGCGTGACGGAAAAGCCGCCGCGTCAGCCTTGTTTGTCTTCTTCCAACTGATCGAGGATTTCGCCAGCGCGCTCCGGCGCGATGCCGAACCACTCCGCGAGTTGGTTGATGAAGGCGTTCTCTTCCTCGGTGACCTCGTCGTCGGCCAGCGCGATGGCTGCCGCGAGCGCGAAGGCACCTTCGGCCTCGCTCGTCTCTTCGGCGATTTCGGAGGCGACTTCTTCGAGGCGCGCGTCGCGGCCTTGCTCGGCTAGGCGCTTGGCGTAGTTCTCGAGCATCACGTTGATCGTGCCCGAGCGCAGCAGGTTGTCGGTCAGGCCACGGATCGCACCGCGCACGGCGTCGCGCTCAGCATCTGCGACCTTGCCGTCGGCGGACATCATCAAGAACATCGCTTCGCCGAGCGGGTCGACGCGGTTCAGCGCGCTGGCTTCTTCGGGGCTGAGCAGGCCCTCGCGCGTCAACGTTTCGTAAGCGGATGACATGACCATGCTGGGCCGCCGTCCACTCAGCAGCAGCGCATCCCTCAAACGCTCGATGGTGACGGTCTGGATCTTCATCAGACCCACGACGCTACACGCCAGCACGAGCGAATCAACAGAAAGACATTGCGATCGGAAAGAAACGTTCGGAGCGCAAACGGTTGGCACATACGGCTGGGCGATGGCTGGCCGCAGCTCGGGCGGCATCGCCTCGATCATCGCCGGCTACAAGGCAGCCAACGACAAGGCCGCCGAAGACTTCGCCATGCTCAAGTACCACTACCGCTACCGCCCCGGCGAGGACATGCACTACCCGCCGAAGGCCGCCGTGGCCGACTTTCTCGCCGCGATGCGCTGGCTGTGGCGCGGCTACAAAGCGGGATTGTAACGCCGGCGAATCGACGGCGTGCGCTGGTCGTGGCAAACGCTGGCCACATGAGGTTCAACGCTTCTACCGCCACGTGGGTCGGCATGCTCGTTCTCAGCGCGAGCGTCGCGTTTGGCGGGTGCGGCAGCAGCGACGAGAAACACAAGGTGCGCGACACGTCCGCTGGCGGCCAGGCAGGTGACGGCGGCAACGGCGCGGCTGCGGGGAGCGCGGGCGCGCCCGACGGTGCCGGCGCCGGCCCAGTGCTCGGCAGCGCTGGCGAGGGCGGTGCGGTCGCCTCCGGCGGAGCTACCAATCCGGCTGGTGCGGGCCAAGGTGGCGCCGAAGCTGGCCAACCCGGGACCGGGACCGACGCCGGTGCGGGAGGCGGAGCGGATGGCCCGCGTATCTTCTCGACGATAACCGCGCTCTACGACGCCATCGATGCTGCCGAGCTCGCGGAGGGCGATGCCTGGCGCGTCGAGTGGGCGACGGACGGTCGTGTCGCCGCTGGCAGCATCACCGGCGTGCTCGAACAGGGCGTACCGAGACCGCCGGTTCTCGACCAGGGGGTGTTGCCGCTCAAGTTGTTCACCGCAACTGATTGGTTGGCTGGCGGCCTGGCGGGCAGTCTGTCGTTCGATGCCGACGGCTACCCGACGCTAGCGCTTGGCACCAACGCAGTGGCTGGGGTCGCGGCCAGCGCGCGCCTGAGCTTCGTCCGTTACAAGTTTCGGCGTTTCACGAGCGCGCGTATGCGCATCGCTCAAAACATGAGCACGGTGGCCACGGCGTCGGGCGTTCAGTTCGAGCTATGGGATGGCGGCGGTCAGAATCGCTTGAGCGCTAACCACTTCTACTCTGGCGGTGTTGGCCAGGGTGTGGCGCTCGACTACTACCACGGTGGCATACAGGTGCTGACTGGCGGCGTAGTGACGACGACGCACCCGCGGATCTTCGACGGCTTTTGGAACCTCGTTCCTGCAAGCCCCACCAGCGTTACGCTCAATGTGACCATGCGCCTCGACGACTTGCAGAGCGCAGCGCTCGGCAGTGACTCTTCCGCGATCGTCGGCCACGGCGATTGGTCTCAAGATCTCGGCTTCGACTACGCGCCCTACATCGGAATGTACCGCACGGCTGGTGGTTCCGGGACCGCGACCGCGACCGGAGTTTCTGTGGAGATCACGCGCTACGTGCCGTGAGACACGATGCAACTCCGTTTCGATCCTGTCGTGGCCGCTGATGCCACGCTGCTGGGCCAGTTCCTCGCAGCCAGCGACTGGCCCTTTCACGTCGAGCAGAGCGTGGACGCGAACTGGGTGCGCGGGCGGCTCGAGTCGGGGCATTTCTTTGGTCAGGATTCGCGGTCGTTTTGGATTCGTGCCGACGCTGACGAGCCGCTCGGGCTCGGGCGCGTTTTCGATTTGAGCGACCTCACGCCGCTGCTCGATTTGCGGATTGCCACGTCGATGCGTGGGCACGGTTACGGCACGTTGGCGCTGCGCGGGCTCACGACGTGGCTGTTCTCGGAGTATCCCGAAGCCGGGCGGCTCGGCGGCTACACGCGGCACGACAATCTGGCGATGCGGCGCGTGTTCGAGAAATGCGGCTTCCTGCAGGAGGCGCAGCACCGACGCGCGTGGCGCGTTGAGGGCGCGGCGCCGGTCGATGCCGTCGGCTACGCGATCTTGCGCGACGAAGCCGGGGCGTTGTTATGAAGACGGATCCGTGTCGGTTCTGCCGGCTGTACGCGTTCGCGGTGATCGCGTTTGCGGCGCTGGTGGGCGTGGTGACCACCGTGCAATTCGTGCTTTCGGCACGTGAACATTTTCGGACCTACGCTGCGCAGTTCTTGTTTCACGGCACGGTCCGCTCACTCGCGCCGGCCGCCAGTGGTTCGGCGTTATTGCTGGCTCTGGTGTTATGGGCTCACCCGCTTACCCTGCGTGAGCTTCAGGCCGACAAGCGTCGGATCTTGCGCCGCGCGGCGGTCGTCGCACTGCCCGGTTACTTGGTGGCCGCGTTGACGGCGGTGGTCGCGGGCCTGTTGGTGTTACTCGGCGTCTTTGGTCAGGGCGGCTCGATCGTTGGTTCCGGGGCGAGCGTCGTGAACTGGCGCGATTTCTGGACAGGCGGAGTCGCGACCGCGGCCGACACCTTGCTGATCCTCTTTTTGGCGGACCGATATGCGGTGCGCCTTCAACACGGCGGCCTGAGCTTGCCCGCCAAATTGATCATCGTGGTGACCGTTTCGGTTGGACTGCGCGCGAGCGTGGGGCTCGTGCTGGCGTCGCTCGTGTCAGGCTGACAACTCTTCGCGCCCGACACCCGCAAGTTCAATTTGGCAAGTTCGCCGTGACACCGTACGCTTCGGTGAATGTCAATCGACGGACAAGAAGACGTAGTCGGGCTGCAGCGCGCCGGCGCCGCCGTGGCCGATGCGCGTGACACCATGGCCGCCCACGTAGCGGCTGGCGTCAGCACCCGCGAGCTCGACGCGATTGGACGTGAAGTCTTGCGCCGACACGGCGCGCGCTCCGCGCCGCAGCTGGCGTACGACTTTCCCGGCACCACGTGCATCAGCGTCAACGACGAGCTGGCGCACGGCATCCCGTCGGCCAAGAAACTGCGCGACGGCGACCTGGTCAACATCGACGTCTCGGCCGAGCTCGACGGCTATTGGGCCGACAGCGGCGCCAGTTTTCCGGTCGGCAATGTCGCGCCGCGGCTGCGCAATCTGCTGTTCACAACGCGCGCCGCGCTGAACGACGCGATCGGCGAAGTGCGCGCTGGCGCACCGATTCGCAACATTGGCCGCGCCGTCGAGCGCCGCGCCAAGCGCGCCGGTTTCCGCGTCGTGCGTGACCTGTGCGGTCACGGTGTCGGCCGAAACATTCACGAGCCGCCGAACGTGCCCAATACCTTCGATCGCCACAACAACGACGTGCTGCACGAAGGCCTGGTGATCACGATCGAGCCGTTTTTGACGACCGGCGCGACCAGCATCTTCGAAGCCGAAGACGGCTGGACGCTGTGCACGCCGGACGGTAGCATCGGCGCGCAGTTCGAGCACACGCTGATCGTCACGCGCGGCGAGCCGATCGTGGTGACGCGCTAGCGCATGGAAACGCTGCGGGCGCTGCGCGTGCTCGCGACGTTTCGCGGCAGCACGTGGCCGGTGCTGGTCGATACCGGTGAGCGTCGCGTAGTGGTCAAGCTGCGCGGCACCGCGGAGGGCCTGTTGCCGTTGATCGCCGAGCTGGTGGTCGGCGCGCTGGCAGACGCCATCGGTTTGCCGACGCCCGAACGTTGCTTGGTCGAGCTGCCCAATGGCGTAGCGACCGACGATCCGCACGAAGAGCTGCGCGATCTGCTCGGGCGCAGCTACGGGTTGAACCTCGGTCTGCGCTTCTTGGACGGCTTTCGCAATGTCACGGTCGCCGACGCCGGGCGCATCCAGCCCGAGCTGGCGGCACGCATCGTTTGGCTCGACGCGCTGGTGCAAAATCCCGATCGCACCGCGCAAAATCCCAACTTGATGATCAAGGCCGGGCAAATCTGGCTGATCGATCACGGCGCGGCGCTGCCCTTTCACCACGACTGGCGCAGCGTCACTGAACAGGCGCCGCGCGACGCCGGCAGCTTCGTCGCCGAGCACTTGCTGCGCGTCACCGAGCAGCAGCTGCAGGCGGCCGACGCGGAGCTAGCCCCCAAAATCAGCCGTGACGCGTTGGAGCAGGCGCTCGGCAGCGTGCCCGACGCCTTCTTCAGGTCGCTCGGTTCGGATAGCCCCGAGCGCCAACGCGCGGCCTACGTTGCCTATTTGAGGAAACGATTGCATGCGCCGCGGCCCTTCGTTTCTGTTGGGAAAAACGTGCCGTTTCAGTTTGGTCGCTGAGCAAGCGTCGCTCGCCCGCTAAAAATAGTGCGCAACCCGCGTCGCTCGGGGGTTAGAGGGGGGCATGGCTTTTGATGTATCCAAATTCTTGGCTCTAACCGCGCTCATCGCAACCACTGGTTACGCGTGCTCCAGCACCGACAAAGACCAGCCGGCTACTGACGACGGCGGCGCACCCGGCACGGCAGGGGTGACCGGCAAGTCGGGCGACGCGGGCGCTGCGAATGGAGTTGGCGGCGGCGGCGTGGATGTCGGTGGTCAGGGCGGTGCGACGCTCGCTGAAGGCGGCGCAGCCGTTGGCGGGGCGGTTCAAGGCGGCCAAGGCGGCCAAGGCGTAGTCGAAGTCGGTGAATGCTTGGGCATGCTCAGCGCGGGCGGCGCGGGCGGCGCGGCTGCCTTCGTCGAGCCCAGCCTCGAAGACCTGTGCAACGCCTTTTACGACTTGGTTTGCGACGGCGCGGCCGAGGGCGAACTCGCGCCCGTGTTCAATGTCTGCAACAGCGTAGCGTATCGAGCCTTGCCCGCTGTCGCGCTGAAGGTTGCCGATTGCTTGACGGCGCTCAGCGTCCTCGACCAGTGCGACGCCGCCAAGACGTCGGCGTGCTTGACCGATCTGTTTGGCCTGGGCTGTGAGAACCCCGCGGCTCCGACTGCGTGCACGGCGATTCACGGCAACTGTGCCGCGGTCAGCGTCGCCGATTGCGTGAAAGTCGCCAACCTGATGCAGGACGACTACGACTACGAGGCGCTGACTGGCTGCATGGATCCGGGCAGCGAAAGCTATTTCGATCCCGCGTTCACGGGCACGTGCAGCGAGCGGCTCGATTACTGTGCTGGCTCGCAGCTGGTGAAGTAGCGCGCGTCAGCGCACGCCGTTCAGCACCCGTTCGACTTCTTCCACGTCGGAGAACGGGTGCTCGACATCGCCGATTTTTTGCGTCAATTCGTGGCCGCGCCCGGCAATCACCACCACGTCTCCAGGCGCGGCGCTGGCAATGGCTTGGCGAATTGCCGTGCGCCGGTCAAGCTCGATGCGCGGGTAAGCACGGCCGCCACGCCGACAGCCACTGGCGACGGCTTGAGCAATCTCTGCCGGGTCTTCGTGGCGTGGATTGTCAGTGGTGATGAACGCATAGTCGGCGCGTTCGCCGACGACGCGGCCCATGATTTCGCGTTTCTCCACGTCGCGCCCGCCGCCGGCGCCGAACACCACCAGCACCCGGCCGCGCGCCAGCGAGCGTGCCGTGTCGCACGTTCGCACCAGCGCGTCGGGCGTGTGCGCGTAGTCGACTGCCACCACCGGGTCGCGCCCCAAGATTTCGAAGCGCCCCGGCACCACCGGACATTCGGCGAGGCCGCGCTGCACGTCGTTGGCACTAACGCCAGCGGCTAGTCCTGCCAACGCCGCTGCCAGCGCGTTCTCGGCGAACACCGCACCGACCAAGCGCGTCGTGACGACGCCGCCCAGGGCGTCGGCCGCGGGCGAAGGCGCGAGCTCGACGCGCGTGCCGTCCGCCGACACCTCGACTCGCTCGGCCAGCAGATCAGCCGGCACCAGCTGCTCACCCCGCGAGCTGACCGCGTAGTACTTACGAAGCACATCGGGTGGCGTCACGCGCTCGATCAGTTGCGCCGCGGCGTCGCAGGCATTGAGCACAGCGGTTCGGCCCGGGGCGAGGTGCAGAAACAGCTGCGCTTTGCTGGCCAGGTAGTGCTCCCACGAGCCGTGCGCCTCGACGTGATCGCGCGTCAAATTCGTGAAAACCCCCAAATCGAAGCGCCAGCTGCGCGCAAATCCACGCGACAAGGACGCGCTCGTCACTTCGACCGCCGCGTGCCGCGCGCCGTTTTGCGCGGCGTGCCGGAACGCCGCCACGTAGCCGCGTGCGGTCCGCGGCACCTGCAGCGCTTCGCCGTCCAGAAAATAGCCGAGTGTGCTCTCAGTCAACGCGCGCCGACCCGCGCTGTGCAAGATCGCGGCGATCAAGTGCGTGGTGCTCGACTTGCCGTTCGTGCCGGTCACGCCAATCGTGAAAAAATCCTGCGCCCAGGCGAACGGTGCCGGCGTCGGTCGCACCAACGCCGCGCCCGCAGCGTCACGCTCCAACGCGTCGAGCCGTTCAATCTCATCGCGTGTCGGAGGCTCGAGCGAGGGCGCCATCTCGGCCGGAACCTAACATGCGGCGAGAGCGAGCAAACAGGGAGGCGGGAAGCCGGGAAGGTTCGAGAACGCACTTTTTGTTTGGCAGAGGCCAAACAAAAAGTCGTTGCCTCCGGGGTCGGTCAAAACGCGGCGTGAGGTCGAGATTGAGAGGTCGAGGCGGCCCCTTGCCCACCAAGAAGATCTTCCCGCCTTCCCGCCTTCCTGTTGTTTCTATTTCATGGCGGGCAGGCTGCCGTCGGCGGTGCGTTTGGCAGCGATTGCCTGGTCCGCCGTCATGCTCATCGTGACTTCGCCGGAGACGCTCAGCGAGCAATAGTCGGTCTTGTTGTCCTTGGCACCGCAGGCTGTCAGCTTCGGAACTTCGGGATTGTTGTTGCGCACGAAGCCACAGGCTTTGTTCTCGAAGCCGAACGAGTTCGTCACCAAGTGCACGGCGCCGCCCTGACCGACGCCGTTCGGCGCCCCGCCAAGCTTGAAGCCGTTGCCGTCGCCGGCCGGATTGGAGCCGCCGATCGGTTTGCCGTTCGAGAACGCCCAGCAGCTGTCGATCTTGATCACGTCGTCGGCCGCGAAAAAATCCCAGCCGTCGTCGGCGTTGTTCCAGGCGCGGCAGCCCTTGAACAGGTTGCCAGGGCCTACGCGCAGTTTGGCCGCGAAGCCGTCGGCATTCTCACCGCCGGTCGCGCTGTCGAGGTTGCCCCACGAGTCGCAGTTCAGGATCGTGTTGTTGGCGGCGCGCGTCTGGTCGGTCGCCTGGCTACTCGGCGCGGTGATTTGAATGCCGGTGTCGCCGCACTCATGCACGATCACGTCTTCGATGATGTTGTTGGAGCCCGAGATCGCGATGCAGTTGTCGCCGGCCTTCTTCAGCTCGAGGCCTTTGATGTGCCAGTAGTCGCCTTGCAGGTTGATACCGCGCAAGGTGTCGGTGCCTGGCGTTTGCGCAGAGAAATCGAGCACCGGGCGGGCACCGGGCGCAGCTTGCAGCGTGATCGGCGCAGCGGTGGTGCCGCTGTATCTGGAAATGATGTCGAGCGTAGAGGCCGACGCATACGTGCCCGGCTTGACCCAGAGTGTGACCCCGGGCTTGGCCTTGGTGACCGCGGCCGGCAGCGTCTTGAATGGTCTGGCTTCGGTGCCGGGGTTGGTGTCAGCGCCGTCGGGCGCGATCCAGAATTCAGTTGCCGTGGCGCCAGCCGCGCTGGTGCCGCCCGACGCGTTTCCGGCCGCGTTGGCGCCACCGGTCGGCCCCTTGCCGGCGGTCGTTGCGGCGGAGCCGGCTTGGGTTGCCGCGCCGCCGCCGCCCGGATCGGCGGAGCTGCCGCCGTTCGTCGCCGAGCCGGCCTCGGTGGCGCCAGTGCCCGCAGTCGGTGACATCGAGTCGCTGCCTCCGTCGCTCGACGAGTGGGTGGTCCCGTCACCGCCGCAGGCTGCCAGGGTCCCCAGCGCGGCCAATGAAGTGAAGATCCGCAGGTCGAGTCGGTACATCCCCGGCGTAATGCCGAATCGAATCGGGTCGATCACCGCCTTTAGTGGTTCAGAGCGCGTGCGCGGCAAAAGGTGGGAGATTCGTCTAGCGGCGCCACACAACTCCAGCCGCGGCGGGATCTTCGATTGAAGATCCGCACGGCTCGTGATCGATCGGGGTCACTTCCGGGATGACGCTGTTGATGTTCCCGCGATCGTTGGCGGTTGTGTTGGGCGTCGTGGGCTGCGTGATCGGCTGCTCGGCGAAGCAACTCGATGAGATGCCGAACAATTCTGAGCCCGCCGACACGCCCTCGAAGGGCGGCAGCTCTTCCGGAAGTGGCACGGGCGGCACGAAACCAGCGGAGGCTGGCAGCTCGAACGCCACGGCAGGCACAAGCCCGAAGGGCGGCACAGGGAGCGGGGGGACGAGCTCAGGCACGGCTGGCGCAGGCCATGCCGGGAGCGCTGGCAAGGGCGCGGGTGGCGGTTCTACAGGTGGCACCGGCGGAAGCAGCGCTGGTGGCGCGGGCAGCGGCACTGGAGGCACGAAGCCGGCGAACACCAATCTGCCGTTCACCGAAGACTTCGAAGACGGCGAAGCTAACGGCTTCATTCCGTGGAACGAAGACATGACGCAGGGAATGTGGGCCGTCGTCGCCGACGGTGCCGGCAAGGTTTACCAACCCGTGGCCGCAGTGAGCGACCTCGAATTCGGCGTTGGCGGCAGCACGACATGGACCGACGTGGCCATGACCGTAAAAGTGCGCTTGAAGGACGACGCTTCGGGCGCACAAATCTTACTGCGCTTCAAGGATCCGAAAACTTACCTGGTCGTCGAAATGGCCGTCGGCAAGTACAAGTTGCGCGCTCGCAACGCCGGGTCGACCACTGATCTGATCTCGCCGTCGCCCAAGCCGGTGATCACGCCCGGAATCTGGTACACGGTCGGCATCGCCGTGAAGGGCACGACCGTCAATTTGACGCTCGACGGTATGCCGATCGGGGCGCCGGTGATGTGCGCCGCCGCGATCTCGAACGGCGGAGTCGCGCTCGGTGTCGCCGAAGGCAGCGTCTCCTTCGACGATCTCAAAGTCGTCGCCGCGCCGTAGCGCCCCGTTTCGGCTATGGTCCGTGCATGGCGGAGCAGGACGAGCGGTTCTGGAACGTTTCGCGCAACACGTCGCCGTTCGACTAGGCAGCGCGGAGCCGAGCTAAACCGCCAACGCCCGCAGTGTGCCGATGCGTTCGACCAGTGGCGGGTGCGAGTAGTAGAACGCGGCGTAGAAGGGGTGGGGGTGCAGGTTGGAGAGATTTTCGGTGCCGAGCTTGGCTAGCGCGTCGGCGAGATCGTGAGCGTGGCCGTGGAGCTCGACGGCAAAGCGATCGGCCTGACGTTCGTCGTGGCGTGACCAGGCAGCGAACAACGGGGTGAGCGGAAACATCAGCGCGGATGCCGCGATCATCAGGATCACGACGCGCGCGGCGAACGACGCCGAACCGAGGCCGACGAGCTCAGGCAAAGCGGCGCTGGGCGCCAACAAGAATGCCAAGTACGCGCCAGCGATCAGCAGCACCTGCATCGTCAGCATCCGGAACAACACGTGGTGCTTCTTCCAGTGCCCCAATTCATGCGCCAAAACTGCCAGAATCTGCGAGTGGCTCATCTGCGCCAGCAAGGTGTCGAACAGCACGACGCGCTTCACGCGGCCGAGACCCGTAAAGTAGGCGTTCGAATGCGAGCTGCGGCGCGAAGCGTCCATCTTCAGCACCCGCCCGACGTGCACGCCCGCTTTCTCGGTCATCGACCGAATGCCGTCGGACAGCCCGGCGACATCGAGCGGCGCCATCTTGTTGAACAGCGGCTCGATGACGTAGGGCGATAGAAACGTCATCAACAGGCTGACAGCGGTGATCAGCGCGGTCACCCAAATCCACCACGTGTTCGGCGTGGCTTGCACGAGCGCTAAGGCACCCGCCGCCAAAGCGCTGCTGAGTAGCAGTGACAGCGCGGTGCTCTTCAGCCAGTCGCCCCACCACAACGCCGCCGTTTGGCGATTGAAGCCGTGGCGTTGTTCGATGTGAAAGTCGCCATACAGTTGAAACGGCACTTCCAAGGCGGCGCCGGCCAGCAATAACCCAGCCAGGAACAGCACGCCGCTCGGCACGAACGACGGAGTCAGGCTCGCGACCCAGGCGTCGTAGGCGCCGAGGCCGCCGCCAAACACGAACGCGCCCGTGACAGCGCCGGAAGCCACGCTATGAACCAGCCCGAAGCGCGCACGCTCCGCCGTGTAGTCGCTGATCTTGCGCAGCTTCGCGCTGTCGACCTCGCGCTCGAGACCGAGCGGGACGCGGTGCCCCTCGCGCTCCAAATGGCGTAAATTCAGCCACGCGAGCACGAGCCGCGCACCGACGACTGCGGCGAAAATCAACACGGCCACGTCACGCATGCCTCGAACCTAAGACGATCTTGGGGGTTTGGCTTTCCGAATCGGTAATTTTGAGTCAAAACTAGGGCAGTGCGTCCGCTGCGGTTAACGGCCATGCTCGTAGTCGTCCCAGGTTTGCTGCTTGGTTGCGGCCCGGTCGCGGCTGACGATCGCACCATCACGTACCGTGACGACGTGACGCTGGTGACGGACGCTGCCGACGCTCAGCCGCACGTGTTCATTCCGCCGTTCGTCGACTGTCGCGAGCCGCTCGACGACGTGCCCGGCACCGGGCCCGACGGCAAAGTGTGCAGCAACGTGGCGATCTCGGGCTGTACCGAGGAAGGTCGCTATTACCCCGACTACGCCAGCTGCGACGTCGTGCTCACGCAACGTCCGTACGCGCCGATCGCGCCGCTTACGTTACCGACGGCTGCAGACGACCCGCGGCTCGACGACGCGCACTACATGACCGAGCTGGCTTGGGCCAAGCAGCAGGTTGAAGCCAGCGCTTGCACGTGCTGTCACGACTCGCGCCGCGTGCCGTCGTCGAAGTGGAACGTCGCAGCGGCGCCGATTTGGCTGGATACGCTGTCAGACAGCGGCTTGGCCTTGTTCAGCGGTTTGGCCGATTCCGCCACGCTCGGCGCGTTTCCGCCAGCTGACAACTTCGGCTTCGACCGTACCCTTACTGGAATCCCGACCACCAACTCGCCGCGGATGCAGGCGTTCATGGTCGCCGAGCTCGAACGGCGCGGAATCACCATCGACGAAGCCAAAGCCGTGCCACCGTTCGGCGGTCCGATCTACATCAACTACAGCGCCGAACCGAGGCGCTGCACGGCCGAGGAAGGCGTCGATGCCGACGGCGTCCTGCACTATCCCGGCGAGGCGCGTTACATCTACCTGCTCGAAGACGGCACCAAGAATCCCGGCGTGCCGCCAAACCTCGATCTGCCGGAGGGGACGCTGTGGCGGCTCGATGTGCTGCCCAGCGCTGACGCCCTGGTCAGCGGTTTTCGCTACGGTGCGACGCCGAAGGGCTCGTACCAGAACACTCCCCCGGCAACGCCCGCGCCGAAGCTCTACTTCGGCAAGAAGTACCACTTCGTGGTGATCAAATCGGTGGGTCTCACAGCCGTCAACTGCACGTTCGAGCTGGGCAAGCCGCTCGGCACGTAGTCGCGCCGACTACCTTCCCAGCCAGCCGCCGTCGACCGTGAGCACATGACCGTGCACGTAGTCGCTAGCGCGCGAGCACAGAAATAGTGCAGCTCCGGCCAAATCGCGCGGGGTTCCCCAGCGCCCGGCCGGAATTCGCTCGGAAATCTGCCGAAAACGCTCGACGTTCTGTCGCAAAGCCACGGTGTTTTCGGTCTCGATATAGCCCGGGGCGATCGCGTTGACGTTCACGCCGCGCGCCGCCCACTCGTTGGCCAGCGCGCGCGTCAAGTTGGCGAGTCCACCCTTGGCGGCAGCGTAGCCCGGCACGTTGACCCCGCCTTGAAACGACAACAACGACGCGATGTTGACGATCTTGCCCGACCCTTGCTCCAAGAAATGCTTGGCAGCCAGCTTGGACAGCGAAAACACGCGGGTCAGGTTGATGTTGAGCACGGCGTCCCAATCTTCGTCGGAGTGGTCGACGGCGGGTGCGCGGCGAATGATGCCCGCGTTGTTGATTAGGATGTCGATGCGTCCGAACCGCTCTAAAACCTCCCCGACCAAGCGTGCTGGCGTGGCGCGATCGGAAAGATCGCCCGACAACGCGGCGCCTTTGCGGTTCTGGGCTTTGACGAGCGCCGCGGTGGCGTCGGCGTGGCGCGTGTTGCCGTGACACGCCACATCGGCGCCAGCTTCTGCCAATGCCTCGGCAATCGCCGCGCCGATGCCGGCAGCCGCGCCGGTGACCAACGCGACTTTGCCGTCGAGCCGAAACAGCTCGCTCATCTGTCGCTCGTCGCCTGCGCCGCGCCCTGGCTCGCTTCCAGGCCGGAGCGCTGCTGATCGAAGCCGGGTTGCACGTTCACCACGCCGAACAGGCGGTCTTTGTCGTTGAGAGCTGGGGCCATGGATTCTCGAAAATGCGGCGACGTGGCGGACATCGAAATAGCGGACGCTATTTGACGACGGTGATCGGAGAGCTCACTTCGTCGTCTTCTTTTTGAATGCACGAAGACAGATCGAAGATCATGAACTCGAGCGCTTTTTCTTGCGCTGAAAGCTCGCTGGTTGGGCTCGCGTTGCAACGATCCGGAAACGGGGTGCCGGCGAACTTGTCACCGCCGAACGACACGTGCACATCGCTGAACACCATCCGGCCGCATTCAGGCGCGCCGACCGGCGTCGTGAACGAAAAGTACTGCACCATCTCCGGCAAGTGGTTGGTGCCAACTTTGCCGGCCGGATCGGTGCCGTAGATCCAGCGCCGCGCCAGCGTCGGATCGACGGAGTCGACGGAGTGCTCGAGCTTCTTCAGCTCCAGCTCGCCCGGGTTGGTCGACGCCTTCACGTTCATTAGCCAGTTGCGGAACGCGATCCCCTTGGGAAATGAGGCGTCGACCGAAACCGTCAGGTCATCGACCCCGCCCGACGACTTGGCGAACGACGCCACCGCGGGTCCCGTCGGCGGGTACGGGTTGCCCGGCGTGGTGTTGTCGGAGTTGATCCAGCGGTGGTGCCAATGCGAGCCGAAGATGCGCCCACCTAGGTCGGCATATTTGCGCACTTCGAGCTGCATGGCGACCGGGCGCGGAATGAAGGGATCCTTTTCCGTGACCTCGCTGGGGTCTTTCCACAGGCTGCCCGCGCCTTCGCAGCCCATCAGGATCATGTCGTAGTCGAGCATCCGCTCGGAGCTTGCCCACAAGTCCTCGGCCGGTTGGAGCGGCGCGCTCACGCCGTTGACGTTGATCGTCTTGGCGGCGCGGTAGCCTGAAAACAGGTTCACGCGGCCCTGGCCGCTGTCGGGCGTGAACTCGGTGACGTCGATGCCGATCTTCTTCAGCAAGCATTCGAGCGCGTCGGAGCCGCCGGTCGTGACGGCGATCTTCGGCAGATCCCCCTCGGTCATGTTGCGTGGCAAACGCGTTTCGTCGGCGTCGAGTCGCGTGTCGGTGCATGGCTCGATGTGCTCTTTGAGCGTGACGACGCGGCGCCATTTGCCGAGCTGGACGACCAGCGGCACCTTGTCGCCGATTGGTACGTCGGTGAGCCGAAAGCTACCGTCGGCTTTGCTCAGGGTTGCCGCCAGCACGCCCTTCTTCGGGAAGTTCACGCTGCACGACTCGCATTGCACGCGCTGGCCCAGCGGCTGTAAATCGCTCTGCTCAGCCACGTAGACGACCGCGTTGTAGAGCGGCACGCGCCCGGCCGGGTCGTACACGAAGCCGCTGACCGACGTCGTCGAAGGCGAGCTGTCCGCGGGGCAATCCACCTTGCGGCAATGCAGACCGACTTCGCCGTCGGCACACCGTGCAAACCGGTTCTGCGTCATCGTCACGTCGCCCCCAAAGCTGGGCGAGCCACTCGTGCCGTTCGCGCCGCCGCTCGTGCTGGCGCCGGTGCCGTGCGGCTTGTCGATCGACGTCGCCGAGCACCCGAACATCAGGCCGGTGGCGAGCCAGCCGAGGGCGCGATGGCGCTGCCACGCACGAGTGCGGCAACTGGTCATCGAGCTCCGCGAGGGGTTTGCTGCCATGACGGTCCGCCGGGTCAACCTCCAACGATAGCGTGAAACCCGAGCGCGTGACGCCACACCCGGTAAAGGGGAATGGCCTTGGCGAACTCTTCCGAAAAAAGCGGTGGTCCGAACACGCCAACCACTAATGCCCGCGCGGAGCATTTCGATCACCAGTAGTCGCGGGCGTTTACTGGGCGCCCACGCCTTAAGCCGCCAGGGGTGGGTCGATCTCCAGGCGCTCGAAGCGGGGAGCTAGGGCGTGGTTGACGGCGAAGGCGATCAGGTAGGCCGAGCCGCAGATGCCGAACAGGATCGCGTAGCCGGCCGTGACATTGCCGGTGGCCTGGAAGCGGTCGAGCAATTTGCCCGAGTAGAGCGGGAACACGATGCCGCCGAGCGAGCCCGCCATGCCGCCGATACCGACCACGCTAGCCACTGCGCGCTTCGGGAACACGTCCGAGACGCTGGTGAACAGGTTTGCCGACCAGGCTTGATGCGCCGCGCCAGCAAGCCCGATCAGGACCACTGCGCTCCAATCGCCGACCTGCGTCACCGCCAAGATTGGCAGCACCAAAAGCGCGAACACGAACATGCTCAGCTTGCGCGCTCGGCTCTGCGCGTAGCCGCGACGCGCCAAGTATCCCGGCAGCCAGCCGCCAATGATGCTCAGCACCGTCACGAGTGAGTAGATCAGCACGAGATGCACCCAGCTGTGCTTGATGTCGAGCCCGCGCGTCTTCTTGAAGAAGTCGGGCAGCCAAATCAGGAAGAACCACCACACCGGGTCGGTCAGGAACTTAGCGGCCACGAACGCCCAGGTCTGGCGGTACTTGAGCAGCGAGCCCCAGCTCATCTTGCTGCTGTGCTCCACCTCGCGATCGCTTTGAATATAGGCCAATTCGCTAGCGTGTAGGCGCTTGCTGCGTTCCGGAATTTCGTAGAGCGGAATCCAAAGCGCCAGCCACAGGATGCCGACGATACCTGCGGCCACGAATGCCGAGCGCCAGCCAAAAGCCCCGGCGATCTGTGGAATCACCGCCGGCGCGACGATCGCGCCCACGTTGGCACCCGAATTGAATAGCGCAGTCGCCAGCGCGCGCTCTTTGCGCGGGAACCACATCGCGACGGCCTTGATCGCTGACGGAAAATTGCCGCCTTCCCCCAGGCCCAGTGCGACGCGCGCACGGACGAAGCCGCTGACACTGCCAACCGCGGCGTGCCCAATCGCCGCCAAGCTCCAAGCGGCGATCGACAGCGCGTAGCCGAGCTTGGTCCCAAAGCGATCGACCAAGTAACCGAAGCTCAACAGCCCGATCGCGTAGGCACCTTGGAACGCCGCGTTGACTTCCCCGAACTGGGTGTTGGTCCACTTCAGCTCCTCGTCCAACATCGGCTTGAGCAAGGACAGGATCTGGCGATCGATATAGTTGACCGTGGTCGCGAAGAAGAGCAGCGCGCAGACCAGCCACCGGTAACGATAGGCACCCTCGGACATGCCGGTTAATGCCGCGGCGGCCGGTTTCGATCGTTTTTGGGCTGCCAACGCGCAGCCTGCCTCGCAGAAGCTGCAGGGTCGGCGCGGGGCCACGCCGCTCGGGCGAGCGAACAGGGAGGCGGGAAGGCGGGGAGGCGAGAGGAAGCGCAATTTCTGTTTGGAAGACCAAACAGAAATTCGACTGCCGCGTGGGGCCACTCGAGTCGAGGCTGCAGTACCGGCCTGAAGCGTCGAGGCAAACGGACACCATCAAAGAAACCTCGGATTGGCGGCTCCCCGGCTCCCCGACTCCCTGTTGATTCCCGCTCGAGCGCGGGATGAGCCGTTTCAGAAAAGTTAGCGGAGCATGATCGATTCTCCGGGGGCGCGCATTACGTGTTCAGCCGCACACAAGCCCCCTGCTCGGCGGAGACCCGCCCGACGGGTGGGGAAGCCATGTGTGCGGTGATTATTTCGGTCGCCTTCGCCACTGCACACGCAATCCGGGGCGGACGCGACCGGATGCCCGGCTGCTTGTCGTCGTTCTCACGCAATCCCTGGACGACAGGCAGCCGGCATCCACCTCCGTGTGGAAGTCAGCTTGGAGCGAGGTCGGACCATGAAGTCTTCGGTCGTCTTGGGTGCGGTTTCGTTAGCTCTCACGTTCGCCTGCTCGGCTTCGTCGGTCGACGACAAGGGCAAGAATGGCAACGGCACGGGAGCCAGCTCCAGTACTGGCGCGACGTCCAATCACGGCGGCTCGCTGATGATCGGCACCGGCGGTAGCGTCATGCTCGATCCGACGACCGGCATGGCCGGCGAGCCCGCGGTCGCCAATGGCGAATGCGCGCAGCAAAACTTCGTGTTGTCGGGCAAGCCAGCCGACGTGCTGTTGGTGCTCGATCGCTCCAAATCGATGATCGAGCACACCGTCCCGCCGGACAACAAGACGCGCTGGGACGCGGTCGTGGCCGGCTTGACCTCGGTCATCACCGCCACCGACGCCTCGGTTTCGTGGGGGCTGAAGTTCTTCCCGGAGGGCGAAGGCTCGGAGTGCACCGCGCTGACAGAGGCGATTCCGGCGGAAATTGCGCCGATGAACGCCGCGAAGGTCAACGGCATCATCACCACCACGATGGCGCTCGGCAACGGCACCCCGACCGGCGACGCGATCAACAAGGCGACCGCGTACTTGAAGCGCCGCAACGCCGGCAATCAGTTCATCGTGCTGGCGACCGATGGCCAGCCATCGTGTCCGAGCGGCAGCGACGCCGCGCAGGCGTTCGCGGTCACGGCGATCACGGCCGCCAAAACCGCCGGTTTTCCGACCTACGTGATCGGCGTCGTCGACTCCGCAGCGGACAAGAGCACGCCGCCGCGGTTGAACGCGATGGCCGAAGCTGGTGGCACCTCGCGCACCGACAACCCGATCGGCGACAAGTTCTTCCAGGCCTACAGCCAGGCCGAGCTGACGGCGTCACTCGCCGCCGTAACGGGCCAAGTTGTCAGCTGCGTGTTCGAGTTTGACAAGCGACCGCCGGATGAGACCAACATCGCGGTCAAGGTCAACGGCAAGGTTGTCGCGCAAGACCCTTCCAAAGCCGAAGGCTGGGACTACACTAGCGACCAGTACCTGAGCCTCGAGCTCCACGGCGACGCTTGCCAGCAAGTAAAGGATGCGACCGAGAACAAGGTCGACATCATCTTTGGCTGCAAGGGTGTGCCGATCAAATAGCTAGAAGGGGTCGCGTGACTCGCTCATTCTCATCGCTCCTGGTGTTGGTCGCGGTGGGTTGCAGTGCTGCGGCGGTGCCTCTCAAAACGCCGGCCTTGGGCGCTGTTGCGACGCCGAAAGCCGCGCCGCCGCTCGCCGCCGTGGCGGCCGAGCCGCTCGTGCCGCTCGCTAAAGAAGGAGTCGAGCTCAAGGTCGAGAACCTGCTCGCCGAAGCGCGTGGGACAGAGACGATTTCGGTCAAGCTGACTGACCTGTTGCGGATTTTGCCGTCGCTCGGCCCGGCGCGGCTGGTCGTGGTGGACGCGGCCGGTCACGCGGTGCTGTCGCAGTTGATCGACGCCGACGCTGACGACGTCTTCGACGAGCTGGCGTTTCAAGCGACGCTCGGACCGAGCGAAGCCAAGACGTTTCGGATCCAACCCGGCGAGCGTCAGCCGCCGCGTGCCGTACAATACAAGGTCTACGGGCGCTTCGTGCGTGAACGCCACGACGACTTTGCGTTCGAGAGCGACCGCGTCGCGCAGCGCATGTACGGACCGGATCTGGAGACGTGGAAGAAAGAGCCGTTGACGTCGAGCGGCATCGACGTCTGGGCCAAGCGCACCAAACGGCTGGTGATCAACGACTGGTACCTGACCGACGACTACCACCGCGACAACGGCGATGGCGCCGATCTGTATTCGGTGAACAAGGCGCGCGGCTGCGGCGGCCTGGGTGTCTGGCAGAGCGGCAAACTCTGGGTGTCGCGCAATTTCGTGAAGTCGCGCGTGCTGGCAAATGGGCCGATTAGGCTGATTTTCGAGCTCGAATACGCGGCCTACGCCGTGGGCGACGGCAAGGTGACGGAAACCAAGCGCGTTACCGTCGACGCCGGTCGTAACTTCAACCGCTTCGAAAGTCACTTCCAGGCCGAAAGCGGCGCGCGCCCAGGGGCAGTCGGGATCGGCATCGCCAAGCACGCCGGCGGCAAAGCGACGCTCGACAAAGCGCTCGGGCTCTTGCGCAGTTGGGAGCCGCTCAAGGTCGGCAACGGCAACTTGGGCTGCGGCATCATCGCGTCGCCCGAAACCGTCGAAGGCTCGCAGGAGACCGAGCTCGATACGCTGCTGCTCGCCAACGTACCGCCGACAGGACCCGCGGCGTATTACGTCGGCTTTGGTTGGGACAAGAGCGGTGACTTTGCCGACGAGACGGCCTTCGTCGACTACGCGCAAGGTTTTGCGCGCGCGTTGCGGACGCCGCTGCGCGTGTCGCTCAGCTCGGCCGCTGAGCACGCGGCGGTGCCGGCCGAAGCGTCGAAGGGCTGGGCGCGTCGGACCTGCGATTGGCTGATCGAGCGGCACCCCGACGGCCTCGGCGAAACTTGGGAGTACGACAATGGCCTCTTGCTCCATGGCTGCGAAGAGCTGTGGCGTAAAACCGGTGACGCGCGCTACTTCGACTACCTGAAGAAGAGTCTCGATCGGCTGATTGCGGCCGACGGCAGCATTAAAGGTTACAAGCTCACCGACTACACGCTCGACAACGTCAATTCGGGAAAATTGCTGTTCGCGCTGTACGCGCGCGCCACCGACCGCAAAGACCGCGAGCGCTACGCGAAGGCGCTACGGCTTTTGCGAAGCCAGCTGAAGACACAGCCGCGCACAGCGGATGGCGGCTACTGGCACAAGAAGATCTACCCGAATCAGATGTGGCTCGACGGCCTGTACATGGCTGCGCCGTTCCTGGCCGAGTTTGCCAGCACCTTCAACGAACCCGCGCTCTACGACGAGGTTGCCAAGCAAATCTCGCTGCTCGAGCTGCACGCGCGCGACCCGAGGACGGGCCTGCTCTACCACGGTTGGGACGCGACGAAGCAGCAGCGCTGGGCCAACCCGACCACCGGCACTTCGCCTGAATTCTGGGGACGCTCGGTCGGCTGGTACGCGATGGGACTGGTCGACGTGCTCGACTATTTGCCCGCGAATTACCCGAAACGCGAGCAAGTCGTGGCGGCGCTCGAGCGCCTGGCGACCGCGGTCCTGGCCGTGCAGGACGAACAGCGCGGCGTGTGGTGGCAAGTGCTGGATAAGCCGGACGCGCCGCGCAATTACCGCGAAGCTTCGGCGACCGCGATGCTGGTCTACGCGCTGTCGAAAGGCGTCCGCAAAGGCTGGCTCGACCAGGCCAATTTCGGCCCTAGCGCAGAGCGCGGGTACGCCGGCCTGCTGAAGGAGTTCGTGGGCATCGACCCAGCAGGCAACGTCGAGCTGCGCGGCGTGTGCAAGGTCGCCGGGCTGGGCGGCAATCCGTACCGCGACGGCTCCTACGACTACTACGTCAGCACCGACGTCGCCTCGAATGATCCCAAGGGACTGGGCGCGTTCATTTTGGCCAGCGTGGAGCGCGAGTGAGCGTCAGCCGCGCCCGGTAGTTTTCGACAAAGGCGCCGCGCCTGGGATCGATTTCGGTCGCGGTTGCATTAGCTCATACATGCAGCCGCCACTGGCTGGCTGAGCTGCTGCGCCCACTCGGGTCGAACGCTCCCACTGTCACTCTTGCGAGGAATTTGAATATGGTCAGAACGCGCATTTTGGTCCTCACCTTGGCTGCCGCAGCTTGTTTCAGTGCTGCAGCTTGTTCCGGTTCCAACGACTCGCCGACTGACGCCGGCGCGAGCGGTTCGTCGACCAAGAGCAGCGCAGGTGCGGCGACTACCACCACCGCGGGCACCGGCAGCTCGACCGCTGGAACCGGTAGCGGCACCGCCGGAGCCACGAGCAGCACCGCCGGCGCCACCAGCTCGACGGCGGGCACCGGCAGTGGCACTGGCGGCGCAGGCACGGCTGGTTCTCCGCCGAGCGGTACGGCCGGCGGCGGCAGTGGCGACTTCATGCCGCTCTGCGCCGGGCTCACCACCGCCGCTGGCATGCCACCAACCAAAGCCGGCCCGTGCACCGCTGCCGATCCGCAGACTTGTTACAAGACGTGCGGTCCAGCATCGAGTGGCTTCAAGTCGGAGACCTGCACTGCCGGCGCGTACGCCGAGCAGAGCGGCTGCACCTTCCCGGACACGCTCGACGCCGCCTGCTTCAAGCTGCCGACGGCGCAGGACGCTTCGTGCCCGGCCACACCGCCGGCGGCCTCCTCTCCGTGCACGGTCGCTGCGTGCACGCTCTGCAACGGCGGAGGCGGTCCGACTGGCACGTACCTCGATTCGAAGGGCGCTTCCAAGATTGGCTACTGCGTGTGCCCTGCGCCGGGTGCGTCAGGAACGAGCAAGTGGAGCTGCGCGAGCACCGACGCTTGGCCTTGTCCCGGAGCCAAGGGCTGTTGAGCACGACGTCGAGATAGCCAGCTAACGCGCCACGCTGACGGATCCTCATGATCGAGCCGACGAAGACCTTCATTAGACGCGTCTGCGCCGCACCGCTGCGCACAGCAAGGCTGTTGGGCTGCTGCCTGGCGGTCTCGCTGTGCGGCGGCCCCGGCTGCAGCTCGGGTCCCAAAATCGAGGAGATTGTCTATGCTTGCGAGACGTCGCCCGAGCTTTCGCCGTCCCCGGGCGACGGCAGCGTCTGCGGCGCTGGCGATCCGAACACCGAAGGCAGGGAGCCGACGTTCCCGACCGAAATCTGCCAGACGCTGCCGGCTACGCGGTTCGCGTCGGACGACTCGCCACCCGACGAAGCAAACATCGACACGCCGCGCATTCAGGCGGCGCTCGATGGCTGCCCCGACGGCGGCGTCGTCAAGCTCGTAACCAACGGCTCGAACAACGCGTTCGTCGCTGCGACATTGGCGATCCGCGGCCGCACGCTGTGGGTTGACGAAGGCGTCACGTTGTACGCGTCACGCAATCCCGATTTGTATCAGTTGCCGGGTGGTACCTGCGGCAAGCTCGGCGTCAACGATTCCAAGGCCTGCGCCAACTTCATCGAGGTGTCCGGGCTCAAGCCAGCGATCGTCGGCGATGGCGTGATCGACGGGCAAGGGGGCGAGCCGCTCGTCGATCGTCCCTACTCGTGGTGGGAGCTCTCCTATGCCCTGCGTGAAGTCGACGGCAGCCTCGGCAATCCAACGCTAATCAATCTGAACGGCGGCACTGCCGGCTTCGTTCTGTATCGGATTACGCTCCACAATTCGGCGAAATTCCACGTCAAGCTCACGTCGGTCCTGCCGCCGGACAAGCCGACGTGTGAGCACCGCGGTGACGGCTTCACGGTTTGGGGCGTGACCATCCTCACGCCGTCGAAGTGGAAAAACAGCCGTGGTGTCGTGCTCACGCCGAGCTTCGCGCGCAATACCGACGGCATCGATCCGGGCTCTGGCTCGGATGCCGAATGCGGGCTGGTGGCGTGTAACACGATCAGCACCGGCGACGATCACATGGCGTTCAAAGGTGGACACCACGTGAGCGACGTGACGATCGCGCATAACCACTTCGGGACCGGCCACGGCATGTCGATCGGCAGCGAGACGTATGGGCCGGCGATCGAGAACATCGATATCTACGACCTCACGATTGACGCTGATTCACGGCCAGTCGGCACCGAGGCTCACGGCTCCGACTTCAACGGCATCCGCGTCAAATCCGACGAGAGCCGCGGCGGCCCGGTCAACAACATCACCTACTCCGACGTGTGCATGCGCGACATGAACAACGCGATCTTGGTCAGCACTGCCTACAACCCGCTGTTCGCCGGTACGCAGTTCCCTGAGTTCGGTTCGATGACGTTCCGGAATATTCACCACGTCACGTGTAAGGCGGTGCAGCAGCCGGTCGTGACGCTCAACGGATTCAACGCGCTGCGGCCCGCTGGTCCGTTCACGCTCGACAACGTGATCATCGAGAACATGGGGCCGCTGTCGGCTTCCTCGCAGTTCGCAGGCGTCGTGCTTGGGCCGGGTGACGTGACCTTCGGCAATTCGCTGGCAACGCTGAGCTCTCATCCAACTCCCGAGGGTGGCAGAGGCCTGAGCGTGACTGACAATCGCGACGGCGTGCCACGCGCTCCACGCAAGTGCGTTTTCCCAACTCTTCCGGCGCCGCATCCGCCGGCGGGCTGGACCTGGTGAGCGATTGGCAAAGCTAAACGCCGTCCGTTTGCTGGTCCTGTTGGGCGCGCTGTCACTCGCGATCACCGGTGGCGGTTGCACTACCGATCTGCCCGCGCCGAACGGCGCCTGCACGGTCGCCCCATCGATGGATTGCACGGTCGCTCCGGACGCACAGCAACCCGCGCAAGAAGTCGGCTTGACCGGCTATGCGTGCACCGGCACCGCTCGGCCCGACGACGATGGCTACTACGCCGAGGGCGTTCCGCGTGGTCGGGTGTGCGCCGACCGCGCGCCCAGCCCCGACGGCGTCAGCAACTATTGCTGCTCGGACGAGATCACCAACTGCGTCTGGGATCCGGTGGCTGCGTGCACCGGCGGCGCGTACGGCTACCAGTGCCGCGGAGCTAGCCGCCCCGACGTCTTCAACGCAGCGATCGCTTGCACGCAAGGCGTCAGGGACGACCTCTACATCAACTACTGTTGCACCGGTCAAACGCCGCCCGCCAAATGCACTGAAAAGACCGGGCGTTGCGCTGGCCAATACACGGGCTTCAATTGTCCGGAGGGCGTTGCGCCGCTCGGTTCTGATCTGAAGAGCAGCGAAAGCCACGCGAATAACTATCGGTTCCTGTGCCAAACACCGACGCTGGCAGCTGACGGAAAGACCTACGACTACTGCTGCTACATGGCGGCGCCGACGCCTGAAGGCTCGTCGTGCCTGGGCAACACCTCGGTGCCCGGGTGTGGTGCGGGTC